>NZ_NULG01000108.1 GCF_002577195.1 Bacillus sp. AFS041924
GGGGCAACAGGAACAACCGGAGCAACAGGCCCAACAGGTCAAAGACCAACTCTAACTTTTGCAGAAAATGCAGGATCAATAGCTGTATTCCCGCCACTTAATACTGAAGTAACCATAGTCAGTATCACGCAAGGAGTGTTAGCTAATCAGCAGCTTAAAATTGACTATGCAACAGCGATTGAAATAGTTGTCAATGCAAACTGGTCAATTGTCTTTGAATTAAGACTATATAGAGATGCAACTTTAATAGACACTAGGATAATTAGTAGAAGTCAACCTACAGCTGGTACTCAAAGGTTTCAAATTGCAAGTACTCAAGTTAATATAGCACCTGCAAATGCAACATCAACCTATAGTCTAAGAGTTATTTTTACGACTGCTTCGAATCTTACTTCAGCATCTGCTAATAATAGGGATATGAATATAATCACATTTACACCTTAGAGTGTGATTAGACCGAGTGAATTAATAATCCCTTTATAATTGACAGTTAAAAGATATTCACTGTCAATTATAAGGGGATTTTTTTATATCTTGATGAAATGACTAGAAAATGAGATGACATGAGAAGTGTAAGTTATTATCTTACACAAAAAACATTTTCCTTTATTTCACATACTTTAATAAAAACCAAAAAATTAGGATGTGGAGAATTTGAATTGTTCTAATAATCGTAAAATCGAGCAATTAAATTTTAATATTGAATATAGAACAGAATTTATTTTTATTGTAAATGATGAAACTTTTGAATGCATATTAAGGGAAATAGCTAACAAGTCAGTAAATATTGTTGGTATTTTACTTTCAAGAAGTCGAAATCATAAAAATTTTGTTAGACTAGTACCTGGAACAACTGAATCTGAAAGTAAACGAGATCTAAAAGTAGTTAAGGATGCGCTTGAATCTTCTAATGTTAAATTTAAAGAAGAAACAATTATGGCTATATTAAATATCCCAGCTGGTATTCCAGGGGTATTTAGTAAAATTTACGGTAGATTATGGTGTAATGTTGAAGTGAAATCATTTTATATAGGTGAAAAAGATTCCCTTTTTTTTAATGTATCAAATATAAAGAAAGCAACAGAGATTTTAAAGAAAGATAACTTAGTACAATGCGAAAATGATTGTAATTAACTATAATTGCAGTTTTAGATATAGGATTAACCTTAATTCATTTGTTGAATGTTATATTTCTGCATTAATATTTTAGCTAGTTCTATTCCATCTTCTGTAATATAAACTGATTTTGCACGATTACTGAAAAAAATTAGACTATCATTTGATAATTGATCTAATGTATCGAATGGATATCCTTTCCAACTTCTAAGTGTAGTCTCACCTAATACACTATTCTCTTGAAAAGATGTTAAATACAGTAACAATAATGTTAATTCTTCGATCTGTTTTTGCAAATTAATACTTCCTTTCTATTATAATTTTTTAATAAATAAAGGAAACCTTTTTAATAACAGGTTTCCTTTTATTACTGATTTATAAACTATTAAAATTGAGCTTCCCAGTAGCTTCAATCATCTTCAATAGACATTCTATTCCTATGTCCACAAACTGGGTAAGGTACAATTCGTTCAAGAAACTTACCCGTTTTAAATGCCAAAGCGAAATTTAACCTTTAACGTAAAATATAAATATTTGATCTATTTAATTGAAAAAGATAAATATTATTGTAGGAAATACCAAAAATAGGAAATAATAAGAGTAAATTAAGAAAGATCGAACTACATACGAAAGGATTAATTTATGAATATAAAATTCTTGTTTATATTAAATGATTATATACCTTCAGAACCGGCTTACGTTGCGAATACGGGTAAATATATTGATGGTTCATTAAATATTTACTTAAACGATACTCTGTATTTCCACGACCCAAATATAAATCTAACAGAGTTTGCGAGTCAACTGAGCGAATGGGTTCAAAAAATACGAAATGGCTTAAAAGTGAATATGAACTATGAATCGATTAATCGAAATGAAGATTTGATGAATTTCCTATATAAAGATGATGATCGTTGGGGTATCTATTCAGTATGGCAAATGTTTGAACCGACGGAGTATATAACTACAGAGTCTTTAGTCGAGTCTGTAAATAAATTTCTTACTGAGTTAAATAATAGTCTCATTGAAATCAATTATGACTATACTCTTGATAAATTTAATCAGTAATTCTATCAATAATATTTACATTTTAAAGAAGATTGAGTTGTATTTGCAACTCATTTTTTTATAGGAAAAAATCACCTAATGAGATTTGCATTCTATATGCTAAAAATAACTTTTTAATATTTTAATAATGCAATGTGTTTATTTTTCAAGGAGTAATGAATCAGTCGTTGAATTTAATATAAAAAATTCATTTTAAACATTGGAGGTTATATGAAAAGAATATTAATTGTTTTAAGTTGTCTATTTATATTATTTGGCTGTTCAATTAAATCCAATTCGGAAGAGAAAACGAGTAAAGTAGTAGGAATCATTGGTGTTACCTCAATTGATACATTGATTTATTCAGCCCAAAAAGATGAGGATCTAATCAATAAAATTGAAAAAGGTTTTAACTTGAAAAATGTGGAAGATAAACAAGTTGACAATTCAGATTTGAAACTCACTTTAATTGATCGAGAGGGTAAAATTGAGGATTTTGAAGTGAATTACAAGCAAAATATTTATTTACATAAAGGAATAGTATATAAACTTGATACAAAATTAACAAAATTATTGCAAGAACAGTTTATGAATTAAACATGAGCGTATAGGAGGGATCGTATTGAAAGAAATGATTCTCACCACCATAGTTTTAGTTCCTTTACTATTCTTAAATAGTGGGTGTAGTAAAGATTCAAATGTATTAACTTCAAAGGAAGTAAAGATTGCAAAAAGTATTGTTAAACAAAAAGACATAAGAGAGAATGTTTGGAATCAACTTTCTAGTGAAATTAAAAATCATATAAAAGGGACTTGGAAGGATGCAAGTATACAGAAGATTATCCTTAAAGAAAATATGGGAAGTATCCAAGAAAAAGATTTTATAGGAAAAGAAGTTTTGATTATTGATTATCCTTCTAGTGATAATCCTAGTATAGGTGGGTTCGCAATCTATGCAGATTCAAAATCTCAACAAATTATTGGTTATGGATATAGGGACTAATTTTTTATCGATCATTAATGAAGTCACTATCAAAGTACCTTTATCAATAAAAGCACAGGAAATTATATGTCCTTGTGCTTTTTATTTTGAATATTTAATAGAAAAACCACTTTTATCTTCAGGATAAAAGTGATGTGAACCTGTTTGCCAATACCACCTAGAAAACGAGGTTTAATATAGGGTATGTATGGTAATAGAAATAGTTCTTTTTTCTTAGTTGGTAATAATTTCCATGAGGCTAAATAAGTGGAATTAAAAAACTATATTTATGTTTGAGAGTCATTTAGAGCGTTATTTTTATACGTAAGTATCAAATTTTCAAATTTATCTGTTAAAATAATTCATAAGATTAATCGTAAAAGGAGAATATCAAACATGATGAAATTATTTTCGAGTAAGATTGTGCTTTTATTTACGTCATTGATGATATTATTAATGATCGGTGTAGCAGTACTTTCTTTATCTTATATCCCATTAAAAGTCAAAGAAAGTCAGGAGAAAAAAATATTCACAGAAAGTAACGGGTAAATCAGTAAAGGACAAAAATCTTTTTTAACTAAAAGCTCTAATTAAGAGCCTTTTGTCCTTTATGAAATAAAGTTATTAGCTATTTTGTGTTGAAGAGGGAGGTTATTATGCAAAGTCAAAAAAGAATAAGAGATTATGGTGTGAATATTGGGTATCTGGAAACTGGTCCCTTAAATTCTATTACAGATGTTGAAGGAGTTACTGTTGGTCACGTAACGATTAGTGATCATGACATTCAA
Organism: Bacillus sp. AFS041924; assembly: GCF_002577195.1. Classification (GTDB taxonomy): domain Bacteria; phylum Bacillota; class Bacilli; order Bacillales; family Bacillaceae_G; genus Gottfriedia. The sequence continues at coordinate 3,934 of NZ_NULG01000108.1, forward strand.
ACTGGTGTTACAGCGATATTGCCACATCAGGGAAATGTATTTAAGGAGAAGTTAATTGCATCAACACATGTAATTAATGGTTTCGGTAAGTCAATGGGGGCAATTCAGATTAATGAGTTAGGAACAATTGAAACGCCAATTATTTTAACCAATACTTTAAGTATTGGTACTGCTGCGGATGCATTAATAGAATATATGTTAGAGCATAATCCTGAAATTGGACGAACAACTGGAACTGTTAACCCAGTTATTTGTGAATGCAATGATATGCATTTAAATGACGTACGAGCAAGGTTTATTACGAAAAATCATGTTTTTCAAGCACTACATAATGCTTCTTCAGAAATAGTAGAAGGAACAGTTGGAGCAGGGACGGGAATGCTCTGTTATTCATTAAAAGGTGGTATAGGTACAGCTTCTAGGATGATGACAATGGAACATGGTACTTATACGATGGGGGTTTTAGTATTATCTAATTTTGGTATTTTAAGTGATTTAAAGGTAAATGGAAAACCGGTTGGAGCTGAATTGAGAGATTTTATCTTAAAAGAACGAGACGAACAAGATAAGGGTTCAATTATTATGATTGTTGCAACAGATCTTCCCGTATCTGAAAGACAGCTAAATCGGATTATTAAAAGAACAGTTACGGGATTATCAAGAACAGGTTCAATTATTACTACGGGAAGTGGTGAAGTCGTAATTGGCTTTTCTACTGCAACAAAAATTCCTCATGAAAAAACCTCACACTGTATTACGGTACCGACTATTCATGAAGAAGATATTGATCTAGCATTTAGGGCGATCGGAGAAGCAACTGAGGAGGCCGTTTTAAACTCATTAATAACAGCAACACATATTGTTGGAAGAGATGGAAATGAAAGACCTGCTTTTAAAGATTTAATCGAAAAATTCAATATTAATTTAAAATAGACAAATGCCATAAAAGTAGTAAAAATGAGTTTAAAAAATTAAATAATAAATAAACTAGAAATGATAGTAAAAGAGTGGATCTTTTTAAATAAAAGACTCTGTTAATATTAATTGTTGATTCTAGTTAAATTCGAGACTAATTGAAATGGAAGGTGCGAAGACTCCTATGGGAAATGCGGGAAACTTGAGACCCCTAAAGGCTTGCTAAAGGAGGCTCAAGT
>NZ_NULG01000009.1 GCF_002577195.1 Bacillus sp. AFS041924
CTAAAGGGGATAATATCATTCTTGTGGTTTTTTATCTCAGTTTTATTCATTTTCTTTCTTCCAAATCGGTAAATAAATCCGGAATGCTGAACCTTCTTTTTCCTTGCTGCTTACTTTAATTTGACCTTTGAATTTTTCGATAATGTTAAAGCAGACTGTTAATCCGATGCCTGTGCCTCTTTCTTTTAGAGAATAGAAAGGGGTACCTAGTTTTTCGATTGTTTCTTGAGACATGCCAATTCCTGTATCTATGATTTCAATAAGAGCAAATTCATTTTCTTGCAAAAGGTTGATCGTGATAAATCCGGCACAATGCATTGATTCGATTGCATTCTTCATTAAGTTAACGAGAACTTGTTTAAATTCGATCGGATTTATTTTTGTGTAAAGTATTTCATTACAGTTTAATTGGAAGCCGATGCTTTGACTATTTGCCATTGAGGCTAGTAAATCAGTCACATTCAATATTTCTTTATTTACTTCTACGATTTGGATTGTTTCGGTTTGTGGTTTTGCTAGTGATAAGTAATCATTGATGATGATTTGAGCGTATTCTAGTTCTTTTAACATTGCATCGACATAGTATTTTTCGTCATGGGTCATTGTTTTTGTTTCTTGAAACAGTTGTGCGAATCCTTTTACGACTGTTATTGGATTACGAATTTCATGTGCAATCGTTGCTGCTAGCTGACCGATTGAGTTTAATTGTTTCGCCTGCTGTATTTCCTTGTGGTTTGTTTCTAAAGCTATGACTCTTGTCTCTGTTTGTAAAAATACAAATAAGAGAATTAATTGTATGGCTAGGAATTCTAAAATATTGCCGACAGGGTCTAAGGCTATGTAAGAATATTTTTCTTTTAAATCGGAAAATGTGATTAGTAAGACAAAAGTAGGTCCAATTAATATATTTAATACCCAACCGATATAAAATGCTTTGCGATTGTATAAAAAGATCGTGAAGATAGGGATAATTGCTACAAAACTATACATTGTTGATGTTTCTGGGTATGTCCAAAATTTAATATATACATATAGGGATGAAATGGTCGTAAATAATAACTTTGAAAATGTATTATCTCTTTTAACAAAATAGAATAAAGCAAAAATTAATAAGAACATTAAGATAACTTGGATGATCATTTCAATTGGGTGATCTTTAAACGTTAAGGGAGAAACTATAATTCCTATTAGTAACAAAGAAGTGAGTGAAGCCATAAAAAAAATATAAATTCGATGGCTTCTATTATTGTAGTACTCCGTATTTTTCATGTTTCATTCTCCATTCTGAAAAGAAACTCACAATAATATTTTACACTTTTCAGAAAATTATTTATAGATAAATTATGACAAAAAATAAAAGAGACCAAAATCTTTCGGTCTCTAGTAGAATGAATCAATTGGAAAATGAAACAGTAATCGTAACAACTTCAGAAGGGTTACCTGTTCTAATTGGTGGTCCCCAAGTTCCAAATCCTGATGAAACAATAAAATGGGAGTGTTCTTTTTGTAAATATCCCCAATCTACTTCATAAAGTCGACGAGTGATTAAGTGGTTTGGCATAAATTGACCGCGATGGGTGTGACCAGACACTTGTAAATCTACACCTAATTGAGTTGGAATCTCTAAATGATAAGGCTGATGGTCAAGTAAAATAATTGGCTTTGAATGATCAATTCCTTCGAGTAGTTTAGGTAAATCTAAGCGTTTTTTACTAGCGAGATCTTTTCGACCGACGATATAGAAATTATTTTCAACCAGTTCTTTCTCATCTAATAAAATATGGATACCGGCATCCTTTAAATGTTCAACAAGTAAATCTAAATGTCCGCCATAATAATCATGATTACCTGGTACTGCATATGTTCCAATCCTTGGTTTTAACTTTTTCAAGGTTTGAATCATATTTTCCTCAACAAAAGGAGTAATATCTTCATCAATAATATCCCCAGCAATTAATACTAGATCAGGAGAAAGTTTATTAATTTTTTCAACAAGAAACTCTAATCTTTTATTCGTAACTAATGTGCTTAAATGTAAATCTGAAACTAATACAATTGATAGCTCTTTATACTTTTCATTTGATTTTGCAACATTGATGTCATAATGAACTATTTCTGTATTTAAAGCACTTTTTCTACCTTTTATAATAAGGGTTGTAATGCATAGTGCGACAAACGTTCCTAAAATCGAAATAATCGTATTCGTCTTTATAGAAGTAGCCTTACTTAATATCAGTCCAATTAAATCAGCAGCGATAACGAAGAAAATTAAATAGTAAAAGATGGCAAGCCAATATGCTCCAATTTTATGGATTGATTTAAAGAATGGGGTAGGTAGCTTTTTCTTTAAAACTCTTGAAAGAATATATGCAAAAGTTACAGTCAGAAATACAATCCAATAAACTATTTTTATTGTTGGGTTCGTCCAATTACTAAATAAAGAATTGAGATAAATCCATCCATTAATGCCTATGTAAAAATTAATTAACAAAAAGAAAATCATAACTAAAGTAATATTTAATACGATTCTTTTATTCATAAAAATCCCTTTCATTCGAGTAGTTGTAAGGTATTTCTAGTATAAATGTTTAAACTTATAAACGCACCTTTTTCACTCTCAAATAAATCGAATAATATTAATCGACAGAAAATGAAAAAAGATGGGACATGATAGGGTAAAATAAAGGATTTTTGGAATTTTTGTCGTATTATTTTTAAATTAACATTATTTCGTAAATTTTGAATTCGGTGAGGATAATAACGTGTTAATCGAAAAACTTTTACTGCATGTTTTAATTATATTAAGTCCAATTTTAATATACAGTATCATTTATGAAAGGCATGGCTATAAAGATAAAATTTATCTTTTTGGCATATTTCAGGCTGTAGCAGGCTTTTTTTGTATGGCCTTTCCATACCCAGCATATGGGTTATTTTGGGATTTAAGATATATTCCATTAACCATTGCTTTTCTTTATTGTGGCTACCGTTGGGGAATCATAACTTTTTTAGCAATCTTATTAGGTAGGATTCTTTTAGGCGGAGACGCCATAATTTTCGGAATGATGAGTATTACCCTATCCTCACTAGGGTCAATGGTTTTATTTAAATGGTTTTGGACATTTAAGCCTAAACAAAGGATCATTGCAACAGCTCTGATTAGTTTCTGGCCAGCATTAGTCCAACTAGGAATCTTATTTACGTTTTTATTTGTAAACCACATAAGTTTTAAAAGCGATTACAGACTTTTTGGGTTAGTTCTTATTTTTATTGTAATCGAGTTAATCGCAATTACTTTAGGGGCAAAATTAATTGAAACTTTAATAGAAAATAAAATTTTGCATAAAGAAATTCAAAGGGCCGAAAAGCTTAATACATTAAGTGAAATGGCGGCTTCTATTGCCCACGAAGTAAGGAATCCACTTACTGTAGTGAAAGGTTTCCTCCAATTGATGCAAGAGAGCAAAGATAACCAGTCAATGGAATACTTGCCACTAGTATTAAGTGAATTAGGTAGAGCAGAAGGGATCATTAATGATTATTTAAACTTTGCGAAACCACAATTTGATAAAGTAGAAACAATCAATTTAAAACAGTGCGTTTCAGACGTAGTTACCTTAATAGTACCACTAGCATTAAAGCAAAATGTTAAATTAAAAGGTGATATAGAGGTCGAAACATTCATAAATACAGATAAAAATCAATTTAAGCAAGCATTAGTCAACTTAATTAAAAATGCAATTGAGGCAACCAGTTCAGGTGGATATGTTCACGTGAAATTATACGAGGAAAAAGATAAAACGGTCATCATGATCAGAGACAATGGAAAGGGAATGACCAAGGAACAACTTTCGCGTATTGGTACACTCTATTATTCTACTAAGGAGAAGGGAACCGGCGTTGGTACAACAGTTTCCGTTAGAATAATTGAAGCAATGCAAGGAACAATCTCGTTTGAGAGTAGTGTTGATGAGGGAACGAAAGTAACGATAAAACTTCCGAAGATTGAGCTGAAAGAAAATACAGCGAATGGATAAAATGAAAACGCTTAGAAATTAGACTAAGCGTTTCTTCTATAAAATTTAGTTGGTGTGCTTAACGCTATCTCTTTCTAGCAAACCAAACTGTAAAGCGGTCTTTCTCAACAATAGAAGATTGATGCTGAAGTTTGTTTTCTATAAATTTTACTAAATACTTTAACTCTTCATTTGTGAGTTCATGCAGGATTGAGCGGCCCGTTCTAAGTAGTAAATCATTCCGAAGTGTTTCTAGATTATGATAGATTTGTCTCGTTTCCCATAGTTTTATTGTTTTTTCAACATGAAATCCAGCTGACTCTAATGCTAAGTGCATTTCTTGTGTATCATATCTTCTAGAAGTTTCCTTAGTTTTCAGTCCAGGATACAGGTCGAAGAAGTAACCTCGAATATGGCTTGAGTCTCCAGGGAGTAAACAATCTTCTGGCGTCCGATCTTGAACGATTAGGATTCCATTCTTTTTTAGTAAACGATTTGCCTCAAGAAAGCAGGCGTTTAAATCTTCTAAATGATGTACTAAAGCTCTTTCTAAAATTACATCATAATTCGAAGTTGGGAGTTTAGTGTTATAAGCATCGCCTTTACTAAAAGAAATATTCTTGAAGTCTTTACAATTTTCAGTAGCACCTTTAAGCATTTCCTCTGAAAAATCAACGGCTGTAACGTGATTTACGCTTAATTTAATGAGCGCTTTCGAGTAAATACCCCCGCCACAACCTATATCAACTGCATTCTTTCCGTGTAAATCTACATTTTCCTCCATTAGCTGAATCCAAGATTGATCAGCCTCTCTAGTTGTATATGTCATTTTATTTTGTGAATCGTGGAAGTTGATTGTCATGTGATTACCTCCCCGTTTATAGTATCTATATAATTAGTATAGACGATGAGATAACAATGAATAATGTCAATAAGTTATTGGCATTAATAAGTTATTTTTATTAATCCTAGGAAGTAAAGAATGGATCAGATAAAAAAGGAATGGTAAATATGGAAGGTACAATCGAGAGATTTGAAAGCTTGCGAACTGAATTAATTAATCATTATGAAGCAACAAAAGGTAGTATTTTTGGACATAAAGGATTAAAAGTACAAGGTAAAGTTTTTGTATTTTATAATGAACCAAATATCGTCGTAAAGCTTAAGTCGGATGATGTCGTAAGGGCTTTAAAATTAAATGGTGCAAAAAACTTCGATCCAATGGGTGGAAAGCCTATGAGAGAATGGGTTGAAATTCCTTATGGAGATCATCAACAGTGGTTTGAGTATTCGTTGAAAGGTATGGCATACGTTAAAAGTTTACTAAAAAAGTAAATCATGCTTAAAGAGACAAGTGTTTTCAATCAGCTTCGAGCTTGAACTCACAAAGATGGATTTTGGAAAGACAGAGGATTATACAATCTAATCGCAATTTAAGGGAGAATGATGTAAGTGGAGAATCGTAAAGTGGCAGTTTCATGGAGTGGCGGGAAGGATTGTTGTTTAGCATTAGATTTATTAATTAAAAATAAATATGAAGTTGCTTGTTTAATATCAATGGTATCAAAAAAAGATGAAAGAAATCATGCGCACGGAACCCCGCTAAATTTTTTACAAATGCAAGCAGATGCACTTGGTATACCATTAATCATGATTGATTCAGCTGGTAAATATGAAGAGTCTATGGTTGACGGACTAAAAGCAATCAAAGAGCAATATGATCTTTCTTCTATTGCGTTCGGTACATTATATGTTGAAGAAGATCGACAATGGAATGAACTAGTTGCAGTACAGGCTGGACTTAAGCCAATTTTTCCAGTGTGGATTAATAAAAATGAGACAATTAATTTGCTAGATCAATGGATAGCGACTGGATACAATGCAATTATTTGTAGAGCACGAGAGAATATTTTTGAACCAACTATTGTAGGAAAGAGTTTAAATAAAGAGATAAAAGAACTATTTCAGAGCAAGGAAATCTGTGTAATGGGCGAGGGTGGAGAATACCATACGTTTGTAATTGATGGGCCACTATTTAAGGAGCGCCTAAATATAGAGGATGCAGATACAATACTAAATAGTGGACTATGGTCTTTAAATATTAAAGAGTTGCAAACAACTATTAAATAGATTTTTACACTAGGAGATTGAGAATAACATATTTTAGTAAAATTGTCTTAAAAGAGGGGAATGCATATGAAACATTATGCTGCAATTGATATAGGGGGATCAGCAATCAAGTTTGCATTAATGAAAGAGGATGGCAGCTTTGTTGAAAAAGGCTCAGTTCCCACTCCAAAGGAAGGTATTCAGGAATTGATTAGTGTAGTGACTTCGATCGTTAAAAACTATGAAAATAAAATGAAGATAGAAGGTATTGCGTTAAGTATACCAGGAGCAGTAAATATTGAAACGGGTGTTATTGGTGGATTTAGCGCTTTACCATATATTCACGGACCAAATATAAAGCAATTACTATTCGAGAGTACTGGACTTAGAATCGAATTAGAAAACGATGCAAACTGCGCGGGTCTTTGTGAAGCCTGGATTGGAGCAGCTAAAAGTGTAAATGATTTTATCTGCATAGTAATTGGCTCAGGGATCGGTGGTGTCATCGTACTAAATAAAAAAGTACGAAGAGGTAAAAATTCATATGCAGGTGAATTCGGAAGTATGCTTATGAAGGATTACACGGAAGATTCATTACGAATAGGATTTAGAAGACTAGTAAGTAAAACGATTAGAAAAATTTTAGGTAAAACAATTGATGATTCATTTGGACAGCCTTGGAATCAACTCGCTTCAACTACAAGTTTCGTTCAAGCGGTCACAAAACGTAAAGGACTGGCTTTAGAGTCATTAAACGGTAAAACTGTATTCGATTTACTAAATAAAGGCGATAAAGTAGTTAAAGAAGAATTTGATAAGTTTGTTAAATACTTGGCAGTAGGAATCCTTAATTTGGCAAACATCATTGATCCAGAGAAAATATTAATCGGTGGAGCAATAAGTGAAAGTGGTGAATTAATTAATCGAATAAATGAAGAATTAACCGCTATGAGAGGTAAATATGGAATTTTAGATATATCAGTAGAAAGATGTGCATTCGAAAACGATTCGAATTTAATTGGCGCTCTTTGGCATTTTAGGAGCATGGTAGAGCGGGAAGGAAATAAAAGTCTAAAACCTGCGAATTGATAGAAGTGCAAATGAAAGTTCCGTTACTGCAAATAAAAATACTGAAACTGCAAATCAACCGACGATACCTAAGTAATAGCTGCACCAATCCATTGAACACAGTAATCCATTCGAATCAAATAAGATTCAAACAAAAACAAGCTAAAATCACTTAAATTCCATCAATTTAGGTGACTTTAGCTTGTTTTACTTTCCTTCATTTGTACTTAAGTACCAATCAGCATATCGTTTTATGCCTTCATTGATCGACACTTTAGGGGCGTAATCTAAATCATTTTTGATTTTTTCGATATTCAGTGTATAGTCGTAGCTTAGGAAATTTGCAATATGCTTGGAAACTTTAGGTGGTTTATTGGTCATTTTGGCTATTAATTCTGAGTTAGATGCAATAAATGATAGTAGTTTTGGTGAGATATTTTTTGTATGTAACTCTTTGTTTAAGGCTGAAAATAGCTGTTTAAGCACATCGATTAAATAAATAGGTTGATCATTTGTGATATTGTAGTATTCCCCATTGAAAGCATCATCGGCATCCATACAAGCCACGATTAGATCAACAACATTTTCGATATAAGTGAAATCCATTAAAACTTGCCCTTTATGAGCTAATGGAATTCCGCCACTTTCGTTTATTTGGATAAATCTTCCAAAAATTGTATGATCGAAAGGGCCAAAAATTTGTCTTGGTCTTAGTGAGATTGCTGGTAGTCCTTTGGCCATCGCATCCTCAACAATTAAATCCGCTAAGTGCTTTGTTTTAGCGTAGTAATTAGAGTATTTTGATGGCAGCGGATCACTTTCTTTCACATTTTTGCGACTCGCATTTGTAAAATACACACTAGGGGTTGATATATTAATAAATTTTTTTAAATCTGCTGAAAGTGCAGCATTTACGATGTTTCTTGTTCCCTCAACATTTGTCTTTTCAAAATCAGCATAGCGGCCAAAGGGGGCACAAAGAGCAGCGCAGTGTATTACATAATCAACATTTTTTATATTTTCTTCTAATAAGATGGAGTCGTTTAAATCCCCTTTAATAAAGGTGACATTCTTCATATTATTGAAAAATTTAGCTGCTTCCTTATTTCTTCCATATGCTATTACAGAATACCCCATATCACTTAATCTTTTAGTGGTATGCTTTCCTAGAAAGCCGGTTGCACCACTTATGAATACTTTCATTAATCCACCTCAGGTAAGAAATTATTGTCGCTCAAAGTTTATGAATCTCGTTCCTTGAAAAGTTAGTTTTCCTGAATCATTTTCTACTAATTGACCATAAAGAAACCCGTCAACTTGAAATTCGATTCTGTCTCCAGATTCAACCTCAAGTGTAACATAATAATGTGTAGCGGAATGAGTGAACTGGTTCATATCGTTACGCTTAATGTAATCTATTCTTTTTGTCACTATTTTTGCTGGGACGGTTAATTTAGGTTGTTTATTATTATAATTCCATTGCTTTAATCCCTTTATGAGTGCAAAAAATATACCTGCAAAAACTAAAACAAAAATAATTGGAAATATGAAAGCAAAAATCTTAAAAATATCTAAACCTGTATCAAATCCTGACATTTTTTATGCCCCCCTTAAAGTAGAGTGTATGAATCATACTGACTGTAAACACGTTCTTTACCTTTAGAAACTTCTATACAACATTAGGCTCTCTATATATAGTTTATTAAATTTTCTGAAAACAAATCAATGGAAAATTAAACATATTTTTTCTACCTGCAAATAGTGTATTTGAACGGTTAAAAAATTTTAGTAAATTTTAGTTATTTTGTTATTTAAATATAGTTTCTAATAAGGGTGGGAAGTAAAAATATGTAAAATTATTACTATTAATAATCTAATAGAACTATCATGAAGATAAGCTTTTGTTTGAGAGGGAAATACAATATTTTACTAGTTTGAACTTTAATTGTGACAGAATAAAAAACTAAGTAAAAAATCCATTCGTTTTAGTAAATTTTAATTAGATTAATTATTGACCAATAATATCCATGAGAGTAGGATACTTTTTATAGATCTCTTTTTCTGCTTTATTACGTTTTCTCGTCCAAAATAATAGGTTTACTTCAGATGAGGCGATATAAAAGCCTTCGCTGAGTTACAAAGCTAGATGATTAAAAGGTAGAATTAAATCTATTTTAATAGTGTTTAAGACCATCAGTAAAAAATAGGTAAAAGGAGTGATTAGGAAATGGATGTTAAAGACTTAGTATCAGTTTACAATCAGTATTACAGTCATTCTAATTTTCGTGTTTTTTTTATATCAGGTCATTCTGATATGATTGAGGAAATGACAGACTTTGATGGAAATAATCAGTATACATCACAACCATATGGTATTTATGTGATTTTGTCTAGAACAGAAAGCCAGTTAATTAAACTAGTATCTTTGAACTTTGAAGACTTAGGAATTATTGAAATTTCTTTGAGTGATTTAGACGATGAAATAAAGCATGACTGGACGAGTTATTTAAAGAAAGTAATCAACTATTTAAAACAAGCAGGATATCGGATCAATAGGGGGATGGATATACTAATTTACAGTAATCTTCCAAACGAGGTAGGATTATCATCAACTAGATCAATTGATGCGCTAACGGGTACAATGTTAAAGACACTATACGAATAGAAATGAAAAACCACATCAACTTTTCAACAATATAAAAAACAGCTAAGTTTACTCCGAAAAAATAAATTATCCTCTTGTAGATTATAATATTTCAAAAATACATAAATAAAACTTAATTATACGATCTTGATTTGAAGAAAATAAAATATGTAAAAAATTCTCCATATTTACAGAATAACCGTACTACCTTCAACTGTTAAAATTAATGAAAGTAATAATTTCGAGTACGATTCAGATTGGAAGGTTACGAGGAGAGTTGTAATGACTACAATTAAAGAAATTGCCGAAAAAGCAGGTGTATCAATTGCTACTGTATCAAGAGTACTTAATTATGACCCTGCGTTATCAGTAAGTAATGATACAAAACAAAGAATTTTCGAAACAGCAGAAAAGCTTTCATATAGGAAAAAATCAAAAGTTAAAAAGAATATTGCTAAAATCGCTCTTGTTAAAGGGGATAGTGTAAAAGAAGATTTAAATGATCTTTTTTATATGTTAATTCGTTTTGGAGTTGAAAATAAGTGTGAACAGCATTCCTTGCATATTTCTACTTTTTATCGTGGAAATGAAAAAGGAATGTTTGATGAGCAAATTCAAGGTGTTATAGCATTAGGTAAGTTTGATGATCAACAAATAACCGCATTGAAGAAAGTCTCGAGAAATATCGTGTTCGTTGATTTTTCTCCGGATGAAGAAAGATATGATTCTGTCATTACAGATTATGAGAATGCTATTACGAAGGTTTTAGATCATTTTATTTCGCATGGACACCAAAAAATTGGATATATCGGTGGACGCGAGTACGATCGAAAGCAAAGTCAGAAGACTAATTCTCGATTGAAAACATATAAAAAATATTTAGAGGAAAAAGGACTTTTTCGAAAAGAAAATCTGTATTTAAGTGATTTTACACCTGAAGCAGGATTTAATTTAATGAAAAAGGCAATCCAAGAACAAGGTGGAGATTTGCCAACAGCTTTTTTAATTGGCTGTGATACGATGGCAGTTGGGTGTTTAAGGGCACTTAATGAAGCAAAGATAGCAGTGCCAGAACGTGTAAATTTAATTGGAATGAATGATTTTGTGTTTTCGAAATATCTGTTTCCTAGCTTAAGTACGTTGAAAGTCTACACTGAATTGATGGGTGAATCAGCAGTAGATTTATTAATGGAAAGGCTTATGGGTAGGAAAATAGCAAAAAAGGTGATTGTTCCAACGGCATTAAAAATTCGTCAGAGTAGCCTTTAAAGTTGGTTTTCGCGAAATTTGTAAGATAATTGCTAAAAATTAAACATTTTACTTTTAATCTTAACTCTTTTTAGTATAATTAAAAATTAAAAGGAGTGGGAACGTGAAGGTTGGATACTTAGGGCCTGAGGCGACTTTTACACATGTCGCAGTTCGGTCTGTTTTTAAAAATGATGAACATATTGCTTATTCTAGTATACCTGTATGTATGGATAGTGTAGCTGAAGGTGATGTTGATTTAGTTGTCGTTCCAATAGAGAATTCAGTTGAAGGATCTGTGACTACAACAATCGATTATCTTGTGCACGAACAGCCATTAAAAATGGTTGGTGAAATTATTATCCCGATTAGACAACATTTATTGATGGCAAAGGGACAAGCACATCGAGCAAAGGATATTGAGGTGATTTATTCCCATTCGCATGCTTTAGCTCAGTGTCATACATTTTTACATAGCCAATATAAGTATACAAAACTAGAGCCTGTAACCTCTACAAGTGCAGCTGCAAAAATGGTTTGTGAACAATCTAACGAGTGTATAGCGGCAATAGCGAACGAGTTTGCTGCCAAAAAATATGGGTTAGAAATTGTTGCGTCAGATATTCACTCCAATTCATATAATCACACAAGATTTGTTGTTTTACAAAGACAAGATGCTACAGTAGAAACAAATTATTTTGAATCAAAGCATACAAAAGCAACTTTAGTAATTAACATGCCAGAGAATCGCGCTGGTGCGCTTCACCAAGTGCTTTCTGCATTTGCATGGAGACAGATTGACCTTTCCAAAATTGAGTCAAGACCAACGAAAACTGGTTTAGGAAATTACTTTTTCATTGTTGATGTTGAGATGGGCTATGATGATGTTTTATTACCTGGAGTTAAGCAAGAATTAGAAGCTTTAGGTTTTTCAGTAGATGTTGTAGGAAGCTATTCAACAATATCATTATAAAAAAGAAAAGGTTTTTTAGACCTCTCTCAGTGTGTAGACAATGTCCCAAAAATTTGATTTTCNNAGCGCTTGTCTTTCGAGGCGCGGAGTTACCCTAAACGGTAATGAGCACCGCTCAGCAGGCGAAGCAACGAAGAAAGTAAGCGGTTGTCAACAGTCTGAGAGAAGGTTTATTAGCCTTCTCTTTAATAGTTTTTAAATTTACATTATTAGTAGTAATAAGGGGGAGGACAATAATACCCTGGTGGGCAATAGGGATAGTATGGATAATAAGGATAACCATATCCTCCATAAGCTCCTGCTAATAATGCACCAGTTGCTAAGCCTCCGAAGAATGGGAAAAACGGCCGGCCGAATCCAAACCCAAATCCAGGACGACCAAACCCAAATCCAGGACGGCCAAAACCAAATCCTGGTCTACCAAATCCACCATGAAATCCTCCGAACCCACCGTGTCCAAAGCCACCACCAAATCCGTGTGGACGATATTCATCTTCATTCGACATGTAAAACAAACCTCCTTTACTGAGAGTCTTACATATTCAAAATATGCAGGACAGGAGCGGAAGGTTTGGGCAAATAATAGTTTAAACCGTATTCGAAAATTAGAATTCGTTAATACAAAAATTTCACTTTCTAAAATTAATCATTCAATAAATTAAACTTACGAATACGATATTGTAGGTTTTGTCTACTGATGCCTAATTTTTTTGCAGCCTGTGTAATATTGCCGTTATGTTCATTTAAAACATTCATGATGTGTTGTTTTTCTTGGTTTAATAAAGTATTTTTTAAATTTGTTTGTTCAACAATTGAATCTGGTTTAGGTAATAAGACTTCTTTAGTTTGTCGTGAGATCGGTCCAGAGTTAATCGTTCTTTTTTCGTTAAAGAATCTAGATGGTAAATGTGTAGAAGAGATAGTTGTGTCATTTTCTACTAAGTTCATTGCCCCTTCAATCATATGTTCAAGCTCGCGTATATTACCTGGCCAGTTATGATTTAAGAAGAAGTTCATTACATTTTCATCTAAATTAGTTACTCGATGGCCAAAAAGACGATTATATTTTTGAATAAAGAAGTTTGCTAATAATAGAATATCATCAAATCGTTCACGTAATGGTGGTAGAAATAGTGAGACAACACTTAGACGGTAATATAAGTCTTTTCGTAAATGATTATTCGCGATCGCTTCAATAGGGTCTTCGTTTATTGTAGCAATGATTCTTACATCTAATTCCTTTTCGCTAGTATCGCCTATTCTTCTAACTTTGCGCTCTTGTATGACTCTTAAAAGCTTAGCTTGTAAATTCGGGCTAAGGGAGTTAATTTCATCTAATAATAATGTTCCACCATTGGCCTCTTCAAATAATCCTGGTTTATCAATTGCCCCAGTAAATGCTCCTTTTTTTGTACCAAATAAAATACTTTCGATTAAGGATTCTGGAAGTGCTGCGCAGTTTTGAGAAATAAAGGGTTTTGTTGCTCTTTGGCTAGCGTTGTGAATACTTTGGGCGAACAATTCTTTACCTGTTCCAGTTTCCCCTACGATTAAAACGGATGAAGAAGTTTTTGCAGATCTTTTTGCGTCTACTATGATGCTTTTAAATGAGTGTGAAACGCCAATTAATTGATCAAATGTATAGCGTGTGTTTCGATTTTGTAGTATACCTTCTTGTACTGATTGCTTTAATTCCGTAACGTCACGAACCATTTCAATGGCACCGATAATTTTATTTTCTTTCATTATTGGATAAGTATCGTTAATCGTTGTAACTTCTTTTCCTTTATTATTAAAGTAGGATTGTTTAATATTTTTGCGCACTTTACCTTTTTGGAGTGCTTCAAGTAGAGTACTCGATTGGTTTTTTTGAAATGTGAATACATCTAAAAGATTTTTATGTAATACATCTTCTTCATTCATCATTTCGATTTCCATCATT
The DNA here is from genome assembly GCF_002577195.1 of Bacillus sp. AFS041924. Classification (GTDB taxonomy): domain Bacteria; phylum Bacillota; class Bacilli; order Bacillales; family Bacillaceae_G; genus Gottfriedia. The sequence continues at coordinate 14,001 of NZ_NULG01000009.1, forward strand.
TTGCGGTTATACACCATCGTATTTGCTTCTTGATCAACTACATGTATACCAATATCTATTTCTTCTAATATTAATTGTAATAATTCATCAACAGCTAAAAAGTTTTGTTTATCATTTTTCATATAATTCTCTCTTTTCATTATAACAATAGAAAAAATTTGCAGTTCTAGTTATTTTTGGTAAGATAAGAAAGCAGTTTTTTCCGAATGTGCAGATTTTCTTTGTTAATCGTTTTTTTGCTGCAAATATTCTATGCATATTTTAAATAATTTTGCGTCTGAATGCAAAAATATTTTGCGGTAAATTGTAAACGGTATCATGATTATGGATGGATAACACCGAGAATAAGTACATTTTGTGAATTTTAATTTATTTAACATGTTTGGCACGGAAATTGCTTATTCTTTTAGTAAGAAACTAAAAATTAATCAATATTGGGGGAACTCAAATGACAACTAATTCTCAAAAGATCATTGACCAAACAAATCAATATGGCGCAAATAACTATCATCCACTACCAGTAGTAATCTCAAAAGCGGAAGGTATTTGGGTTACAGATCCAGAGGGGAACAGATATTTAGATATGCTAAGTGCATATTCTTCTGTTAACCAAGGACATCGTCATCCTAAAATTATTCAAGCTTTAAAAGATCAAGCGGACAAGGTTACTTTAACTTCTCGTGCTTTCTACAGTGAAAACATGGGTGAGTGGTATGAAAAAGTAGCAAAAGTTACAAACAAAGATATGATTCTACCTATGAACACTGGTGCTGAAGCTGTTGAGACAGCAATTAAAGCTGCTAGAAGATGGGCGTATGATGTAAAAGGTGTAGAAGAAAACCAAGCTGAAATTATTGCTTGCATTGGAAACTTCCACGGACGTACGATGGCTGCAGTTTCTTTATCGTCAGAAAAAGACTATCAACGTGGATTTGGACCATTCTTACCAGGGATCAAATTAATTCCTTATGGCGATATTGAAGCATTAAAAGCTGCAATTACACCTAATACTGCTGCATTATTAATCGAACCAATCCAAGGTGAAGCAGGAATTAACATACCTAGAGATGGATTTTTACGTGAAGTAGCTGAAGTTTGTACAAAAGAAAACGTATTATTTATTGCAGATGAAATTCAAACAGGTTTATGCAGAACTGGTAAAACTTTTGCATGTGATTGGGAAGAAGTAATTCCTGATATGTACATTTTAGGTAAAGCACTTGGTGGTGGAGTATTCCCAATTTCATGTGTTGCTGCTAATCGTTCAATTTTAGGCGTATTTGAACCAGGATCTCACGGATCTACATTTGGTGGAAATCCACTAGCTTGTGCTGTTTCTGTAGCTGCTTTAGAAGTTCTTGAAGAAGAGAAATTAGCAGAGCGTTCAAATGAACTTGGAAATTACTTTATGGAAAAATTAAAAGAAATCGACCATCCTCATATTAAAGAAGTTAGAGGACGTGGATTATTTATCGGTGTTGAACTTCATGTTCCAGCACGTATTTATTGTGAAGCATTAAAGAAACAAGGTTTATTATGTAAAGAAACACATGATACAGTCATTCGTTTTGCACCACCATTAATTATTTCAAAAGAAGATTTAGACTGGTCAATTCAACAAATTAACGAAGTATTTAGCCAATATAAAGCAACTGTATAAATGGAGCGATAAAAAATGACAACTACAATCCCACAAAATGAAGTACAAAACAAAATCAAAGAAGAAGGCAGAGAGTTAATTGAGTCTACTCAAGAAGTAATCTCAGAAGCGCTTCATAAACTTGGTTATTCAAAAGAACTTTATGAGTTATTAAAAGAACCTTTACGATTTTTAACAGTGCAAATTCCGGTAAGAATGGATGATGGCTCAGTGAAAATTTTCACTGGCTATCGTTCACAACATAATGATTCTGTAGGTCCAACAAAGGGTGGAATTCGTTTCCATCCTGAGGTTAATGAGGATGAAGTAAAAGCATTGTCTATGTGGATGAGCTTAAAATGCGGTATCGTTGATTTACCATACGGTGGGGGAAAAGGCGGTATCATTTGTGATCCAAGAAAAATGTCAATTTTTGAATTAGAGCGTTTAAGTAGAGGATATGTTCGTGCGGTTAGCCAAATCGTTGGTCCAACAAAGGACATCCCTGCTCCAGACGTATACACGAATCCTCAAATTATGGCTTGGATGATGGATGAATACAGCAGAATCCAAGAGTTTGATTCACCTGGATTTATTACTGGTAAACCACTTGTATTAGGTGGATCAGAAGGACGTGAAACAGCTACAGCTCAAGGTGTTACAATCTGTATCGAAGAAGCTGCGAAGCGTAAAGGAATCGATTTAAAGGGTGCTAGTGTCATTGTACAAGGATTCGGTAATGCGGGTAGCTTCTTAGCGAAGTTTATGATTGAAGCGGGTGCGAAGGTAGTTGGTATTTCAGACGCACTTGGCGCATTATACGATCCAAACGGTTTAGATATTAATAGTTTACTAGAAAAAAGAGATAGCTTTGGAACAGTAACTAACTTATTTACTGATGTTATTTCAAATAAAGAATTACTTGAGATGCCTTGTGATATTTTAGTTCCAGCTGCAATTTCTAACCAAATTACAATTGAAAATGCTCACAATATTAAAGCATCAATCGTAGTTGAAGCAGCAAATGGTCCAACTACTCTAGAAGCTACTAAAATATTAACAGAGCGTGGAATTTTACTAGTTCCAGACGTACTAGCAAGTGCTGGTGGAGTTTCTGTTTCTTATTTTGAGTGGGTTCAAAATAACCAAGGTTACTACTGGTCTGATGAAGAAGTAGCACAAAAGCTTCGCGACAAAATGGTACGTTCATTTGATAGTGTTTACCAAACTTCAGTTAATCGTAATGTAAATATGAGATTAGCTGCTTATATGGTTGGTATTCGCAAAATGGCGGAAGCATCTCGTTTCCGTGGATGGGTTTAATAGACTAATAGGTTTGCTCCAGGTAGAATTTCCATCTGGAGCACTTATATTGTATTGACAGATAATAAAATCTATTTTTATAATTGAGATATTATTTCGATACAATAATTTGAATACGCTTTCAGGTGCCATCTGGAAGAGTGTCTTAAAACCTACTGATTTAGAGCGCTTTAGTGTTCGGTAAAGGGATAAGAAATTTTATATTCTGTTATATCAGAATATTTTAACTTATACGCACAATTTACATCTAGAGGAGGGACTTTCATGAAACAACAAGAACAAGGGTTAAAAAAAGAGCTAAAAAGTAGACACTTGTTTATGATTGCTCTTGGGGGAGTAATTGGGACAGGTTTGTTTATGGGATCAGGCTATACAATTAGTGAAGCTGGCCCAGGTGGAGCAATATTAGCCTACTTAGTAGGTGGGATCGTAATGTATTTAACCATGCTATGTTTAGGAGAATTAGCAGTTAATTTGCCAGATGCTGGTTCTTATCAAACTTATGCAACTAAATATATCTCACCAGCGTCAGGCTATGTAGTTGGATGGATGGCATGGTTAAACTGGTCGGTAACAATCGGTTTAGAGTTAATTACAGTTAGTATGTTAATGAAGAGATGGTTTCCAGATGTACCGACTTGGATCTGGTGTGTAGTATTTGGTGTAATATTATTCTCGGTAAATGCACTTTCAACAAGAAGCTTTGCCGAAGTTGAATTTTGGTTTGCAAGTATTAAAGTAGTGACGATCGTTCTATTTATCATTTTAGGTGGAGCAGTAATGTTTGGCATTGTGCCAATGGAGGGGACAAAGGCTCCAATGCTCTCTAACTTTACAGACCACGGCGGACTTTTCCCGAATGGCTTTTTAGCGATTATGGTCACAATGGTTGCAGTTAACTTCTCATTCCAGGGAAGTGAATTAGTAGGGATTGCAGCTGGTGAAAGTGAAGATCCAGCAAAAGCTGTACCTAAAGCAATTAATAACACTGTATGGCGAATTCTAGTATTCTTTATTTTATCAATTTTTGTTTTAGCAGGCTTATTCCCTTGGGAGAAAGCTGGTTTAGTAGATAGTCCATTCGTAGTAGTATTTGATAATATCGGTATTCCATATGCAGCAGATATTATGAACTTTGTTATTATTACAGCAGTTCTATCAGTTGCTAACTCAGGATTATACGCAACATCACGTATGATGTATTCAATGGCTCAAAAAGGAATGGTTAGTGCTAAATTAGGTAAATTAACTAAAAAAGGTGTACCATTAAACGCTTTAACTTTCAGTATGTTCTTTGGATGTTTATCATTATTAAGCGGAATTTACGCAGAAGATACAGTTTACTTATGGTTATTATCAATTGCAGGATTTGGCTGCTTATTTGTTTGGGCAAGCATTGCACTTTCAAACCTTTTAGGAAGAAAGAAATTCATTCAAGAAGGTGGAAGAATAGAGGATTTAAAATACAAAACGCCTCTATATCCATTCGTACCAATCGTTGCACTAGTTTTAAATGTGGCTGTAATCATTAGCCTTGCATTTATCCCAGACCAACGAATTGCATTGTACTGCGGTATTCCATTTATGATTCTATGTTTAATCTATTACCACTTCTCTGCTAAGCATAAGATTGAAAAGTATGAGCAAGAAGAGGGGAGAAAAGTAAGTTAATAATTCGGTTATTGAGATTGGCTCAATAATTGGTTAGAGCCCGCTAGGAGTTGTTAGGCTTCCTGGCGGGCTTTTTTGTGTTTTTTTCGGGGTGTGATTGTGTTGGATAAAATTCGTGTTGGTTTGGATCAGAATAGGCGGTGGTTGACTAGATTTTGGTGGTATATGAGTGGGATCGGATCAAAATTAAGATGAATTTAAGGGAAATAGGGTAGTATTAGAAGGAATTGAGCGGATGTTGGGGATAATTAGGATAGTATTAGGAGGAAGTGAGCCGGAGTTGGGGATAATTGCTCCACTTTTAGTGATAATTAATCCACTTTCCACAATAATTAAGCCAAGTTCACAACTTTATCAACAATGTCCACAAACCGTTCGCATTTCTTGTAAATAACCCTCCCAAAACAAGGAAGAGCAACCACTTATCCACACACTTAATCCAATCAAAAAAAAGAACCGTCTCAAAAGTGAGGCGGCTCCATTTTTAATGCTTATTTATTTTTTTCAGACTCTGCACTTGTTACAGTGATGTCTTGTAAGTGACCTTGGAAGCCTTGGCCAGCAGTTAGGTCGTAACCTTTCACGCGGTTGTTAACTCCTTCTAAACCGAAGCGGAATAGAGTAGGGATAACTGGTACTTCGTCATTTACAAGCTCTTGCCATTTGTCGTAAACTTCTTGACGGTATTTTTCATCGAAGGCTTTAGCAGAAATACCTTCTTTTAATAATTTGTCATTATCTTCATTTACCCAACGAACGTAGTTGAATGGTGCGTTTTTCGCCCAGATTCCAGATGGGTCTGGGTCAGAACCTGTTCCCCAAGCTGCTGCGAAAATATCGATTTTTGGATTATCTTTTTCTACCATATCGTAGAATGAGTTGAACTCATGTAAACGTCCATCTAATAATTGAACATCTAAGCCAACTTCTTTCCAAGATTGTAAGTAGAATTGTGCTAATGGTTCAGCGATGTCGCCGCCACTCATAGAAGCGAAGTTAATTTTGAATGGTTTTCCGCTTGGATCTTCACGTAAGCCATCTCCAGTTACATCTTTGTAGCCAGCTTCGTCTAATAATTTTTTCGCTTTTTCAGGATCATGTGAATATCCTTTTAATGCTTTATCAAAGTATTTAGGGAATGATGGTGGAATTACAGATGTTGCAGGTACTCGTAATCCTTTGTATAATTTTTCCCCAACTGCTTTGTTATCAAGTGCGAATGCCATCGCTTGACGTACACGCTTATCTTGGAATTTTGGATTATCCATTACGTTTACGCCATTCTTCGCGTCGTAATGTCCTAATTTGAAACCGATGTAAGAGTAAGCTAACTCTGTTTTACCGATTAATTGGATATTTTTTAATTTTTTCGCTTGTTCATATTGATCAGCTGAAACAGAAGCGATATCGATGTCTCCGTTTTGTAATGATGATGTAGCAATTGTTGGGTTAACAACTTTTAAAAGTACACCGTCAAGTTTTGGAGCACCATTCCAGTAATCTTTGTTCGCTTCGAACTCTACAGCTTCACCTGGTGTGATCTTTTTAATTTTGAATGGTCCAAATCCAATTGGAGCCTTACGAATTTGGTCAGATGATACTAATTTATCAATTGGTACATTGCCTAAATATTTTTTAGGTAGTGGGTAAGTCCATAGTCCAGTAAGTACTGATGGGTTTGCTTCTTTGAATGTAATTGAGATGTTGTGATCGTCAATTACTTTCACACCAGAAATATTTTTCGCTTTACCGTTATGGTATTCTTCCATACCTTCGATCATAGACATTTGAGAATCATAGCGTACACCAGTGTATTTTGGGTTACCAATTACAAGGTATGAGTACTCTAAGTCTGAAGCAGTAACAGGATCGCCATTATGCCATTTTACATTATCGCGAATTGTTAATGTAATCGTCTTTTTATCATCGCTTAATTTGTATGTAGCAGCACCATCTTGGTCATAAATATAGTTCTCATCTGTTGAAAGAAGTGCCTCATCAAAGAATTGAAGAACTTGAGAGTCTGGGTCACCTTCATAGAAAATCGTATTTAAGATCCCTTCAAATGGCGTGTCAGATATTAATCCGTATTTTAAAGTGCCACCTGATATTGCTTTTTTGTTGTTTGATACTTTAATTGGAAAAGCAGCTTGGTCGATTTTCTTAGTTGTTGTTGTTGTTGTTTTTGTGTCGCCGCCTTTACATGCTGAAAGAATCATCATTGATACTGCCATTGCACTTAATACTTTAGTAAAGTTTTTTTTGTTTTTCATATTTCCACTCTCCTTTAATGTTAATTATCCTCTTCTTTGTCTTGCATCAGCTGCACGCTTTAGCGCTTCACCGATGAAATTTATACTCAGCATGAGCACTAAAATCATGCACGATGCAGGTAACCATATCCACAGCTTATTTTGTAAAACATCAGGGTTTGTCGCATAACTTACTAGTGTTCCTAAACTTGGTGTACTTTCTGGTAAACCAAATCCAAGGAAGGTTAGGCCAGATTCGATACCAATATTTCCTGCAAGGTTTAATGTAAATGCAACAATAATTAATGAACTTACATTTGGTAAAACATGTGAGATAATGATTTTCCAGTTTGGCGTGCCAATTGCTTTTGCTGCTGCCACATAATCTAATTCGCTCTCTGATAAAACTTTCGAACGGATTAGCCTTGCTTTACCTGTCCATAAAAATAGGCTCATTATCAAGATAAAATTTATGATTGAGAATTTTGGTACAACTGTTACGAATACGATAATTAGCATTAGTGTTGGTAGTGATAAGAAAAAGTCAATAATACGCATAACAACACCGTCTACCCAACCACCAAAATAGCCGGCTATTAAACCTAGCGATAGGCCGAGTATATTAGTAATAATTGTGATGAAAAATCCAATTGTAAAGGAATTTCTTGTCCCAATTATTAGTTGCCCGAATACATCACGTCCGCCATAATCAGTACCTAACCAATGAGCAGAGGAAGGGGGCTGATAGATTGAGAGAAAGTCTACTTTAACAATTTGATCTTGATCTAGTACAAGCGAAGTGCCATACACAATTAATATTATTAGGCCAAGCAGAATAAGAGAACATAAAGCTAATTTATCTCGTCTAAATTCTGCCCAAATGACACTAAATCCAGATGGACTTTTTTGTTTCTCTGTAATATAAGTTTGATTTTCAATTTTTAATTCCATAAATTTCACCTACCCTATTCAATCCGTATACGTGGATCAACGATGCTTAGAATAATATCTGAGATTAATGTTCCAAAAAGTGTTGCAAGACATGTCATTAAAACAAGTGCATTTACAACCGTAAAATCACGTAACATAACGGATTTAACAAATAGCTGACCAATTCCTGGATAACCGAAAATTGACTCTAAAAATACGGAACCAGCTATTAAACCAGTAATCTCATAACCTAAGAATGCTGCGATTGGTAAGAATGAATTACGTAAAATATGTTTAGAATAAACTTTTGCTTCAGGAACACCTTTTGATCTAGCTGTACGTACAAAATCTTTTACTTTTGTATCAATAATTTCACTACGTAAATATTGTGAAATTCCAACTGTTGAGATCAGGGCACCTGATAAAGTTGGTAAAACGAGATGATTTAATTTACTCACGTAATAAGCAAAGGTACCATCAGCAACTTGAGGGTCTACGCTACCGCCCGTAGGAAAAAGATCAAAATAAAATCCGAAAATGAATAACATAATTAATCCAAAAATAAATAGCGGAGTAGCAAAACCTAAATAGTTATATCCGGTTATTAGATTATCAGCCCATGTATTGTTCCAACGTCCACTAATAATACCAAGTGGGATTGCTAGTAAATACGTTATAATAAACACACAAAGAGCAAGTAATACTGTATTTCCAATACGGTCGCCAATTACATCAACGACTTGGATTTTATGTGTATACGAAATACCAAAATCTCCTTTTGCAACGTTTTTAATCCAATGATAATACTGAACATAAGCAGGATCATTTAAACCCATTTCTTCACGAATTTTTTCAATTTCCTGTGGATTAGCTTTTGGGTTGATCGATCGACCAGTTAATGCATCACCTGGCATTGCTTTAGCGAGTGCAAAGATTAGTATACTCAAGATAAGAAGCTGTGGAATCATGATGAGTATACGGCGTATGATAAATTTCAACATATTCGTTACTCCTTTCTATGGTAATGCTACTCGATGAGTATCTGAGATTGGTTTTAAATCGAAAGGTCGACCGTTTTCATCAAAGTAAGCAGAAGCATTTTGTTGATATTCCTTTCTAACTTCTTGTCTTGCTCTAATTTTTTCTTCTCGAACCTCTGGGCGAATATCTGGTATAGCCGCAATTAAGCGTTTAGTGTAAATATGTTGAGGGTTATTTAAAATATCTTCAGTAGTACCTTCTTCAACAAGTCTACCTCTATACATAACGCCAATTCGATCGCATAAATGACCGATAACCCCTAAGTCATGACCGATAAATAAATAAGTTAATTTGAATTCTTCCTGTAAATCTTGTAAGAAATTTAGGACTTGTGCTTGTACAGAAACATCCAAAGCTGAAACAGGTTCATCAGCAACGATTAATTTTGGCTGCAAAGTTAATGCCCTTGCGATTCCAATTCGCTGACGTTGTCCACCAGAAAATTCGTGAGGGTATTTATAAAGAGATTCTGGCGATAATCCAACCTTATCAAGATAGTAAAGTACTTTTTCGGCCTCTTCTTCAGCAGATAAGCTTTCAAAGTTTCTTAATGGCTCTGCAACTAAATCAATAATGCGTTTTTTAGGATTTAGAGAAGAGTATGGGTCTTGAAATATCATTTGAATTTCTTGACGAAATGCTCGCAATTGCTTTTTACTTAGCGTTATTAAGTCATTATCTAAAAACTTAATACTTCCATCAGTTGTCTTTGTTAATTGTAGAATTGCCTTACCAGCAGTAGATTTTCCACTACCCGACTCTCCGATTAGACCATATGTTTCGCCTTCGTTTAGTTCAAACGAAATGCCATCTACAGCTCTAACGTGATCTACAACTGTTCGAAAAATACCACCACGAATAGGGTAATGTACTTTTAAGTTATCAACCTTTAATAGAGACATTTACGATCGGTGCTCCTTTCTCGTTCTTGAAATGAAAATGCTTATAACAAGAACAGCGTACATAATGTTTTGGTGTGACTTCGTGCAAGATTGGTTGATTTTCATGAGCATAAGGTTGAATCCAAGGAATGCGGTGGCTGAATCGGCAGCCAGATCTAGGTAGTTTGTCTAAAGGTGGTACAGTACCTTCAATTATGTGAAGTCTTTGATGTTTTGTATGAGTAGTAGGAATTGAGTTTAATAGAGATCGAGTATATGGGTGTAATGGATTATTTAGTATTTCTTCTACCGAACCAGTCTCAATGATTTGTCCAGCATACATAACAGCAACACGGTCTGCCACTTCTGCAACAACACTTAAGTCATGAGTAATTAAAATGATTCCAAGTTTTGTTTTCTTTTGAATTTCTTTTAGTAAATCCAAAATTTGAGCTTGTATAGTTACATCTAAAGCGGTAGTAGGCTCATCAGCAATTACGAATGAAGGATTACATGCAATCGCAATTGAAATCATAGCACGTTGTCTCATACCACCAGATAATTCATGCGGATACTGTTTATAAGTAACCTCTGGCTTTGGAATTCCAACTTGATCTAGTAATTCTAATGCACGCTCTTTTTTTTGTGAGCTTGATAGATCAGTATGGAAATCTAAATTTTCTTCAATTTGTTTACCAACCGTCATTAACGGATTGAGAGCAGTAAGAGGCTCCTGAAAAATCATTCCGATTTCCTTGCCACGAATTTTATTCATCTTACTATCGTTTAACGCTAGTAAATTCGTGCCCTTGTAAGAGATCGATCCATTCATCTTTGTACGATTATTTGAATGTAGTCCGAGAATTGATAGGGCTAATGCGCTTTTGCCGCAACCTGATTCACCCACAATTGCAAGAACTTCATTTTCATGAACAGTCAGTGATACATCATCTACTGCAGGATAATATTGATTGTTTATACGAAACGATGTCGTTAAATGTTCGATTTCCAAAAGAGGTTTTGACATTTTGTGTCTCCTTTCGCTATATCGTGAGAGAATTTTTAGTATATTTAGAATTTTCATAAGTATAATATTATTACGCAAATGTTTCAATATGGTATCAAAAAATGTAATATATAGTCCTTTTTAACTAAAATTCGAACTTAAATCGGTTGAACTAGTAAATAAATAGGTAAAAATTGTATTTGTGAAATGAGAGAAAGGTTGATAGATTAATTAAAATAAGGGAAAGTAAGGAAATACTAAAATGGAAACGCTTACAAAGATGTAGTTGGAATAGATAAAAAGGTGTGTTTGAAAAAACATAGAAAAAAGGGGTTTTATGTCGGAAATTGCATTAATTTTGTGGAAAATATTATTTGGAGCAATAGTTTGTAGTTTGAATTTCCTAGTACTATATACCTGTTTTTATATAGAGAAATGAGAATTGGATTAGAGTACAAACGTCTATTAAACTATTCTTTAAAAAAAAAGAAAAAAACAGCGAAAGGAAACAGGATGAGTAATCCGTGTAGCTTACGCTGTTTTTCTTAATATAACCTTAAGTTTTACTTAATTTAAGTAAGCTGTTAACATCCAAACATGCTTTGTGAGTTGTTCACGAACTGTTAAAAGTAGGTCATGAGTGACTGAATCGTGATCAACCTCTGCAATTTCCATACCATCTTTTAATTCTTCAATCAAATATTGAAAGTCTTTAACAATGTCTTGAACCATTTCATCAGAAGTAATATTCTTATTTGCTTCTTTAATACTTGAAGTATCAAGATATTCCCTCATTGTAGCTAGTGGCTTTCCACCAATCATTAACACCCGTTCTGCTAGTTTATCAATATGTAAACTTGCCTCATTGTAAAATTCCTCAAATTTAGTATGTAGAGTGAAAAAATTTGGACCTTTTACATACCAGTGATAGTTATGCAACTTTACAAATAGAATATTCCAGTCTGCTATTTGCTTGTTTAGCGCATCAACAGTCGTTTTTGAGATGGATGATGTCTCCATTAAAACCCCTCCTCTAAATGATGTAAAAGATTTAAAAAACCATATACACCATCTTAACTGATAATGGCTAATAATAGTCATGGTAATATTTGAAAGCTTAGACAACAATTAGTAAAATTAACGTTAAATTGTAAATTGCATTATATTAAAATAGAAAACCCCATCTGCCTCGATGGGGTCTTTTGTCTATGAATGTGCCCTTTCTTTTGGAAGGGAAAGCTTAGGATCAATTCTAACTGCATCATCCACATTAAACGCATTTATTAATACCAAGAAAAATGCTCCAATCATTCCTAATAGAATAATCAAGTAAAAGAAAAAGATGAGTACATCATATCCCAATGTGTGAACCCCCTTCGAATATTTACTGTATTCATATATATGATTGAAGAAAAGGACAGATAACCAAAATTCACAAAGTGTTCAAAATTTAGATGAATATTTTTGAATTGTCGTCGTGGGGGATTTCTGTGTGTGTGTGAAGTATGGGTAGATTGAAAAATGCGAACGCAGGGTGAAC
>NZ_NULG01000109.1 GCF_002577195.1 Bacillus sp. AFS041924
TTCCTGTTATTCCTGTTGCTGCGGTTGCCCCTGTTATTCCGGTTGCCCCTGTTATTCCTATCGGGCCTGTTTCTCCTGTTGTTCCGGTTGCTCCTGCTAATCCCGTTGCTCCCGTTAGCCCCGTTGCTCCAGTCGTTCCGGTTGCTCCTCTTTCACCTGTTGCCCCTGTTGCTCCGCTAGGGCCAGTTTCTCCTGTCACTCCGGTTACCCCAGTTGTTCCTGTTGCTCCTGTCAGGCCAGTTTCTCCTGTTGTTCCGGTTGCCCCTGTTAATCCCGTTGCTCCTGTTGCTCCTCTTTCACCTGTCGGACCCGTTACGCCAGTCGGACCTCGAGGACCAGTTTTACCTCTTTTGCCTCTTGGACCCCTGCAACATTTTTCACAACATTTACAGTCCTTACATTTTTTACATTTGCAATCTTTACATTTGCATTTTTTACAGTCTTTACATTTACATTTTTTACAACTACAAGATTTTTCTTTATCGTCTTTTCCCAAATTATCACCATTTCTAGTAGAATAACATTATCGCAAAAAAGTCTTGTCCATTTTTCATACCAATATAATACTATGTACTTACTGTAATATTTGTTTATTATGTTCGACCCAAAAAATAAATGGTAATTTTTTACATTAAAATACATGAAATATTTTTTGATATTAATTTTTATTCTTTAAAATTCCAATAAAAAAAGGATGTTTCCACACCCTCCATTTAGACCGTAACTCTAACAATGTATCGAGAAAAAGTAATCGGCAAACCCTCGTTCGTAGCATGTTGTTCAAATACTTGACTAATATAAGATAGATTTACTTCTACTAAATCTTGTAAAATGGATAATTTTTGACCGAAACATCTCAGTTTTAATACATCAAGTGGAGTATGTAAGAATTCCGTACTATTTACTACTTGAATTTCTACAATTTCAAACTTACTTATTTCAAGTCTTTTTTTTATCATGTGTAAAATCGGATTCTCAGTTGAATTTGGTTCAAAAAGTCTTGGAAATAATCTAGGCAATTCAAATCCTACGTCATCCCCAGGATGAAGTTCAAGTATTTTTCCGCCTTTTTTTACTACTCTTTTAAGTTCTGGATATGCTGATGTAGGTCCTTTCCTATTAAATGCACAGTCAAATTGTCCTGTTTCGAATGGCAGTCCGTCTTTTGTACTGCCCACGACAAAAGATACATTCTGTTTTTTATGTTTATTTCCATTTTTAATGAAATCATTTGTAAGATCAAAACCTACAATTTGTTTAGCTTTTTCACCGCATTGACTAGTAAATTCGCCATGTCCACACCCTACATCTAATACAATTTGGTTATCGATCATTTGAAATACTTCTTTATTAAAAATCAACTCGCCATTAGGATCTTTTATCATTGAATTCCATGGATAACTATATCCACCATATAATTCTCCAATTTGTTCGTACCACTTTTTTGAATGCGGATTACCCAATCTTTATGTAAAGTAGGGTCAATTAATTTCATATTGATTAATTCTCCTTTACTCATAATCAGATAAATAACATTCCTTACTTTTTTAAGAAAACCCTTCTTTTATTGAGTAAATTCAGAATAAATCGTATAACTTATTGATTTAATGGATAAATATCACGCCAATAATATAAACAACTAGATTAGTAATATTAGCTTTTTAAATATACTCCTATTTGAAGTTCCTTTCTTCTTACTTTAAAAAAATTTCAAAGTAGAACAATCGTTACTCACTATCTATTCGTACCATTAATTTACCATCTTCATAAACAGTTAGATAAACCGTATCTCCGACTTTTAATTTAGGGTGAGATTTCATGTCTATAATTTCCTTCTCAGTAAATCCGTATTTCCCAGAATTACAACCTATTTGATAGTATCCTTTGTTCTTTCTATTAGCAAGTTCGAGAACTTCACAAACATCAGTTTTTAGGTATGTAACAACATTGACTTCTTCATTTTTTTCTACTAAGGTTATATCACTTTTTGACTTAGGGATTTTGATTACAACAGGGTGTGCTTTAGCGTGATGAAAATTAATAATAGCAATAGATACGATAATCCCGAAAGTAATGGCAAAAGTAGCTAAGATAATCCCCGCTGTTTTTAATTTTTCAATTTTTTCCTTATCCAATATAAAGTACACCTCGTCTTTTTATGTACTATATTCCCTAAAATCAAGTAAAATCCTTCTTCATGCCCCTTAATCCAATTTGTAAAAAATAAAGGCTATTTACATCTTCAAATGTAGAAAGCCTTTATTTTTTATAATGATTTTAAACGTTCAATTCTTTGTCTTAAAGGTGGATGAGTAGAGAATAATTTTGCAAACTTCTCTTTTCCACTAATTTTTATTACTCACACTTGAATGATTTATGAAAGTTACCTAGATTTACTTCAATTTTAAAAAGTGAAGGATAAAAGTCCACAAAATAGAAAGAGGAACATTATTGATAATTGGCGAATAAATGTATTAATTCCCATTATTTAACATCATTCACAATTATATTTTTCATTCCCAATTTACTTAACAGGTCAAAAGAACTACAAAAAACATGTTACAATTATCATTTTTTTTAAGTATTTGAAGCATATTTGAAAAAAATGTCACGTGGACAAGTTCTTCAATCATAGGATTAACTGATTAAGTTTTTGAAAATATAATTCGGGAGGGAACCTATTGTTTAGAAAATGGATTACCGTTTTAATTTTAACCTGTCTTATGATAGTCGGTATTGGTATAAAACCTACTCAGGCAGCTACCAGTCAATTCATTATTATTAACAAAGCGTCAAATCAACTAGCTTACTATGAAAATGGTAAACTCTACAAAGTATTTAAGGTGGCCACCGGGAGAAGTCCATCCCTAACGCCAGAAGGTAAGTTTAAAATTGTTAATAAAATTGTTAATAGACCTTACTATAAAGGTCACATTCGTGGTGGCGATCCTCGAAATCCTCTTGGAAACCGCTGGCTAGGAATAAATGCACGCGGGACTTGGGGAACAACATATGCTATCCACGGTAACAATAACCCAAGTTCGATAGGAAAATACGTCAGCTCTGGCTGCGTCAGAATGTATGATAATGAAGTAGAATGGCTTTTTTCTAGAGTAAAATTGAGCACACCTGTTGTCATTACTACATCAAGTAAATCCTTTGATTCAATTGCAAAAGCAAATGGATATAAGGTAACAAGTAGTAGCGGCGGTTCTAATGCTGTTCTCCCAAGTGGAACTATATTAAAAAAGGGTGATCGTGGAACAACAGTTAAAAAACTTCAACAGAAGCTCACTTCTCTTGGCTATAGTACAAAGGGGATAGATGGAATTTTTGGTACGAATACAGACCAAGCCGTGCGCAAATTTCAAAAAGCTCGGCATTTAACAGTAGATGGAATTGTTGGTCCAGCCACGATTAAAGCACTTGGAGGACTATGAGTTCTATGATTAATAGAGGAGATTCCTCTATTTTTTTTTATTTTCAAAAGAGTGCCGAAGCAGCTCTTTTATTAACAACACATTTACTTAATTTATAATTCCTGAGAATAAAATTGATCTAAATTTTCAATTAAAAAATCTAGTATTTGAATCCTAGTTCTAAGAACTTGCTTCACTTTTATTTTATTTAATAAGTTCACAAACTCTTCTTTTGAAGGCAAAGTAAATTCGATTTTTAAGGTAGAGTCACGCATTTTTTTCATTAATAAGTCTTCTAAAGCATGGATTATAGTGACTTGATGCCGCTCTTCTAACTCTGACCATCTACTTATATCCTCCCATGAAGGATTTGATTCGATAAATAATTCACACCAACCAAAAGTAACTGGAAATCTTACATGACGTTCCATCCAATCAATAACTTGACGAGTATTGTTTAATGATAAATGAGCAAGTGCTTTATTACCATCTATTTTTCCATTCGATTCCTCTTCCAAATAATCAGTTACTAAGTTTAATCCGTTATGTGGAGTAAGACATTTCATACTAAGATAAGAACGCAACCTCGGATCGAATTGCTGTTCGTTATTCAACTCCCATAAATTTTCAACCCACTTCATCGCATAAGTTCCAATAACCTCACCAATCATTACGCAAATCATCTTTTTATCGGTAAATGCTTCGGTATTATTTAAATATTTAAGTAGCTTTTTAAACAACTCTTCTTTATTAAAATTTAAAAATGATTTTATAGACTCAGTATCTAGTTTTTTTCTATATATTGTATATTCGATTAGCTTATCCATATCGTTTTTTACATCTTCTAGAGTTGTTTCAGAAAATGAATCAAACCACTGTTTCCATCTTTGTGCTTCCAAACTCGACACTTCTATACCGCTACTACTTAAAAAGTATTCTATTTGCCATTTTTCGCTACCTACACAATTGAGTTCAGTGATTTTTTCTAAATAATCTATAAACGAATCTGCAATATATGTAACTGTATCTTCTTCATGATCCCAATAAATAACAGGTTTCTCTTCACCCTCAGCTTTCATATCAAAGGCATAAATGTCCCCATTTCCAGCTTGTGTAAATTCAAGTTTTCCTCTTAGATTTTTACCATACTCCTCTCCATCATCAATTAAATCATCTGCTAAACTATCTAAGTTCTGTAGAATAGAAATATCCCAATTAATTTCTCCTGAAAAAATTTCTGAAAATTCTTTCGGAATCATTGTATCATCTGAAAAAGAATAATAAAAAGAGAGAGACTTTGAGAAGTTTAGAACGATAGATTTATAGGATGGTGGTAATTTATAGCCTAACTCACTTTCCTTTTGCTTTACTTCTTCAATAGTTGCTTTTTCTTCTTTCATTAAATGGTGTACTTTACCATTGTTTCGTTTTATTTTATTAATAATATGCTCCCATTTTTGTAATAGTTTTTTATATCTATCCATAAAAAATCAACATCCTTTTTAAAGTCTATCTTATCTTCAATAGTTAGAAGATTTTGATGTTTTTGTTTTTTCAACTGTACACGTACATTCAAAACAAACAAACTTTTTTTAGTCACCCTTATATAATTTAGCCATATCGTATTCATCAAAGCTAGTTCCATCTATAATAATTGAGTTTCTTTTCGTCCCTTCAATCTCAAACCCCATCTTTTTATATAAAGCGATCCCTGCTTTGTTTTCCATCACAACAGTCAACTCTAATCTTTGGATATTTTGAGTTGTCGCCCAATCTTCTAAACGATAAAATAACTCGGTACCAATTCCTTTGCCTGTATATTCTTTTAAAATACCAATTACAAGATAAACTGAATGTTTTTTTCTCATTGCACTATTACCGATCGCAAACAAATAACCAACTAAGTTCCCAGAAGTCTCCTCTGCAACAAGAATAGTTGAATGGGATGATTTCCCTATAAACTCTAACTGTTTACGTTGTCCCTCAATTGTGATGTTTCTTTCACCTGGGCCATAAAGCATAAATTCAGACTGATTTTCGACTTCTTTCATTAATTGGATAATTTTTTCTGTATCGTCAAGTTTAACTTCTCTAATATTCATCAATACCCCACCCTCAAACAATGCTTTTAGATTCACTCTAATTTTATCATTCACAATATAAAAAAAGGCTACCGAAGCAACCTTTTTTCTAAATTAAATACTTTTTTTCTCGTCTTCAAATTCAACTTTAAAATAATGAACTACTCGACTGTAAAATGGATAAAAGATCCCAACTACAACAAGAATCCAACCAATATTTGTGAGATATTCAGGACCAGAAAAATTAGTAAAGTGAGTTAATGTTACAATTAATAGACCAAACAAAATATATAAAGCAGAAATTAATGGTTTCATTCTATTCTCCTTTTACATTTTTTTACTCTAGTCTTGTCAAAATTAACTGTCAAGTTTTGAAATCAAATATTTTATTACAATCTCAAATAAACCCTGATATGTATATCCTTCTTTGAATATATAAGTATGGATCGCTGATTTTGCTGTTTTATTACCGTGAAAAACTAGTCCTACAGCAGGTGGTATTATTTCGTCTCCCTTCTCTTACTATATTGATTCTATTTATATTCCAAGAGTCCTTTTTAAACTTTACTACTAAATCTTTAAAAAAAGCCATACTTCTTTATTGAAATAAAGCCTGTATTAATCGCAAAAAAAAATTACAAAATCGTTTTATGACTTGAAAGTGCTGCCATGACTTGCGGAACGATAAATGGGGAGGCATGCTAGCAATATTAAAATTACCACAATACCACTAAAAAGTAGAAACGGGGTTATTGTTCATATATTAGGAGGAAAACTTCCTATTTAAGAATAATACAGATCAAAATCGAGTAGGAGGGAGTG
>NZ_NULG01000110.1 GCF_002577195.1 Bacillus sp. AFS041924
GATACTATATATAAGCATGCTTTAGTTGAACAACTAACGACTGTTTCGGCGGTCGTTTTTATTGTACGCTGGTAGGATAGTTGCATAAGTAAGGGAACTTCGATATTAAGAAAGAGGCATAATTTTAGTTGTCCCTTTCTAATTTCTGATACTTAGGTATATAATGACACAATAATGTTGATAAACCCACCAACATCTCTTGTGTTGCCACATACACTCGACACATGTTGAGTGTGTGGCGCAACTCATTTTAAAGGTGTAACACAAAAATAAACATCTGCTAAACAAAATAAACCTTTGCCAAAATCAGAATAAACATCTGAGAAAAGGCATGAACAGGGAAAAGGAATAAGGGACGATCAGAGTCACCTCAAGCCTTTTCCCTCTTTTTGTATCAAGACTTTATTCGGAAAATAATAAAGAATTGCGAAAAAAGTTAGAATGAAAAAATCGAAAAATGGGGTTTTGTATCAAAGGTTTATTAACAATGGGAAAAAATGGGAGCATTGGAATGCGGGTTTGGGGGGAGAAAAAGCAAAAGTTTATTATTGCTGAACAAAAGGAAGGCAACTAACCCATTTTCTGGGCGTTGCCTTTTTTCGTTTCTTGTAACGGATTCACAAGGCTATATTCAATATGGAAGGTTCCATCATTTTAACAAGTAATCTTCTCAACCAGTGAATGGAGGATAGCAGGTGTTAATTCATTTAAGTCTAGTACATCTTTTAGCTTTTTACCGATATTAATTGCGTAATTCTCGTTTTCGCATTCCTTCAATTTTTCATCTAGTTGAGCATTTTCGATTTGAAGTTCATTAATTTTATTGTCTGTTAATTCTCGATTCCATGTGATCATCTTTTGTTAGGACACTTTCAGTATAGGGATATACATACTCTGGCTTTTTATTTCGTAAAGTTTCAATGGTTTTGTTATGGCTTTGAGGTCCTTGCTAATAAGATTATCTATCGATTTGATTCTATAAAATTGTAAGAATTGATAGAATGATTTAAAATTTTCGGTCTTTCCCCCAAGGTCAAAATGTTCATAATTTGCTAATTTATTACAAAATTTCACCCATCCACCTTGGAAATATGCTATTTTTCACAGGTTTTCGTGCTTTATTGACACGTGTTTAAAATATTTTTAGATGAATGGGTTAATGGAATAACATGGAAATCCCCCAATTGACCCTGTTCTAAGGAGTAGGTACAATGTGAATTGTAATAATTTTGAATTATAATAATTTTCAGATAAAAGTGGAGGGGATGTGATTTAGAAGAAATAATATTTTCGGACAAGATGGCTCTAATGCCAAATTGAAAAATGTAGGAGGAATTTTGTTGAAATCAAAATTGTTAAAGCGCACTTTCTCAGTTCTATCGCTTTTTACGCTTATGCTTCAATAATTTCGTTACGATCTTTACAAATTCTTAGCAAGAAAGAGGGAGCCTATGAAAGAGAGAAAATATCGTTTATATAGCAAAACATCGAAAACTTCAACTGCCATTGCTTTATCATTGGGTCTACTTTTCCCATCCGTCCAGTTTGGGATCGGACATGTTTCGGGTGCAGCTGGTAAATCAGCAGAACAAATCTTAGCATCGCTCACCCCAGAACAACAAGCGGCCTTAAACCAACTTGAGATGACAGAAAACTATGGCTTGCAGGGATTTTCAGATGAAGATCTGAAATCAGACAAAGACATTTCTGTAATCGTACAATTTAAGTCCAAGCCAGGAAAAGTAGCTGTATTAGAGGCCGCTCTGAAAGGCAAAAAAGTAACCAAACAAGAAGCCAATGAACAGGTAGATCAAGAACATTCCACATTCCAAAGTGATCTGAAAAAAATCTTACCTGCTGCCACTTCTTCTTCAGAAGACAAAAGTGCAGAAACTTCTTATAAAATCACCCGTTCCTACAAAACTTCTTATAACGGGGTGGCTCTTACCCTTGCTGCGAACCAAGTAGAGAAGTTGATGAAATCGGAAGTGGTCCAATCCCTACACAAAAATATCACCTTTACGGTAGAGCCCCCTTCCATCGCACAGGAAGAATCGAATAACGCTTCGACGCAAGCGGCTAGTGTTCCCTTTGTAGGAGTTGACAAGCTTCATGCGGAAGGAATCACAGGGAAAGGCGTAAAAGTAGGGGTTATCGATTCAGGGGTCGACTACAATCATCCTGATCTAAAAGATGCCTTCAAAGGTGGCTATGACTTTGTCGATAATGACAACGATCCGATGGAAACCACCTACGCAGATTGGAAAAAGTCAGTTGACCCGGAATTCAATAACGGAATACCCTACTACACGGAGCATGGGACTCACGTATCTGGAATCATCGTCGGTCAAGCTAAAAACGATAGTGAAGTCTCTGTCAAAGGAGTCGCTCCGGATGCTGACCTCTATGTGTACCGTGTCCTTGGACCATATGGTAGCGGTACTTCGGAAGCCGTAATGGCGGGGATCGATCGAGCCGTTGCCGATGGCATGGATGTCATTAACATGTCCTTGGGAGCAGGAATTAACGATCCATACTCTCCAACGAGTACAGCCGTGAACTATGCGGTATTAAGTGATGTCACTGCCGTGGTGGCTGCGGGTAACTCAGGACTTAACTCTTACACTCTCGGCTCTCCTGGAACTGCTGCACTCGCTCTCACCGTTGGAGCCAGCGATGTATCCATTTCTAATTCGTCCATGAAAGGGGCGATCGGAACACTCAGTGGGCTGGAACTGCGTAACATGGCGATATCCTTCACTGATAACCTATCTACTCTAGAAGGAAAAAGTTTAGATCTTGTAGACGTAGGTCTTGGTGGTGACGCGAATTACACGGGCAAAGATGTGAATGGCAAAATCGCTTTCGTTGCTAGGGGAACATATGCATTTACAGATAAAGTGAAGTTTGCGAAACAACATGGCGCGGCGGCTGTTTTAATGTATAACAACGCACCTGGCCATATTCCTACTTACTTGGGAGAAGATCAAAACTTTATTCCTACTTTCTCTCTTACTCAAGAGGATGGACTCAAGGTGAAGGAGCAACTAACTGAAGGAAATAAATCCTTCACATTTAGTAATTTATCTGTAACCAAAACACAAGGGGACACCCTAGCTGACTTCAGTTCTCGTGGACCAGCCAAAATTACCTATGACATCAAGCCAGAAGTCACCGCTCCTGGAGTTAGTGTGTTGTCTTCTGTACCCGCATACATAGGGAACCATGACGCACCAACAGATTACAAATATGCATATGCTCGTCTCTCAGGTACTTCCATGGCGACGCCAAATGCGGCTGGTGTAGCAGCACTTTTATTACAAGTCAATCCAACGTTACAGCCTGAAGATGTAAAAACAATCATGATGAACACGGCTGATCCACTGAATGGTTCCTACAGTGTATTTGAAGTGGGAGCAGGACGCGTGGATCCTTATCAAGCCGTTCATACTGGGATGAAGATTCAAGTACATGATACAACCCTAGTTCCTAACGGTGATGTAATCACTACTATCAAAGAAAAAACAGGTGGCATTGCGTTTGGCACTCATTTTGCAGGTGAAGATCTTAGCGTTACCAAAAAGTTGAAATTTCAAAACCTAACTGATAAAGTAAAGAATTTCAATTTGAACGTTCAGTTCCAAGCGGTGAAAGGTAGCCTAGATGCCGTAGCCAACCAGGTACAATTGAAATTCCGCCCAAACATAACAGTGGATCCAGCTTCTACTGAAAGTCTACATGTTACCATCGAAGTACCTAAAGCTGCTGCCGAAGGAATTTACGAAGGTTACCTCTTAGTGACCAACCAAGAGGATAAAACCGAGCAATATCGGATTCCATTTAGTGTTCGTACAGCGGAAGACAACTTCAAAACACTGGATATCGGAGATAGTAATATCATTTCCCCAGCCTACTATCGCTATGATCACTATGGCAAATTTAATAATAAACATTCCTCTGTAAATGCACAAATGAACTTGAAAACACCGATGAAAACCATGGACATGATCTTAGTAGATCGGAAATCGGGGCAAGGGCTTGGTTTCGTTGGACGACTCAATCTGGTTGGAAAAGAGATTGATACAAACTATTCACTAGTTATGTTTAATGGAAACTACTATCCGTTTACAGCCGATGGAATCTCCACAGAAACAGCACAAGCAAAACCGGGGCAATACCAACTGAAAACGGTTACGACTACTGAGGCTGACAAAGTTCTTACCAAATACTTCGATCTAATAGTAGATATTGATCAACCTACTTTTACAAGCTCATTGGATCAAGAGTCTCCGATTCTTGAATACAAACCAGGTCAAACTACTTATCCAATAGAAGTGCAAATCTATGACAAAGAAATTGAAGCGGCAAAACAAGCAGGAATGGCAGTCGACCAATCCAAAAACTCGCTCATGTGGTCCCGGAACAGTCCAATATCCAGCACTGTCCGTATGGACACAGCGGGAAAATGGAAACAAGAAATCCTGATGGATGAAAAAACTCCGGTCCTAAGCGTTAAGATGGATGGATTGGATGCAGGTGGGAACATAGGTGGAAGCAAAGCCTACTACTTTGTTAAAGAAGGTACTCCATTTGCTTATGGAACAAGTAAACAAAAATCGATCGCATTAGGGGAAACGATTACCACTACGCTCACACTGGACAATGTACAAAAATTAAAGTCAGCCACTTGGAATTTGTTAGACTATAGTGGTTATGTTCCTAAATTTGGCACTCAACTAGAAGTGGTTGAAGCAAAAGCTAATACAGCATTAAGTGAGTTTGGTAAAGGAACAGTAACCGTTACCTATACGAATGGAAAACCATCAATCAAACTAGATGTAGCGTCTACGAAAGAAGTTTCTGGCAAAATTCCTGCTGTAGACGTAACTATTAAGGTGAAAGATACTGCTTACACTACAGTAGCAGGATTTAATGCAAATGTTTCTTATGTGAATGAAGCGGGCACATCAACCAATCTCTTCTTTTCACCATTTTCTTGGAACGTGACCCCTACGTTCTCTGAAGCATTTGGCTATCTTACAGCAGAAGGTTTTAGAAAGTATGCATCTGGTCAAGTTATAATGTGGAATAAAAAAGATTGGGTTCAAGCTGGGGCTAAAGTAATCTTAACCGATGCTACGGGTAAAGTATACGATGCAACTATAAAAAGTACATTAAACCCAGAGTTCCTTGCGACTAAGCTTCCGTTAACGGATCAACTATTTACCAAAGAAGTACACCTACCCGGGCACTTTATTACGATACAAAAAAATCAAAAAGTTGGCTTCTTCCGCAACGGTGTATGGTATGGGCAATATATGTACATTGACAACAAAGAAGCAGTAGCAGGTGATGTAAACCAAGACCAAGTAATCGACATTTACGATGCACTGGCGATTCAAAAAGCTTGGGGCACAAATAATCGCGAAGCAGATATTAACTTTGATGGTATTGTTAATACAACAGACATCGGATTTGTCAAAACCAACTACTTAAAAGTAAATCCAGATGTAGAAAATACGCCAAAACCTGCAGATAATGTGAAGAGTAAAAGATTAGTTGATATTTTAAGAGAACTTGGAGTAACACCTTAATTCAATTTGCTTCGGGAGTCCTGATCAGATCAGGGCTCTTTTTTTTATATCATTTTAGCTCTTATTTGGACTGATAGCATGGGCCACAATAAATTCTGCCATAGGCTTCAAACGTTTCATTAGACTCTAAACGAAGAGGTAGTCGATTAACTGCATATCAAATGAGAAATGAGATTATTAGAAGACAAAGGGAACTTGAAAAAGCTAAGGAAATTGAGCGGTCTAAGTGGGTGTTGAAGCAGATGATGTTATTGAATGGCAAGGTATTGTAGAACAAGAAGTTCCAGAAGGAATTGGTCAAAATGAAAAGGTTGCAGTTAAGAACCGAAGAATGTATAAGCCATCGCTCTTTGACAGATTGCTTTAAAAAGTTGAGAGAAAGAAAATGAACTGGATCGATTAATCGAAGTTGCAAGATAGCAGGATGAAATAGTAAAAGTATCCATAAATTAATTTTATAGTATTTAACGAAACATTAATATTTACAATGAGTTAGAACTTTAAGTAGTAATAGTCAAGTAATTGGTGGTCTTGGTAGGATTGTTTATACAACTTCTAAAGGAGGCATAAGGAAGAATAAATTAAATTATTTTCCAATTATTACTAAATAAAATGTTAGATATCCAAAGATTGAGATGAAATTTAATGAATAACCCCAATAATATGGCAAAAATCTATCAGTGAAAGGTCTAAATTGTTCTAAGTGCTGATCCTGCAGGATTTGAAAACCCTCATTGTTAATTAATTGAATTTTTCGAATAATATTAGAGAAACATTAGTTTTTTATAAGAATTATTAGAAAGAGACATCACTATTTGAAAAAGTAATTTTAGAGAATCATTTCGTAGTGACATAATTAATAACAACTGGGAGGAAGAAGATGGGTAGGTATATACAAAAAAATAAGTTTGTAAAGAGCATGACTGTTTTAGCGCTATCATCTAGCTTTATTTTAGCGTCATTTGGAAATGTCACGAATGTATCGAAAGCTATTAGTCCGACAAATGTAGAGGAAATGCTTGCAAAACTAACTCCAATGCAAAGGGCTGCTTTGAATCAACTAAAGACAAACGCAACGACAGGTCTTCAAATTTCTTCTGATATTGATTTAAAGTCTAGTAAACTGACGGATGTAATTGTTGAATTTGCTAATAAGCCAGCAAAGGTAGCAAAAATTGAAGCAAGTGTGGAAGGCAAACAACTTACTGAGAGCGAGGCTGCAGCGTTAGTTGACCAAGACCATAATACATTTAGAGCTGAAGTTGGCCAAGTATTAATAGATGAAAAAAGATCAACTGTAGATTACAAGATTAAACGTTCATTTAAAACGGCATTAAATGGTATATCAATGAGTCTGCCAGCAAACCAAGTTGAGAACTTATTAAAATCAAAGGTCGTAAAAAATGTCTGGAGTATTGAACAATTCAAGATTGATCCACCTAATCAAAAGGAAATTACAGACCAATTTAAAGCGGATGAATTTAATATTGCGAATTATTCACCATATGATGGATTAGACCGTTTACATGAAGAAGGTCTAACAGGAAAAGGAATTAAAATTGGTATTCTTGATACAGGAATTGATTATAATCATCCAGACTTAAAAGATGCATATAAAGGTGGATATGATTTTGTCGATAATGATAGCGATCCGATGGAAACGACTTATGCGGATTGGAAAAAATCAGGTTGGCCAGAGCTCAGTAGCGCAAATACATATTATACAGAGCATGGTACGCATGTAGCTGGTATCATTGGCGGACGAGGTGTTGCTAATAGTGAATACAAAACGATTGGTTCTGCTCCAGAAGCTGATCTATATGCTTACCGGGTACTTGGACCATATGGAAGTGGGACGAGCGATGACATCATTGCAGCGCTAGATCAAGCGGTGAAGGACGGTATGAATGTCATTAATATGTCATTAGGTGCAACGATCAATAATCCACTTTTTGCTACATCCGTAGCGGTTAACAATGCTGTATTAAGTGGAGTGACCACTGTTGTTGCTGCGGGAAATAGTGGAGATCAGATGTATACACTTGGATCGCCTGGAGCAGCAGCGTTGGCACTGACGGTTGGTGCATCGTCAAGTGCAATTGATATTTATCAATATTCTAGTAAACAAAATAGCCGTGATTATACATTAAGAGAATTAGCAAGAAACTATGTAGATGATTTAACGACATTAAAGGGTAAAACATTCAATTTAGTTGAAGTTGGCCTAGGAAAGCCTGCTGATTACTATGGGAAAGATGTAAAAGGCAAAATTGCCTTTATCAAACGCGGTGAAACTGCATTTGTTGATAAAATTAAAGCTGCCAAGAATAATGGAGCAGCTGGAGTCATCATTTATAATAATGAAGAAAACAAAGCCGAGGGAATCATTCAAACCTATGTAGGTGAGTCAGTATTTGCTATTCCAACATTTTCGATTTCATATGAAGATGGGCTAGCAATTTCGGCGGCGATTAATGCTGGTAAAACAGACTTCTCTTTTGATAATTTTACTAAAATGAAAACACCTGAAGATGAATTAGCTAGTTTTAGTTCAAGAGGTCCTTCTCGCATTAATTATGATATCAAACCTGAAATAACAGGACCTGGTGTTGCCGTTCTTTCAACTGTTCCATTTTATATAAATGATAAAGCAGTCGATGGCACAAAGCCTGAAGATTATAAGATTGCTTACGAGCGCTTATCTGGCACTTCAATGGCTACTCCTTTTGTTGCAGGGGTATCTGCATTGCTACTTCAATCGAATAAAGATTTGCAGCCTGCAGATGTAAAATCAATTTTGATGAATACAGCGGATCCATTGTCGAAAGAATATAGTGTATTTGAAATAGGTAGTGGACGTGTTGATGCTTATGAAGCAATTCACTCAAATGTTGAATTAAGTGTCGTTGATAAAACACCTACACTCATTAATGGAAAGGAAAAACTAATTAATGAATTAACAGGTGCAATGAGCTTTGGATCAATCAGTTTTAATGACAAAAATCAATCAGCGACTCGTGATATTAAACTTAAAAACCGAAGTGAACAGACGAAAACATTTAATGTGGACATTCGCTATCAGACAGGATTAAAAGGATCTAAAGATGCGTCAAAAAATAATGTGAAATTAACAGGTCCAACATCTGTAAAATTAAAAGGAATTAGTCAAAAATCAATCAACTTTAATTTAGACATTCCAAAAACTGCCGAAAAAGGAATTTATGAAGGCTATATTGTTTTTACGAATAATGTAGATTCTAAAGAGCAGTATCAAATACCATTTGGTGTTCACTATATAGAAGAAGGATTCAACTCAATGAAAACAGTTAATAAGATGATGACTTCTGATTATACGAATTGGTATCCATTGTTAGATTACAACACAACCGTACTATTTAATTCAAAATCAAATATGGAAACACTAGATTTCATTTTATTAGATGGCGATACCAATCAGGAAATTGGGTATTTAGGGCAAATGGATTCTTCTCAATTAAATGATGATACTGATTATTATGTAAATGGAGTATTTTCTGGAATGTATTTACCATTCACAGGGGATGCCAAACAACCAATTTCAACTAAACCAGTAAAAGTACCATATGGGCCAGCACATTATAAAGTGAAAATGATTGGAACGAATAATCAAGGGAAAACGTTCTCAATGATAGACCATACTATGATTGATATTACAGGCCCTACGTTTACTACGGATCTAAAAGATGGCTTTATAGAAGTAAAGCCTGGTACGACATCATATCCTATTGCTGGAAAAGTTTTTGATAAAACGAATGATGACTATAGAAAGCAAGGGATTGCGATTGATCAATCAAGTAATTTTATCATGGAAAAGAATAATAATTATTTCTATACCAATGGATTCTATGTTGATAAAGAAGGAAATTTCTCATATGAAATTCCAATTGATCCAACCGAAAAAATTGTAAATGTTGAATTACAAGGATTCAATACAGCTGGAATTGGCACAAGATATAAGAACTTTACATTTGTTCCAGAAGGTACGCCGTATGTATATGGTAGTACTGATAATGATTATGTAAACTTAGGTGAAAACGTAAAAGTTACTTTAACAGCAAATAATCTAAACGATGCTAAAAAACTAGCTACTAGTTTCACATTTTCAAATAGTCAATTAGAAGTGATTGATGTAAAAATACATCCTTCTATGGAAAAATATGGACCTGTTAAACTTACAACTAATTCAGTTCATTCAGGTACAAGTACAGAACTAAATGTAAAGATGGAAATTATAGAAGGAAAAGTATCAGGTGATGTTCCATTTGCTGAAGTAACTCTCAAAGCGAAAGACGATCTGTATGAAATTATGTATCCTTTTGAAGAATCAACGGCTTCTTATGCAAATGAATCAAACGAAACAATCTCAATGGTCTCTGCAATTGTCCCGATTTGGACAAAACCACTACACTCGGCAACTTCGGGTTCACTTGGAATTCCAGAATCATTTGTAAGAGAGGGTAGAAATACATGGAGAGTAGACCCATCTCAAATAGGAGCAGGTTTAACTGTAAAAGATAAGGAAGGTAATAATTATCCAGGTGTAATTAATCGATATGGGCAAATTAGCGCTGAAAAACTACCGGTTACACTTGAAGAAATGGTTGAATCAATTGATCTTCCAGGACATTTTACGATATATAAACCATTTCATGTAGGATTTGTGAATGATGATGGAGAAGCTACTGCTCATCATAATCCTGAAATAAATTTAATAGCTCCAGTTCCAGGAGATGTGAATAAGGATGAGGTAATCGATATTAAGGATGCACTTTTCATCCAAACATACTGGGGCACGAATAAACGGAATGCTGATATAAATTTTGATGGCAACGTTGATGCAAAAGACTTTGCATTTTTTGAGAAGAATTATTTAATGCAGAATCCTACTGTTGACGACTCGCCTAATCCAGTAAAGAAATATAAGGGAAAAGGGATTGAAGATATTAAGAGTGAGCTAGGTATTCAGTAAAAAAAAATAATCTTAGCTCGAGATACAATGGATGAAAAGAAAGTTCTTAACTAGTTTCATTACTAATTCATAAGCCTAGCTTCAATTGGAGTGACCAACTGTTAACACATGTAGAGTGTGTGGCTGAACTTGGATTAAAAGGAGGCAACTAACCCTTGTGGTTGTTGTCTTTTTTTCGTTCTTCTAGACGATTTACGATAATGTGAAAGTATCAACTATTTCTTTAAATATATATACCAATCCTTAAAAGATAAACGGGGGCTTTACTTAAATAAGAGTAAAGCCTTTTCTTTATCCAAGTAAAGGTTGAGTTAAAAAGATGCAAATAATTGCTTAATGAGAATCGCGATAATATAGATGGTCATTCTAAAAGAAGGAGGGATGATCTTGTTATTTCGGATATTATTACTGCTAATATCATTCATTTATAAATTTTCTTCTATTGCCAGTGCAGAAGCACCACTTACTGCTGCATTTATCCGCAACCACCAACTATGGATAAAAAGGGGAAATCAAGAAATACAACTTACA
>NZ_NULG01000111.1 GCF_002577195.1 Bacillus sp. AFS041924
AAATACTATATATAAGCATGTGATAGTTGAAGATCAAGAGCTGCTGATTGCGGCTTTTTTTATTAAAGTAAAACATGCTTTAGTTGAACAACATGATCGGCTGTATAGTCGATTTTTTTCGGAATGGCAGTATAGTTTAACAAGAGAAATGACTCTTTTATTAACCTTCAGTTTGTACAATCGCTCCTTCATTTCGAGCATATATTTGAATAGGAGTGAATGTAAATGAAAAAGCGAAAATGTAAATGCTCTTGTGAAAATGAGGTGGGAAAATGTCATTGTTTTTTAGTTTTATAGGTATATATCTAATGCCTATAATTTGTATAGTCTTTATCTTAAGTATTATTGGTATTGTTAAACTAGTGATTAAGGGGAAGGAAGTAAGAACTGAGTTAACTGTTATCGTTGTTATTACATTTACACTTATGGTCTATACTCCTATTTATTTACTAGTTAATAGTTTGTAAATTGGATACAAATTATTAGTTAAAGCTTGGATTTAAGATTAATTATTGAACTAACGCATGCGTGTGCGGCCGAGCCTAGATGGTACATTGAAGAAGAAAAAAGAAGAACTTAAATTGGCACTTCAAGGTCATATTCATTCACACCAACGCTTAATGTTAAAAACAATATTAACCCATATTGATTTCCTAACTGAGCAAATTGAAATGTTAGATCAGGAGGTAGCAGAGCGAACAAGCTCTTATCAAGAAGATATAGAGCGACTCGATTCAATTCCTGGAATCGCTAAAAGAGCGGCTGAACAAATCCTAGCTGAAATTGGTACGGATGTTGAAAAGCAATTCTCCTCCGCACCACGTCTATGTTCGTGGGCATCCTTAGTTCGTGGACATAATGAGAGTGTAGGTAAAAGGGAATCTAGCAAGTCTAAAAAGGGAAATAAATATTTAAAATCAGGATTAACTGAAGCAGCTCATTCGGTAAGAGGGTCCAAAAACTATCTAGGTGCGCTATATAGGAGGACAGCTGGACGAAAAGGAAAGAAAAAGGCTGTAATCGTAGTCGCTCATGCGATGTTGAGAATCGCATATTACCTTCTTACCCGAAAAGAAATGTATGTTGACCTAGATGGATTGTGTCCGGGTAGTTACGAGTAGAGGGCTATAAGATAAAAAAGCATCCTTACTGGATGCTCTTGATTTGTGTCACAATTTCGTTGTGTTCGGTGATTAATCTTTTCAACTGTTCTTCGAGATGAGGGTCGTGTTTCTTCGCTAAGATGATCTTGACGATGTCGATCGCTTCGCGCGTCTTCATTAATTCTTTTTGCAATTTTTCGACTGCATTCAATTTTCCCATGTTTTACCCACTTCTTTATTCAGTTTAGTGGATCTGGTCCATAACTGTCCGTTAAGCATACCAAATAAAACGGATAAATGCACACTTTAATAGTCATTAGTTATTAATTCGAAAAAAA
The DNA here is from genome assembly GCF_002577195.1 of Bacillus sp. AFS041924. Lineage (GTDB taxonomy): Bacteria > Bacillota > Bacilli > Bacillales > Bacillaceae_G > Gottfriedia. The sequence goes on from NZ_NULG01000111.1 coordinate 1,442, forward strand.
AAGTATCGAACGATGGTTAGAATAACTGGAATGAAGATGATCCAGCCAATGGATCCGTTGATACCAGCTCTTACATTGGATTTATGCCTTACTAAAAAGCAAGACTATTCCAAGATATAGCTTGAAAACTTTATCAAACTATTAGCTGGTTTAGTTAAAAGTTGAGAGGTTTTTAAGATTGCTTAGGCTGACTGGTTTATCCTCAATCCATCTCTTCAAAGAAACAATAGTGGTACTTGGGTCATCCGTGAACTGAGTAACGAAAGAGAAGCCATTTCTTAAGCGGACACTCGATTGATCCGCGAGAAGGGGTTTAACAATGCTAAAACATCTTAGAACCAAACCCGTCATCTCATCACTCTTTTTTATATTTGTTTCAATTGTTTGAGCATGGTTATCCAGATTCTCAGACCTGTCAACCATAGTGTCAAAGCAGAGCCGAAACCGATAAAAGTAGACGTCGCAATTAGAGTTACATTGCTAACGGTGACATTCGTTGGTAATAAGAAAGTAATAACGCCTAAAATGCAGAGCACTCCACCTGTACCATAATAAAAATTTTCTCGAAACAATTTAGCTAAAGGAAAAAAATGAATACCGACAATAATAGCCATAATAGGGAAAAAGACTTCAAAATGGTTGATTATGTTACAAATCACACTTGTAATAAAAATCGCAAGACCTTCTAGACCGAAGATCAAACCAAATTTTCGATTTATTTTTTTCCAATGTTCACTCACTTTCGGTATAAAAGCATTGTTCATGTTACGAGCTTTACCAAAAAGCGATATGGCTCCGATGAGTAAGATTAATGTCACAACAACCGAAAGAACAAGTAACCATGGAGCTCCAAGTCCATGTGAACCAATAATACCAATGGAAGCCCAAAGCGCTCCAAAAAAAGTCATGAACATCACGCCGTTTGCAGCTCCAAAGACAGCAGTTTTCGGCAATTTTACTAAATCAGTCATAAGTAACCATGCTCCTAAAATCCAAATTTTTTATCTACTAATATATAATCACCCATTCTCCTTTTTAGTCTAGCTTATTTAACAAATGCTATGATAAGTGCGTCTGCAAGAGTGATTGCTGGACCTGGCTTAGCAGGATATTGAATCTCCTTATACAACTAACTGGCGCGATAGTTGAGGATCACGAGTCACGAAAATGGCTCGTTTATTATTGAACAAACTGGCAGGATAGTTAAACAAGAATTAGTAAAGTTTTTTAATTAAAATCCGAAAGATATAGTAAGTTTATTTCATATTAAATGACAATATCGAATTTCTTGTTAAGGGGAAAAAGGGGGAAACCATGAATAAATTAAAGACTATACTAGCAGTCGAATGGAAACGCATAGGAATTATTATACTATTTACTATAGTGTTAGTTTCAAAATGGTCAGAACATGATTACGATTTTTACTTTTGGTTGATTATAAGCTCGTTATTTATTTCTATATTTGTAGCAATTTTCAATACTATAGAAATATATAAAAGAACAGATCTGTAAGGATTTCTTATGCAACTAAACGCATGCTTTAGTAGAATAAAATATGATAAAACAAAACGAAATATAGAACCTAAGAAACTACGAATGGCAGGGAATTATGAGAGGAAAAAAGATTAGAGGACTAAAAAGAAAAACAAATAAGTTAATACACCGAATTAAAGAAAACACAACAACATTTCCAAGTGATTTCCATAATGGGTATTGGCACTTGCATTTACCTGTATCACAAACCTTTATATCTTCAAAAAAGACTCAAATAAGTATTAAACGTCTATGTATTCAACTTTGCAGTTACTCATGAAGGAGAGCTTTGGTTTATTGGGGAATTAGAATAAAATTATAACCATTCCTATTCAACAAACGAATGCTTTAGTTGAATAAGAAAAAGCAAAGACCACAATTTTTTGTGGTCTTATTTTTTAAATCAAAAATTAATAATTTACTCTAACTGAGTCTAATTATTAAATAAAAAAACCCCTATTTTAAACTATAAATCTACCTTAAAAATTGATTTCATCCGCTGTTTTTATATTAGCCATCCAGCGTAAAGTCTGATTATGATGATGAATGATTTGCTCCGCAGTAAGTCCTTCTGAATTCCAAGTACTATGTGCATCTGTTATTAAAGTAACTTCATACCCTTTGCCAAATGCACTCCGAGTTGTCGTATCTACACACATTTCTGTCTGTATACCTGCCATGACTAAATGACAGATATCGAGCTTGTTAAGTTCATCTAATAAATTTGTCTTAAAAAATGAATCAGGAGTTTCTTTATGAATAATGATATCTTTTTCAGAAGGGGCAATATCAGCCTGAATTTCCCAACCAGGAGTACCATACTCAAGTGGAGACCCTTCTTCAGAATGTTGAATATAAAAGATTGGAGTATTTGTAGCTCTAGCTTTAGTGATTAATTGATTGATATTATGTAATAATTTATCTCCGTTATATACTGGATTAGATTCCGAGAACATAAAAGCCTGAACATCAATTATTAAAAGAGCTGTTTTTTTCATTTTTTCTTCACTCCTTGGAAAATTCTGTTTACACCTTATAGAGAAAAATATATCATTATTAAAATTAGAGGAAAAGAACTATTTCAGAAAGTTTTTGTAAAGAACTATTTACATGGAAATTAAGTAATATTTGTAAAAGGACTCTCATATTATATTTATTTTAACTGTCTTATTCATCTAAACCGCCACTACTTTGTATTAAAATAGTAAAATATCTAAATTTTTAAAAAGGAGAAGTGTAAATGAACATAAAAACGACAGAAGCAAACGGACACGAGATAGCGATCGTTCTTGCAGATTCAGTCATACTGATTGATGAACAAAGTACTTTAGATATGATTATGACGATTACATATGACCATAACAGTAACCGTATAGCAATAAACAAAGAAGCAATTTCAGAAGATTTTTTCATTCTTAGTACTAAACTCGCAGGAGCAGTACTTCAAAAGTTCATTAACTACAATATTAAATTTGCGGTTATAGGTGACTTTTCGGGTTATACAAGTAAAGCACTAAAGGATTTCATCTATGAATGCAACAAGGGGGACAATATATTTTTTGTTTCATCAGAACAAGAGGCAATTGATAGATTGTCAAATGCAAAATAAGAATTAGAACGGGCCATTACGTTATCATTCTTCCTGCTCAATTTTTTTTGCAAAAAATAAAATGATCATCTCCGTTCCAAACATGGAGGTGATCCGCACGGTATCCACGAAGCCATAAAACGTCGTTAATTCGTCTAATGTAAAAACCCTTCGGAAAATCCTCTTCTTCGGATAGTATTTCAGATGCAATTGTAATAGAACCAGATGGAGCTTGATGTAGTTTTATAGGATTTTCTGAAACAACTTCTGGTTGGTCTAGATATGCTAGTCTAAGATAAGGTCCTAGTTCAATAGGACACAATTCCAAACCAAGTTCCGTCGCTTTTTTATAAATCTGAGGTGTAGTAGCTCCATCAAAAAAACCAAGATCGCCGACCGATAGTTCAACAGTTTCAAAACTATATTCTGAAGTAGAAGTAATAAATTTTTCATCATTTATTAGTTTCTCGCCATATTCATTCATCGAGATAGAGTATTGTTGTAATTTCTCAATCAGCTGAGATTTCGTAAGTCCGCCAACCCCTACTATTCTAGTAATGAATGGACAATTAGGGTATATTTTTTTATTTTCCATTTTTATTTGTGACTCCTTTTCCATTGAATTAAGATTATCAAATAAAAAAGTCCATATCATATACTCCTATGTTTAATATTGCCTCGGATATAAGTAAACTGTTATTCGTTCCTAATACTAATCAGCTCTTATGTATTGGATATGAGTTGCTTTGTTACACGGTCACAAGATGACTTCAATCCGAAATGTGCATTTTTGAACGAGAATCTTATTTTAACGACCTCCAATGATCAATGGGTGAGATTTTGGAAACTAGATAAAGATATAGAATTAGTAGGGGAGTACTATATACCTGGAAACTGCTATAGCTTTTCTTGGGATGGAAATGGCAAATTCGCCTTTGCAGACAGTAAAGGGAAAATTCATTTTGTAAGACACTTAAATGAGCTGCAAGAACAGTAGAAGCTTGTACGTTAAGAGAAAATTGGATTAAACGTATTTAAATGAAAAGAAACTTATTAACCCTCTCCTCCTATGGATTCAGGTTAATAAGTTTCTTTTAAATTATGTATAACCTTAATAGAATAAATCACGATATGTTAATTACTGATTTATAAAAGTGATTCTAATACTTTGATTCGTGCTTCGATAAAAACAATTTTTAGTGCCATTTCACTGCGGTGTTCCTTTTGCTCTTGGAAAATTCGTTCCACTACTTCTAATTCTTGTTTCAAAACATCTATGTGAGAACAATTAGAAATACGATTTTTAAAGATTTCGGATAATTCCTCCAACGGTCATCCCCCTTATAACAATTGAATTAAGACTAACATATTGAATGATCAAAAAGTTAATTATTAAATAGCCCACATTGCCCCATTTTAACCAATTTTATCCCATACACCCAATTTTGTCTATGGACGAAAAAACTATGAGGAAATACCTATAAAGCCATTTTAGAACTAAATTTCTTTTATTGAGGCATCATTTACGATCTATTTAATTTCAATAAAAGCGCCATTAGATAATAGGTTGAAAATATTCCGATTTTCTTACATTCCTATCCAGTAAAATAGTTGGATCGTGTTAAAGGTGTTTTATAAAGTTTGTAGAATTATTAATTAAAAGTTTATTAAAATGTATTTATAAAGTAAGGTAGTATTCAACAGAGTGGGTGTAGTTTTAATCTACTATTCAGGCATAGAAGGGTAAATAAATAGATCCTATTTTTGGAGGCAATAGCTATGCAAGCAAATATAGAAAAAAATACTGTGGAATTAAATTGGGTGGACTTGTTATTAGAATGTATTGAATTAGGAATTAGTCCTGAGGAAGTCAGGTCATTTCTAAATGGAAGTAGAATGAAAGACTTACGCCGCAACTAAGAGTAATGAGATGAAAAAACAACCATAATGACCGAATCTTTCTGGAATAGATGCTACAAAAAATAATGAACGATTTACCTACGACGAAAATTGTAATTTTAATTACATTTGATGATCAAGAATAAATTTATCAAGGAATTCGAGCAGGAGATATTGGATTTTTATTAAATGATGCGGAAGTCGAAGAAATGCTTGATGCTATTCGCTTTGTCTAAAAGTTTGTTGTGAAGACCGAACTCAAGTTGTCGTAACAGCACTTATGAATGGAATGGTGAAGAGAGAAAGGCCATTATATTAATATCCAATAAAAAGTAGATGGTATTTCTTTTTGAAATAACACCTACTTTATTGAACCGAAGTCTATATAGATGAAACTTTCGTAATGGCTTGTATTACTTTTAAAATCAATTCGGAAGAGAAAGTGGAAGGGGAGTCTAGGAGTAGAAGTCACGAATTGAAAGGTACTTATCGTTGTATCGAACTTAGAAATAGAAGGAAGAATTATACGGATGATTTTATATTCAGTAATAAACTGTTGTAGAAAATCTTCGTTACATAGACTCGGTATGAAATATGATCATAAATTACTACTAATTAAATACATATAATAGTAAATGGTTTTAGGAAAGGCTTTGTGCTAGACGATGAACTATTTTGTAACGAATTGTACAAGATTTTTTATAATAAAAAAGAGGAAAAAATAAAAATACCGCGAACTATTATTGATAATTCATTTTGTTGATCGAAAGTACTTCTTTTATTGAATATGTATTTTATCAAGAAAGTTAGTTAACAATACAAAAATTAAATAAAATTTACTAAAGAGGTGTAATCAATGAGCGTCCATGACCCAAACGAATTTGATGAATTGATAAAAACTGATACCGATTTAAATTTTATTAAGAAGTTTCCAGAAGTTGAAGAAGCAATTGGAATTGATGAAATTCTAAAGTGGCTTGAAGATTAATGAAATAAAATAAACTTTTAAGACAAGTACTTTCTACTAAGGTAGAGAGTACTTTATTTTATTTTCATTGTCTAGTCAGTCCGTTGTTCATTAAATTTTTTTAAAGGAATTGCACTTTTATATCTAGAAGTAGTTTAAGAGATATTTTGTAAGGGCTTTCATTTTTAAGTTTAAGCTTTAATGATCGTTTCATCTCTTTTAGATACTTTATTAAGGAGGCAGTTAGAAATGAAGATTAATCAGTTTGATACAAAATTAATTCACGAAGGGTACAAAACTAGTGAGTACCACGGGAGCTTAACCCCTCCATTATTTCATACGTCAACATACACATTTCCAACCGCTCAGCATGGAGAACAGTCTTTTGCAGGAGAGAGAGAGGATTTTATTTACTCTAGATTAGGAAATCCAACCGTTCAAATTTTAGAGGAACGAATGGCTGCATTGGAAGAAGGAGAAGCAGCATTAGCATTCGGGTCAGGAATGGCTGCGGTTTCTGCTACCATTTTCTCTTTAATTAGCACAGGAGACCATATCCTATGTTCGAAAGGTATATACGGATGTACATATGGCTTTTTAGAAATGCTAGAGAGCAAATTTGGAATTCAGCATAACTTTTGTGAAATGGATACAGAAGAAGAAATTCAAGACTTAATTCAAGAAAATACGAAAGTTATCTTTATTGAAACGCCAATAAATCCTACTATGAAAGTCATCGATATTGAAATGGTTGTCGAAGTTGCAAAGAAAAATAATATTATCGTGGTAGTTGATAATACATTTTGTTCACCTTATTTACAAAAGCCATTAACACTAGGCTGTGATATTGTACTACATAGTGCAACTAAATATATCAGTGGGCATGGTGATGTAGTTGCAGGAATCGTTGTTTGCAAAACAAAAGAGTTAGCCGAACGTATGGCTCCTATTCGAAAAGATATCGGAGCGATTATGTCTCCGTTTGATGCTTGGCTATTACTGAGAGGATTAAAAACATTAGCGGTACGAATGGACCGTCAATGTGAAAACGCTGAAAAGGTAGTTTCATTTTTACAAACTCATCCAATGGTAAAGGATGTATTTTACCCTGGTGATTCTAAAAATCCAAACCACTTTATTGCAGCTAAGCAAATGAAAAAAGGTGGAGGCGTCTTTGCCTTCACAATTCATGGAACGAAGCATGAAACACAGGAACTGATTAACCATTTAAATATGGTAAAAATAGCAGTAAGTTTAGGGGATACAGAAACATTAATCCAGCATCCGGCAACGATGACACATGCAGTCGTTCCAAAGGAATTGCAGCAAAAAATGGGTATTACTGAAAATATGCTACGAATGTCAGTTGGACTAGAAGCATGGGAAGATATCGTAGGTGACTTAAAGCAAGCTTTAGCTAATTCTATCACTAATAAGGTTTATTGATTGTGAAATAAAAAGTACTTTCTAATTTAATTTAGAGAGTACTTTTTTTATGATCTAGTAGATCAATGTTTCTAACAGGGGAAGATTTTTAAGAAAAGTATCATAATTAGGGGTATATCTAGGCAATTTCGTAATATTAATATAAAAAATTAAAGTGAAAATCTGAAATTACATCTAATTGATGTGTTGATCTTACTTTATTGGAAAGGAATAAAAATAAACGCATAAAAGAGCGCTGTTTTATAGTGAATAGCAGCTTGACATACCTATAGTGGTACAGGTATTTATCTAATTTAATTGCGATTTTCATACTTTTAATTGTGATTTTCAGAATTTAATTGCAGATTTGCCGTTTTTATTAGCGATTATGAGATTTTAATTGCACTTGCTTTATTAATTGCGATTCCCCAAAGAAATTTGAGGACTAATCATGTTTAATTGCGGTGGGCATGGGGGATTTAGCGATTATGAGATCTTAAATGCACTTGCTTTATTAATTGCGATTCTCCCAAGAAATTTGCGGGCTAATCACGTTTAATTGCATCGGCCAGGGGATATTAGCGATTATGGGATTTTAAAAGCACTTCCATTATTAATTGTGATATCCAAGGGTTAACCACACAACCTAGATATTAAATTCATAAATCGATTCCCAAATCAAAAAAATCCAGTAAATCTAAAATAGGACCACCAGATTTTTCAACACGAATCACTTATTCAAATCATCAATAATCGTAAAAAGCTCCTCTAAATGAGTAATTTCAAACGTAGGTATAACTTCATTTCGAACTTTGTCATGCCTATTAATCCATACGTTTTTCATACCAATTCGACTTGAGCCAAGTATATCCGTCATGAGATTATCTCCAACCATTAATACCTCATCTTTTGTAAGCTCCATTAATGATAAGGCATGATCAAAAATACTTGGATCAGGTTTTCCTTTTCCAAAGTCTCCAGATATTAATATTTGATCAAAATATTCTTTAATCTTTGGTGTAATTGAAAGTTTAGTATGTTGCAAATCAGGAGAACCGTTTGTAAGTAAGAGTAATTTATACTGTCCATTTAATCGATCAAGTACATCAAATGTTTCATCATATACAAAAGGGTTTGCTTTACGTTCTTTTGGGAATGTTTCAGCTAATAAATGACCAAATTCAGGGTCATCTATTCCAAGGGCTTTTAAACCAAGCGTCCATGCATTTTTTCGATAGGTAGGTGAGTTTGCTCTCATTTTTGGGAATTGATCATGATCTTCTAAAAAATTTCCCCATAGTCCTTCAAATGGATTAATACCAATTAATTTAGTGAATTCGTATGTATCATATGATTCATAAAGCTTTCTAGCTGAATCACGGACGTTTTTTTCAAAATGAACTGAATTAATGCCGTATTTTTCTGTAGCTAGTTTACATGTATTTGCAAATGCAACTTCAACACTTTTTTGATCCCATAGTAATGTATCGTCCAAATCAAAAATAATTCCTTTAATCATAAAATAGCCCCTTCCTAATATGTAATGTATAAATTATCCATAATCGTACATGGAAAATATGAATTAGTAAATAGGTAGTCTACTAAAATTTTAAATTTTTTAATAGTAACTTTGTAATGATTATCTATTTTAGATTAATAATATAGTACAAATGACGAGTCAACGGAATATAATACTTTGTTGATTTTGTTTTTATTAATGAAGAAAAGAGTGAGTATATGTCATTTGAGGATTTTGTAAACTGTCATTCAATGCAAATTAATTCGAAGGCGGTCTTTGATAAACAAAATAAATTAATGCGATATTCGCTTACGAGAACATGGGATGAATCAAAAAAGAAGGCTACTCTTGTATTACTTAATCCTTGCCGTGCAAATCATTTAAAGAGTGATTATCTATTGGCAAGATGTCTTAATTTTTTTATAGATTATAAGAAAGGTAGCTTTGGATCGCTTGAACTAGTAAATATTTTTGCATTAATGGAACCGGATTCAACAAAGCTAAAAGGAAAAGAATGCGAAGTTGGCCCACATAATGATGAAGCGATAAAATTAGCAATAAATAACGCAGATATTATTATTGTAGGTTGGGGTTCAAGTAAACGGTTTAAATGGAGAATAAAAGAAGTTCTAGAGCTGCTAGAACCTTATAAAGATAAATTATTTAATTTTTGTGACGATTCAAACAGGAAGGAAATATTGATTCACCCATGTATTTTAAAGGAACGACATTGGTTAGAAAAACTAAATTTTGAAGCTCTATATGATTGGGCTTCAAAAGATTATTCGTAATCATTCATACTCCTTATGACAACTCCTATTGGGTTGTTTTTTTTTTTTTTTTGCTTGAAAATACCAATACCAGAATTTTTTAAAAAATTGTTATAATAAATTGAGCATTCAGTTACATAAAAAACTTGATACGGTTTTTTAAATAAACTACTAAACTTACTAAAATAGCCTAATGTTCTTACATTCAATTATTACTTGAGTCCACTTTTCATCAATTCAAGTAGCGCTTGATTTTAACAATTTAACTTACAAGATACAATTAAATTAACTTTTAAGAAGAGGTGAAATAAATGTTTGATATGAAAAAAGTAGGCAGACAAATTGCACAATTAAGAAAAACAAACAAGATTACACAAATGAAGCTAGCTGATCAATTAGGTGTAAGTTTCCAAGCAATTAGTAACTGGGAACGTGGAGAAACGATGCCTGATATTTCTAAGTTACCTGAGCTTGCTCAGATCTTTCATGTAAGTATTGATGAAATTTTAGGAAACGAAAAGGGGATTAAGTTAATTAACAATTTAATCGAAAAAGACAATGATGATTCTGTAAATGAACTGGAAGTAGAAAAAGAAGAATTTTTACATGTGGCACCAATACTTAAAATCGATCAAGCGGATTTATTATTTAAAAATGTTGAGAATGAGCTTACCATTATAGATACATCAGATATTGCACCATTTATTAGTGAAGAAATAATCGATGAATGTGCGAAGAAAGAGTTTGACTCGAATGGTATTAAAGATTTAGCTCGGATTGCACCTTATATTAGTAACGAAGTGATTGATGTATGTGCGAAGAAAGCGTTTGATTCAAAGGGGATAGGAGAATTAATCCAAATTGCACCGTTTATCAGTAAAGAATTAATTGACGAATTTGCTAAGCTAGCGTTTGTAACAAATGGTATGAAAGAATTATCGATCATGGCACCATTTATCAGCGAGGAAATAATCGATGAATGTGCGAAGAAAGAATTCGAGTTAAATGGTATGAAAGGATTAACGACAATTGCACCATTTATTAGCAGTGAGGTCATTGATGAATGTGCCAAGAATGAATTTGAATTGAATGGCATAAAAGAATTATTGACAATGGCGCCGTTTATTAGTAACGAAATAATCGATGAATGTGCAAGAAAAGAATTTGAATTGAATGGAATAAAGGAATTAACGACAATGGCGCCGTTTATTAGCGACGAAATCGTAAATGAATGTGCCAAGAAAGAATATGAGTTGAATGGAATAAAAGGATTAGCAGCAATGGCACCGTTTATTAGTAAAGAAATAATTGAGGAATGTGCTAGAAAAAGTTATGAACAAAATGGGATCAAGTCATTAACTCCAATCTGTCCATTTATTGAAAGTAACATTTTGAATGAACTTGCTTTAGATGCTATCTCAAAGAATGGTATTAATGAAATTATTACAGTTATTCCATTTTTAGATTCAAACATTGTTAAGAATGCAGTCATTAAATAAGTGTTTTTGTTAAAATCACTGAAGGGTCGGTCGGTATGATGACCCTTTTTAGTTTTTTCTAGAAAAAAAGCTTAAAAAGAGATATCTTTTGGACAATTTGTTAATATCCTTTATCATAAGTAAGAGTAAAAACAATGAAAAGGTGACTGTATGAAAAAATTAATGATTATTGGGGCTTTAGCAATTGGTCTTATTATTTCTGCTCAAACAAATCCTTCAAAGGGAGAGTTTGTTACTTGGGCAAAGGATCAGCTGAAGTCTGAATCAAAAAATAAGTATGTAGATTTTGGAATCGATCTATTAGGTGAAAAATTAATTAGCTCGGTTACAACTAAACAAGATTATGTATTCTTTTCAGTCTACGAAGTTAAGGCATTAGATAAGCAAATTAAAGTAGTAGGCGTATTTAATCACTTTATCCCAATTTCAAAAAAATAAATAGTTGTGTGTATGTGGAAAATTTTGATAACAAGTATATAATAGAAGGATAAAATTAAATGAGGTGGAAAAGAATGAGTAAATCAAGAGCGAAAAAATTGCGAGAGAAATTAGTTAGGGAAGGGAACCGCAATCCTGAATTAAGTAGAAGTCCATTTTCGATGTTGGATTTAAATACGCGTAGAACGAAGTCGAAACTAGAAAAATTAAATCAAGTAAAACATAAAAAACAGTCCTTTGGAAATGATGATTTTCAAACAAAGGACTGTTTTTATTTATATTTTTAAAAAGATATTACTTTTTTACTTTGTTAGCAAATTTTACAGTTAGATTTGCTTTATATGTGTTTAAATCAATCTCAAATTGATTATATGAATCATTGAAATTTTTATAAGCGGCAGTAGACTTTACAAGAGCAGTTTTAGCTTTTGCAACATCCCTTTTCTCGATTGCAGTATATAAGCTATAGTTGTCACCTTCTTCTAAATCATCAATATCTCCGAAGTTACCAGTATATAATTTTTCAAACATGTTAGTGATGTCTGTTTCGATTTGACGATGTGTTGGGTAATCCATATCAAGAACCTCATAAGCATAGCTTATAATTTCAGATTCTTTACTCGATAATCCATATAAATGCTGCATTCCCAGTGTTGATTCTGTTTCAAAGTTTTTATATTCAACTGGTAATTGTTTGCGAATATAAATTTCATTTTCTGTATAAATTTGATCCTCGATTTCGTATGTATACTCCTCGATGTTATTATAAGTATGATTTTGGTAATTTCGAATTGCCGTCAATTTATTTTTTTGTGTAGTGTAGTATGTTTTAGCATTCTTTGAATCTACTTTTTTGATATATGTATTAAACTGTGCTTTTATTTTTTTCATATCAACAGCTGCATTATCTTTACGTGCTTTATCAATTCTTGTTTTGAATCCAGTAGTTTTTTTTACTAGTTCATCTTTTCCTGAATAACTGTACTTATTAAATAATGTTATGTCTGATTGTAGCTCTTTGTAATAGTCATACACGTCATAATCAGTATAAGCGATTTCACTTTTTAAATTTGTCAGTACTTTGATGTATGAGCTTACTTGTTTTTTTAAGTCGTTTTGAGCTTGGACAACTTTCGTGTTAGTTGCTGCTTGAGTTTCAGTTGGTAGCAGGCCTAATAGAATACCTGCAGATAAAGTTGTTGCAGTTGCTATTGTTGTGAATTTCTTTAATTTACTCATTGTAGTCTCCTAGTAATGTAATATTAAAACTTTTCTTACTTTTAGTATAGTACATGTTACAAAAATGTTAAATATATATTAATAGAATTAAATTTATTTTAAATTACCTTTAAATGAAGTTACACTACACCACTTCACTTAAAGGTAAATAAAATAAGTGTTACAATCATAAACTAGTAAAGGTAATTTTAGTCTCGGGAGGCATTTAAAATTAACTGTGCCATTCTTCTTGGATATATTTTTGCAGTTGACATATGATCGCCACTTCCTTGAATAAGACGATAAACACCTAATCTACTAGCCATATGTGGGTACCAACCAGAGTTTTCTCCAGCAGGTACAGCTGTATCTTCTTGTAAATTAATAAAGCTTCTTGGAGTAGATAATTGAAAAAATGACTTTAAATCTAGCTTTTCAACAAGTGGAGTTGCTGGTTCAGGTGTTGTTGCATTATAAATGTCCTTTGCTGTTTGTAAATCTGCCAAGTTAACAAATACATCTCGGAAATATTGGAATGGTAGATTGATAGTATGATCGGTAGATTGTTGTGCTAAGCCTAAAAGGAATTCTTGTGCCTGTTTTGGAAATTGATCAGCCAAACTTTCACCGTCATTTAAAACAAAAGCATTCCAAAAAACTAATCGTTTAATTCGGTCATGAAGCTGTTCAGCGACTTTTTGAATGACAGTTCCACCAAAGCTATGGCCAACCAAAATAATATTATTAAGCTTATTAGAAGTTATATAATGAACAACTTGTTTTGTAATCATTTCATGATTTACGTGTTTATCTTTATCCGTACCATGCCCAGGTAATTGAGGGGTGTGAACAATATGTCCCATTTTTTGCAGTTCTCGATTAATTCCGTGCCAGAAGAATGGATCAACCCAAGAACCGTGAACTAAAACGAATGTATACTGAGCATGCTGACGATAAAAAATGTCAGATTGATCAATTAAATGCTGCTGTTGATTAGGATATGATTGATATTCGTTATACCAATTATGGGGATAATAATAATAAGGATTATTCTGATTAGGATTCATATTTCGATTTCTATAGTTTAAAGATTGAATCATTTCATGGGATTTTTTACTGGTCATGCTAAATAGTCCCTCCTCGTTAATCTTTCTCATCGTATGCACCTATTCGTTAGAAGGTGCCCACCTGGATTAATGAACATGAAAACTAACGTCATAAGAGGGAAAATAATAGGTTAGGAGGAGAATATTATCAAAAAAGCTGTGTTTTTATTAATCGTATTGTTAATTGTTTGTACTAGTGTTTACTTTGCATTGAAAGATAAAGTTTTCCAAGAAGCAAAAACTTCAAATCATCAAACGAAACCGGAAAATAATCATAACAGTCATCTTTCAACCGAAGAAATTTTAAATCGTATTATTTTAAGTGCTAAACAAGGTGAAATTCCGAGTCAGAAGAAAATAGAGGTAGGAAAGACTAATTTAAAAGATATAACCGAGCAGTTTGGAGAACCAACTGGAAAAGATGAGATTGCTAATGGAACTTACTTAACCTATCAGTCACAAAAATTTGCTGTTGGATACAATCACAATCATCAAATTTATGAAGTAAGATCCTACGATTCTAATTTACAAAAAATTCACTATGACGATATTATAGGTCAACTAAATAAGCCAAGTAAGGTTAAATATTATAAAGATCAAAACGTTGATCAAATTATTTTAGTGTATGAACTTCCTAATAAGATTGAACTGAAATTTATATTACCAAGGCCAACAAATGAAAATAATAATCCACCGGTTGATCATACATCAGTATCAATTATTGACGAGCTTATTCCTAACAATGGGACAAGTGTTGATCAACTTCTAAATGAAATGACACTTCAAGAAAAAATTGGTCAAATGATAATCTCGGGATTTTATGGACCGAATTACTCAAATAGTTTAAAAGAACTAGTTGAACGGTATCATATAGGTGGATTTATTTTTTACAATGAAAATTTAACAAGTAACAGTCAAACAGTTAAGCTTGTTAATTCAATAAAAGGTTCTAATCAAACTAATCATTTGCCAATCTTATTCGGAGTCGATCAAGAAGGTGGAAGGGTATCACGTTTACCAGGAAATCTTGGTCACATACCGACAAATCAGCAAATTGGAAAGAAAAATAATGGAGAATTCTCTTTTGAAATAGGTCAGATTCTTGGTGAGGAGCTGCAAGCTTTTGGTTTAAATATGGATTTTGCACCTGTTTTAGATGTAAACAGTAATCCTAAAAATCCAGTAATTGGAGATCGCTCATTTAGCAATAACCCAGCCACTGTAAGTAAATTAGGAATCCAGACGATGAAAGGGATACAATCCGAAAATATTATTCCAGTTGTAAAGCATTTTCCAGGGCATGGTGATACTTCAGTTGATTCACATTTAGAATTACCTGTTGTAAACAAATCGTATACGGATTTAAAATCGCTGGAACTAATTCCATTTGAAGACGCGATCAATCAAAATGCAGATGCTGTCATGATTGCACATATTTTATTACCAAAAATCGATCCTAAATACCCAGCTTCATTGTCAAAAATGGTTATTACTTCAATGTTAAGAAACGACCTGAAATATGATGGTGTGGTTATGACTGATGATATGACGATGGCAGCGATTGAAAAAAACTATCATTTAGAAAAAGCAGCGGTTACTTCGATATTAGCGGGAAGTGACATTATTATGGTTGCTCATGATCCGAACAAAGTAAAAGCGGTCTATAAAGAAATTGAAGCAGCTGTAAAAAACAAAACAATTTCTGAGGAACGTATTAACGAGAGTGTAAAAAGAATCATTTTACTAAAACAAAAATATAAATTAGACAATAATCAAGTAAAACTAACAGACACTCAAAAGCTAGTTGAGAAAACAAATAAATTAGTAAATCAGTTGAAAAATTAATAAAAAAAGGAAAAAACTACCTTTTGTCGAATAAATAGTCTGAAAGGTGGTGTTTTTTCTGTCTAGTAAGATTTCAGATGCAGGTTTAATGCTTCTAGCTATATTTAAAGAACTACAAGAAAAAGAACCAAACTTTGATAAAGGACTTCATAATGAAGTAGGTGTAGCTATGGATGATGTTGAACCTGCATTAATTGAACTAGAAACGCAAGGGTTTATCAACGGTTTAATTTGGATCAAGAGTGATGTAGATCAAAAAGAAATTGCTTCGTTATTTAAAATTTCAATAACTCCAACGGGCTTAGCAAGAGTAATAGAATTATTAAGATAATATACATATAAGCAACCTCAAATGATTAAACCATTTGAGGTTTTTTGAAAGAATAAAGGGGGGAGAAAAATGAAAATTAATAAAGTAAACCCTGAAGCTATTGCTGCACCTGTTGGCCAATATAGTCATGTGACAATCGTCCCAAGACATGCAGAACTTGTCGTATTATCAGGGCAAGTCGGGAACGACAAAAATGGAGTCTTTCCTAGTGATATCGAAAAGCCAATTTGTATTATGCACTGGAGAATATAAAAAGCATCCTTGAAAGTGAGAAAGTAGAAAACCAATCTATTAAGATTGAAGTTGAGGCTTGGGCAGCAAGATAAACAATTCCCCAAAATTTACTGACAATAAATAAACTTTTGTACAAATACTAATCGTGGAAAAGAATGGTATAACTTAATGCCCTTTGGGAAAGTTAAGTGGAGGTAATTCAGTTTGAAAGAGAGATGAAAAATTGAAATGGATGAATTCGAGTCTCAATTAGATCCTGTTATAAGGAAAAATATAACTGAAACACTTTCACAACTTAATTTAAGAATAGCAGGTATGATTGGTAGAATTGAAAATAAAGGATGTGGCATTTTAACTGAATTTGAGAATATTCATCGCGTTTTTAATAATCTGCAAATGGATGCAGCCTCATTTTATTTAAATTCCTATCTTTCACCTTATACAGATATCTTCAATGAGCTGACCATCTCTGTTCAAAACCTTTCAAAACGTAAGCATGGCGGATTGATCGTTGTAAAAAGAGATGACTCACTCGAGGAATTAATGAGTTCTGGAATCCACGTCGGTGCACAATTATCTCCAGCATTATTAGAATCGATTTTTTATCCAGGTAGCCCATTACATGACGGTGCAGTACTGATTGAAAATAATATGATCATTTCCGCTGGGAATGTACTTCCACTTTCTAAAACTACATATGATAATAAAAAACTTGGGACAAGGCATCGAGCTGCAATTGGAATATCAGAGCAAAGTGATGCACTTGCTCTAGTTGTATCAGAAGAAACAGGAAATATTTCCTTTGCTTATAAAGGAAGTTTATATCCTGTTCAATATGGTGCGCCAATTAATTAAAAAACGATCCATTGATCGTTTCAGACTGTTGACAAACGCTCGCTTTCTTCGTTGCTTCGCCTGCTGAGCGGTGCTCATTACCGATTAGGGTAACTCCGCTCCTCATCANNAATCAGTCTGAAAATCAAATTTTTTGGACTTTGTCTACACACTGAAACGATCCATTGATCGTTTTTTTTTATTTTTTCAGCTTTTATGGATTGTATTGTCTTTCGAATCATATTATGATTATACTTAATTATTCCGATACGAAAGGTTGGTTTTTGGTATGTCGAATCCAAAGATAAATACAATTCCATTGCCTTTAGTTCGTACAAATCAATGGACGATTTTTATTTCTGTTATTTTAACTTGGATTACTGGTCAGTACTGGTTATTACTGATTCCTTTAATTAGCGGGCTTAGTGGATTACTTTTTGATTTCCATCCAATGATAAAATTTGCTAAACGCTTTTTAAAAAAGAAAGCGTCAAGCTATCCACAAGAGGATAAAGATCAACAAAATTTTAATCAAACAATTGCAGTATCATGCTTGTCTCTTGCATTTATTGGTGCATTACTTGGTTGGAACGTATTATTTTATGTGTTTTCAATAATGGTCGCTTTGGCATCTCTTATCGCAATCAATGGATTTTGTATTGGATGCTATATTCATTTTCAATGGAATCAATATAAATATCGAAAAAGCTTAAGATAGTAGTAGGGTCTTCTCATTAAATGGGAGGGCTTTTTTTTATGATTTAAATTCAGAATTCGGTATACTAGTGGAAAATAGTATTTGACATTGTGGTGTACCCCACGGTTTATCATAAAGGTGGGAGGTAATGATGTATAAAGTAAGTGAATTCGTTAAACTAACAGGTTTAAGTTAAGAGACGCTACGATATTATGCAGAAGTTAAATTACTTGAGCCAGCATATATTGATCCAAAAAATAATTACCGATATTACGATGATGGTAGCTATTTTCTAGCATTGCTTTTAGGGAAATTAAGAAGATTTGGTTTTACAATTCAAGAAATGATTTCTGTAATGGAAGATGAGTCTTTTGCAAATATAGAGGAATTATTGGACAGTAAACGAAAAAAAATTAAATCGGAAATAGAGGATTTAACCTTAAAATTAAGTGAAATAGATGAATTTATTGCATCAGGAAGGGATAATGGAAAATGATTCAATGGAAGGAAGACATAATAATTAATACAAACATCGAAAAAGTGTGGAGTTTATTTTTAGATAAAAATATTAAAAAAATAATGCCAAAAGTTGATGAGCATAAATTAATTGAAAAGAACGAAAACGAAGTGGGTGCAAAGCATCAGCAGACTTATCGTGAAGGAAAAAGAGTTGAAACTTATCTTGTAGAAACTTTAGCATATGAAGATACCGAATCATACAAAAAAAAGCAAATCCATTTTGTTTTAGCAAAAGCATTCGCAACAAATTTGACATTTACACTAGAAAAAATTGACGATTCGCATACAAAATTTATTTATGAAGGCACAAATGCTGGAGTTAATTTTATCGGACGAGCAATGTTAAAGCTAGGCAATCCAAAGGGGAATAATTTAAAGGCTGTATATGAATTCTTACAAAGAGTAGAGCAAGAGGCTTTAAAAGTATAGTTTTAAAAATGAAGGGAGAGGTTAGTCCTCTCCTTTCAGATTATTTATTTGAAACTTTACTCAATAATTCATAAGAGTATAAGCGTGCTGCGTGATCAAAAACAGAGCCATTTACCATAATTTCATCTGCTTTAGTCATATTTAAAACTGCTTGCAGCTGTTTGGTAACTGTTTCGACCGTACCGATTGCAGATAGTCTCATTTGATTTTCAAGTGTTTGTTTCTCATACGGACTCCAAATCTCATCCATATCGTCAACAGGTGGTTTTAATAAAGATGGTTTACCACCTCGAACTAAGTTTAAAAATGATTGCTGCTGTGTTGTAAAAAGTCTTTTTGCTTCCTTGTCAGTATCAGCAACAACAACATTTAATCCAATCATTGCATACGGTTTATCTAATACTTCAGATGGTTTAAAGTGATTATGATACATTTGCATTGCTTGAACTGTATAGTCTGGTGCAAAATGTGCTGCAAATGCAAATGGTAATCCTAATTCAGCAGCTAGCTGAGCACTAAAGCCACTTGATCCCAATAACCAAATTGGTATATTTAATCCTTCTCCAGGTACAGCTTGAACCGTTAAGCTACCTAATCCACCAGGGGGATGAAAGTAATTTTGTAATTCTTCTAATTGAGCAGGGAAGTCTTCGTGACTTCGTAAATCTCTACGTAATGCTCTTGTCGTTGACATGTCACTACCAGGTGCACGACCTAATCCGAGATCTATACGCCCAGGGTACAGTGATTCTAAAGTACCAAATTGTTCTGCTATGACTAAAGGAGCATGATTTGGTAGCATAATTCCTCCAGAACCAACTCGAATTGTTGATGTTCCACTGGCAATATGTCCAATTACAACTGATGTAGCAGAACTTGCCACTGCTGGCATATTATGATGTTCGGCAAACCAGTAACGGTGATATCCCCATTTTTCGGCATGCTGTGCTAAATCAAGGCTATTTTTAAAAGCATCAGCAGGAGTGCTTCCTTCAACAACAGGAGCTAAGTCTAACACAGATAAAGGTATTTCATTTAAATTCTTAGCAACTTTATCTTGGAAACGATTATTCATCATAAAATTTTCCTCCTAAAAAACATATTTTATAATATGGAAATTTCGAGATTTTTTATACTTGAAAAACTGTATTTAAAATATATACAGTATTCTAAGATTATAGAAAAACTTAGGACATAATACAAGTTATTGAACTTGAAACTATTTATACAATAAAACCTACATTTGGAAACAAGAAGTACTTTTGGTAAAAAGAAAAAAATTTGTAAATAAATGTATAGAATAAAATTTTGGAATCATACTATCTTTAATCTGATAAACAACATCAGAGCATCCAAAAGACAAAGGAGTCGACAACATGGCAAACAGAAGATCTTCAAATCAATATGCTTCACAAAATGCAAATTCAGCAATTGAGCAAATGAAGTTCGAAATAGCTTCTGAATTTGGAGTGCACTTAGGACCAGACACAACTTCACGCGCTAACGGTTCAGTTGGTGGTGAAATTACTAAGCGTCTAGTTCAAATGGCAGAACAAAGCCTAGGCGGATATGCTCGTTAAATAAAAAATGAGGATGGAAAGTAAACTTTCTATCCTTTTTTTATTGCATAACAATCCAACAAACGTATTAACTCCTACTATTAAAACGAGACAGAAACTACTATATACTTGCAAGGTATAGATAAACAGGAGATAATAATGTCACTGGATGGTGATAAAAAATGTCAAGCTGTAAAAATTCCGTAACACCTAAGTGGTTCGGATTTGCTATTCAGGCATTAGTTTTACTAGCAACAACAGAAGGGGTTACACCAAGTAAAGCAATCGCAAAACATATTCGATCAGGTGTTTCATTTATGAGAAGAATAATGGCTCCTCTCGTAAAAGAAAAAATTGTAGAAGCAAGAGAAGGTCGAGATGGCGGCTATTTATTAGTTAAGTCACCTGAGGAAATCACCCTAAAACAGGTCTATATTGCACTACAAATGACAGAACCTCTATCAAGTGCACTAATAGAATCCACATCTGACTGTACTAGTGGACGTGTAATGAACAATGTATTTTCAGATTTTGCAATTGAAGCAGAAGAACACTTACTTGGTTTTTTATGTAACTATACTTTGGCTGATTTTGTAAGACGTGCCAATCATAAAACAATCGAATCACTTTAAAAATATCGTACATGAGGATGTACGGTATTTTTATTTAATTGGGTGTGAAGGGACTGTAGAGATCACAATGGCCATCGCCATCGCAATTAAAATCGAGAAATCGCAATTAATAGTGTTCATCGCAAATAAAATAGTCGAATCACAAAAAAATAAGGATATCGCAATTAAATTTGACGTATCGCAATTAAAATATGGGTATCGCAATTAAATTTGACGTATCGCAATTAAAATTTGATAATAGCAATTAAAATTGTGCAATCGCAATTACATATTGAGAATAGCAAATAAAAATTGCAAAATCGCAAATAAAGGATGAAAAGACAAGAAATTGTTAGAAAACATTATATTTTTTTATTGGTAGAAAAGGTTTTGATCTGATCAATTGAAAAAGTAGGTGAAAAGCGTTCATTTTTGATAAAAAAGCTTCTTTTTTTGATTGTTTAATTGGTACTCTCATTAGTGAGTAGGGGGACGTGTAAATAAAATAGCCAAATCTGCAATTAGAACAACTGATTCAAATAATAGCCATTCGACATAACAAACTTATAAAAAATCACTAGAATTTCAACTAAACTACTAATTACTTTATAAACCACTTCAACTCATTATTATCTCCAATAAAATAGACCAATTTAACCAACTAAAAAATGAAAATAAACAAAATCAAAAAATGCACTTGTAATAAGAACAGTTATCGAATATACTGTACTTAAATAAGTGACTTACAAAAAGTAACCAACGAATATCACACTATTTTTTTAAACATTATAGTTTTTAAGTTAACAGTTAATCTATACTGGTTGTTTTTATTTCAGTCATTATTTCTAAATTTAACTGTTCTCTTACTAAGTTCAGTCATGGAATTTAAGTTTAACTGCGCTCAAATTAAGTTCAGTAAAATGAAAGTATCAAAAAAGGAGAGATTTTTAAATGAAATGGTTTACCCGAATTATTCAAGGAGTCTTAATTATTGCATTCGCAATGTCTGGGTTTGTGAAATTAAGTGGAAATACTCAGATGTTGCATGATTTTAAAGAGGTTTATGGTTATTCAAAAGGTATGATGTTTACGATTGGTACATTTGAGGTGTTAGGTGCGATTGGTTTATTAGTTGGTTATTGGAAGACGTTTGTAGGTAAGCTTGCTTCTGTTGGATTAGTCATTATTATGGTAGGTGCCGTATTTACTCATTTACATGCAGGTCAAGGCATGAGTGTTGCAATGGCTCCATTAATTCTGTTAGTGTTAACATTAATTGTACTATTTTCAAGAGGAGGTAAATTAAAATGAATTTTCATCAAAAGCCACAAGTTTATGCTCCTACGGTTGAATTGAAAGTTGCAAACTTAGAACGTTCGTTAGCATTTTATCAAGATGTCATTGGTTTAAAAGTATTGGAGCATTCAACAACATCTGCTAGTTTAACAGCTGATGGTGTAAATGTTTTAATTAAATTAGAGCAGCCAGATAATGTTACGCCAAGAAATGAACGAAATACTGGATTGTATCATTTTGCTTTATTAGTACCTACTAGAAAGGATTTAGGTATTGTTCTTAAGCATCTTATTGAAACTAGAAATCCACTACAGGGAGGTTCAGATCATTTAGTAAGTGAAGCGATCTATTTAGCGGACCCAGATATGAATGGTATAGAGATTTATTCTGACCGTCCATCAGATAATTGGCAATGGCATAATGAGTATGTCGTTATGGATAGTAAACGTTTAGATGTAGAGGGATTATTAGCTCTAGCTGAGAATGAGTCTTTTACAGGATTGCCAAAAGGAACAATTATGGGGCATATCCATTTACAAGTTTCTGATTTAGTTAATACAGAGAAGTTTTATTGTGAAGGGCTAGGGTTTGATGTTGTAACGAAATACGGTAGCCAAGCATTATTTATAGCTACTGGACGTTATCATCATCACATCGGTTTAAATACTTGGCATAGTGCAGGTGGTTCTGCGGCAAGTGAAAGCAGTGCAGGATTAAAGAATTTTACACTGTTATATCCAAGCGAAGAAGAAAAATTGAAGGTAGTCAAACGATTAAAGGATATGGGAGCAACAGTATTTATCGAAAATGGAACTACGTTTACAAAGGATCCTTCAGGTATAACAATTCAACTATTAGTTGGTTAAGGAATTAATCATTTAATTGAGAGGCATTTTCAACAGTTTATCTGTTGTGAATGTCTCTTTTTTTCGTTTCTTTCTATCATATTTTTTCGATAAAAATAATATATTTGAACAACATGTACATTTACTAACTATGGGTGATGGGAAGAAAAAAGGAGAGTGAAACAGTGTTACATATCGTGGTTTGTATAAAACAAGTGCCAGATACGAAGATCATTAAGATGAATCCTAAAACAAATACGATGGACCGTGCAAGTGCACCGGCAATTTTAAATCCATACGATGCTCATGCTGTAGAGGAAGCTGTTCGAATTAAGCATAAATATGGAGGAACAGTTTCGGTTATTACGATGGGACCACCACCTGCTGTAAAAGCCATTCGAAAATGTATTGAAATAGGTGCTGATGAAGGGTATATGATTTCAGATCGTGCATTTGCTGGAGCAGACACTTTAGCAACAAGCTATGCATTAACAAAAGCGATTGAGAAAATAGGACAAATTCAAGCGGTTGATTTAATCATTTGTGGAAAGATGACAATTGACGGTGATACTGGACAAGTTGGACCAGGGATAGCTCGTCGATTAGATATTCCGCCATTAACCTCCGTTAAGAAGGTTGATGAAATTAATAAAGATGACGGGTATGCAATTGTACATCGAAAAATTGAAGATGGACATGAAGTGATAAAAACGACTTTACCTTGTTTATTTGCAGTTGAAAAAGAAATAAATGAAGTTCCTTATTCATCACTTCCAAATTTGATAAAGGCTGCAAGGTATAATCCAACTATTTGGGCAGTGAAGGATTTAGAAAATATTGATATTAAGCAATTAGGTTTAAAAGGTTCCCCGACTATTGTATCCAAAGTATGGGCACCTCCAAAAGCTAAAGGTGGTACGCTCTTCGAAGGAACTTCACTAGAAAAAGTAAACGAACTGATGAAAATTTTAAATGAGAAGAAAGAATTATTCACAGTGAAAGGAGGGGTATAAGTGGATTTCTCGGAGTATAAAGGTATTTGGGTATTTATTGAAGAGAACGATAAAGTCATAGCTCCAGTATCGCTTGAACTGCTTGGTGCTGGAAAAGAATTAGCGGAAAAACGTGGATGCGAACTAGCAGGATTATTAATTGGTGAAAATGTGAAATCATTGGCTCCTACTTTATTTGAATACGGTGCTGATATCGTTTATGTATATGATGATCCAATTTTTAAGGATTATCGAACAGAATCCTTTATGAAAGCGGTACTTGAATGCTGTAATAAATATAAGCCCGAAATCTTATTATATGGTGCAACTTCGAAAGGAAAGGATTTAGCTAGTGCGGTAGCAACCGACTTACCTACTGGTTTAACTGCGGATACAACCGTATTAGATGTTGAAGAAGATACTGGACTATTATTAGCAAGTCGACCTGCATTTGGTGGAAATATTATGGCAACGATTCTGTGTAAGAAATATAGACCTCAAATGGCTACAGTTCGTCCGAAGGTAATGAAAGCGCTCACCCCCACTCCTTTAGCTGAAGGAGTTGTAATCGAAGAGGAAATTGATTTAAGAGAAGAAGATATTCGAACAAAAGTATTAGAAATTGTACGTGCAACAACTAAGAAAGTTCGCATTGACGAAGCAGATATTATCGTGGCGGGCGGTAAAGGGTTGGGTAGTAAAGAGGGGTTTCAATTGATCCATATGTTTGCAGAGTCAATTGGAGCGGCTGTTGGTGCAAGTCGTGATGTAGTAGAAGCTGGCTGGGTTGAGCATCACCATCAAGTAGGTCAAACAGGTTTGACGGTTACACCTAAAATTTATTTTGCAATTGGGATATCTGGCGCAATACAACATATAGTTGGAATGCAAAACTCAGGTCTCATTATTGCGATAAATAAAGATCCGAATGCGGCAATTTTTCAATCTTGTCATTACGGCATCGTAGGAGACGCATTTGAAATTGTACCAATGCTGATTAACCAATTCCAAGAAAGTTTTTCTTTAAAGGAGGAAAATCACGATCATGCCGGAAAAATTTGATGTAATTGTCGTTGGAGCAGGCCCAGCAGGAATTTCATGTGCATATGAGCTCGCAAAAAATGGTGTTAATGTTGTCCTTATTGAAAGAGGAGAGTATCCTGGCTCAAAAAATGTTATGGGTGGCGTATTGTATCGTAAAATGATGGAGGACGTTATACCTGAGTTTTGGAAGGATGCTCCAATTGAGCGAGTAATTGTAGAACAACGAGTTATGATGCTTGATAAACAATCGGCTACAACCATTGGTTATAAAGGACTTGAATTTGCTGAAGAACCTTATAATAATTTTACTGTTCTTCGCTCAAAGTTTGATCAATGGTTCGCTCAAAAAGCAGTTGAACAAGGTGCACTATTAATCAATGAAACTGTAGTACTTGAATGTATTGTTGAAAACGATGTTGTAGTAGGTGTAAGGACGGATCGACCAGATGGTGATTTATATGCCGATGTAGTTGTATTGGCTGATGGGGTAAATTCACTTTTAGGAAAATCTTTAGGTTTCCATAAAGAATGGAGACCAGATGAGGTCGCTTTAGCTACAATGGAAATTTTAAAGCTAGATAGTAAAATTATTCAAGATCGTTTTGGGCTTGAAGGTAATCAAGGTGTAGCAATCGAGCTATTCGGGGACGCGACTAAAGGCATAGTTGGTACAGGATTTTTATATACAAATAAAGATTCTCTTAGTATTGGGGTCGGTACGTTATTATCAGGAATGATTGAAAATAAACTAAAACCATATGATTTACTTGAATATGTTAAAAATCACCCAATGATTAGACCGTATATTCAAGGGAGTGAGCCACAAGAATATCTTGCACATTTAATTCCTGAAGGTGGTTACAAATCGATTCCAAAATTAGTAGGAAATGGAGTTTTGGTAGTTGGTGATGCAGCGCAACTAGTAAATGCAATTCATCGCGAAGGTTCAAATATGGCAATGACTTCTGGACGACTTGCAGCGGAAACGATTATCGAAGCAAAAGCACTAGATAACTATTCTGATGTCGTTTTAAAATCGTATGCTGATAAATTACTAAATAGTTTCGTAGGACAGGATTTGAAAAAATATAAAGATGCAACTCACCATTTTGAAAAATTCCCTCAATATTTCGAGCAATATATTCCACTATTAAACAAGTCTGCAAGCCAAATGTTTACTGTTGATGGCAAATCTAAATGGGAAAAACAAAAGAATATTATGAGCAATATAGGAGGAGCTAAAGCTAAGCTGAAGCTTGCGAAAGATGTATATAAAGCATGGAAGGTGATGAAATAAATGAGTGAGACAAAAAAAGAAAGTACAATCGAAGAAAAACAATATCTCGTTCGCTTTAATGCTGATACAAAATCGCACTTAACTGTACTAGATTCCGATATTTGTATGACAAAATGTCCAGATAAAATCTGTACAATTTTCTGTCCGGCAGAGGTTTACAAGTGGGAAAATATTCGAATGCATGTTGGATACGAAGGATGTCACGAATGTGGAAGCTGTAGAATAGGCTGTCCTCATCAGAATATTAAATGGGAATATCCGAAAGGTGGGCACGGAATTATCTTCAGATTGGGGTGAAACGAATGTTCTCGATAGGCAACTATGTTATATTTAGCTTAGATGGTGCTGTGGGAACGGTTATGGAAACGAAAGACAACCAATGCTTAGTAGTTTGGGAGGATCGAGTTTGCAGTTGGGCGAGTTTCGACCTTCTAAAGAAAATTAGTTGCGCAGAGTTAATTCAAATTTTCACTCCAAAATGATTTACCTTAATTGAATGAATCGATCGTAAAAATAAAAAAACGTATAAAATATGTAAGACTATTAAAAGATATAGTATCTAAAAACTATATCTTTTTTATTTTGAAGTGAAAGAATTTGAATTTACTAAAAACCTACAATCCAAACATAATGATTGGAGAAAAGTAAACGTATAAATAAGTACAATATATAAAATTAGAATAATATTATTGACTAAAGAATAGATTGAATTTATATTTAATTTTAAATATTCAATTAATTAGGGGTGTTTAGATGGGGAATGCATTAGTGTTTCAGTCAGATTTTGGATTACTAGATGGAGCAGTTAGCGCTATGTATGGTGTTTCTTGTAGCGTAAATCAAGATATAAAGATTTACGACTTGACCCATGATATACCTCAATACAATATTTGGGAAGCTTCTTACCGACTTGTGCAAACAATGAATTACTGGCCAATCGGAACAGTATTTGTTTCAGTTGTAGATCCAGGCGTTGGCTCAGATCGTAGAAGTATTGTGGCCCGTACAAACACGAACCACTTCATTATTACACCAGATAATGGAACATTAACACATGTTGGCAAAATATATGGAATTAACCAAATAAGAGTGATTGATGAAGAAATTAATAGACTACCAAATTCAAGTGAATCTTATACTTTCCATGGAAGGGATATATTTGCCTTTACAGGTGCAAGATTGGCTTCTGGTAAAATTGATTTCGAAAATATAGGACCAGAGGTAGATTCAAATTCTTACATACAACTACCAAATAAAGAATGCTATAGCGAAAACAATTCGATAACTGGAACAATTGACATACTTGATGTTCGTTACGGTAGCATTTGGACGAATATTGGTCGTACAGATTTTCTTAAACAAGGCATTTCACATGGGGACTTAGTAGAAGTACAGATCACGCAACAAGGAAGAAAAGTTTACAAAGAAGCTGTAAAATATGGAAAATCATTTGCTGATGTAGCAATTGGTGAACCAATTCTATATGTAAACAGTCTGGATCAAATGGCTGTTGCAGTAAATCAGGGGTCATTTACAAATGAATATGGAATTGATACAGGTTTAGAATGGGAAATAAAGCTTAAGAGCTTAGGTGCAGGGAAAGAGTAAAAGTTGAAAATGTCGTTTTTTGTTCCATACTTTTTTAGTAATTTTAAATAAAATTTTAACTTAGGAGTTTACTTATATTAAAGTGGACTTCTTTTTTTGTGTTGAAAATAACTCCTTAAATGAATGCGTTTGAACTAATAATTGAATTTATTAGTATAGTATTTCACGAAAAATTCACTTTTAGCTCTGTAAATTCTACTGATTTAAGGGGATTTGTAAAATGAAAAGTAAAATTTTAGTGAATGTTTTCACAATCTATTCACAGACAATCGTAATTTTGTTTACTATAATTGTCTTTAACTTCAAGAAAGATGCCTAGTTCTTTTTAGTGACATCTTTTTTATGAAGAATTTTTTAAAAGGGGCTTAGATTAAATGAAGGTTTCAAAAATTGTAGCTGTTGGAGTTTTAAGTATCGCATCATTTGTCGGAGCAGCAAACTCAGCACTTGCAGCTGTTACGTCTCAAGCAGATTCAAAAGTAGGTGTAAATTTTACACCTGGTTCTGGTCCGGTAACACCGGTAGATCCTACTGATCCACAAAATCCACTTGAGCCAACAGGACCTACAGATCCAACAGATCCACCAACAGGTGAGACAGGTCCATTAACTTTAGACTATGTTTCTTCAGTTCAGTTTGGTTCGCAAGAGATTTCAAGTACCGATCAAATTTATGCATCTATATCTAAAAAGCCATTTATACAAGTGTCAGATCGGCGAGGTACTGGTGGTGGCTGGAAAGTAACAGCAAAAGCTAGTAAGTTTAATAACGGTGAAAGTGAATCGCTACTGGGCGCAGTTGTTACGTTTAAAAATGGATCAGTCGTGACACCAGGTGGGGGGACCAATCCAACACCAATTCAAACAATAACGTTAAATACAGATGGAACAACTGAATCAGCAGTTGTCACAGCAGAAAATGGATCAGGACTTGGAACTTGGATAACAAGATGGTTAGGCCCAACTCCAGATGTTGATGATGGTGAATTAAATAATAATGTAACGTTAAAAATTCCTGGTGGGTCAGCAACAGTTGGTAATCATGAAGCAACAATTACTTGGACGCTTGTTGATGCACCTGGAGCATAATTAAATCTACATTTAGTTGATGACTATTAGCCTGGTAGAAGTATATTAAAAAATCTACTTTTTATCAGGCTTTTTTCTATTTTCTAATTATAAATTAATGAATTAATCTATAAGTTTGTTTAAAAATTCCGTATAATTTATCATTATAGAAAAATAAAGGTGGAGATTTATTGGAATCATATTCTGCATTAGCAAGTAGATCAAGTAGGTTTTTAGCTTTTTTAGTTGATGGATTTATTAGTTTTCTAGCTATATTTGCCATTTCCTTAATTTCTGGAATTGCAAAGTTTTCAACATATTTTGATCCCAATAGAGTTAACGATTTTGATATGGGGTCATCTACAATATCAATTATTTGCGTAATTATTTTTTATATTTTGATTCCTACATATGTTTGGAAAGGACAAACGATTGGTAAGCGTTGGCTAAAAATTGCAGTCATTAAGACCGATGATCAAGAAGTAAATTTAATAACAATGTTTATTAGAGAAATTATTGCACTTTTAGGATACATAAAAATACCATTCCTTTATTATATTGTAGGATTTGTTGCACTTGCTGATCCATTTTTTATTTTTTCAGCAACACGTAGAACATTACATGATCGAATGGCTAAAACAAAAGTAATTGATGTCTAATGTGAAAAGGAAGCTCCAAAGAGCTTTCTTTTTTTATGTGTTAAATAGAAAGCAGTCTATAGTAAAAACTTAGTCCAAGTGCACATAATTGGTTATTGAAGATAAGGTTGGAATTTTTGATGATCTATTAATAATTTTAGGATTTTAGTTCTTAATTGGTGTTAAGCTATGTAATAAATTGTTGATTAACTCTAGTAAAGGTTATTAAAATAAGTTTTTATTTTATACCTTTTTTATTGATTAAGTTGATTGTAATGGAAGGGTCCTCGACTCCTATGGGAAATGCGGGAAGGCTCAATACCCCGCAGGAACGAGGAGGCTTAGGTCTCGTCCCATGGAAAGTGAGCATCCTGTAATGGAAATCAACCTCATAGGGCTCCTTTACGAAAATTTGATTATTAATTAACAAGATTATTTTTCGCCAACGTAATAAAAAAGAAAGCTACGATGAGCTTTCATTTTTATTTTAATATTTTCATTTGACGTATATGTGAACGAGTTTCCTCAGTCCCTAATTCATAAATCATTGCATACGCTTGTTTTAAAAAATAGTCATAACCATCGTTGTTTTCTTGGCTCCAGTTTGTAATCGGAATGATGAACGCTGTCTGAATAGCTGTTGCTTCATCGTAACTGTCAATTTGATGGAAAATTCTTTCAAGTCTATGTTTTTCATCAATCGTTGCATCGATTTCTAACTCATATGGTGCGTCCCCTTGATTTGGAACAATCGTTTTTGCTTGAACTGATACATAATATCTCCTTTTTTCCATAAAAAATCTCCCTTTTTCAAATTTTTGGTTATCGTTTTTATTATCTTCAGTGACCAGTGCTTTATTCAAAATTAATATTAGGTACGAATGTAAGCGAAGAGGAATTTCATAAATAATATTGAATTATAAATTTGATATTACGATAATGTGTTATTGATAAAGGGGGATTTTATGAAAGGGCTATATCGAGATTTTTTTCTGCATTTTGATATTATTGTGATGGGAGTACTTTTTTTAGTTGGAATTATTTATAGTATAGGTTTTCATTTTTTATGGTTAACTTGTTTAATTTTCATTATAGGTTTAATCTTTTTTATGTTTAGTGAATATGTAACTCATCGTTTTATTTTCCATATAAAGGCACCAAAAAATAAACTTTTTCTTAAATTTATGAAAAGAATACATTATGATCATCATACTTATCCAGATGATTTGAAGTTATTATTTTTACCAATCTGGTATAGTATTCCGAATCTAGGAACACTTTGTATTATTTTCTTTTTGATAACAAGAGATTTAATTCAAACAATCGCTTTTGGTTCAGGGTTAGTATTGATGTTACTTGTGTACGAATGGAAGCATTATGTAGCTCATCGACCGATAAAACCAAAAACGAAAATCGGACAAGAAATTAAAAAGCTTCATATATTACATCATTTTAAAAATGAGAACTATTGGTATGGTGTATCAACGCCTATTTTTGATGGTATTTTTGGTACGTTGAAAGACGAGAAAGAAGTAGTAACTAGTAAAACGGCGAAGGCTTTAGAAGAACGAATGTAAAATGTTAGTAATATCTTATTTGAATCATTGTGTTGGCATTATAGCCGTGTGAACGATTTTATGTTAAAAAAAGATAAAAGAAAATGCCTAGTTAACGCTAGGTTTTTTTATGTCCATTTCTGTTTTTTTTAATGGGTTTA
Organism: Bacillus sp. AFS041924; assembly: GCF_002577195.1. Lineage (GTDB taxonomy): Bacteria > Bacillota > Bacilli > Bacillales > Bacillaceae_G > Gottfriedia. The sequence goes on from NZ_NULG01000111.1 coordinate 32,967, forward strand.
CTCAATAAATTAATATTTTATAAAAATTGAAAAAAGGGTAAATATTTGATTAATCCGGCTACTATACTGTGAATAAGGGGGGATGATTTTGTCATTGAATCGAACTCATATAAAGTATGTCTGTAGTTGGATTGTAGAATCGAGTAATTTAAATGGATAAACTTAATTACAAAAAAATTATGCTACTTGGCTTTGGTTTTTTTGCGATTAGTCTAACATGGTCTGTTTATAATGCATTTATGCCAAAACTTTTAAGTGATTATTTAAAGTCATCTGCGTTAATAGGATTTATTATGACATTTGATAATTATTTTGCATTATTTTTACAACCAGCCGTTGGAATGTATAGTGATCGTTTAAACACGCGTTTTGGTAGAAGAATGCCATTTTTAATGATCGGTATGCCTCTTGCAGCATTATTTACATTTTTAATTCCACTGCATCAAACGCTATTCATGTTAATCTTCTTTATCGTCTTTATGAATTTAAGTATGAGTGTATTCCGATCGCCAGTTATCGCACTAATGCCCGATTTAACAAGAGTTGAACAAAGAAGTAAAGCGAATAGTATAATTAATTTTATGGGCGGTATTGGTGCTTTAATTGCTTTTTTTATTGGATCAATTCTGTGGGATATAAATAAGGGATTTCCTTTTTACTTAGCTGGATTACTAATGTTAGTAAGTTTTTTAATTCTCTTTTATTTCATTAAAGAAAAACGAGATGTACTAAATTACGAGCAAGCTGAAGAAAAGGTTCAACTAAGAGAGGGATTCCGTTCTGCCATTCAGAATAAAAGTGCATTATTTCTATTGTTAGCAATTCTTAGCTGGTTTATCGGCTTTAATGGAATTGAAACTTTTTTTACCCGTTATGGAGAAGTTTACTTAGGTGTAAAAGTTAGTGCAGCAGCGTTTTCATTTGCATTTATTTCATTGGCATTTTTAATATTTGCAATTCCTGCAGGGTTTATCGGTACAAAAATTGGAAAGAAACGTAGCATTTTAATCGGTATTTCAGGCATAATAATCGGATTTATTGTTTTATTTTTCTTGAAGGATTTATTTGCTATACGAATGGTCTTTTTGATAATGGGATGCTTATGGGCATTAGTAAATATTAATTCATATCCATTTTTAGCTGAGATGGCACCTATTGGGTTTATTGGAACATATACAGGACTATATTATTTATTTTCTTCGATAGCCAATATCATTTCTCCACCATTATTAGGAGTAATTATCGATTTAATCGGATTTAAGTATATGTTCTTATATGGTTTTTTCTTTATCACAGTTTCTTTTTTCATGATGCTTAAAGTAAATGATCATCATACAGTCGAAAAAAATTCAAATGCATCAATTTAATATGATGCTTTGAATTTTTTTTTGATCGTTAGTAATTTTACTCTTAAGATTCTATTTCACATAAATAAAAATGAAATAACAAATACTAATAAAAGCTGATATTTCAGTGACTTTTAAGATGAAATAAACTTTAGTTAGGAGCATTACAAAATGACAACTAATATCAATAAATTGATTGATCATACAGTACTAAAGCCTGAAACAACTAAATCTCAAATTGAAAAATTATGTCAAGAAGCAAAGAATCATAATTTTGCTTCGGTTTGTGTGAATCCAACTTGGGTAAGTCATTGTGCAAGTTTGTTAAAAGGTACAGAAGTCTTAGTTTGTACAGTTATTGGATTTCCTTTAGGAGCTAATACAAAAGAAACGAAAGCTTTTGAAACAAAGAATGCAATCGATAATGGAGCCGGGGAAGTTGATATGGTAATCAATATCGGAGCTTTAAAAGATAAGGATTATGATACAGTAGAGCAAGATATTGCAGCAGTTGTTGATGCCGCAAATGGCAAAGCATTAGTTAAAGTAATTATTGAAACAAGTCTTTTGTCTAATGAAGAAAAAGAAATGGCTTCAAAGCTTTCTGTTAAAGCAGGAGCAGATTTTGTAAAAACATCGACAGGATTTTCAACTGGTGGTGCTACAGTAGAAGACGTAGCATTAATGAGAAAAACGGTTGGTCCTGATATTGGGGTGAAAGCTTCAGGTGGTGTGCGTGATATCGCAAGCGTAAATGAAATGGTTAAAGCAGGGGCAACTCGAATTGGTACAAGTAATGGAATTACGATTGTCCAAGGAAATGTAGCAACTGAAGGCTATTGATTCTTCTTTAAGACTAAAGGGTGTTAAGTTTCAAACTTGACATTTACCTGTTGACCTATCAATAGTTTATGTATTATAATCGTAAAAGACATGTGGAAAAGTGTTCTTTTTTGCAGTGTTTTATTGATTGTAAGTGGTAGCTTGGAGGGAGGGAAAAGTAAGATGTCTAAAACAGTCGTTCGTAAAAACGAATCTTTAGAAGATGCTCTTCGTCGTTTTAAACGTTCAGTTTCTAAAACTGGTACGCTTCAAGAAGCAAGAAAACGCGAATTTTATGAAAAGCCAAGTGTAAAACGTAAGAAAAAATCAGAGGCAGCGAGAAAACGTAAATTCTAAGAGAGGGTGTTACTATGAGTCTTCTCGAACGTTTGAATTCAGATATGAAACAAGCGATGAAGGAAAAAAACAAAGACAAGTTAGCCGTTATCCGAATGGTGAAAGCATCATTACAAAATGAAGTAATTAGCTTAGGGAATAATGTGACATTGTCAGCTGATCAAGAGTTAACAATTTTAACTCGTGAAGTGAAACAACGTAAAGACTCCCTCCTGGAATTCGAAAAAGCTGGTCGTCAAGACCTTGTGGATAAATTAAAGCAAGAGTTACTGATTCTAAAAGAATACTTGCCTCAACAATTATCTGAAGAGGAACTTCTTGAAATTGTACGTGTTACAATTTCAGAAGTCGGTGCTACATCAAAAGCTGACATGGGGAAAGTAATGAGTGCAGTTATGCCTAAAGTAAAAGGACAAGCTGATGGCTCTTCTGTGAATAAGGCTGTAGCAAGTCTGTTAAAATAAACGTCTATTTTAGACGTTTATTTTTTTTGTGGAACCGTTTTAAGTTCAGGTGATGGGGGATTGTGAGAATTGGAAATAAAATTAGAGAATCTCAAATAAAATTCAGGTTCGCAATTAAATTTTGTAAATCACAAATAAAATCTGATAATCGCAATTAAAAATGGTGAATCGCAATTAAAAATCCAGAATCGCAAATAAAATCTGATAATCACAATTAAAAATGATGAATCGCAAATAAAATTCTAGAATCACAATTAATATAGATGAAATCGCAAATAAAGTTAAGAAAATATAATTTATTGCTTCGTTTCATCATGATTTAAAGTTATATGAGCTGAAAAACGGATCGTTTCTTTGTAAAATTGAGCAATATTAGTAAAAATTGGCTCGATTAATGGTTAGACGTGCATAGATTGAGCTCTTGATACAAGTAAACTAGTATAGAGCGCAAATATTCCAATTGAAGCTGCAAATAAACTTACAAGTGCTAATAACTCGCTCATTACCCACGATATTCCCCAACACCTCGTATACTTAATTAGCTATTTTCCTTTAAATAAAGATTAATCAAGCTTCAAACCGAATTCTAAAGTCCCCAAATCGTGAGTATACTTCTACGACATTAGGCAACGCCCGTGTTTTCCGTCCTATCTAATGCTCAGATTGCATGATCCTATTTCATAGAGCCACTCAATTTCATTTCGAAATTATTCATCTTAAATTTCCATTACCTTTTTCTTTTTGTATCATACCTTCTCAAAATCCATCATAAATATGATATGAAAGGGGGAGGAGTCTATCTTGAAAAGATTAGCGCATAATTTAAAAACATGGATGTCAAGTAAGATGGACTTACCACCAGATGTACTTTTAGAATTGCCGCGTATTACGATGTTAGGTCAACTACATATTTATATTGAAAACCATAGAGGGTTACTTGTGTATTCGGACAATGAATTGCGTTTGTTGATGAAGCAGGGGCAGTTGTTGATAAAGGGTAAGGACTTTGTATTGAAGACGATGTTGCCAGAAGAGATTTTGTTAGAAGGCGAAATTGAGCATGTGTATTTTATTAATGAATAACATCTAGAGCTTACACCATGATCAGTCTAATGAACATGGGGGATTAGGATGAAAAACCAATGGACTTCAAATCTTACTGGGATGGTTCAAGTAAAAGTGATGGGGCTTGGACCAGAACGTTTTTTAAATGATTGTATTCGAAAAGGGATTCCACTGCGAGATGTGAAAAAAACTGGAACAAATTCGATTACTTTTACGATTGAGTTAAAAGATTATAAACGGATCAAGAGTATTCCTCGGAAAAAGGAATATAGGGTTTTTTTTATTGGAAGGAAGGGTCTGCCTTTTGAAGTTAAACGAGCATGGAAGTATTTTGGGTTTGTTGTTGGTGTTGTTGGATTTTTAGTCGTTTTATTTTTACTTTCAAATATGGTTTGGAGAATTGATATAAAGGGTGCCTCTCCAGAAGTTGAGTATAAACTCCGGAAGGATTTAACTACGATGGGAGTAAAGACTGGCGCGTCTCAGTTTACGTTACCAAAAATGCAAACGATCCAGAAAAAGCTTCAAGATGAGAATCCTACGTTGACATGGGTTGGAGTGCAGTTAAATGGGACTACCTTTCATTTTGAGGTAGTTGAGAAACATTTGCCGAAGCCTGAGAAGTTGTTAAGACCAAGACATATTATTGCTAGAGAAGAAGCTGTTATTTCAAGTATGTTTGTAGAGAAGGGAAAACCTCTTGTAGTAAAGAATGACTTCGTCCGAAAAGGACAAATATTAGTTTCAGGGATAATTGGAACAGAAGAGCATCCTATTTTAGTTCCAGCGGTAGGGAAAATTATGGGTGAAGTTTGGAGAGAGGAAATCGTTAGTGTTCCTTTAAATACTTCATTTACTGTGCTTACGGGTGAAAAGAAAACAAGATTTTATATTGGTTCAAAGGAAAATAAAATAAAATTTTGGGGATTTGATAAAAATAAATATAAATCTTTTGAAAATGAAAGTAGTTCGTATCAATTTAAATTTTTAAAATGGAAATTGCCGATATTTTTCACTAAAAAAACTATATTGGAAAGTGAAAATGTTGTTAGGACATACTCTAAAGAGCAGGCTGCTGAGCTTGGTAAGGAAATTGGAAAGAAGGAGTTAATGAAAAAGTTAAGTCCGAATGCCAAGATTTTACAAGAAAAAGTTTTGCACGAGTCATTAGACAATGGTAAAGTTAATTTAAGAATGTATTATAAAGTTTTGGAAGATATTACAAAAACGAAAACTATTGTTCAAGGGGACTGAGTAATGCCAGATCAACTACTAACGATTAATCAACAACTAGAGGATCCAAACGAAGCAATTGCCTTATTTGGTACAAACGATAAACATCTAGAAATAATTGAAAATTTGCTTGATGTTAAGATTGTGTCACGTGGACAGTCTGTACAAGTTTCAGGTACGAATGAAAATGTGAAAATTGTTGAGCAAATTATTGACTCTCTTTTAGAGGTTATTCGAAATGGAGTGAGTATTACATCTCGGGATGTGACATACTCAATTCAGATGGCTAATGAAGGACGGCTATCATCATTTGCTAGGTTGTATGACGAAGAAATTATTAAAAATTCAAAAGGAAAACCGATTCGGGTAAAGACTTTTGGACAAAGACATTATCTTCGTGCTATTCAATCAAATGATTTAGTATTTGGAATTGGACCTGCTGGTACAGGTAAAACATATCTGGCAGTAGTCATGGCTGTTCAAGCATTAAAAAATAATAAAGTAAGCAAAATTATTTTAACAAGGCCTGCTGTGGAAGCTGGAGAAAGTTTAGGATTTTTACCTGGTGATTTAAAAGAAAAGGTTGACCCATATTTAAGACCGCTTTATGATGCTCTACACGATGTTTTAGGTCAAGAACATACTGTTCGTCTAATTGAAAGAGGAACGATTGAAATTGCACCTTTAGCTTATATGAGGGGACGTACTTTAGAAGATGCTTTTGTCATTTTGGATGAAGCCCAAAATACGACGATGGCTCAAATGAAGATGTTTTTAACCCGTTTAGGATTCGGTTCTAAAATGGTTATAACAGGTGACCCTTCTCAGATTGATTTACCTAAAGGAGTAAAGTCTGGATTAGTATCAGCTCAACATACACTAAAAGGTGTTGAGGGCATTGGTATGACGATCTTAGAACAAACCGATGTAGTCCGTCATCCATTAGTACAAAAGATTATTCAAGCTTACGATTTAGTAAAAGAATGATTCGTAGTGACCCTACAATAAGATAGGGTCATTTCGTATTTATATGATGAGGTGCATTTCTAGAAAGGGGAAACAATGAATAGTTTGCAAGCTTTAATTCAACGCTTTAAGAATCAAACTCTTGTCATATTACTATGTACCATTGCATTAGGCTTAATAAGTTTTCTTCTTCTAATTAGTCATGTTAGACCGGTAAAATACGACATTCAGCTGTTATCAATCGCTAATGATAATATTTATTCTCCAATCACGATTGAGGATAAAGGTGCAACCGCTAAGAAACGACAAGAGGCTGAAGCAAGAGTAGAGGATGTATATAAATATGAAGTGGGTTATACACAAATTCGAATTGATGTAGTCAATTCAATATTTGATATTGTTGCAGAAGTAAAAAGCAAATATGCAAAAAATGATGATCTAACTGAACAAGAATTAATTGATAAAGAGGTTAGTGAAGTTAAGAAGAAACTGCCTGAGGATGTTCGCAAAAATTTTGATGACGTCGTATTTCGCGCTTTAATAAAATCTTCAGAAGAACAAATAAATATCTCAAAAGCTTCGTTAAATACGGCCATTAATAATGTGATGTCTGAGGAAATTACAAATAATCAGATTGAGGAATCTCGTGGGAAGTTAAGAAATGAATTATCATATGTAAGCGTTAATTCTTCACTAAAGGATGCGATGATCTCAATTGGCGAATTTGCAATCATTCCAAACTACTTTTTTGATGCAGAAGAGACAAAAGAGAGAAAGCGTTTAGAAAGTGAAAGTGTTGACAGCGTTTATATTTTACAAGGACAAGTACTAGTAAAGGCTGGAGAAACAATTACCAAGGAAAAATACGATCAATTAAAAATGGTTGGTTTAATAAAAAATAAAATATCAATTCAACCATATATTGGGTTAGTTTTATTAATTGGTGTATTGACTTTCTTTTTATTGAAACAAACTGCCACTTTAAAAGAAAAAGGAAATGTTCATATTGTGGCATATTATAGTATTGTTATTTTTACGATTTTAATTTTAAAGATTGTAAGCTTGTTTCAAAAAGTTGAGTTCTCAGGCCTTGTATATGTTGCGCCAGTTGCAATAGGAACTTTATTAATTAAGTTTTTATTAGGTAATCGATATTTGATGGTTTCATCAATTATTTTCTCTATTTGCGGAAGTCTAATGTTTAATGAAGATGTAAACGGAGCAATAAACTATTCGACTGGTATATATATTTTATTTAGCTCTATCGCTGTTTTATTTTTAGATGAAGTTAAAAATAAGCGTTCTATGATACTTCATGCTGGGTTTTTGATTTCAATTGTTAATATTGCAACCTTATTTTCATTGATTTTAATTCGAAATGGTCAATATTCATCAGTTGAAATAGGGATCTATTTATTAATGGGTCTAACTTCGGGAGTTTTATCAAGTGTCATTACTATGGGAATTTTACCTTTTGTTGAAGATTCGTTTGGTATGGTGTCTTCGTTTAAACTTGTTGAGTTAGGAAGTCCAAATCATCCTTTATTAAGAAAGATTTTATTAGAGGCTCCAGGTACATATCATCATAGTATTATGGTTGCGAACTTAGCTGAAGGTGCATGTGAAGCAATCGGAGCAAATGGCTTACTTGCAAGAGTAGGTGCATATTATCATGATATCGGTAAAACAAGTAATCCGGGGTTCTTTATTGAAAATCAAATGGGTGGGCATAATCCACATGATCGTATTAAACCGATTCAAAGTAAAGATATTATTTTAAGGCATGTAAGTGATGGAGTAAAAATACTAAAAAAATATAATATGCCAAAAGATATAATTGATATTGCAGCGGAACATCATGGGACAACTTTATTAAAGTTTTTTTATTACAAAGAAAAAGAAACGAATCCTGATCTAAAGGAAAGTGACTTTAGATATCCAGGTCCTAAAGCACATTCGAAGGAATCTGCAATTGTAGGAATTGCTGATAGTGTCGAGGCAGCAGTTCGCTCATTAAAAGACCCTGATATGGAAAAAATCGAGGTATTAGTTTCTTCAATCATGCATGATCGTTTGAATGATGGTCAATTTTCAATGTGTGAATTAAATTTAAAAGAATTATACATTGTTGAGAAATCATTGTGTGAGACTTTAAAAGGGACTTTTCATTCAAGAATACAGTATCCAGACGAAAGATAAGGTGATTTAATGGTTCAATTAGAAATTGATTTTATAGATGAAACAAATGAAGTAACTGAGGAACAACAATCTGATTTAAAAGGTTTACTAGAGTGTGCACTTGAATATGAAGGTGTAACGGGTGAGGTTGAAATAGCTATTTCATTTGTAGATGATGAAAGAATTCATGAAATTAATAAAGAGTACCGTGATAAAGATCGTGCTACTGATGTTATTTCTTTTCCTATGGAAGAATTAGGTGAGGGTGAAATTGAAATCGTTGGAGTTGACTTACCACGTACTTTAGGGGATATTGTTATTTCAATCCCTACTACTAAAATTCAAGCAAAAGAGTATGGTCACTCCTTCCGTCGTGAATTAGGATTTTTAGCGGTTCACGGATGCTTACATTTACTAGGTTATGACCATATGAATGAAGCCGATGAGAAAGTAATGTTTACAAAACAAAAGGAAATATTAGAAAAATATGGCCTTGAAAGACTCTAAAAAAAGAGCGCCATTAGTTAATTCTTTTGGTTTTGCATTTAGTGGAATTTTTAAAGTCATAAAAGAAGAAAGGAATATAAAAATCCACTTATTTGCTGCACTGATTTCAATCGGCCTTGCATTTTATTTACATATTAGTCGAATTGATTGGCTAATACTTTTGCTTATAATCACATTTGTCATTTCTCTTGAGCTTGTAAATTCTTCAATTGAAGCAGTTGTAGACTTAGCATCACCTAGTAAACATCCCTTAGCAAAAAGAGCTAAGGATGTAGCAGCAGGTGCAGTATTAGTCGCAGCGATTGCATCAATCATTATTGGTGCTTTGCTATTTTTTCCGTATTTTACTATACTACGTAAATAAGACCCATATTAGGAGGCTGCATATATGGATAAACAAGAACTGATAAATCAAGCAATAGAAGCTAGAGTAAATGCCTATGTACCATATTCGAAATTTCAAGTAGGTGCAGCATTGCTTTCAAAGGATGGTCAAGTTATTCGTGGTTGTAACATCGAAAATGCATCATATGGTCTTACGAATTGTGCAGAGCGAACTGCAGTATTTAAAGCATATTCAGACGGTATTACGGAGTTTACAGCAGTAGCAGTTGTCGCTGATACGGATGGACCAGTTGCACCTTGTGGAGCTTGTCGTCAAGTTTTATTTGAACTTTGTGGTCCAAATACAGTAGTATATTTATCGAATTTAAATGGAGCAATCCAAGAAACAACAGTAAAAGAATTATTGCCAGGAGCATTTACATCGGAGGATTTGAATGAATAAAGAAAGTTATAAATCAGGTTTTGTCTCAATTATAGGTAGACCAAATGTAGGGAAAAGTACATTTCTTAATCGTGTTATTGGTCAAAAAATCGCTATAATGAGTGATAAGCCTCAAACAACTCGTAATAAAATTCAAGGCGTTTTTACAGAAGATGATGCACAAATTATCTTTATTGATACGCCGGGTATCCATAAGCCAAAACACAAACTTGGTGATTTCATGGTAAAGGTAGCTCAAGATTCAATTAAAGATGTTGATGCTACATTATTTATGGTAAATGCCAACGAAGGATTTGGTCGTGGAGATGAATTTATTATTGAGAAGCTGCAAGGAAGTCGCAGCCCAGTCATTTTAGTCATTAATAAAATTGATACAATTCATCCTGATGAGTTATTCGATTTAATTAATAAATATAAAGACTTATACCATTTCGCTGAAATTGTACCAATCTCAGCATTGCAAGGGAATAATGTCGACCGATTATTAAAAGTTATAAAAACTTATTTACCAGAAGGTCCACAATATTATCCAGCCAATCAAGTAACAGATCATCCTGAAAGATTTATCATTTCAGAATTGGTTAGAGAAAAAGTATTGCATTTAACTAGAGAAGAGGTTCCGCATTCAATTGCAGTAATTATTGAGCAAATTGAAAGACGACCAGAAGGAAATGCAATCTATGTAAACGCAACGATTGTCGTAGAAAGATCATCACAAAAAGGAATCATTATCGGTAAACAAGGAAGCATGTTAAAAGAGGTTGGCAAACGTGCTAGGTTAGATATAGAGAACTTACTTGATACTAAGGTATTCCTAGAATTATGGGTCAAGGTTCAAAAAGATTGGCGAAACCGCATGTCTCAATTAAGAGATTTAGGTTTCCGTGAGGATGAATATTAAGACTGAAAGATTAATGTGTGTCATGATTTTGAAACAATGGCCAAGAACTGCCTTGCATTTTAATCTTCATTTAGCAGCGATTAAAAAAGATTTAAAACATATTTTTTTTGATTTTGCAAGCTTTTTATTTCTAATTTTTATAAATTTTATACACATGAAAACCGGGAGAGAAGGTCACATTATAAGTAAGCAGGGAAAGTAATTGGCTATAGGTAATGAGCAATGAGTTGTAGCTATTCTTGAAAGGTGGTTTCTCAATGTTGAATTTTACCTGGGATGTCTTTTCTAAAACTGGAAATGTTGAGACATATTTATTGTTTAAGAAGCTTGAACAAGAACATACGGATCAGAAAAGTTACATTGATGAAGAAATAGCTGATATTGATTCCCTACATACTTAACCTTCATCCAATTGGATGGTGAGTTAATTGTTACAGCGTGTAGAAGGAATTGTATTAAGGGCAAACGCTTATGGAGAATCAAATGTTATCATTACTCTCTTAACAAGAGAATTAGGTAAGATAGGAGTTGTGGCAAGGGGGGCAAAGAAGACAAATAGTCGACTTGCCTCTGTGACACAACTCTTTACATATGGGTCGTTTTTAATTCAAAAAGGATCTGGTTTAGGTACATTAAGTCAAGGAGAACTCATTGATTCATTTCGTGAATTAAGAGGAGATTTAGTTGCAACTGCGTATGCTTCGATTGTTGTAGAGCTGACAGATAAAGCGGTGGATGAGAAAAAGAATAATCCATACTTGTTTGAATTGGTTCTCCAATTGCTACAGCATATGAATGAGGGAGCAGATGCTGAAGTTTTGACTTATTTATTTATGACGAAAATGATTCCTGTTTTAGGATATCACCCGTTCTTTGATCAATGTGTAAATTGTAGATGTAGTGCAAATGAAAATATATTTGTTGCCTTTTCTGTAAAAGATGGTGGCTTTTTATGCCAACGTTGTAAGCATACTGATCCGTATGCGTTTTCTGTTACTGAAAAGTCGGTAAAATTAATGAGGTTATTTTATCACTTTGATGTAAATCGACTTGGCAAAATTGAAGTTAGTGAAGCTACGAAGAAAATCTTACAACAAATTTTATTTTCTTATTATGATGAATATAGTGGTATCTATTTAAAGTCACGAAAATTTTTAGAGCAATTAAAAGTTATGGATAATTTTCTGAAAACAAATAAAAAATCAGAAACCTGAAGAAGGAAATAGGCTACCTATTTCCTTCTTTCTTTTTTAAATTGTAAAAATAGTATATAATATTTATTAGAGAGTATAACATATTGGATAGTTAGGGGTGAGGGAAATCGAACTGACAAAAAGACAAACTCAAATACTTGAAATTGTTAAAATCAATGGACCAATTACAGGTGAACATATTGCTGATAAGCTAGCTCTTACTAGAGCTACGCTTCGCCCGGATTTAGCTATTCTTACAATGACTGGTTTTTTAGAAGCAAGACCACGAGTAGGATATTATTACACAGGAAGAACAAGCGGTGCACAGGTCATTGACAGAATTAAAAAATTGACCGTAAAGGAATTTCAGGCGATTCCTGTAGTAGTAGATCGTAGTTCATCAGTGTACGACGCTATTGTGACGATGTTTCTTGAAGATGTAGGAACATTATTTGTTGTGGACCAAAATTCGGTTTTAACAGGAGTGCTTTCAAGAAAAGATCTACTCCGTGCAAGTATAGGAAATAAAGATTTGCATACATTACCTGTAGATATTATTATGACGAGGATGCCAAACATTACAATTTGCTATAAAGATGATACAATTTATAGTGTAGCTAAGAGTTTAATTGAAAAACAAATTGATGCTGTCCCTGTTGTTCGTGAAAGTGAGCATGGACTTGAGGTAATTGGTCGATTTACAAAAACAAATTTTACTCGTGCGATTGTAGACTTAATGAACAATGATATGTTTTAGTAAAGTTAAGAGGTGAACATATGGGCAATTCAATCGTTTATGTTGTATCAGATTCTGTAGGTGAAACAGCAGAGCATGTCGTAAAGGCGGCTATTAGTCAATTTCATCAAAAATTCGAAATTAGACGTGTACCATACGTTGAAGATAACGCAACATTAATTGAAATCGTTCAAGTAGCAAAAGAAAATAATGGTATTATTGTATTTACGTTAGTTAAACCTGATATGAGGAAGAAATTGTTAAATGAAGCGCAAAGTGCTGGTGTAATCGTTTATGACTTAATTGGTCCATTAATCGATAAAATTTCAACAACTCATAATCTTGAACCTAGAAATGAACCTGGAGTTGTTCGTAAGCTAGATGAAGATTATTTCCAACGTATCGAAGCAATTGAATTTGCAGTTAAATATGATGATGGAAGAGACCCAAGAGGGATTGAAAAGGCAGATATTGTATTGATTGGTGTGTCTAGAACATCAAAGACACCTTTATCACAATACCTTGCTCATAAAGGTTTTAAAGTAGCTAACGTGCCTTTAGTGCCAGAAGTTGATCCACCAGAGCAACTATTTAAAGTTCCTAAAGAAAAGTGCATTGGCTTAATGATTTCTCCTGAAAAATTAAATCATATTCGAAAAGAAAGATTAATTTCGTTAGGACTTCATGATGGTGCTAGTTATGCTAATATTACAAGGATTGAAGAAGAACTAAAGCATTTCAATAATGTTGTTGAACAAATTGGATGTAAAGTTGTGGATGTTTCAAGTAAGGCTGTAGAAGAATCAGCTAATGTTATTTTAAATTTTTATTACCAAAGTAAACAGATTAGATAATTTTTTGTTACTTGAAATGGTAATCGACTAACACATTAGATTAATCTAATGTGTTTTCATCTTTTTTTAAAGAAATTCATTAAAACATTAATTTAGAAAAAGGCTCTGTTAAAAAAGAATGTTGATTTTCCATTCCAGGTACTTCGCTTGAGGCCACTGAAAA
>NZ_NULG01000112.1 GCF_002577195.1 Bacillus sp. AFS041924
CCTTACCTATCTGTATGAATAAGGAGCATTTGAAATTCTATGGAAAAAGCTAAAATTCCCCCAAATTACAAAGAACAATTGTCTAGGTATAATTATTAGTAATTAAAAAATATTGGAGGTTACTAGTGAGTAAAATAGATAAACAAAAAGAAAGATGGAACAGAATAAAATCCAAAGGAAAAAAAAGGTATTTATTAAACTTTTTACTAATTTATATAGCAATCTCATTACTATTTCCAACATTGACAGTGTTTGGACATAATAAAGTAGCATATTCTTTACAGGAGATTTTTAAATTATATTTAATGTACTTGATAAGTTGGAGTTTAATGGGCTTAATGTTTGGAAATATAACTTGGAAAAATAATAATAAGAAGTATGAAAATTAGTATATGTTACCTGTGGAAGAATGTAATTGAACTAACGCAGTGCGATACTTCAATAGAAGGTCGCTTTTTTTATTCAACATAATGGCAGATTAGTTGAATAAGGAAACCCTAATTTTTTGTAGAAATTTATAGTAAAATTGAATAGTTGAGGTGGGTGGATAAATGGATTTAGAAATCATAAGAAAAGTAATAGAAAGCGATAAAGTAGAGTCAGCAGAAAGAATATTGGAAGAAATCGGGGAAACAAAACAAGAAAATTGTATCCCTCTTCTGATCGAATACTTAAAAAGCACAGATAATCATAGAATAAGAAATTCGATTGCGATTGCCCTTAGTGATATAGGAAGTGAAAAAGCAATTGAACCACTGATAGAAATGATAAATGACCCTAAAACACTGGGATATCGAGGTTCCCTGTTTTATGCATTGAAAGCATTTGATTGTTCGGCACACTTAGAAACGTTAGTATATCATTTGTTAACTGGTAACTTCGAAGTCCAAGCAAACACGTTTCAATTGATCGAAGAAAATATCAATTCAGATATAAATGATGAAGTCTTATCAAAATGTATTTTAAAGGTTAAGGAAGAACTTAATGAACTTGATCGACAAAAAGATATACTTTCAGATGCTTTAGAAATGTTAAAGTCATTCAAAAAAAATTAATATATATTAACCATCTTGTTCAACTAACGCATGCGTTAGTTAGGTAAGAACCCTTTTAAAAGTCATATCAAATGATATGGCTTTTTTTATTCCAATTAAACTACATTTATACTTCTCGTAAATACTTAACGGTAATGTAATTAGGATTTTGACAGGAACCTAACATCATACCCTTTACTCTGTCCTTAGTAGCTAACTTTTTATTTTGTTGCAAGAATTTGAACCAGTATAGGTAGTTATCAAGATATTTAGTGGCTACTCCTTGAAATCTATCCATCCAATCTCCAAGACGTTTATGAAAGCTGTTGACATGCTGAACATGGTATATGCCTTTTTTCACATAACCTTCTTTACTGACATTAATTGTTTCGTGTTTTAGACCTTTATCCAATGCAAATTTTTTATAGTTCGTTGCGGTATCTGTGCATAACAAAGCAGAGGGGTCTATAAACTCCCCAATTACCGCATCGATTTCTTCTGCTCGGACACGACCACGACCAGCTTTTCTAACAACTACTTGACCATTTCGGTCTTGTGCAACTATAACTGCAATTTTAAGACTACTAATACCTCTTTTTGGGTCTCTTCCACCACGTTCTTTTGGGTCTCTGCCTTCAACTTTACGTCCTTTAAAGGACTCTTTGAAAAAGGTCTCGTCGCTTTCAACGATTCCCTTTAAACCTTGAAATCCTAAAGAACGCAATGCAAATAATATCTTGTGCCTCCAATAGAAACAAGTTGATATGTGAATTTTAAGTTCTTCAGCTATTTTTGGTAAGGTGTATCCTTCAATCATCATACGAAAATATTTAGCCCATTTCCCAAGATATCGAGAACCTGAAATCGGGGTATTTGTTAAGTCATTAAATGACTTGCAGCAATCACGACAGAAGTAACGCTGTCTTCCACGATATTTTCCGTTTCGCTTTACCTTAACACTTCCACAATGAACACAACCAAGACCTTCGCTAAAGCGAGTTTCTCTAATGGTAGTGTATGTATCTGCAATTTCATCTTCATCGTTAGAGAAGAACTCTGATTTTAAGCGATTAAATAACTTGATTTGGTCTTGTTTCGATAAATCTGTAAAGTCAGCATAAACATGTTCCAACATTGAAAAACCACCTCCCAAACAAGTATTTTAGCACCCTTTAGGAGTATGGTCAAAATAGCAACAATCTATGCGAAAACAGCCAAATTAAAAGACCACAAAGGCTATTTGTGGTCTTTTAATGCGGCTTATATAGTTTTTTATACTGGCTTTACATTCACTTTAGTTTTTTTACCGGCAATTTTTTTCAATAATTTCTGCAGTTCATTTAAATCTGTGTCCAACTGATGACGAATCTCAACTATTTCATGATTATTATCATTATTTTGCTTCTGAGCTTCCTGCAACTTGATTCGTTTTTCTTCGATATTTTGTTGTAAAAATCTAGCAGTTCTAAAAAACATTCAAATTACCTCCTTTTCATCTAAGAATGAACACGCTTACATTTATTACTAATATATAATGAAAAAGTATGTATCATATAATTAATAAGTGTCTTTTCTTTGAACTTATTAAAGCTACGTTTACTTTTTCTTATTTCTAAACCACATTAATATTTATAAATGTTTATTATAAAACAAGTATGAACACGCTTTCATTTTTATTTATTATACAATAAAATTGTAACTTTTCGAATATAAATTGTGTCTTTTCTTTGAACTTATGGATAAAAAATAGAGCTCTATCATTAAACATGTAGATTTTTACGAAAAGGATGGGTTGATTTTTATCATTTCCCCCATCCTCACTAATTAGTTTAAGCTAGATGATAAAGTTTTGAATATTTTTCTTCTAGATACTCTATAAAGTATTTTACATTTAAATCTTCACCTGTAACATCCATTAAGATTTCTTTTGGTTCTTTTAGTTTTCCAAATTGGTGAATATTAAGTGTTAACCAATTAACTATTTGCTGAATCTCTCCGCTTTTTAAAATGTTTTCATAATTATTTAAATCCTGTTTCATTTGATGCTTAAACTGAGCTGCGTACATTGCCCCTAAAGCATAAGATGGGAAATAACCAAAATCTCCTCCTGCCCAGTGAACATCTTGGAGAACGCCTTCTCGATCATTTGATGGAACGATTCCTAAGTATTCTACCATTTTATCATTCCATACTTTTGGTAGGTCTTTAACTTCTAAGTCACCATCAAACAATTCTTTCTCAATTTCATACCGTACCATTATATGTAATGGATATGTACACTCATCCGCTTCGATTCGGATTAATGAAGGTTCACTATGGTTGATTGCTTTATAAAATTCCTCTACAGATAGGTTTTTAAAATAATCGCCAGTTTTTGCTATTAAATCTTCATATTGAGTTTCCCAAAATTCTTTACTTCTTCCAATCATATTTTCAAAGAATAGTGATTGAGACTCATGAATTCCCATAGATGCGCCTTCACATAATGGAGTACCAATTAAATTTGATGAGATGTTTTGCTCATAAAGTGCATGTCCACATTCGTGAATTGTACCAAAAAGGGCACTCATAAAGTTATCTTCTATATATTTCGTCGTCACCCGAACATCCCCAGGATTTAATGTGATTTGAAAAGGATGTACTGTTTCATCTAAACGACCTGAGTCGAAGTTATAGCCTAATTTAGAAAGTATATCTTCACTTACTTCTTTTTGAAGATCAATTGAAATAGGCTGTGACAATTCTTTGCGAATTAATTTAGTTTGGGATTTTGATATTTTTGCTACTAAAGGGACAAGACTCTCTCTAACTTTTCCAAAAACTTCATCTAGCTTTTGTGTTGTCATACCAGGTTCATAGAAGCTTAATAGCGTATCATATTTCTTGTCTTTGTATCCCCAATATTCAATAAACTGTTTTTTCATTGAAACAATTTTTTCTAAATATGGTTGGAATTTGCTAAAGTCTCCTTCACTTTTAGCTTCTTCCCAAGCATTTTCACTTAAGGAACATAGCTTTACATATTCTGCATATTCCTTTTTAGGGATTTTACAATTTAAATCAAAGTTTTTCCTACATTCTTTAACGGATTTTTCAATGATTTCGCTTAAGCTTCCAGTACCTATTTCTTTTTCTAATAAAACTAAATAGTTTTCCATTGTATTTGAAGTTGTCATTTCAAACACTTCTTCTGAAAGCTGGCTTATAACATTTGATCTTTGTTCCGCTCCATTTTTAGGGGCACCAGTTCTTAAGTCCCAGTACATCACATTAATTGCTTCATTATAATTTTCGATTTTCTTTAAATAATTAATAAATTCTTCTTGTACATTCGTAATTTCCAAATATATCCCTCATTTCTAAATTTTAGTCAGTTAATTTCATTCTATCATATCTTTTATTTTGTTTTACTATTAAGATTAAAAAGTAATGATGCTTATAACGTACTCTAATTTATGAAGTGATATAAAAGACGTAGTGAATAAAAATATTGTACAATACAGTAAGGTGATGTTATGAAAATATTATTATTAGGTGCAACAGGAAGAGTCGGTTCCATTTTACTGGACTTATTATTAGAGGCTAAGTGTGAGGTAGTCGCTTTAGTAAGAGATCAACAGAAATTAAACATTAATCATGATGCACTTACAGTTTTACAAGGAAATACAGTAAATGAAACTGATTTAGAATTGGCCTTAAAAAATGTAGATGGCGTAATTTCTGCATTAAATACAGAAGGGGAAAATATTTTATCTAGAACTATGGAACTTCTAATCCCACTTCTTGAAACGAACAAAATTAATCGAATCGTCACAATTGGTACGGCAGGTATTTTACAGTCAAGAGTTGATCCAACAATACTTCGTTATTTAAGCACTGAATCTAAACGAAAAACAACCACTGCGGCAATTGATCATGAAAAATCATATAATATGTTACATTCTAGTCAATTAAATTGGACGATTGTCTGTCCTACTTATTTACCCGAAGGACCAATAACTAAAAAATATCGTATAGAAAAAGATATGTTACCGGTTGGTAGCCAAAGTATTTCGACTGGTGACACTGCATTTTTCACTTTTAATGAATTTTTCGATTGTAATTTTAGTAAATCAAGAGTTGGAATAGGTTATTAAAAAAGAGGCTGCCCCAAAAGGTAGATTTCAGCCTTGAAATTTAAAAAACAAAACGCAAGAATGTTGATTTCTCAGCATTCTTGCGTTTTTAATTTGACGGTTTTTTAATCAGACAGGGCTTTTGAGACAGCCTTTTTTTAAGATGGATTAACAGGTAAACAGTTTAATATTTTTTCTTTCGTTTCATTGTTAAGAACATTTTCAATAAATAAAATAATTTTACCCTTATCTTCGTGACTACGTATTAATCGTCCAATACCTTGGCGTAATCTTAATAACATATACGGTTCGTCGATCTCGTTGTAAGGGTTTTGTGCATTTTGTCGTTTTGATTGGAACACCGGATCATTTGGTGGGAATGGTAGCGAGTGAATGATCACTTGACTTAGTGATTCCCCTTGAATATCTAAACCTTCCCATAAATGAACAGCGCATAAAGAAGCATTAGTATCCTCTTGGAATTTTTGTACAATCGAACTAATTTCCTCTTCACCTTCAAAATATAAATTGAAATCTAATTGTTCTTGTTCAATTTGTTGTTTAAATTTTTTCATTTCTTGTGTCGAATTAAATAGGATTAACGTACTTCCGTTATTATCCTTTAACTTCTCGATAATCTTCTCATTTTTTTCCACTGTTTTTGTTTGGTCAACTTGATTTAACTCAATTTGCATTTGTTCTTCATAATCAAATGGTGAATTAACCGAAAATGATAAGTAATCTTTTATACCCAAACTATTAGCAATATAGTCAAATGAGCTATTTTGAGAAAGAGTTGCTGATGAAAATACAATCGGCATTTTTTGATTAAACACTTTTTCTTGCAAAAGCTCATTTACTGCTTTTGGCATGATGACAAGCGTTAATTCATTTTGATTATATTCAATCCACTGAATAGCAGTTATTTCATTTATAAATAAATTTAAGCAACGTTCTACATCATCTAAATGTTCATCAACAATATTTAATTGATATTCATCGATCGTATACATTTCACTTTCAAAAACTAGTTCATCACCAATGCTGCTAATTTGTGACTTTAATCTTCTAGCTAACTTTATTAATTTTTCATTCATATAAAGTTTATAACGTCTAGATCCTTCAACCTCTTCAGTATTGTTATCTAATTCATAAAAGAATTGATCGTACGTTTCTAATGTATCTTCTAACAGCTGCTGGAAGCTTTCACGTGTACCCGATTGCATTAAAAATGATAAAAACGTATTTAATGTTTCTTGTTGTAAGCGATAAGTTAAAGATTTTTGACTGGCAAATTCAAGTAAATGCCCTTCATCAAATACAACACAGCTTGGGTTCGGTAGTAATGGTAATTGACCTTCACGTTTTCTTGATTCTACTGTCCAAATATGCTCCATATAAAATTCTTGTGAGCATACAATTAAGTCAGTTGCTTTACGATAATGTTCTCTAGATAGGGTTTGTCCACATCTATGTCTTTGTTCACAAGTAGAACAATCTTGGAAATAGTCATAAGAAATTGTATCCCACTCTTCATCTGTTAAGTCCTTATATTCAGTACGATCTCCATATGGAGTAAATTTTTGAAGAGTTCCATAATCATTAACAAAGCTTGGTAAATTTTCATATACGGCTAAAACTGAATCCGATACTTCATCTTCTGTACGTTGTTGATCTAATTTTTTTAAGCATAAATAATTAGTAGTTGATTTTGCTAATCGAACATCAATTGATAAATTTAGTGCATTTGATAATTTTTCAATATCACCATTTTTCTTTACTAGCTGTTCAATTAATGATTCATCAGCACATGCGATAATAGCAGGCTTACCTGTATACCTTGCATAACATAAACAATATAGTAAATAGACAAACGTTTTACCTGTACCAACACCGGCTTCAGCAAAAATAACTTTCTTCTCTTTAAACGCTCTTTCAACCTGATAAGCCATAAAGATTTGCTCGTCTCTTAATTCATACCCTGCATCAGGTAATAAATCGTAAAATACGTCTCCAATCCACTCCCCTAGCTTTTCAATGAATTGATCTTGCTTGCCTACCTCAAAAGGTAATTTAGTTGAATGACTCATTGCTACCCCCAAAATGTAAATTAAAAAGAAAAAGTCCTCTCTTGAGAACTTTAATTTTGCAAATTTATTCGATCCATTATAATGTTAAAAAATTGTCTCTACCCGCTATCATACAAAAAATGAAGAGGAAAGGCAAGGGAAATAAGGCTTGAACAAGCGAATATGAAAAGAATTAAATGCTACTAAATCCCCATCTCTTTCCTTACCTCTCATTTGCTTGTCTTATTATTTCTTCAACGATTATTTGAGATTTTAACGCTTCCTCGCCGTTAATCGAAGGATTTTCATCAGAGTTTATACAATTGATGAAATGGTTAATACAATCTTCAAAACCTCTTTGTTTTAAAGTAGTATCCCATGATGATGAAAAAGAATTATTTATTGAGTTATTTTGTTCTATTTCATAGTTGTTCATATTTTTCACCCTTATTATAGAACCTTCAGTAATTAATTCTAATCGCTCTAGATTTGTTCCTGCTTTTCGATGCATATCAGTATTAACCATCAGACCATCTTTTGATTCATATTGATGTGTTGCGTACTCTAATTGATTATTAAGATTGAGTTGAACTTTTCCATTAATAAGCTTCATATCTCCATTTGCAAACCATCTAACGGTATCAACTAAATGTAAATAATCATCCAGCATCGTAAATTCGAATGAATTAGGTCCGATACTATTTTCACGATGTTTTTCAAATCTAATTATTGCTATATTTTTAGCCTGCTCTTTTGCCTTTACATACATTGGACAGAAACGACGATTGAAACCAACCATTAGTTTTCGATTTAGTTTAATACTTAATTCGGCTAATTTTTCTGCCTCTTGTAATGTAGCTGCAAGTGGTTTATCCACATATACATCTTTTCCATTATTTAATAAGTAGGATACAACTTCAAAATGTGAATTTGTAGAACTATGTACAAATAATGCATCACATTGATCTGCAAGTATATCTAAACGATCGAAATCCTGTATTCGATAGTTTGAACATATTTTCTTACGCTTTTCTTTACTAGGTGAAAATGCTCCAATAAAATTCCAGTTCTCTTCTTTTGTAAGAATGGGTAGATAAGCTTTTTGCGCAATATTACCTAATCCTACCATACCAATACGAGGTTTTTTCATCTTAATCAGTCCTTTAAACGGCTTATTTTACTAAACTTATTTTAACAAATTTTCATTCTTCTTTTAAAAATAAATGATTAATCTTCCATATTGTAATAGAAATAACAATCCACTTATCGGGAAATCTATAAAGTGACAATAAAAAGGAAAGTTTGGAGGCTAGATAATTGTATTTATACTCTTTAATACAAACAAATTTCGATACTAATGACGATTTAAGTGTTGTAAGAGACCTTTATTTACTTCAACATGAAAAATGTTTCTCTAATCACGAATTCCATGATCTTGTCACTAGGTATAAAAGTAGAGCAGAAACGAATTGGCATGTTGCACATTTACTTGAAGAGAATCATGGATTTAGAATCGTACCTTCTATAAATTTATGATGATATCAAATTCCTCAAATATTTTCATTATGTTCAAATTATGTTCGTAATTCCTTTCATTATATAAGTTATGATAATTAAAAAGGTGTCCCACTAGTCAGCATTATGACTTTTGGGTACACCATTTTAATTAATTACTCTTCAATTTTTCTAGGAGGTCTTTTCCCAAAATATTGGTAGTAATCGGTTTTAATAAAACCATTAAACAATTTACGTTTTTTTGTGGCAGGTTTACCGTAAAATTGCTCAAATCCTTCATGACTAGTTAAAATATAAGCTGACCATGTTTCTAATTTTGTAAATACATTCCCCATGTCAGAATATAACTTTTCTACATATGGTCGATCGTTCAAGCGTTCACCATATGGTGGGTTAGTAACAACATACCCATACTCAGATCTAGTCGTAAAGTCTCTTACCTGCATTTGTTTAAATTCAATCGAATCTGACAATCCAATTTCATCTGCATTCGCTTTTGAAACATTAATCATACGATGATCAATATCTGAACCAATTATTTCAAGTTTTTGATCGTAATTTGCTAAATCATCTGCTTCTTGTCTTGCTTCATTCCATCTTTTTTTGCCAATCCAGTGCCAGTCTTCAGATGCAAAGCTTCTAAATGATCCTGGCGCGATATTTTGCCCAATTAATGCAGCTTCAATTGGAATCGTACCTGACCCACAAAAAGGATCAACAAAAGGTAAATCAGCATTCCATTTCGTAAGTAATATTAATGATGCCGCAAGCGTTTCTTTTAAAGGTGCTTCACCTTGGTCTACACGATATCCTCTTTTATGTAAACCTTCACGACCTGTTGTATCTATTGATAATGTTACGATATCTTTTAAAATGGAAACTTCCACACGGAATAATGGTCCATCTTCAATTAACATCCCTTGAATATTTTGGATCGTTTTTAATTTATCAACGATTGCTTTTTTAACAATTGCCTGACAGTCTGAAACTGAAAATAATTTTGACTTGTGAGATTTTCCCGAAACTGGAAATTGACCGTTTCTTGGAATAAACATGTGCCAAGGTAAGGCTTTTGTTTTTTCAAATAACTCATCAAATGATGTTGCCTTAAATTCCCCAACGCGGAGTTTAACTCGGTCAGCTGTTCTAAGCCATAGGTTAGCTTTAACAATTCCATCTTCATCTGATTTAAATAATACTCGACCATTTTCAACAACTACATCTTCAAATCCTAAGCTTTTTACTTCTCTAGCAACTAAAGCTTCGATTCCCATTGCAGCAGTAGCAATTAATGTATATTTCGTCAATTTGACCACCTATCTCATTCAAAAAAAGAATGAACTTTTTCTTTTCATATTTTCGTATTAATCCTTATTTTCATTATGAACAATTAACGCCTAAATTACAAAAAACTCTCCATATAATGAAGAGTTTTTAAACAGTTTCATCATTTCATATGTTCTGTAAGCCATGTTCTGTACCGGTCGTACTACAAGCGGCTCTCGCCTCGTACTACAAGGTGGTAATCATCTATCTACAGAATAACCTGTCCCTTTCTCAGTTCAATTCCTTTGAAAGGATTCCCCTACCATAATTTGGGTTTCTCGCTCGTGGGGTTTACCGCGTTCCACTCCTCTCATTTCTTCGAGGACTACGTCACTGTGGCACTTTAAAGGTAGTAGAACCATATCCAAAAAGGACTTAGGTCCTTTCCCTGCCGTTAGCTGTCAACACAGCTACCCTATCTTATGACTTCGATAGGCACGAACACTACAGCCATCGCAGGACTGTGCGAGCATGGACTTTCCTCAACAACGTCTAGCGTTGCAGCGATTACCCGAACATATTGAAACGAACATTTATTAGTATAGTAAATAATACTTTAGTTTGCAATGCTTTCTTAAAATATAATTTTAATTAAAATTATTCGAATAGTTTACTTCCAAAAACATGCTTTTCTAAATTAGATAATCTTTTTAGTACATCTGTATTCGTATTATTAAATGGTGATGGTGGAGGTGTAGCTGTGTTCTTTTGATCCTCCAACAGTTTTTTATACTTTGCGTTTTCTTGTTGTAGGGCTACGATTTGATTTTGAAACGATTCATAATCTTTTATGATCGTGTCTAAGTATTGATCCACTTCCTCTTGATTATACCCTCGCATAGAAACTTTAAACTCTTTATTTAGGATATCTTTTATACTTAGCTTTATTTTTGTTGATTCCATGTATGTCACCCCAAAACATTTAGAAATATTTACCTTCTATTTTTTCAAAGACTTAATAAATTGTCAATTATATTCTATATTTCCCTATATTTATTATCATCATTCTCAAATGACTCTTCTGCAATTACTTGTAAATCATCAAATGTGATGATTTCTACAGGATAAAGATCTAACTCGTTTTTCTTAAAGGCTAAATCATATAAATATTTAGGACTACCTTCTTTTTCATTATCGTAAAATAAAATACAGCCATTACTTTTACTAACTAAAAATTCATTTTTGGCCTTTAATTGCAATGGAGATTCGTATGGTTTCCTTGAAATTGAATCTACGTGATCCGCTCCAATTAATATTTCATTATAATATTCTTTGTTGGCCTCATTCCAATTTTTCTCTTGTTCTTCATATGGGGTAAAAATGCCTAATTTTAAGTGGGGATAATCAAGTTGAAGCTCAAATACTACTTCTGCCGCCCACAATTCAGTACCCATCTGCCCAGAAATAATAACCCATTCAAGTTCATCTATAAATTGTAATATTTTATTTTTTATTGCCTTTTTTATGTATTTCACTGCATCATGTTTATTTGAAAAAATTCCTAATTCAAATGATTTATATCCAGATATAAGTAGTATTTTCATAAAACCTCACAATAAATTAGGAAGAACTAAAAAGTTCTTCCATAATTAATATTTTTTGCAATATAAAAATTTGTAAATAGTCATTTATCTCGCAAAATCATTTATTTAAATAATATTCAAAATTATCAATGTAGAAATTATTAAGAGGGAATCTAATATTTATCTTGCTTATTATAGTAGTCAACGATTAGTGGAAATCAACTATTAAGACATTTAAGATCAATATATCAATATTTGATTGATTCTTATAGAGGATATTTTATTCCCTATTAGTTTAGTTATTATATTAGGAATATTATTATCAAAATTTTTTCGTCGAAATTCTAAAATTGGAAAATTTTCACTATGATAAGATTACATATAAAGCTTGTTTAAAACTTGTAAAAATAATTAGTGTTAATGTGATTGTGAAAAAAAATAAAAAAAGTATTTTGTTCAAAATTATCCTCTCCATTATCTTAAATATACTTTAATGTCAACTTTTTAAGTTTATTAGGTTTGAACATATTTCACAACTATAAATTTAATCATATTTAAAAGTTTAAATATTCTGATTTTTATGAGTTTATACAAAGATTGCCGAATGCTTAATATTCCTTTAAAATGAGTTATGAAATCGTTTTAATATAGAGTTAAAATATAGATTATCGCATTACGAGGAGTAAAAAATGATTAACAAAAATTCCCCAATACCAATTTATCATCAATTATTAGAATACATAAAATCCAAAATCGCAACAGGTGAGTACCCGGCTGATGAATTAATCCCATCAGAAAGAGAGTTTTCAGAGAAATTTCAAATATCTCGTATGACTGTTCGCCAGGCATTAAATAATTTAGTTCAAGAAGGAATTGTTTATAGACAAAAAGGTAAAGGTACATTTGTTAGTCGTCAAAAAGTTGAAAAAAAAATTAGTAGATTAAATAGTTACACCGAAGAAATGATTGAGAGAGGCTTAAAGCCAAGTAGTAGATTAGTTCAATTTGATATCTTAAAATCAGATAAGGCATTATCAAATATACTAAAAATTAACGAAAAGGATCCAATTTATTTTATTAAACGCGTCCGTTTAGCAGATTCAATCCCTATGTCCATCGAGAGTATCCATGTGTCATGTGAAATAGCTCCAAACTTAAACAAAGACGTTCTAGAAAAATCATTTTTTGATTATGTAAATGCTAACATCCCAGATCCTATTCAATATGCCGACCAATCTATTCAAGCTAGAATGCCCTCTGAAGAGGAAGCTAAGCTATTAGAAATTCCGCTGAATACGCCAGTACTTGCAATTTATCGTACAACTTATTTAAGAAGTGGCAAGGTATTAGAATACGAGTTAACTGTATATAGAGCTGACCGATACAAGCTTGTACATTCATTATCTAGAAATGACTAAAATAATTCAGATAAATTAATAACACATCAATTCTTACGAGACCTTGTGTTAATTTCTATTTTCTTTCAAACCGTTATACGACAAAAAAGCCAGGAGATTGGTCTTATCCCTGTCAA
>NZ_NULG01000113.1 GCF_002577195.1 Bacillus sp. AFS041924
AAAGATGCATTTATCGAGGGATTTGTTCGTCTTATACCAACTGGTGCAAATAAAGACAAAGCAGTTCCTTTAACAATGCCATATATGGGCTATTTAGGAGATTGGACGAAACCAAAAAATATTGATCCTGCTCCGTGGAGTGAAGGTGTATTTGTAGGATATACAGTACTTTGGAATGATGTATCTGAGACTCCATTAGGATTTGATCGAATGACAAATAGCTTTAATTTAGATCATATGACGATTTCACCAAACACGTTCGCACCAGGTGTTTACCCGTCGTTTCAAGTATTACGAAATTTAAAAGAAACT
>NZ_NULG01000114.1 GCF_002577195.1 Bacillus sp. AFS041924
CGAGCACCTGTAGTGGAAATCAACATCACATAACTTACTTATCAGTGATAATTTCCTGTAATAATTGACAAGTTCTTTTTTCAACAGCATGAGCGTGTTATTTAAACACGCTTTAACTTAAATTTCTTTCCCGCTCCAATATATTGTAATAATGATAGATCATCTTCAATAATCTTCCCTATTACATTTACTTTTTCATCACTTGGTAGATTTGTAAGCATAATTTGAAGCTCACCTCCATATCTACCGTATAATTCATTATCAATTGTTACCGAACCCGTTTTTCGAATAATCGTATTTACTGGCTTTAAACTGTATTCTCCAAAACTACCATATAATCTAGATTCCATTGACCTGATGACATCGCGTGCAGGGTCTTCACGGTTCGTATGGACTTGCTCGAAAGTGGAAAGGATTTCCTCTTCTTGTGAATAAGGTTTATATTTTAATTCAATAAAATCTTTCGTTTTTGATAGAGCTTCCATTGTTTCTAATTTTATACTAATGTCACCAACTAAGACTTTATCAACATAACAGTTTTGAGTTAAATCCAAATAAGCATGGAGCGGATTTATTCCACGATGCTTTTCTAATGTTGGTAGCCCTTTATAAAGTGGTCCCCTCATTTCATCGTTTCCGGGGATAAATGCCATTGTTGAAATTCCACAGCTTTGTAACCATTTATTTTTTTCGATTAAATAACTTGTTGCTAATCCTGTTTCTGGACGAGGATAAAAATTATGCCACGCTTCTACGTTTTCAGTTTGCAATCCATATTTAAGTAATTCATCTAAAAACACCGGTGAAAGTGTACTAGCATTTAGCGCAATTTTCATTTTTTTAGAAAGGTCTGCTATTTGTCTTTCATTAAGACCATAATCAACCCTTAATCCAGTAACTCCCCAATTTTGTATTTCACTAACGGTTGAGTAATCTAACCCTAAATGTGTAAGTGATTTTGCTGAAATATCCGCCATAAGCTCCATTTCATTTTCCATTGCCTGAGCACCAAGTAGTTGAAGAAGTGTTTTATAAGTTGAAGGGTCATCTTCTGGTATGTGTAAAGAAGTAAATATTGAACGAAATCCATTTTTCTTTGCTATTTCAATATATTTTTTATTCTTTTCAATATTTTTTTCAGATAAATAGATTGATATACCTAGCATAGTCGCGTTCCTTCTTCCTAATTTTAGATTAATACTATTTGCTTATCATTTTAAGCTTTCGAAATTAAAAGTCAATACAACTTATATTTCGAATGAAATTTCATTTCAAATAAATCAGCAAATTATGGAAGATTTTTATAATGATAGAGTCATAACAAAAAGAAAGGCAACATCAAAGTTACCTTTCTCATTTGAAATTATTTATATACTACGATTGAACCAACAGACTTATCAGTAGATTGACCATTAACTCGAACTTTTAAGCCGTAATGTCCGATGTTTCGACCAGCATCTGGTAAGAATGAGTTATTATAGTCTTTGCTATCATTAAATAATGAGATACCTACTTGACTAGGAGAAATCAATTTTTCTCCTGTTGTATAAGAAATGTTATAACCCGATGTTGGATTTAATCCGAATGCTGCATCCGCTACATGGAAACGTGAAGATGCTTTTGCTCCATAGTTCCATAATAAATTCGTGTCATCATGAGCATCAACAACACCTAAGAAACCATCACCTGGGTGAACACCTGTCCAGTTCTCTGTAAAGCTATCATCAACATACCATACGACTAATCCGCCATCATAGCTTAATAGAGAGCCTCCACGGTTAATGTGAGCTAAACCTTCGTCTGCACCTTTATGGTTACGCCATTCTAATAAGTAGTAATGATTTGAATATTTGTTACCATTGAATTTTGTGAATCCTTTTAATGTAAATGGAGAAGTTGCATTTTCTGCACCATCTTCAACAACTGTAGCGCCATCTGCTACTACTTTAATATTATCTGCAAAGAACCCAACATTTGAAGTACCCCAGTCAGTTGCAGAACGTAAGCGAAGTTGAATTTTTTGACCTTTATACTCTGATAAATCAAAGCTTTGTGCTTGCCATCCATCTGATTTGCCAGTAAAACCAGGCATAGAGTTTAAGATTGTTGGATAACCTTCAGAAACAACATCACTTCTAGTGTTGCTGTTACCTAATGACTTCCAAGTAGCTCCATTGTCAGTTGAAACTTGGACAAATGCGAAATCCCATTGTGGCTCCATATCGTACCAAGCATCAAATGTTAATGTTGCTGACGATTTACCTGTTAAATCTACATTTGTTACTAAGCTATTATCCATTTCATCTGCTTGTCCGCCCCAATATTCATAAGTGCCAGCAGCTGGTGTATTAACTGGAGTTACCTTTTCTGGTAAATTCACTTGAATCGCTTGGTTATTTTGTCCAAGTGGTGAATTTGCTTGGTCTAATAAGAATTGAGTACCTTTTGTCGTTACATCTTCCCAATTTACAACAGTTGGGTTCGTCCATTTTCCACCTAAAGTTGTTTGGAAATATGATTTTGCCCAAGGTGATAATCCAGTTGGCTCTGTTCCAGGAATTTTTCCTGCCCAAGAACCCGCTGACATGATTGACCAATATTCAACTGCGTCTCCAGCACCCGAGTAAATCGTATCGTACTCATCTGGTAATCCTAAATCATGTCCATATTCGTGTGCGAATACACCAGTTGCTCCGTCTTCAGGCATTATTGTATAGTCATAGAAACCAGGTTTACCTTTACCAAGTCCATCTAGATCAACGAATTTAGCAGAACGGTGTGACCAAATTGCATTGTCTCCAAGTTTACCACCACCAGCTTCTTGTCCCATACCTGCGTGAATAATTTGAAGATGATCAACTAAACCATCTGGCTCCCAATAGTTTCCATCTCCATCTAAATCATGTGGATCTTCTAAATCGTATTCTTCTAAAGGAATTCCTTTGGCTAGTGCAGCAGCATAAACATCAGCTATTAATTGTTTTGCTCCACCTCCGGCTACATTATCATGTCCAGTTTCAGAATCTTGTCCGTAAAATTCAGCAGTTCCTGGTACTTTTAACCAGCCGTATGCTTTACCTTCAACAGTATAAGTTCCACCAGATTGTTGTTCATAATATTGTTTTTGAGAAAGGAAGGTTTCTCCGTTTGGGCCTTTCACACCATTTTTACCAAAAATCATATCTTCATAGTGTTGTAGTGAATAGTCTGTATAGTAGTTATCTGTATCTGCCTTCGTAAGCGTATTATGAGGGAAATCAGAATACTCTACCGTTAATGTTAATAGCTTACCTTTCTTTACAACACCAGGAGAAGCTGACTCTTTAACTGGATCAGGATTACCCTTTAATTGGCCATTTTTCTTACCATTTCCATGTAATAATCCGTTATTAAAATCTTTAAATTCATTATGTTTAGCAGCTTCTGCTTTCTTAACTTTGCTAGCAATTGGATCTTTTCCTGTTACTAGATCCGCTTGGCCTTTAACCTCTAAATATTTTTGTAATGCAACTTGTTTCTGTGCTTTAGAAGCATTTGCAGAAATCACTCCACGTTTTACTAATGCAGCTAAAAGTTTTTCATCATTTACTAACGATAAATCTAAAGTACTTTTTGAGTGATTAGCCAATTGACTATGCACTTTACTTAAACTTTCAGATGATGCTGTTTTTAATGGAATTCCAGAAAATAATGTGCCTGCAACCATCACAGATGCGAAACTAGATAAAACAAACTTGTTCAAAATAAGCCCCCCTAAATAATTTTCAAAGTACATTTTAATAATATTCCAAAAATTCTTTAAATTATAGAGGGTTCTTTTCATCAAATACTGACAATTTTCGCATTTTTTTAATATTTTTCGTACTTTTTCGCATAATAGAATGACGAATTTCATCAATTTTTATAGGTTGCTTTTCTAAAAAACCAGTCTTTTAGGCTATATTATTCTTTTATTCTATTTTAAAAATATAGTCCTTTAGCATTATTACAATTATTAAAAAAATAATTAAAAATTGTAATATACGTAATTATTTCTATGTATATATAATTTTCAATTAATGTTTTTTCATTTTTGCTACTTCTAGTATTTGGAAAAAATCCAAAAAAAGAAGACAAGACAAAATTTACTTTTGCTCACCTTCTTCATGATCCAGATTCACTTTTATCTTCTTAACTTGCCCGCTTCTTCACTATATTCATGAAGCTTACTTGATACTTTGTTTCCGATTCGGTTAAAGCATATGACATATAAAGAATCGATTATATTTTGTTGTGCCATTTTAGAGGCTATACTCCCAATTCGATTATCTTGTTCCATATCTGGTGTACAAAGCTTGATATCTGCTTCCTTATATAACGGAGACTTCCCAAGCTTAGTAATCGCAATGATTGTAGCTCCCCTTTTCTTAGCAAAGCGTGCAAGCTCTAAAACATCTTTGGTTTTACCGGAGTTAGATACAGCTACAAAAATATCACCTTCCTCCATATGTCCCACTAGAGTGATGACCATATGGAAGTCAGGAGACATTATGGCATGGTAGCCAATTTTTCCAAATTTATACGCTCCGTCCATAGCCGATACAGCTGAACCGCCAACTCCATAAAATATAATCTTCTTAGCTTTTACAATTTCATCCGTTGCTTTTTCTAATTCTCTTTTATCTAAAGTTGATACTGTAGCTTCAATCGCAGCTTTATTTACATATGTTACTTTATTAAATAAATCATACGGCGTGTCCTTTTTATCCATTACAGAAAAGTCATTTATATTCATTTCAGCTACAGTCAAATCACGCACTAAGGCTATTTTAAACGCTTTAAAACTTCCAATTCCAATTGTTTTACAAAATCTAACAACACTCGCTTCACTAGCTCCAGTATTATTAGAAATATCTTTAGTCGTTAAGTTCGGAACTATTTCAGCATGATCCATTATATAGACAGCGATCTTTTTTTCTGCTTGCGTAAATCGATCCATATAATTTTCAATTTTTGATAAGATTGTTAAATGTTTCATTTACTAAACACCTTTCTGCTAAAAAACATACAAATACTATTATTCTCTATTATGAACTAAATGTTTAGAAAATCATATTAATAACCAAATAAAGTCGCTTTTTTAGTACTTTCTACATTAAAAATCTTCTTCAAAATGAAAAAGTGTAGGAAAAATTCTTCCCTACACTTTACTAGTTTGCATCCTTATTGCTGTACTGTAACTGTTTGTGGTTTAACAGATACTTTAAATCCATCTTTACTAGAAACATCCGCAGAGATTGAATAAGTTCCATTAGGGACATCAGCTTCTGGAGTCCATTTCAAATGGATTTCAGTTTGATTTTCCACATTTAAAGAATCAACTACGTTACCATTAACGTCTTTAATATATACTTTCCAGTTTACAGCGTTATTTGCAAAGGCATTGATTCCAGCAGGCGTTTTTGCATTTACATTTTTATTTGGATATACACTGAAGTAACTAACGAGCATTTCTTCATTGATATAAGAAGGATCTCCCCAAACAGTATAGCTATGGTTGAGAGCATAATCTGCTCCTAATACTACTAGACTCTTTGGCTCTTCATTTACAAGAATAGATGTTGCACCTTGTTGTAGTGGAGTATACTTACCATTGCACCAAACGATTGCTCCATTATAGCCACTACCACTATCTGTTGCTTTAAAGGAGATTTCATATTTTCCATCCTTAGGTGTTACTTTTATATCGGAAACAGCTGGGGCAACTGAGTCAATATGCAATGGAAGTTTTACGATTTGTGGCTTCGCGCCATTATAATCAAGCGTCGTTTTGATTACATAATTATAAACGCCATCCTTCACTACTTGCCCATTTTGATCCTTTAAATCCCAGAAGTATCCAGTAGTCAAATAGTCTCTGTATGACATAATGTTTTTACGGAATTTCCAAGGTTGACCAGTCCCAGTGTATTCACTAAAATCACCTAAGTATTGAATCTGTTTACCGTTTTGATCTTCTACATACATTTCTGCCTTCTGTAAGTTACGAAGTACTGTAAATGATGGGTATACTTCGTTTAATGGTGTATTTGGAGACATAACAATTCGATCCATATTAAACTTTCCTGTTCTTGGATCATAACCTAATGGGAATACCCCTTCTGCTCCAATTTCGTCATTCCATAGCGTTGTATAACCTAAAAATGCTTCTTTTTCATATGCTGCAGGGTCAATATTTTTAGGCTCGTCCCACTTACCATTAAAGCCCATATATGGTACTGTTAGAGGCACTGCTAAATCGCTATTTTTCCCAGTTGGAACAAGGCGCACAAATCCTTCAACAAATTCATTTTTCTTCATCGTTCTAGGTAAACGAATTTCAACATTAAGATTTTTCTTTTGGCCAGATTTAATTTTTAATGTTGCACCTTCAGATCCAGATAATTTTTCGCCGTTTACATATACTGAAGCACCTTCAATAGGTTCGCTTGTTAAAGTTAAGTAATCTTTCGTATCTAATGCTCCGTCAGCGTCTAAGTCAAACTGCTTCGTTTCAATTCCATCCGTTAATAAATCTACATTTACAGTATACTCATATTCTTCCTTAGGTTTCCCAGTTTCAAGTGACTCAACATTTAAGTTAAAGATCGCTCTATCATTTTTAATTTCCTTTAATGCAACCGCTCCGGCTTTTTCGAGAGGTGTATTTTTTCTTGTAACAATAACAGGCGTTTTAATCGCATTTTGAATTTGCATTAAACCAGATCCTTGAATACGCGGTGA
The DNA here is from genome assembly GCF_002577195.1 of Bacillus sp. AFS041924. GTDB lineage: Bacteria > Bacillota > Bacilli > Bacillales > Bacillaceae_G > Gottfriedia. The sequence continues at coordinate 6,763 of NZ_NULG01000114.1, forward strand.
ATATGGTACTTCGTTATTTGTACGAGGATCTTGTACTAATTTAGCAGTATTCATTAAAGCAATTTTCGCTTTTAAAGCTGCTTCTTCTGAATGCTTCAAGCCTTTTTCGTAAAGTGATTGTAATACTAATGCAGAACCACCAGCAACATGTGGAGTTGCCATAGACGTACCGCTCATCACTTCATATCCATTATCTGGTACAGTTGAGTAAATATCCCCCCCTGGTGCAGATAGTTCTGGCTTAAAGTCTAGTGTATGCGGTGCTCCGTAAGATGAGAAATATGACATTGTGTTCTTATCTGGATTGTCTACATATACCCCTTTAGACGGTTTCATTTTTACAATATAACCGCTTGTTAACTTAGAAATTAATGAATCACCGATTGCTTTACTTGTCGTAGCTGCCTGCGGATATAAAGAGTAAGGACTCCAATACACTCTCGGATAATCAACATCCTCATTTGCAGGAACAAGGATAACCGCTTTTGCGTGCTTCTTCTGCGCTTCAGATTGAATATAAGAATAAGTACCATACTTTACTTTTGGTTTAGCTACTACAATCTTGCCTGTTAAATCAGGAAGATTTTTAAAATCCGCCGTTTTCCCTTCTCCTACATATACCATTTCATAAGATTCTAAAGGAGATAATACTTTAGATAGGTTAAAGTTATATTGCGTTTGATCTAGATATGGAAGCTGCAACCCATTTTCTTCTTGTAACGAGCTCATATGTATACTTGTATTCTCATATGATGCAACTGAAATAGCATAAGGGCTTACTCCTGGTTCCCCAACTGTACCAATATCCGGATTTTCAGCATATGGCTTAGCAGAAGATTGTAACAAATTATTTTGTGTACTATAAGCTGAGTTTCCACCAGCTACTACTACAAGCGTACCTTGCTCAGTCGCTTCGCGAATCGCTTTTTGAATTGGATCATCTATTTCACTAACAAATCCAGAATCGGATCCTAAACTCATATTAATAACATCTGCACCCATTGTTACAGCGTGCTCAATACCTGCAATGATGTCATCCTCATAAGCACCACTAGCCTTATCTGAGAATACTTTTTCAGCTAAAAGTTGTACACCTGGAGCAATACCTTGCACTCCATCGTTCGATTCATCACCATTTGCACCAACTGTACCAGCCACGTGCATACCGTGTTCATTCCCGGCACCATGCGGAATTACATCTGTATCATGATCCGCCCAGTCATAACCAGTTGGAACTTTGTCACTATACCAAACGTCACCAACACTTGTTTGATCAAGCTTGCTTTGAATGGTATCTTTCGTCCATTTTTCTTTTGCCTTCCCTTTTTCAGTAATCGTCATATCTTTATGTGTATAATCGATTCCTGTATCAACAACAGCTACTAACAATCCTTCACCTTCGTATCCGTAACTTTGCCATACCTTTTGAGCTTGTACTAATTCTTTACTTGCACCCATTGATGGTTGGAACTTTCTTGCAATATGGACATTTGTTACACCAGGTGTTCCTTGAATATCTTTTAAGTTACGATATTCAGTTTCCATACTAAATCCATTAAAGCCTTCATAAAAACGTTGCTTAATTTTAGGAGTCGATCTTTCCTTTGAAATTTGTGAGATTACTTGATCCTGCTTTTGTTTAAAACGTGTCTTTTTGATTTCAGTAGTTGAATCCGAGGTTGATGGTTCCTCAACTTCAACAATTACACGTACTTTATCATTTGGTTTATAAGCTTGGACATTTTTTAATTCTTGATATCCAAATGGGTCTACAGCTTCTCCCCCAGCTTTCTTCTTTTCATTGGCAAATATCTTTTGACCCTGTTTTACAATTTCATCTAAATTTGGCGCCGGCACTTGATTTTCATTTGTTCCCTCAGCAAATCCAGTTGATGTAAATAACATGGAAGCTAAAGTTGTCGTTGCAAGGACTTTGTATGGAAAACTTTTTCTCTTCTTCATTTCTAATCTCCTCTTCAGTAAACTTTAATGTTCTCAATCTATTAAAATAAAAATAGATCCAATGAATCGCTAATCTTTTACTAAGAAACTTGATACTAACTTAATTTTAATGATGTAACCCCTATAATCATATTGGGTTATTCAATCGGACTTTTGGCATATTCATTAGAAGAGAACTTAAAAAATTCAAGTAGAAAAAGAGAAGTTTTTGACGTATTCAGTCGAGGATATTCGAAAAAACCGTATTAAATCGGGAAAATCAACAGAATAGGTGAGACATTTTAAGGTTTAATAGAATATATGAAGCAATTTTTATACCTCCATTAAGAACTACTCTTTTTAGAATAGGTAAAAATATACTCTATTGTATTCACCGGATAATCCGTCTTTACTATAATTGCGACAAGTTTTTACGTATTTCTTACATAATCGCTTGTATTGTTCATGAGTAGGTATAAAATGGGGCAGTTTTTTTATAAATAATAGACCTATGACTAAAAAACACTTCATTTTGATGGATTATTTAATAAAATTGACTCAATCTTGATCGTTTTGAGATGTTTATTTGCGATTCTACGATTTTATTTGCGATTCCACATTTTTATTTGCGATTTTTAATTACGTATTATCTCCCTCAAAAAATAAAATCAGAATATTTCACACAATTCACAAATCTTTAATTGTTAAATTACCTTTTTATGGATAGAATGGATTTGTAGGCTTTTAAATACATAACAAATAGGAGTGAATTAAATGCCAATCGATGTTTATTTAAACTTTAATGGAAATACTCGCGAAGCAGTTGAATTCTATGCAACTGTATTTAACACAGAAACACCAAAAATCATGACGTTTGGTGAAGCACCACCAAACCCTGAGTACCCACTACCAGAAGAAGCAAAAAATTTAGTTATGCATACAAGACTTAACATTAGCGGTAGTAACGTTATGTTCTCAGATACATTCCCTGGTTTCCCTTTTAACCAAGGAAATAATATTCATCTATCTTTCTTAAGTGAAGATCTAGATGAACTTAGATCTGTCTTCACTAAATTAAGTGATGGCGGGAAAGTAGAAATGGAGCTTCAAGAAACTTTTTGGAGTAAAGCTTATGGCAGTCTAACTGACAAATTCGGCATCCACTGGATGTTTAATCACGGAACCGGTGGATTTTAATTTTCAAATGACAAATAAAGGAAATGAACCTTTTTTATAAGATTCATTTCCTTTTATTTATTTGCATCCTCTTACTCCCCCAATTATCGCAAACTATCTATATTTCAGTTAGGTGCAGTAATTGTAATCGGAGCGATGCAGTTCATTAAGGGGAATCCAACGTTCATCTTAAAGAAAGAGCTTATTTGGTAGAAGATATCAAATAAATAGACTATCTAAAAAATAAAAAGCATCGGAATAACTAAAAATTCCAATGCTTTTTTATTACTGTAGTTATGACTTAAATTCTATTTGCTCCAAGTATAATCCGCCTGGGTCTGCAAGATTACTCACTTGTCCTCGATCCTTCAAATCAATTATTTTCGGTATATGATCGGCATTTAACCTACCAGCGCCAGCATCAATCAGTGTTCCTACAATTTTTCTAACCATATTGTATAAGAACCCATTTCCGCTTATTCTGATTTGAATAAATCCATCTTTCTTTTCAAAATCAATTGAGTAAATTTCTCGAACCATCGATTTCTTCTTAGACTTGGCATTTGAGAATGCTGTAAAATCGTGCTCACCTAAAAAGTATTTTGCGGCAGCCTTCATTAATTTGAGATCTAGTTTTTCTTCTACATGCATACTATATTTGCGCATAAATGGATTCGAATATTCTTCATTCCAAATTTTGTATAAATACGTTTTAGCGCTAGTATTATATCTTGAATGAAAACGGTCTGATTCCATGGAAACTTCTTTTATACTAATATCATTAGGTAGATAACGATTTAAATAATTTCTAACTTCTAATTCAGGTAAGCTTTCTTTTATTTTAAAATTAGCAACCTGCTCAAATGCATGCACACCTGCATCCGTCCGACTGCTTCCAATAATTTCAATTTGTCTTCCTACCATTTCAGATAGTACATTTTCGATTTTACCTTGAATTGTATTTTCACCATTACCAAGCCTTTGCCAACCTTTATAACGGGCCCCGTCATATTGAATGATTAATTTATAATTGTTCATCTCTTACTCCTTTAACTAACTAATATGTATTCGTTCCAATTGAAACTTGTACTCCCTTTCCCTAAGACATAACTTTTATCATTTTTCACAAACTAAATTGTATAACATATAGTAGAAATAACGAAATTTTTCTTTATACTAGTATTAACTATTGTGATTGGAGAAAACCATGGTACTTGATGAGTTAGCTTTAAAAATCATAAACGAAGTTAGGAAACTTATCCACGAGGATATTATTATTATAAATACAGAGGGCATTATTATAGCAAGTACAGACCCAACACGAACTGGCACATTTCATGAAGGCTCTTTAATTGCAATTAATGAGAGAAAAACGTTTACGATTACATCTGATGATGAAAACCGATTAAATGGAGTAAAGGCTGGTATTAATCTTCCTATTTATTTTCAAAATGAAATAGTCGGAGTGATTGGAATTACAGGAAATCCCGAGCAAATTTCACCTTTTGGAGAAATGCTTCGTAGAATGACAGAATTATTAATAAGAGAAAACTATTATACGGATCAAATTGATCTACAACAAAGAGCTCTTGAAGTATTTGTATTTGATTGGATTCAACATATTGAGTGGGATGAACATTTTTACGAGCGTTCTACTATGCTAAATATTGATTTGAATTTTTTAAGGCAAGTTATCATATTCGAATGGGAAAATTCAAATATACTTCCAATTGATACAAGACAACTAATAATAGATTTAACAAATCGAAATAAAGATGACGTATTTGTTCGTTGGGGCAATAATCGAATTGTATTCTTAATGAAGGTTGATGACTCCCAAAAAGATATTCATAAACTACAAAGAATCAATGATCTATATGAAATCATAAAAAGTCGATTAAATTCACCCATCGCTGCAGGTGTTGGGCAAACAATTCCCCCAAAACAATTACATCAATCATACCATCAAGCAGCTCGTTCATTAAAAGTTGCATTAAAAACAAGTTCAATTATTTATGATGAAGATTTAACAATTGATTTAATACTACAGGAACTTTCACAAGAGATTAAGAAAACATTTATAGACCGTACTATTGCACCGATAATAAAAGAAGAAGATTTATTTATTACAATTAAAGAGTATATAAACCATAACCAATCTCTTAAAAATACCGCACAATCACTACATATTCATATCAACACACTTCTGTATCGCCTAAGTAAAATTACTGAATTAACGAAACTAAATCCTAAAGACATCCGAGATTTATCTAAATTGTATATAGGAACATACCTACTAGATGATTCTACAAAAAAACACCGATAATAGGTGTTTTTTCTGTATGTTCCTCTATAGTAAATTCATCTACTAACTCTTTATACTTGAATTAAGATAATGGGGGGAATTTAGTTATGATTACAAAAGACATTGCTCAAAGCTTTATAGCAATTGTTGGAAAAGAAAATTATGATGATTCAAAAGTAGAAAGACTCGTATATTCTTACGACGCTACACCAAATTTGCAATCACTTCCGGATGCTGTCATTAGTCCTCGTTCTACTAAGGAAATATCCGAAGTTGTGAAAATTTGTAACGAAAACCACATTCCGATTGTACCTAGAGGCTCTGGAACGAATTTATGTGGTGGTACTTGTCCAACAGACGGCGGAATCGTTTTACTATTTAAGCATTTAAATAATATTCTTGAGATCGATGAAGAAAACTTAACAATTACTGTTCAACCTGGTGTCATTACCCTTGATATGATCAATACAATCGAAGAAAAAGGATTATTTTATCCACCAGATCCTAGCTCAATGAAAATTTCTACGATTGGCGGAAATATTAATGAAAATTCAGGTGGCTTACGCGGATTAAAATATGGCGTAACACGTGATTATGTTATTGCTCTTGAAATCGTATTAGCAAACGGAGACATTATTCGAACTGGCGGAAAACTAGCTAAAGACGTTGCAGGATATGATTTTACACGTCTATTTGTTGGTTCTGAAGGAACATTAGGTATTATTACTGAGGCTACTTTAAAGCTTATTCCAATGCCAGAAACGAAAAAAACAATGCTTGCATTATATGATAGCTTAGAGGATGCTGCTAAAACTGTATCTAAAATTATCGCGAATAAAATTATTCCTACTTCTCTTGAATTTATGGATCAACCTACTCTAGAAGTTGTGGAAAACTTTGCGCAGATCGGGCTACCGACCGATGTAAAAGCCGTTTTATTAATTGAACAAGATGGTCCCGGAGAAGTTGTAAATAGAGATATCGAATTAATAAAATCAATCTGTCTGCAGGAAAAATGTAGTTCAGTTAGTGTAGCAAAGTCCGAAGAAGAAGCAGTAGCATTACGTACGGCTAGACGCTCTGCTCTTTCAGCTCTTGCACAATTAAGACCGACAACAATTTTAGAGGATGCAACTGTACCTCGTTCAAAAATTGCTGAAATGGTTACTGCAATTAATGAAATTGCAGTAAAACATAATGTAAAAATTTGTACATTCGGTCATGCGGGTGACGGTAATCTACATCCTACATGTCCAACGGATGCTCGTGACCATGAAGAAATGGAACGTGTAGAAGAGGCATTTGCAGAGATATTTGAAAAGGCAATTGAACTAGGCGGCACGATCACAGGTGAACACGGTGTTGGAATCGTAAAAGCACCTTACCTCGAATTAAAGCTAGGTAAAGAAGGCATTAACGCAATGCTTGCTGTCAAATCAGCTTTAGATCCAAATCACATTATGAACCCTGGTAAAGTCTTTGCAAAAGATAGTCGTAAAAGAATGGTGGTGTCAAAATGACAACACTTAAAGAACAACAAGCGATTGGTCTACAATTTAAAGAACGTATGAACGAAGACGAGCTTTTAAACTGTATGCGATGCGGTTTTTGTTTACCTAGCTGTCCAACTTATATTGAATCTGGCCAAAAAGAATCGCACTCACCACGTGGACGTATCGCTCTAATGAAAGCAGTAACGGACGGTTTAATTGAACCAGATGAGGATGTGGAACGTACACTTGAGCTTTGTCTTGGCTGTCGTGCATGTGAGCCCGTTTGTCCTTCTGGTGTAAAATACGGTCATTTACTAGAAGAAGCAAGAGATATTATTGCGCAACACAAAAAACATTCTCTTCCTGCACGTGCTGTACGTAAAGTCGTATTTAAAGAACTGTTTCCACACCAAAAGCGTATGAGATTAGCAGTAGGTCTTTTAGGGTTATATCAACGAACAGGCCTTCAAGTCGTTGCAAGAAAAGCTGGAATCATGAAGCTTATTCCAAACAATTTATCTGCAATGGAAAAGGTTTTACCAAAGGTTCCTACTATGAAACAAATGAAATCACGACCTGATTATTTACCTCCATTAAAAGAAAAAGTTAAGAAGGTTGCATTTTTCTCTGGATGTTTAATGGATACAATGTTCCTAGACACAAACAATGCCACGATGAAGCTTTTACAATTAGCTGGCTGTGAAATTGTTATTCCAAAAGATCAAGCATGCTGTGGTGCATTACATGGACATAGCGGTGAAAAATCAATTGCAAAAGATATGGCAAGAAAAAATATCGAGGCTTTCGAAAATCTTGGAGTAGACTATATTATCACAAATGCAGGTGGCTGTGGTGGCTTCCTAATTGACTACGATCACCTTCTTAAAGATGATCCAAATTGGAAAGATCGAGCTATTTCATTTAAAAATAAACTAAAAGATATATCAGAAATCCTAGTGGAAGTTGAATTTCATAAAAAAGTAAAACTAAGTTTGCCAGAACAAATTATTACGTATCAAGATTCATGTCATTTAAGAAATGTCATGAGAACTGCTTCCGCTCCAAGAACGCTATTGAAGTCCATTCAAAATGTGTACTATCACGAAATGAAAGACGCAGACCGTTGTTGCGGTTCAGCTGGTATTTACAATATCGTCGAATCAGAAATGTCAATGCAAATACTAGATTACAAGATGAAGCAAGCAACAAAAACGCAAGCTACTACAATTGTAACTGCTAACCCTGGATGCTTACTTCAAATGAAGCTAGGTGTAGACCGAGAAAATCAATCAGATCGTGTAGAAGTCGTGCATATAGTTGATTTACTATTAAAAGCAGCTGAATACGAAGCGAAATCATTACTATAATGAAAGAGCACAAGGAATTTATTTTTCCTTGTGTCAGACTGTTGACAAACGCTCGCTTTCNNCGGTGCTCATTACCGTTTAGGGTAACTCCGCTCCTCATCAGGCTTCGCGCCTCGAAAGACAAGCGCTTGCAATCAGTCTGAGAATCAAATTTTTGGGACTTTGTCTACACTCAGGCACAAGGAATTTATTTTTCCTTGTGTTTTTTTATATAAATCATATATGACTATTTTCAATTACTTCTAAATTTTGTTTTACGTTTGATTAAAATTTTTTTAAAATTCTACTTCAACTTGTAAACGAATAACATTTTATTAAGACTTTATAATTTGAGTTGAGGTGATATCTTTGATTCAAAAATTACTGCTTTCTATGGAGCAAATGCTATACATAATTCAAAATGGACTACCAAAAACGAATTCACCAAAACACGTAACCATAATTGGTTCAGGAATCTCTGGTCTAGTTGCTTCTTCACTTTTAAAAGATGCTGGTCATAAAGTTACCATTATTGAAGCAAATAACAGAATAGGTGGGAGAATTTACACAAAAAGAGAACCATTTATAAATAATCAATATGTAGATCTTGGTGCAATGCGTATCCCCTCTTTTCATCATTTAGTATTTGAATATATAAAAAAATTTAATTTACCAGTAAATGAATTCATTAATAGTACTCCAAATGATCTTATTTTCATCAATAACGTATTAACAAATGAAAATAATTATAAAGCGAATCCAGATCAATTAAATTTTAAAGTCTCAGAAAGTGAAAAAGGAAAAACTGCTTTAGAGTTACTCTTACTAGCAGTCGGTCCAGTAATTGATTTTATTAATCAAGATCCTGAAAAAAATTGGGAAGTCATTATTAAATTGTATGATCATTATTCAATGGCAAACTTTTTAAAATATAACCCTGTTGGTGTTTCCTTAACTACTGAAGCCATTAACTTCGTTGAAACAATGGTTGGATTAGAAGGGTTTTCCGAACTTGCATTTACATCGATATTAAGGGAAGTTTTAATCCTCATATCAAAAGACTTAAAACTTTATGAAATTACCGGGGGAACAGATCAGCTTATTAATGGATTTTTGCCACAACTTAAAGACCATATTGTTACGAATCAAAGAGTTAAAAAAATTATTCAACAAGAATCAAACGTAACAATATATACTGAAAATCAAATTCTTAATACAGAGCACCAACTTAAAAGTGACTTTGTTATTTCAACAATTCCATTTTCTTTATTAAATTTTGTAGACCTACTTCCCTTTGAGTCTATTTCATATGAAAAAAGAAAAGTTATTAGAAAAATACATTATGCAAACTCAACTAAAATAGCTCTTCAATTTAAAACTAGATTTTGGGAAAAATATGGAATAAGTGGTGGTAAATTAACTACTGACCTACCGATAAAGTTTTCATATTTCCCTAGTCACAGACCAGGAGATTCAGTAAATACAGGGATTATGTTAGCGAGTTATACATGGGAGGATGATTCTAGTATTTGGAATAATATGACACAAGCAGAACGTATAAAAATTGCGTTAAACGATCTATCTTATATCTTTGGAAGTGAAGTGTTTAATGAATTTTTAATAGGTTATTCACATGATTGGAATGAATTTCCTTATTCTGGGGGAGCATTTGTTATGTTTAAACCTGATCAAATTAAAGAATTAGGTCAATTTATTAGTACTCCTGAGGGAAGAATTCATTTCGCTGGTTCTCATTCATCTACCACACCTGGCTGGATGGAAGGTGCAATTGAAGCTGGAATTAGAACAGCGTATGAAGTTAATAACAGATAAAATTTTCATCTGTCACATTGCCCGCCAAACGCTCGCTTTCTTCGTTGTTTCGCCTGCTAAAGCGGTGCTCATTACCGTCGATGGTAACCCCGCTCTTC
>NZ_NULG01000115.1 GCF_002577195.1 Bacillus sp. AFS041924
TCGAGACTAATTGAAATGGAAAGCGAAGTACCTGGAATGGAAAATGCTAAGAACTTATAAAAAAAGATTACAAATGAAAAGCACCACAAAGACCTAATGTTTATTGCAAGGCGTTCATCCATCAATTTAAGTCATTTATTTTATTACTCAACTGATTGAACTATGTTAGCACCATATTTCACTCATGAATAATGAGAAAGAAAATTATTTTCTTGTTTAATTATTTGATAATCTTTAGTATAATTTTAATCGTGCCTTGTTGCATGGGTGGGAGAGGGAGACACAATAAGAGAGGAATTTCTTTGAAAAATCTATTAAACAAACAATTTAATCTTGAAGGTAGCGGTACGACCATTAAAACGGAGTTTATTGCAGGTGTTGTTTCATTTTTAACACTTGTTTATATTTTATCCGTGAATAGTACAATTTTGCATGATGCAGGTATACCGTTCCAGGGTGCAATGATTGCCACAATTCTTTCAGCTTTCTTTGGAAGCGTTATGATGGGATTATGGAGTAATTCACCATTGGTTTTAGTTCCAGGAATGGGCATCAACGCATTGTTTACTTATACAATGGTTGGAGAAATGGGAATGAATTGGAAAGAGGCACTTGCTGTCGTATTTGTAAGTGGAATCTTATTATCCATTTTATCATTCACAAAATTAATTAAGAAATTAACAACTGCGATTCCATTATCACTTAAAAGTGCAATTACAGTTGGAATTGGATTTTTCTTAACGTTTATCGGGCTTCAAGAGGGTGGCATTGTTGTAAAAAATGAAGATACGTTTGTATCGATCGCTAACTTTGCAAACGTTGATGTTTTAGCAACAATAATTACTCTAGCTATTGCGATTTATCTATTTATTAAAAATGTACCAGCAAACTTTTTAATTACAGTAATAGCCGGTACAATCATTTCTTTCATATTACATGGTGGAATTGAAAAAGCGCATGATACCACTAATATTACAATGAAATCTGCAAGTGAAGTTGTCGGACAACTGACCTTTACTCATATTATGAGTTTTTCATTTTGGATTGCAGTATTTTCGTTAACAATGGTTATATTATTTGAATCAATCGGTATTATTCATGGACAATTAAGTATGATGAACCAAGAGCATAAGCAACAAAAGGTTATTCAAGGTACTGGGTTTGGCATACTATTATCCGGTCTACTTGGAACAAGTCCAACTGTCATTGCTGTTGAAGGAAGTGCAGGTATTAGTTCGGGTGGTAGAACAGGACTTACATCTGTTGTAACTGGATTTTTATTTCTAGGATGTTTACTGTTTATGCCATTAATAGCATATATCCCAACATCTGCTATTGCACCTATCTTAATTATTATTGGTTCATTAATGGTTAAACATATTAAAGATATTCAATTGGATGATCCTACTGAAGCTATACCAGCTTTCTTAATTTTAGCATTCATCCCTTTAACATATAGTATTATTGACGGAATTGCATTTGGTTTTATTGCTTATCCATTAGTTAAAATGGCAGCTGGTAAGAAAACTGAAATCACACCATACATGGTAGCAATTGCAGCATTATTCTTTGTAAGATTTGCATTAAATTTTATAGCTTAACAAAAAAAGCCCTGATTCTTAAATATGAATCAGGGCTTTTTTTGGCTGCTAAACTCAATCAAAAAATTTATTTAATCGCTTATAGAAGAAAAACCCGACTACCGTACCAATTATTAATCCAATTAAGTAGATAATCGTATTATTTCCGTTTGCGATTGTAGAAGTAAATAAAGCGATTAATGTCGCTGAAAAATAGACAAATAAGATGTTAACGAATATGCCGAACTTTTTATAGACAAATAATTTACCGTTATTAACATTTGCATTTCTACTAAAGCATAATAAACCAATTAGTAAAAAGAGGACTAGATACAGGATAATGACTGTCAAATTCCCATAATCGAAAGTTGGATAATGAAATACTTTTTCATCGAAATTTTTTGAAATTGATAATGAACCTGCCTGATAGGGAATAGACCAATTAGATATCCTTTGTTCAAAAGTGTTGTATGATAATTCATAGTTAAAGATTCCCTTTAAATTTGAATAGACACTAAAATATAGAAAAATAGGTGAAAAAATTGTAAAAATAGTAAACAGTGTTTGGGAAAAATAATGGCCTGTAATCGTACCAATTGTTAGGCCGATTGTAAAAAAAGTTATCGAAAATAAGAAAATGACAGTAAAAATGACTCCAAATGACGAAGCATCAATATACTTATGAAGATTCGTATTGTAATGGATTAATAAAGTTAAAATAATTAATCCAACAGTAGCCATAAAAATATGAGCAATTCCAAACAACCATTTTGACAGATAAAGCTGTTTTGGTGAGAAAGGAAGAGAAAATTGGAAATCGATACTACCTGTATTTCGTCCAATTCCGATTAATAATATACTTAAAATTAAAACGATGATTGGTGAAATAAATGATAGCATACTAAAGTCAGAGATATATAGTTCGGGATTACTCGGATTTGTCAGTAATGATCTACTTAAATCATCCGTGTTATTGTAATAGCTAAATGGCACGATGATTAGATAAACAAGATATAATAAAATGAGTGCAAGCCTAGATTGTTTAGAATGTATTAACCATAATGCTTTACTAAACATATAATTCCCCTCCATCGTTAATAAAAAATAAATCCTCTAATGTTAATGGAAGTTCTTCTATAAGAAGTGGCTTTTCATTTTCCATTCGTTTTATATATTCGTTTTTGTTTCCATTTATAATGATAATTGCTACTTTACCAGTTTTCGAGAAGACAGAAATTGATGGGTCATCTTCAAATTGTTTAGGTAATCCATTTTCAAATGCTACTTGTAATTTATAATATTGGCTCGTACTTTCTTCCATTGTGGAAATCGAATTTATTCTTCCATCTTTCATAAATAAATATTGATCTATTATTTTTTCGAGTTCGGCAAGGTGATGCGAAGAAATCAAGACACCGACTGAGTTTGAACTTGCATACTCAATGATTAGTTGCAATACTGTCCGCTTAACGACAGGGTCTAAGCCATTTGTTGGTTCGTCTAAAATGACATATTTTGCACCGGTAGAAAAGGTTAATAATAAATAGATGAGTGTTTTCATTCCCTTTGAATATTTACGAAGAGATGTGTTGGGTAAATTATATTTATTTAATGATTCAATAAACTTATATTTATTGAAGTTTGGATATGAATTTTCATAAATAGTGATTAGTTCGTTCACGGTATATTGTTTAATAGAATTAGTTGAATCACTCATAAAGGCTATTTGTCTTCTAGAAATAGGAGATTTGTTAAGATCTACGTCATCAATTAGAATAGAACCTTCATCTGGAGATAAAATTCCAACTATTGTTCTTAAAAGTGTCGTTTTACCAGCTCCATTTCTACCGATTAAACCTGTGATTTTCCCTTGCTCTATTTGGAAATCTAGATTTTTTAAAATTTCATTTTCATCTAGCTTTTTACTTAAATGATGGACTTTCAGCAATTTATTCAGCTCCTTTATTAGAATAAAACTCTTTTACCCAACTGATTATTTCTTCCTCTTCAATGCCATCCGTTAAACTTTCAATTAATAAATTTGACAGTTTATTTTTATATTTTAAAAGGGTATCAGTAGAAACGGATTCTTTTGTTAAACCAATTACAAAAGTTCCTTTCCCTCTAATAGTTTCGATGACTCCAGTGCGCTCTAGTTCTTGATAAGCCCTACTAACCGTATTTGGGTTTATCACTAAAGTTGTTGCTAATTCACGTACGGAAGGAAGTTTGTCACCAGTTACCAAAATCTTTCTAAGCATTTGTTCTTTTGTTTGTAGAACAATTTGCTCCCAAATAGGTAAATGGCTTCGTGGGTCTAAAATAATAATCAAGCGATCACCACCTCAAAAATAAAATCAATGTGTATTAAGTGTATTAAGTGTATTAAGTGTATGGGTATGTTTGATACACCTTACTTATATCATATGTTGTTACGTATGTAAATAGTTCCATTCTTTCTAATATTTTCTGTAGTGTTTGATTAAACTACTTATATTTGGAAAAAATATGTATGAAAAGAATGGAGGGTTAAAAATGAAAAAGGTAGTACTAACTCTTTTAAGTAGTGTGATGATCTTTTCATTATCACTACCAAAAGTTAATGCAAGAGAGACAAAAAATAGTGATGTAAGCTTGGCAAGAAATGCATTGTCTTCTGTCATTATTGAACAAGATACTGGGGAAATCTTATATGAAAAAGAAGCGAGAAAAGAGCTTCCACCAGCAAGTATGACTAAGATCATGACGATGCTTTTAATTATGGAAGAAATTAACAAAGGAAAACTTAAGTTAGATGAGAAAGTAATGACAAGTGAACATGCTGCATCAATGGGAGGCTCACAAATCTTTTTAGAGCCAGGCGAAGAGATGACAGTAAAGGAAATGCTAAAAGGGATTGCAATTGCATCTGGGAATGATGCATCAGTCGCAATGGCAGAGAAAATTTCCGGTACAGAAGAGGCGTTTGTCGATTTAATGAATAAAAAAGTTAAACAGTTAGGACTTAAAAATACGCACTTTGAAAATCCTACAGGGCTTCCAGCTCCTGGACATTATTCATCAGCGTATGATATGGCAATTATGGGTAGAGAGCTTTTAAAATATCCTTTGATCACAAAGTTTACTGGTACTTATGAGGACTATTTGAGAAAAGATACTGAAAAACAATTTTGGTTAGTTAATACAAATAAGTTAGTTCGTTTTTATCCAGGAGCTGATGGATTAAAAACTGGATTTACAGCAGAAGCGAAATATTGTTTAACTGCAACAGCGAAAAAGAATAATATGCGAGTAGTTAGTGTAATTATGGGTGCACCAACTTCAAAAGAAAGAAATGCGCAAATGACGAATATGCTTGATTACGCATTTAATCAATACCAAGTAAAGCAATTAATTAAACAAGGTGAGAATGTTAAAAGACTAAATATTAGTAAAGGTAAGTCTAAGGATGTAAATGTTGTTACGAAAAGCCCTGTTTCAGTTGTTCTAAAAAAGGGAGAAGCGATCAATAAACTAACAAAAGATATTAAGTTGAGTAAAAATATACAAGCACCAATTCAAAAGGGTCAAGTTGTAGGCGTTTTAGTCTTAAAACAAGGAAGTAAAGTTTTATCTAAAACAGAATTAGTTGCGAATAAGTCAGTAAGTAAAGCTAGCTGGTACGACTTATTTAAGCGTACAGTTGGGGGATTCAACTAATTTTTTTCGACTAATTTCGAGTATTACAGAAAGATTTGGCGTTTTACCACTAGTTTTGTCAGCATGAAGGAATTCAGTTTAGTTTTAACGAAACTTTCAATAACCGTCAAATAAGGAGGTTATTGTAGTGAGTCTTAATATTGAACTTGAAGTGAAAAATGCAATCCTTTGTGTAAGACTTGCAGGGGAACTAGATCATCACACTGCAGAAGATTTACGTTTACAAGTAAATGAGGTATTAGAGTCACAGACTATCAAACATATTTTATTAAATCTTGAGCATTTAACATTTATGGATAGTTCTGGATTAGGTGTAATTTTAGGTAGATATAAAGTTATTCGAAATAAAGGTGGAGAAATGGCTGTATGTTCAATTTCCCCATCAATTAAAAGGTTATTTGATATGTCGGGATTATTTAAGATTGTTCATTTAGCTGATGATGAGTCAAATGGACTTAATGTATTGGGGGTGGCATAATGCGAAATGAAATGAACCTTCAATTTTCCGCATTAAGTCAAAATGAATCATTTGCTCGAGTAACGGTAGCTGCATTTATTACACAGCTGGATCCTACTTTAGATGAATTAACTGAAATTAAAACTGTTGTTTCTGAAGCTGTTACAAATGCGATTATTCATGGATATGAAAAAAATCCTGAAGGCATCGTATATATTTCAGTTCTTCTTGAAGATCAGACAGTTACTTTAACAATTCGAGATGAAGGAATTGGTATTGTTGATTTAGATGAAGCAATGCAACCTTTATATACATCAAAACCAGATTTAGAAAGATCGGGTATGGGTTTTACGATTATGGAGAACTTCATGGATCAATGTGAAGTTGTGTCGACTATTAATGTTGGGACTACGATTACGGTTAAAAAGTACTTATCAAATAGCAATGTTTTGAGTAATTAAGGAGAATCGCCTATGGACGTAGAAGTCAAGCAAGATCAACCCCGTGCGCAGTTAAAGGATAGTGAATTAAAAGCGTTAATCAAGCGTAGTCAGGATGGAGATCAACAGGCTAGAGACAGCATCGTCGGGCACAACATGAGACTGGTATGGTCAGTTGTTCAGCGCTTTATTAACCGCGGATACGAACCAGATGATTTATTTCAGATTGGTTGTATCGGTTTATTGAAATCAGTAGATAAATTTGATTTATCTTATGATGTACGATTTTCTACATACGCTGTTCCGATGATTATCGGAGAAATCCAACGATTTATTCGAGATGATGGAACGGTTAAAGTAAGTCGTTCATTAAAAGAAACGAATAATAAGATTAGAAAAGCAAAAGAAGAACTAAGTAAAACGCTTGGAA
The DNA here is from genome assembly GCF_002577195.1 of Bacillus sp. AFS041924. GTDB lineage: Bacteria > Bacillota > Bacilli > Bacillales > Bacillaceae_G > Gottfriedia. Next base: position 6,607 of record NZ_NULG01000115.1, read on the forward strand.
GAATGCCTACAATTAATGAGATTGCTACTCATATGGAAATTACACCAGAGGATGTTGTACTTGCACAAGAAGCTAGTAGAGCTCCTTCATCAATTCATGAAACGGTGTATGAAAATGATGGTGATCCTATTACATTGTTAGATCAAATTGCTGATAACCATGAAACAAATTGGTTTGAAAAATTTGCATTAAAAGAAGCGATAAAACAGCTAGATGATCGAGAGCGATTAATCGTTTATTTAAGATATTATAAAGATCAAACTCAATCAGAAGTTGCTGAACGATTAGGAATTTCACAAGTGCAAGTATCAAGACTTGAGAAAAAGATTCTCCAACAAATGAAAGACAAAATTAAATGATCATCTTGAGCTATTTTAAGCTGAAGAATCGTAATTAAAACTATACGATTCTTCAGCTTTTTTATTTTTTGGCTCTGTTAAAAAAGACTGCTGATTTTCCATTCCAGGTACTTNNAATTTAACTAAAATCAACAATTTATACAGAGCCTATTTTTTAATGACCGCCTACAATTTATCAAGTATTTTTCACCCGATCATGGTCCTAAATGTACTTTATTACTCGTCTATTAAGTTTAATTCTCCTCTTGTTTTCATCCTATATCCTTTTGCTTAATACTCCTAAACGCTTATATTTTTGGGAAGTTTTCACATACTAGATGTAATTGAATTCATAAAGCTTCGAAACTGAGGGGAAAGTATGAAAAAGGTATTATACATTAAATTACTTAATCGAGTCGTTGTACAAGTAGGTAATCGTGTACACCTAGGAGATATTGCACGATTACAAGGGATTAATATTGATTTAAATCCAATCAGAAATATCATTGTACATGAATCAAAAAAGGAGGATGGTACACATACTGTTATTGATATTCTCGAGCTTTTACCATTAATTCAAGAAATTGATCCTGACATTTCGTTTGAACTTGTTGGAGTGACCATGTGTATTATCGAACTTAAAAATGCAGTTTCAAAGGATCATTTTATTTTATTTTGTTTCGTATGGATTTTGTTATTTGCAGGTTCATCTCTAGCGATTATTTATTTTCATGAAGATGTTAGTATGCAGCAAGTTCAACAACGAATTTACTATATGATTACAGGAGAATATAATCCTAAGCCATTATTACTTCAAGTACCTTATTCTTTTGGGTTAGGAATTGGGATGATTTTATTTTTTAATCAATGGTTTAAAACTAGATTAAACGAAGAGCCGAGTCCATTAGAAGTAGAGATGTTTCAGTATCAACGCTCAATGGATGAATATGTGCTAGTAAACGAAAATAAAAAGCCAAACAAAAGTGTGAACACTGATGATTAGAGACTTATTTATCGTATTTGTTGGTTTTTCAGGCGGTATTGCTGTTGGTACTGGGTTTGTAGCATTTTTATCCGTTATAGGTATTATTCCAAGACTAACACAAATAACAAAAACGGTAAAAAAAATTCGCGCTTATGAGTTTGCCGTAATTTTAGGAGCAATTTTTGGCTGTTGGATTAGTTTGAGAAATACTGTTTTTAATTTGCCAAATATTTTTTCTGTTTTCATAGGGCTATTGGCAGGCATTTTTATTGGAATGCTAGCAGCAGCATTAACCGAGGTTTTAAACGTTTTTCCGATCTTAGCAAAAAGGATTGGAATTCAAAAGAAAATAGTGTACTTATTAATGGCAATCGCATTAGGTAAAGTTTTTGGGTCATTATTTCATTGGATATATTTTATAGAGTAAAGGGTGGATGTAATGAGTGGTAAATTAAAAGCTAATTATAAAGAGAATATAAAACAATACCAACCAAAAAAGCCTGTATTAAAAAATTGTATTAAAGCTTTTTTAGTTGGTGGTTGTATTTGTTTTTTAGGTGAGTGTATTACAAAAATCTATATTAACTACTTTAACTTTACAGAAAAAAATGTTGGTGATCCAACGGTAGCAACACTTGTATTAATTTCTAGCTTACTTACGGGATTAGGTATATACGATAAAATCGGGCAATTTGCTGGTGCAGGATCAGCCGTTCCTGTTACAGGCTTTGCTAACTCTATGACTAGTGCAGCTATGGAACATAGAAGTGAAGGACTCGTATTAGGGGTAGCAACAAATATGTTTAAGCTTGCTGGTTGTGTAATTGTTTATGGAGTTGTATCTGCATACATTGTCGGAATGATACGTTATGCATTTAAAGCATTTTTTTAGGAGGTGATTAGTATGGCTATACTTGGAAAGCAAACATGGGAATTTAAAAATGGAGTTTATGTTCAAGCGTCAGGAACTGCTGTTGGTCCAAGAGAAAACTTAGGACTACTAGCTGGTACATTTGATTATGCTTATGAAGACCTTCATTGTAATGAAGATAATTGGGAATTAGCAGAAAGAGCATTAATGAGAAATGCAATTTCAACAGTACTAAAGAAAGCAAATAAAAACGTTGAGGATATTGATGTATTTCTAGCTGGTGATTTATTAAATCAAAATGTTACTGCAAACTTTATGGCGAGGGAATTGCAGCTTCCATTTTTATGTATGTTTGGCGCATGCTCAACTTCAATGGAAACGGCTGCACTTGGAGCGCAACTAATCGATAGTGGATACGCAAAAATGACATTAGCAGCAACAAGCAGCCATAATGCTACTGCTGAGAGGCAATATAGATATCCTACAGAATATGGTGGACAAAAACCAGATACAGCAACATTTACAGTAACCGGGGCAGGCAGTATTCTCCTTTCAAACAAAAAAAGCAAAATAAAAGTAAAGTGCGCCACAATCGGAACAGTTCAAGATTTAGGGCTGACAGATCCATTCGACATGGGATCGGCGATGGCACCAGCTGCAGCCTATACAATCGTACAACACTTTAAGGACACAAATACGACACCTGATGATTATGATTTTATTGTAACTGGAGATCTTTCGGCTGTTGGAGCACCGATTTGCGAGCAGCTTGTTCGAGAAGAAGGATACGATATGGCAGGGAAATATAATGATTGTGGATTGCTAATTTATGATCGTGAAAATCAAGAGGTTTTCGCTGGTGGAAGTGGATGCGCATGTTCAGCGGTCGTAACATATGGTCATTTATTTCAAGAATTAAATAAAGGAACATATAAACGAATTTTAGTAGCTGCAACAGGAGCTCTTTTAAGTCCTACAATGATTCAACAAAATGAATCAATTCCAACTATTTCGCATGCTGTTGTTTTTGAAAGCTGTTAGGAGGTGTTCAGATGGATTTTGTTAATGCTTTTATAGTAGGAGGTCTAATTTGTGTAGTTGGTCAATTGTTATTTGATTTCACCAAATTAACACCAGGTCATGTGATGTGCATATTTGTTGTGATTGGGTCAATCTTAGATGGTTTTGGCATATACGATAAGCTAATAAAATTTGCAGGTGCTGGTGCAACCGTTCCAATTACGAGTTTTGGCCATTCTTTATTACATGGAGCGATGGCGGAAGCAAATGAGCACGGCTTCATTGGAATAGGTATGGGGATTTTTTCATTAACTTCATCTGGCATTTCAGCAGCAATTTTATTTTCATTTATAATTGCTCTTATTTTTAAGCCAAAAGGTTAATTTATGAAAAAGAAAAGGATCATTATCGTAACCGACGGAGATGTATATGCACATCGGAGTATTGAGCATTTGGCCAAACAATTTGGTGGGTGCACAATATCACAATCGCAAGGTAATCCCACAAAGTTCTCGGGAAAGAGAATGGTTGAAATCATAATGCAAGCACAAAAAGAACCAGTATTTGTATTATTTGATGACAGTGGCTATATGGGAGAAGGTCCTGGAGAAAAAGCTTTAAAATATGTAGCAAGTGATAAACATATTGAAGTGATTGCTGCACTAGCAGTAGCATCAAATACACATCATCAAGAATGGACAAAAGTTGATGTTAGTATTGATAACGAGGGAAATTTAACTGAATACGGTGTCGATAAATATGGCGTACCTGATATTGAATTAGGAAGAATAAATGGAGACACTGTATATAATTTAGATCAATTAAATATACCATTTATTTTAGGAATTGGTGATATTGGAAAAATGGGTGGTAGAGATGATATTGAAATTGGTTCACCTATTACAAGAAAAGCAATTGAATATATCCTCGAGAGGAGTGAGCTCAACTGACTACGACAAAAAAGTCAACAAATCTTACGAATAAACTAGTTACAAATGCTCATACTTTAAGTGAACGAATGGGTTATGGAGTAAGCTTTGATATTGGGAAACGTGTGATTTTTGTAAATAAAGTTGAAGTTCAACTTTACTATGTTAACGGTTTAACTGATACAAGTTTTATTCAAAGATTTTTAGATGACTTGATCGGTTTAGAAAAAGTTGAGAAAAATAAACCACTTTTTAAAAATATTGAAGATACAATTGTCCATCAATCAGTAGAAATTGTTTTAACATTTGAAGATGTCATTAAAAAAGTATTATCTGGTTTGATTGTAGTATTAGTTGATGGAGAAGACAAAGGCCTAGCTATTGATGTAAGAAGTTATCCCGGACGTGGTCCAACAGAACCAGACACAGAGCGAGTAGTACGTGGTTCACGCGATGGATTTACTGAAAACATTATTAATAATACTGGCCTAATTAGAAGACGTATTCGAGATGAGAATTTAAGAAATGAAATACTTCAAGTAGGGGAAAGTTCAAAGACTGATGTTTGTATATCTTATATTGAAGGATTAGCTCATAAAGAGTTAGTGACAGAAATTCGAGAGCGAATTACAGGTATTCACGTCGATGGACTTACAATGTCAGATAAGAAATTAGAGGAATTTATATTAAAGCAAGGGTATAATCCATTTCCTTTAGTTCGATATTCAGAAAGACCTGATGTAGTTGCAAACCATATATTAGAAGGGCATGTGTGTATTATCGTAGATACGTCTCCGAGTGTCATTATTACGCCTGCAACATATTATCACCACATGCAACACGCTGAAGAATTCAGACAAACTCCTTCAGTCGGTACATTCCTTCGATGGTGTCGATATATGGGGATTTTTATGTCAGTCTTTTTATTACCTTTTTGGTTACTACTGTGTAATTATCCAGAGGTATTACCAAAATCACTCAGTTATATCGGTCCAAAAGAAACAAGTAACATCCCGATCTATTTACAATTAATCATTGCTGATATGGGGATTGAGTTCCTAAGAATGGCAAGTATACATACACCAAATGCCGTTTCAACTTCGATGGGGATTATTGCAGCGGTATTAATTGGACAAGTCGCAATTGATGTTGGTCTGTTCCAGCCTGAAGTAGTATTATATACAGCAGTGTCGATGATTGGATCCTATGCAACTCCAAGTTATGAACTAGCACTTGCAAATAAACTAGCCAAATTTTTCATTTTAATTTTTACCGCCATTTTAGGAATTAAAGGCTTTATGATTGGATCGACATTATTAATTCTATTCTTAGCGAGCTTAAACACATTAAATACACCTTATTTATGGCCATTTATTCCATTTGATGGTAGAGCATTCTGGCATCTTGTTGTAAGAACAAAAGCAAGTGAAAGCCAACATAAAAAAGGTGGAAAAACGATTGGTGATGCTACAATTTAGTGTAATTAATCATTACAAGGATATTAAAACCAACCCGGTTATTTTATAGTAACGAGTTCGGTTTAGAGGAAGCGGAGATGCGATTCGTGTAAGAATTCGCAACTCCACTTATGTTATTGTACCAATGATTATTAAGAGAATTAATGAAATTTAGTGAACTAATTCGTATATGAATCGTCGAAGTTCGCATAAATTTATGAGAAGTTTATATTTTAACAGTATATAAAAACCCGGTTACAGTTTATAGTGAACCCTTTATG
>NZ_NULG01000116.1 GCF_002577195.1 Bacillus sp. AFS041924
GTAATATTTATTTTAAAATTTTTACTAATAATATTAGGCAGCATTTTAAAAAATATAAAATAAACGTTTGTGAGTTTTTTTAACAAAAAATAAATAGGTGAGATTTTGTAGATATTTTTAACTAAATAAATGTTAAATCTATAAACCTAAACAAAGGAGAAAACAAAATGTTAGTAGATAGTTTTAATCCATTTGATAATCTTGCCATTTCAGCATTAGTAGCGGCTGTACCGATTCTTTTATTTCTTTTATGCTTAACAGTTTTTAAAATGAAAGGAATTTATGCAGCATTATTAAACCTTGGAATTACATTTATTATCGTACTGACAATATTTAAATTACCTATTAGTGAATCTATCGGTAGTGTAACTCAAGGAACAATCCAAGGATTATGGCCGATTGGCTATATCATTGTAATGGCTGTATGGTTATATAAAATAACAGTAGAATCAGGTAAGTTTGATATTTTACGTAGCAGTATAGTTGGGATATCAAGTGACCAACGTATTCAATTTTTATTAATTGGATTTTGCTTTAACGCATTTCTTGAAGGGGCAGCAGGATTTGGAGTACCGATAGCAATTTGTGCGGTATTACTAGTTTCAGTAGGCTTCAAACCATTACAAGCAGCAATGCTTTGTTTAATAGCTAACGGTGCATCTGGTGCATTTGGTGCAATTGGGATACCGGTGGGAATTATTGATACATTTGGATTACATGGTGTAACTTCAATGAAAGTTTCAATTATGACGGCATTAACATTACCGATTATTAACTTTACGATTCCATTTCTTTTAGTTTGGTTAATTGATGGATTTAAAGGTATTAAAGAAATTCTGCCTGCAATTTTAGTAACGTCTATTACTTATACAGTTTCTCAAGCATTTATGACAATCGTTTTAGGTCCAGAGTTAGCAGATATTATCCCTTCTTTATTAACTATGGGTGTTTTAGCATTATTTCTTAAAAAATGGCAACCTAAAAATATTTTTTTACTAAAAGGGAAAGAATTTAAAACTGAATCTTATACTATGGTTGATGTGATAAAAGCATGGTCACCATTTTATTTACTTACAATTTTCGTGTTAATTTGGAGCTTAAAATCATTTAAAGGTTTATTTGCTGAGGGAGGAGCACTCGCTTCAACTGTCATAAAATTCGTTGTACCGGGTTCCTCTATTAATGTCAGCATTGATCTAATCGGTGCAACAGGTACTGCAATATTATTAGCTGCATTTGTAACTATTTTTACTTCTAAATCAATAAATTTTAGTAAAGGTTTATCTCTACTAAAAAAGACAATTTCAGAGTTTTGGGTACCGATACTTATGATTTGTGCGATCATTAGTATTGCAAAATTAATGACTTATGGTGGATTAACAAGTGCTTTAAGCCAAGCGGTTGCACATACTGGAGATGCATTTCCATTTTTATCTCCAATTTTAGGCTGGATTGGTGTATTTATGACTGGTTCTGTAGTTAATAACAATACTTTATTTGCTCCAATTCAAGTTTCAGCTGGAAATATTTTAGGCACAAATCCTTCGTTATTAGTTTCTGCCAATACAGCTGGTGGGGTAATTGCAAAACTAGTTTCCCCTCAATCAATTGCAATCGCAACAGCTGCAGTAGGAGAAACAGGTAATGAATCTACATTAACCAAGATGACGTTAAAATATAGTTTTGGATTACTAGCATTCGTTTGTATTTGGACATTTATTTTATCACTTTTCTTTTAAAATTTACTCATACTATAAAGCCTTGAGAATTATTTTCTCAAGGCTTTTTTTATTCACTACTCGATTAAATCGTGTTAGGTGGCGATGCAAATTAAGACTTTGAGAATTAATATTCAATTTTACCTAAAATATAGACTATTGCCCATGTAACAAGGATTGTGAACCTAACATATACTTTATTGTGATTTCTAATAAGCAAGTGAAGGAGGCAATATATATGAAAGGTTATTCACCTTATTATGGCGGAGGCTTTGGATGTGGTGGAGGATTTGCGTTAATCGTTGTATTATTTATTTTATTAATTATCATCGGTGCAAGTATTGTAAATTTCTAAAAACTATTGAGCGTCAGCCACAGATACCGACTAACAACAAGTTAGTCGGTTTATTTCATTTTTACTTTTCATTCTTAGTGATTTCAATTAGTAGTCTTTTCACCAAGTTTTTATTAAGTGCATATAAAGAAGTAGGTATATAACTAGGAATTTCTACTTAACTAATTAAAATTAAATTGTCCTATTAAACAAGGAGGACCATAAATGAAAAATCAGCTTTATAAACCTCAAAGACATTGGAAAGATATCCCTTTATGGAAAGATGTTACGGAAGAACAATGGAACGACTGGTTATGGCAATTAACGAATACAGTAAGAACCTTAGACGATTTGAAGCAAGTGATCGATTTAACGAAGGATGAAGAAGAAGGAGTTAGAATATCTACAAAAACAATTCCTTTAAATATCACTCCATACTATGCTTCTTTAATGAATCCTACCGATCCTCGCTGTCCTATACGTATGCAATCTGTACCAATTAGTAAAGAATTAAATAAAACAAAATATGACTCCGAAGATCCACTAGGAGAGGATGAGGATAGTCCGGTACCAGGTTTAACGCATCGATATCCTGACCGAGTGCTATTTTTAGTGACAAATCAATGTTCAATGTATTGTCGCTACTGTACAAGAAGACGATTTTCAGGGCAAATCGGAATGGGCGTACCAAAAAAACAATTAGATGACGCGATTGCGTATATTCGTCAAAATGAAGAAATAAGAGACGTACTTATTTCAGGCGGAGATGGATTACTAATTAATGACAATATTTTAGAATATATTTTAAAAAATTTAAGGGCAATTGACCATCTAGAAATTATTAGAATTGGTACTAGAGCACCTGTTGTATTTCCACAAAGGATTACCGAAAACCTATGCGAAATTTTAAAAAAATACCACCCTGTATGGTTAAACACGCATTTTAATACGAGTATTGAAGTCACTGAAGAAGCAAAGAAGGCATGTGAAATGCTTGCAAATGCTGGTGTTCCAGTTGGAAATCAGTCTGTTATATTAACTGGAATTAACGACAGTGTACCGATAATGAAAAAGTTAATGCATGACTTAGTAAAAATTAGAGTAAGACCATATTATATTTATCAATGTGATTTATCAGAAGGAATTGGTCATTTTAGAGCACCAGTAGCAAAAGGTTTAGAGATTATTGAAGGGTTACGAGGACATACTTCTGGTTATGCAGTACCTACCTTTGTAGTTGATGCACCTGGTGGTGGAGGTAAAATTTCTCTTCAACCAAACTATATCGTCTCTCAAAGTAGTAAAAAAACAGTGTTACGAAATTTTGAGGGAGTAATTACATCTTATCCGGAGCCTGAAAACTATAAAGAAGATACAGCTGAAGAATATTTTTCACTAGTGTATCCTGATTATTTAAATAAAGCTGCTAAAGTTGGAATTGCTAGTATCATGACTGATCAAGTGCAAAGTCTGATCCCGGCAGATTTAGAAAGAATGAAAAAGAGAGAGCAATACCAAACAGATCCAGATCATAGTTCATTAAAGAATAAAAGAGAAAAAAGGGATGAATTAAAAGAGAAAAAATATCAAGCGCAAATTCAAAAAATGGATGGAAGTGTAAAGAAAGATGAATAATACATTAAAATGTGATTGGTGTGGAGAAGAGAATGTACAAGAAACAAAAGCTGTTGTACATTGGGAGTTACCAGATGGTTCTCGAGCAATCACAATTACGGATGTACCATCACTTCATTGTGAAAAGTGTAAATTTACCTATCAAAAGGAAGAAATGGTCAAATCAATAGAAGATCAGCTATTTCTTATTTCAACAAAACAACTTCCAGCTTCCATTGCATTTGATGATTTAATGAAGCAGCCGAGATTATTAAAAAGAAATTATTTTGACTTCTCGTCATAGAACGAGTATTTTTAAATTATAAAATAACTCTGCATTACAAGTTATTAAATAGTAACAACCTTTTAATAAAGAGACAAAATAATGAATAAAAATTGAGGGAGAATCATGAGAAAGTCATTTTACCATTATATGATGAAACATAGAAACTATAAAATTCCTAATGAAATTGGAATATTAGCAGATCATCTTTTTAATGATCACTCGTTTCCAAAACAATCTTCCAGCTATGATGAAATTAGCTCTTACTTAGAATTTGATGGAACTTTCCATCAATCGATGAGCGTTTTTGATGAAGCTTGGAAATTATATGAAGAAGATCAGTAAGATGCGACTTAGTTAAATCTAAGTTGCATCTTTTTTTGTAAATTAAACGCAAAAAAACTAGTCTGTATTTTAAATTAATTCCCTTTAAACCTTGATACTTCTTTTCCTAATTCCTTCTTATAAATTCTAAATACAAAATAGGCTAATCCCTTTTTTTATTTACTATGAAAATGACAGACAATTATCTATTGGTTGCATAGTATACAGTAAAAACGAATTAGTCACGACGAATGGAGAAGGAGGTAAGAAGTATTATGACAAAGAAAAAACAACCAAAATATAACGTAGATGATATTGTCGTGATAACGTTATATGGTACTGTCGGTAAGATAACAAATATTAACTTTCTATTTTTATTGGGAGATAATCACTTGGCCAAATTAGGAAAATATAAGGTGGTCCCATGTTAGCAGCAATATACCTCAGACTATCAAGAAATGAAGAGCAAAAAGATGTGGAAGAGGTTTTACTTAATCATAAAAACGCTTTAATTAAATTAGCAAACCAACATAATTTAAAATATATTATTTATCAGGAAATATCGAGTGGAGTAAATACCGAACGGGAACAATTAAATTTGTTATTAAAGAAAATCCATGAATTTGATTATTTAATTATTATGGATATTGATCGTCTTTCACGTGATAATGCACATGCTGAACAAATTAAGCAATTATTAATATTAAATGATATAAAAATATTAACACCTCAAGGGAAAATAGATTTATCCCAGGAAACCAATGAAATGTTATTTTCCTTTCAAGCAGTATTGGCTAACTTTGAATATAAGCAAATAAAAAAGCGTTTATCTAGAGGTAGATTAGCAGCAGCTGAGCAAGGAAAGTGGGTAATGAGCAATAAGACTCCACTTGGATATCGTAAAAATTCGGATAAAAGATTAGAAATAGTTGAAGATGAAGCAAAGATCATTCGATATATATTCGATAAATCTTTAGAAAGAGTTTCTGTAAATGAAATAGCGCGACAGTTAAATATGTTAAATTGGAGGAGTAGACAAGGTAAAATCCTTACTACATCTCATATTAGTCAACTTAGAGTGAATCCAGTTTATTATGGAGTGATTCAAGCTAGTAGACGTATTCATCATAAGATAATTGATGAAGTATTTATTGAAAACGCCCATGAGGCAATTATTAGTAAAGAAAAATTTTTTGCGGTCCAAAATTTATTACAAGATAATAAAAAAGTCTATTTTCAAAAACGAAAAGCAATTCGGAGGTTACAAAATTTAATTTTTTGTAATTGCTGTGGTCGAAAGCGATATATTCAAAAAGATAACTCGAGTTCTGATTTTATTAAATCTTGTTCATATAAAATTTCAAATAATCAATGTAAAGATCGAGGCTATAAATATCATCTAGTCGAAGAATTTGTTTTAAAAAGTATTAAAGACAAAAAATCAGAGTTTAAAATAGCACTAAAAATGCTAGATTCTCAGAAAACTATAGAGCTAGAAAATAGATTTATGAATGAACTTGACTCTTTAATGAAGCAAAAAGACAAAATGAATAAACGACAAAATAATATTAGAGAAATGAGGATGGATGGAGAAATTAATAAATTTGAATTTGAAGAATTAAAAAATGAAAATAGAGTTCAATTAAATCAAATTAATGAACAAATTGAACACTATAAAACTCAAATTGAAAATCTACGAAGAAGTGAAGAAAATGCCCAAAAAATACAAAAGATTATTGAAACATTGGACCATTTAGAAGAAATCGACCCAGAACTATGCAATCTGTTTTTGAAGTCATTTATTAAAAAAATATGGTTTAGTAGTAATATGGATTCGAGTCATGATACGACTCGAAATAAAAAAGTTGCCACCATTAAAATAGAATGGATTTAATTTCTAAAAACAAAAATCATTATAAACCAAAATTAAAACAAGTTTAGTTATATCTGAAAAGATACGACTGAACTTGTTTTAGCAATACCCACAATAAAAATTTACCCATTATTGATTAATTTGACTAAATCATTAAAATATTTTTCAGCTTCCTTGGTGCTTCGTGCATTTTTTAATTTTTTCTTTAAAACATTGTAATGTAAATCAACTTCTTTATTTGTAGCATGATCCCTATGATCATTCTCATTATTTTGTTCGATTGCATCGACAACACTAGTATCGTTTTGATACACCTTCGAAGAATCACTTGCCTTTTCGTTCGCTTTCTTCTCATTTTCTATTTCAGCTAGTGTATTGCTAAAATCAGTAATTTTATCATTAACGTTCTTATCGACCAATTTTTCTAGATATGCACCGCCGCTAATTCCACAAATAAAAGCAAAAATAATTACAGATGCAGGGGTTGGATGAGTTGTCGTTACGACTGCGATGAGGTATGATGCACAACCTGCCATCGCACCAAGAATTATTTCTCGCTTAGAACCAAGTGAATATCTTTCTCTACCATCAGAATCTTTAAAATGATAACTTTTTATGTAGCCTTCATTTGCTAATAATATATTCGCGTATCCGCCTATTGCACCAATAATGATTGATAGAATGATAAGAAATAAATCAAATGTCTGTAACAGATTTTCATACATATTTGGCCCCTCCTTTTTTGTAAACTATATGGAGGCTTTTTTTATAATAGAACAGTAGATTCTATTCGTTTAGATCGGTCTATTGTAACGAATTTGTGCAGAAGAAACAACCCATTTTCTGTGGGAATCAGGCTGGAAAGTTGCTTAACATTCAATATATTAATTTATTTACTTTAGCCCTGGAACGGGGAAGTTTTCAAGTATTTGATCATAAATATCTCAGACTGATTGAAATATATTTAATTCGAGACATTCAGGCTGATTAGGACCGCTGGTATGGTTTTAACTGATTAAACACTTAATGAAAAGATCGTTTTTCAACAGTCTGAGGATTTTGTTCTTACTTAATTTACTAAATCTTAACGGTTTTTTGTTTATTTATGAAGGAGCGTATAGTTTGATTAAATTTTTCTGCAACTTCCATTTTTGTTACATGGCCAGAATTTTTGAAAATCACTAATTTTGAATTAGGGATACTTTGATGCATTAGTAATTGGATCCATACTGGCGTTATCGTATCAAACTGACCACCAATTATAAGAGTAGGTACTTTTATCTTTGGTAATAACTCTCTATTATCCACCTTAAAACATTCTCTCATTGATTTATCATATCCTTCAGGATTCGGTCGATAATATTTTCTAAATTGTTTTAATGTCTCTTCTTCCCATGAAAATAAGCATGCTCTTACCGTCATCTCACTTAGCTGTTGTGGGGTAAAGACTTTTGAACGTAACATTTTAAAATGTAAAAACCATAAACCTATTATTCTTGGAGCGAAATGAAAGGTGCTAACTAGAATTAATGATCGACATCTTGCAGGTGCTTGGCGATAAATTTCTTGTGCAACTGTTCCGCCCATTGATAAACCTAATATATGAGCACTTTCAATGCCTAACTCATCCATTAAATCTAGTACATCTTTTGCGAAATTCTTAATTGATATGCCTTCAGTTAAATTATTTTCACCATGACCACGCAAATCAGGAATAATTAAATCGTATTCATCCGCTAGCTCATATTGTTTAAACCAGCCTTCTTTTACTTCGCCAAGGCCATGAATTAATACGAGAGGTTCTCCAGTACCTAATCGATTATAGTACAGTTTTATCGTTTCAGTCTTCGTAGCGTACAATTTTAATCACTCCTTTGGTAATTGTTTACCAAACTTTTTGACGATTAAACGGTATGATTTAAGTTTTTTGAAAATTTATACTAAATTATATTTGCCGTATTGACGGTATATTCATATATGTGTAAAATACACCTATAGATTTATTGTAGAGGTGTTACCAATGAACAATGAAAAAGATAAAAATATTACTCCTTCAAAAAACTTTATTATGCCTTTTATTCTTCTACTCCTTAGTCGTATGACACTTCACGGTTATGAATTAATTCAAAAGCTCCACGCATTCGGATTTCAAACACTTGATCAAGGGAATTTATATCGATTATTAAGACAACTAGAGAAAGAAAACCTTGTATTTTCAGAATGGGATACGAAAGGAAGCGGACCTGCTAAGCGCTGCTATTCAATTACTGAAACTGGAAAAGAATTCTTACGAGGTAATGCAAGGCAACTCGAACGTTATCAATCAATGCTAGATCAATTTTTCAAAATGTACACAAGTTTTCTTGAGCTCTACATGCCTCCATTACAAAGAGAGGATAAAATAGAGAAAAATTCGAAACAAAATGAGGAGGAAGAAATTTGACGGCACAAAAAGTTTCAAAGGTGGAACTACAAAAAATGGAAGTTGAGAAAGAAGAACAATATTTTATGGATCCTTTTTTTAACACACTTTGGGATCAATATGAAGGTAGTTTGACACATTTAAGAGAGAGCAGTGAGCAAAGATTAAATGCATATATGAAAGTGTTTAAAGAAACCAAGAAATTTAATGAGGAATATCGCAATGCAGTAAAAGGTTTATTTGGGGAAGTTAAGAACTTTAATCGTAATTTAAATGTAAGAACATCTAAAATTAGGATTGCAAAGACAGATGTTTCTAAAGATGTTCAATCAAGTTTAAATCAATTTGAAGAAGCCGTAAGTAAATTTAGTGAGTTATTATCTACCCCATTAAATGCTACATTTGAGTTATTTGAAAGATTAGAAGAGCAGTTTGAACTAGCTGGTGAAGACTACATAGAGAGTTTAAAGGAAAGAAATCGAGTTTGGTCATCATTAAATGATCATTATGCACAACAATTAAGAACAGCCCATGCAAGTTTTAATCATCAAATTGAGGATTGTTTTAAATTCATGTTTGGTGCTGTTAGTAAGTAAGAAAAACAGAGAACTGAAATATCCTAAAAAACAGCTCATAAATCAAGTGAGTTGTTTTTTTATGCAGATAAAAGGGATTATTAATTTTCCCTTTCCTTTTCTCCTCCTACCACGAACGATAGACTAGTACTCTGAATAGTCTATAGAGGGGTGTTTCTTCATGGAGCAGTTTAAATATGAAGAAATTGGTTCGATGAATGCAAAACTAGCTGCAGAAGCATTACTAAAATTAACTTTAAAAATAAAAAAAGAAGATATAAAAACAAATACTTCAAAAAAGCCACTCTCTTAAATCGTAGTGGTTTTTTTATTTAATAAGCCAATAAAAATAGAAAGTTAATAAATATTAAACTGATGGACGGCGTTTTTGTTTACGAAGTGAATAATCATGACGGACTTTATGTTGAGAATACTCTTCAACTTCTCAACGAATATGATGGAAAAAAACTTGAGAAGGAATGGATAGAGGTTAATTATTCATTTTCTTTCGGGGACCTTGTTCAAGTAAATGGATATGAGAAAGAAATTTTTCGAATTGTTGGATATCGTACAGAGGTATGGCGATATAAAAATGACGCGTGGGAAGATACAATTTATGAATTAGCGCGTATTACAGATGGGGAATGGTTAGAAGCCGATGAAACAGATTTAACGTTAATTGCTTCAGCACAAACTGCAAATGCAATTTTAAAGAAACTAAGAAATGATAAAAATGGTATTTCAAAACTAGACCTAGAAAAACTTCGCTCAATGAATGATTTTAATAAAAATAGAAATAAAACAACAAAACAAGAAATTATCGATGGCTTATTAGATATATATAATGATTACGCTGTTTTGTATTCAATCTTCCAAGATGAAGAATATAAAATTGTTATGGATCTAGTACTAAAAAATTTAAATAAATTCTCAGAAAAGAAAACAAATTGAGAGAGAGGATATTCTACAATAATTGTAGAATTATATGAATCATAAAAGGTATGCCTATCCCTATTAAAATAAAGAATGCAATTGTCGTCAGTTTTTCAACAGCTTCTTCAAACATTTCGTCATTAACCATAATTTCTTTTAAACTAGCTAGCTTGTCCATTTTTGTCATTGGTAATCTCGCCCCTTTAACATGTTTTAATTGAATATATGCTTGTCAATGTTGTATTATGCAAAAGGTTACATATTAATATTTTTTGTGCTTGGTAAGGTTTTTTTCATATTTTCTCATTTTTTACATATTAACTAGTAAGGGGTGATGCTAGTGAAAGAAATTGAGGTAGTTATTGATACGGAAGAAATAGCAGAATTTTTCTATCAACAGCTCATTCAGCGAGGATATGTTCCTGAGGAAGAGGAAATTGAAGAACTAGCGGATATTACTTTTGAGTACTTACTAGAAAAATGTATGATTGATGAAATTGATGAGGAAGATGAATAGTCATGGAAGTGGCGACGGGAGCTCTCGTCGTTTTTCTCTTTGTATCAATAGTACAAGCATAACAAACTGTGATAAAATTGGGGGATCGTATGAAAAAAAATAATTGGATACTTATTTTTACAGCTATATTTTTATTTGTTATTTTAGGATTAATTTATAATTCGAACATGATTCGAAGTTTAGACAATTCAGCGTTTAAGTTTTTCGAAATTATTCGGACAGATGCATTAGATTCATTTTGTTATTTCTTAAGAGATTTTGGTTCATCCAAGATGTACTTAACATTTGCTGTCATTATACTAATCTATTCCATCATTAGTAAGCAAATTTGGACGGGGATTTCATTTGTTATTACATTAGTAACTGCAAGAGTGGTTGTTTCATTATTAAAAGATGTATATGAAAGACCGCGACCTAGTTCAATGTACTATGTAGAAAGCGGATTTAGTTTCCCAAGTGGTCATGCTGTAATGGCTACATCTTTCTTTTTAACACTAGGCTTTCTTCTGATTGTTCTACAACCATCATTGATGAAACAAAAAAGAATTATTCAATTTATCGTCCTATCAATGATTTTTTTAATATCTATGAGCAGAATTTACTTACATGTACATCATTTCTCTGATATTATAGCTGGTTGGTTAGTCGGATACGCTTGGTACAGTATTTGTAAAAATGTATTTATTAATTTACATGAAAGAAGACAGCTATAAAAATTGAATCTGCAAAAATTACACTTATAAATGTATAGATCGAGATCGATCTGTTATAGGTGTTTTTTTTGTTTCTTGAACATGATTTATTTACGGTAAATATACTTGATATAAAAATAATGTATATTTTATAGTAGCAGCAGTTCGCTTATCGAATTCTCTTGAGCGAAAGCCATAAGTTGGAGTACTCTGTGTGATTTAGTAATTTTAGTAAAAAAACCACAAGGGATTCTCCTTGTGATTTCGTTAATATTATTCAAATGTTGATAAAAATTCTTCAACTGATTCTGGTGTTTTTGCGTTTGCGCTATGTAAGTGACCAATTTTTTCACCATTTTTATATACAAGTAAACTCGGAATTCCCATTACTTGCTGCTCACTAGCGATTTCAGGAAACTCATCGCGGTCCATTGTGTACCAAGTAAATGAAGGATGTTCTTCAATAACGTCTGGAATAAAAGCATCTAAACGTGTGCAATCTGGGCACCATGTTGCATAAAATTTTACCACGATTGGCTTTTCACTTTTTATAACTTCCTCATATTTTTTTACATCTACTATTTTTTCCATAATTGCCTCCTAAGTGTTAATAGGTATATTTTGTCTCATAATGATTAGTATTTCAATTATTTTAGCTTAATAATGCACTTTTATAATTTAAGTTAATTAAAAGCATACAAACGTTCGTATGTTGATGTAAAATATAATATAGAAAAGCTGTGATTATTATTAGCAAAGTAATAAAAATAATGAGGTGTATATAATGAAGTTTATTCATACAGCAGATTGGCACCTTGGTAAGATTGTACATGGTGTACATATGACTGAAGACCAACGAGCCATCTTAGATGAGTTCATTTCAATTATTAAAGAAGAAAAACCAGACGCAGTTGTTATAGCTGGCGATTTATATGATAAAAGTGTTTCTCCAACTGAAGCAATTGAATTGTTAAATGAAGTATTCCATAAAATTGTCATTGAATGTAATACACCAATTCTTGCAATAGCTGGAAATCATGATAGTGCTGAACGAATTGAATTTGGAAGTCGTTTTATGGAAAAAGAAAGTTTATTTTTAGTAGGGAAGTTTCAAACTCCTTTTAAGAAAGTTATATTACATGATGAAGAAGGGGAAGTTCATTTTTATTTAATTCCGTATGCCGAACCTAGTATTGTCCGTTATATTTTACAAAACGAGGATATTCAATCACATGATGATGCAATGAAAGCAATTATTAATAAAATTCGAGATGAAGAATTAGACCCTTCAGTTCGAAATGTCTTTGTTGGACATGCTTTCGTAACAAATAATGGCGATCCATCAGATGAAGAGACAGAAGGTGAACGTACACTTTCAATAGGTGGTGCTGAGTACGTATCGCATCATAATTTTAAGCATTTTAATTATACTGCGCTTGGTCATTTACATCGTGCCCATTACGTAGGCAATCAATCAATACGCTATTCGGGTTCTCCTTTAAAATACTCACTTTCAGAAGAAAACCATAAAAAAGGCTGTTTAATTGTTGAGATAAAAGGAAATGGTGAACTAACAGTTGTTAAGAAAGATTTTCACCCAATTCGAGATTTAAGATCAATAGAAGGGACAATTGAGGAAATCAGACAACATCCTGTTAATCAAGACTATGTATTTGTAAAATTAACCGATGAACATGTAGTTGTACAACCGATGGAGCAAATTAGAACGGTTTATCCTAATGCGATGCACGTTAGTCGTAAGCGTACAACTGTACAATCAGATCAATCAAATCAATTGAGTTTAGTAGAAAAAAGATCGAAAAATCAGCTCGAGTTGTTCCAGTCTTTTTATAAAGAAATGAAAAATGAAGATTTAAAACATGAAGACGAACAATTTATGAAGGATATAATTCATGACATCTTTGTAAGGGAGGAATAGATTTGAAGCCATTAAAAGTAGTACTTCATGCATTTGGACCATACAAAGATAAAGTACATGTTGATTTTAGTCGCCTAAATGAAAAAGGATTATTTGCAATCACTGGACCAACTGGTGCTGGTAAAACAACGATATTTGATGGAATTTGTTTTGCACTTTTTGGAGAAGCAAGCGGTGAAAATAGGAATGATCAAACATTACTTCGAAGCCATTTTGCAGATGATGATCTATATACAAGCGTAGAGTTGACTTTCGAATTAAAAGGAAATCAATTTAATATTTTTAGACAAAAAGGTCATCAGAAGAAACAAAATAAAGGAATCACCGGCGATAAAATCGAGTTTTATAAAATTGAGAATAACGAAAAAGTTCCTTATTGCCAGGAATTTAATAAAACATCGATTGTTAACAAAAAAGTAGAAGAATTACTAGGAATCAATGCAGATCAATTTAAACAAATTGTCCTGCTTCCACAAGGTGAATTTAGAAAATTATTAGTTTCAGATACAAAAGAAAAGGAAGAAATTTTACGTAAAATTTTCAGAACAGAACTTTATGAAAAGGTATCTGAAACCTTGAATTCAGAAAGAAAAAAAATGGAAAGTCACTTTAATAATTTAAAGCAAAAAATCGTTATTAAATTAGAAGTAATTGAAAAATTATTAAGTGAAAAAGGAATTCAACTATCTGACGATACTCAAATTAATCTACATTTAGTGAATGACATTTTGACTGAACATATCACAAGTATAATAGATGATTTAAAAAGACTTGAAGAAAGTGAAAAAATACAAAAATCACAATTAGAGGCTATGCAACAAAAGTTGTTTTCAGCACAGGCGCATAATAAAAACATTGATCGATTACATGAGTTAAATGAATTATTAACAATGTTAAAGGAACAAGAGTTAGAAGTTGAAGATAAGAAACTAAGAATAAAATTAGCAACTAATGCTGAAAAAGTGTTACCTATCAAAACCGAGCTTGAGAAGTTAAATCACTCACTTCAAGAAACTAACAATAAATTATTAGTTGAAATTGAAAGTTTAAAAGAAACACTCTTTAAAATTGAACAAATTTCTGCTGAAGTAGCAACTCTACCTGAAGAACATAAAAAACTTGGTAGTTTTGAAAGTCAATTGGTTAATCTATTAGCTTTAAAAGATGATATCGATCTTTTTCAAAAGCTAAAAATCGAATTCGCTAATAAGTCTAATCAACTTCATGTGATTGAAAATGATGAAAAGTCATTACAAATGGATGTAAAGAATGAAAGTGAAGAATTAAAACAATTAAAACTAAGCTTAAATGAATTAGAAGGTATTCATGAACAGTGGGCTAAAATTTCCTTATTAAACAAAGAAATTTCACTAAAAGGTGGATTTGCAAAACGTATCGTTTTTGCAAAGAAAGATTTAGAGCAAAAATTAAATGATTATCGTATGAAAAATTTAGAACATCTAAACTTAAAAAATGAACTTGACCGAATTGAGCTTGAAATGCATCAGCAAAAAGCAGCTTTTTTAGCGAAAGATTTAAAGGATCAAGAGCAATGTCCAGTTTGCGGAAGTACCCACCATCCATCTCTTGCTAAATTTAATGGATCTGTAAATGAAGATGAAGCTGAAAAATTAAAATTGCAAGTCAATCAACATCAGACTGAACTCGCTACAATTCAGGGAGAGATTAGAAGCATAGAAAACACATTGAAAAACGATGAACAGTCGTTTTTTGAAGAGCATGGACAGTTTGATTTCACAAACGAAAGCCTAAAATTTCTTGCGAAAGAATTTAAAGATAATGAATTAATCTTAAACAAACTGAATGAGAAAAAGGCTGATTTCGAAAAGATTAATAAATTAATTAAAACGAAAGAACAACTAATTAATGATTTAACTTTAAAAGTTACTGAGAAAGCCGAAGTAATGAATAAATTAATAAATGAAATAAATGAATTAAAAATTAACATTGTACAAATTGAATCAAGATTACCTGAATCTTTAAGAACTCTTGAAAAATGGCAATTAGAAAAAAACGAAATTGAAAAAAATATTTCTATTTTAAAAGCGAAAATCTCAAAAGTTGAAGCAGAACACAACATGCTAACCGAGCAAAAAACGGTTAAAGAGACAACTCGTTCACATCTTGAAAACGAAGTATCAAAATTAAAAGAAGATATTCAAAATACAACGATTGTTTATCATGAAAAATTATCTGAGTATCAGTTTAATGTCGAATCAGAGTTTATTAATGCTATTAAATATATCCAATTAATTGATCAATATCGAAACGATCTATCGATGTTTGAGGAAAATCTTCAAAGATTAAGCACTGAAAAAGAGTTACTTGAAAAACAAGTGCAATCGATGGAAAAAATAGACGAAACTGATCTTAAAATTAACTTGGAAGAAATTACTCAAAATACAGATCAAATTGTAAATGAAATGATCCGTTTACAAGAGTTAAATAAACGATTAGACCAATTGAAAACCGATCTACAAATCTATCAAGAGGATTTTGTAAGAACCGAACAAAGATTAGCAGGCTTAACTGATTTATATAAAGTTACAAAAGGCGATAATGATAAAATGATTTCGTTTGAACGATATGTTTTATTAGATTATTTTGAACAAATTATTGAATCAGCAAATATCCGACTAGATCATTTATCTAACGGACAATTCCAATTACAACGAAAAGATGCAGTTGAAAAAGGAAGAAAACAAAGTGGTTTAGGACTAGAAGTTTATGATTCCTATACTGGACTAGCCAGAGACGTAAAAACTTTATCTGGTGGAGAGCAGTTTAATGCGTCACTTTGTTTAGCTCTAGGTATGGCAGACATTATTCAAGCGCATAAAGGTGGCGTATCAATCGATACGTTGTTTATAGATGAAGGATTTGGTTCACTAGATGATGAATTATTGACAAAAGCAATTGATACACTAATTCAGCTTCAAAAATCGGGTCGTTTAATTGGCGTTATTTCCCATGTGCAAGATGTGAAAGATGCAATGCCAGCAGTCATTGAAGTTCATAAAACAAATAAAGGATATTCGGAGTTATCAATTCTAATTAAATAATATGAAATGAAAGCCGGAAACAAGATGTTTGTTTCCGGTTTATTAAATTTACAAATAAGTTTTCTAAAATGAAATATATATATAATAAGAGACAAGTAATAAAATTTTTAGTCAAACTGGATGTTGGAGGAATTTAACAATATCTGACATAGTATTGCATAATTAAACAAGAATAGATATAATTATAAAAAATCTTAATATATTAAATTTTCAATATATTACATCTAATCAAAAAAAAAAATTACATATTTAAACTAATTGGGGGTATTTAAATGAAAAAGTTTAAGACACTATCGATTGCATTTGCAGTTTCAACAGCTCTAATTTTAACGGGATGTGGAAAGGATGCCAAAACGACTGGATCAGCGGACAAACCATTAAGAGTTGTTACTGATGCTGCATATGCACCATTTGAATATCTTGAAAACGGTAAAATAGTTGGTTTTGATGTTGATTTTACAAATGCCGTTGCTAAAGAGGCTGGATTAAAAATAAAAATTGTCAATACTGGCTGGGATCCTTTATTTGCTGAAATTGGTGGAAAGACTGCAGATATTGGTATGTCATCTATCTCAATTAACGCAGATCGTGAGAAAACATATGATTTTACGACTCCATATTTTCTTTCAATCAACAAAATCTTAGTTCCTGAAGGTAGTAGTATAAAATCAGCTGCAGATTTAAAAGGAAAAGTTGTAGCAGTGCAAAATGGAACAACAGGCCAAGAAGCAGTTGAAAAAATGTTTGGAAAGAACAATAAAAATCTAAAAAAATTCGAAAATAACAATTTAGCAATTTTAGAGCTTCTTAGTGGCGGAGCTGATGCAGTAGTAGCAGATAATGGAGTACTTGAAGCTTATGCAAAAAATAACCCTGATAAAAAGCTAGTAGTTATTGATGATAAAAATAGTTTTGAACCTGAATACTACGGCTTATTACTTCAAGATGGAAGTAAATTAAAAGGTAAATTAGATAAAGCCATTAAAGAAGTAGTAAACAATGGAACTTATGAAACAATTTATAAAGATCATTTCGGTTCAGAGCCAGATCTTGAAACATTAAAGGCAGAAGAAAATAAATAGTAGATTAATAATTGCGTAACGCAACTTCTGTGTTACGCAATTTTAAGTAAATGGGGGAAAAGAAATGGGATTTGATTTTGAAATTGTAAAAGAATACATACCGTATTTTTTAAGAGGAACTGGTTATACGATTGGATTATCGTTGGTCGGGATCTTTCTAGGTACCATAATCGGACTATTTATTGGATTGGGCAAAATGCAATCAAACAAATGGTTAGCACTACCATTTGTATGGTATATCAATTTTTTTAGAGGAACACCATTATTTGTTCAAATTCTTTTAATTCACTTTGGTGTTGTTCCTTATTTTATTGGTGAAACAAATGCTGTCGCAGCTGCTATCATTGCACTTTCATTAAATGCTGGTGCATATATTGCTGAAATATTTCGTGCAGGAATCCAATCGATTGAAAGAGGACAAATGGAGGCATCTCGCTCTTTAGGTTTGACACATGGACAAGCAATGAGATATGTTATTTTACCTCAAGCCGTAAAGCGTATGATCCCTCCCCTTGGTAATGAATTTATTGTATTAATTAAAGAATCTTCTATAGCAGCTATTATTGCAGCTCCTGAACTTATGTATTGGAGTAAAGCAATGCAAGGTCAATATTACAGAGTATGGGAACCATATTTAACTGCTGCAGTAATCTATCTAGTACTTACATTAACATTAAGCTTTGTATTAAATCGTATCGAAAGAAGGTTGACAATAGGATGATTAAAGTCGAAAAACTTAAAAAGTCATTTGGTTCGCTAGAAGTATTAAAGGATATCAATATTACCATTCAACCACGTGAAGTATGCGTTGTGATTGGTCCTTCTGGTTCAGGAAAATCAACCTTCCTTAGATGTTTAAATATGTTAGAAACAATTACAGCCGGAAAAGTATTGATCGAGGATGTCGATCTAACAGCTAAAAAGACTAATATAAACAAAATTCGGACTGAAGTGGGCATGGTATTTCAACATTTTAATTTATTCCCGCATCTAACAGTTTTAGAAAATATTATTCTAGCTCCTAAAAAAGTTAGAAATAAACCGAACGATATTGCAAGAACAAAAGCATTAGAACTACTAAAAAAGGTCGGGCTCTCAGATAAAGCTAATGTGTATCCAGACTCTCTATCTGGTGGACAAAAGCAACGTGTAGCCATTGCTAGAGCGCTCGCGATGGAACCTAAAATCATGTTGTTTGACGAACCAACCTCTGCCCTTGACCCTGAGATGGTCGGAGAAGTATTAGAAGTTATGAAGCAATTAGCGAAAGAAGGCATGACAATGGTTATTGTGACACACGAAATGGGTTTTGCACGAGAAGTTGGTGACCGCGTCATTTTTATGGATCAGGGCTACATAGTAGAAGAAAACGATCCAGGTCAAATATTTGATTTCCCAAAACATGAGCGTACAAAAAGTTTCTTAAGTAAAGTATTATAAGGAATGAGGCTGTTCCATTAGGCAGGTTAAGTGATATATTGTGTAATTAGTAAAGACAAACCTTATCTTGTAAACGCCGGAGTTACCCTGAGGGTATATTTCGGCGTCTTTTTTATGTGGACGATTTTAGCAATGATACTTAAAGAAAAATAGTAGATTCTATTAACTTTTCAACCCGAATAAACAAAATTAAAACAATTTTGCTAGTTTATTTTTTAAAAGCCTCTAACTTTTGCCCAATTTTAAGCGATAATACCATAACAGGTATGGGTATTTCTTTCTCTTATTTGCGATTATTAAAGTTTTATTTGCAGTTTTGCTATTTTTATTTGCGATTCTCTAATTTTAATTGCAGTTCTGCCAATTTTAATTGCGATTTTAGAATTTTAATTGCAGTTCGTACTTTATTTGCAAAGTTAAATCTTTTAATTGCGCACCTCACACGCTTGTTTGCGGTCCAGCCTCTATTTTTAACGTGATTTTAGAATTTTATTTGCAGTTTATTTGCACAATAAATCTTTATAATGCGGTCCTCACACGCTTGCTTTCAAATTTGTTATACCATCAACTAAACTTCTTTTACAGTTTCATTTTATAGTAATTTTAGAAGGGCTTTCTTTTCATTCTTTTCGAAATAGTATGATAAAATTTATTTAGGACATGAAAAGGAGGAAGGGCAATGGAAATTCAAAAAATTTTAGTAACTAGCCGAATTCATCATAAGCTGAAAGATATTATTGAATCTCATAATCTATCAAAAGAATTTCGTTTTATACCAGAAGATCAAGTAACAAAAGAGGATTATGAATGGGCTGATACGTATGTTGGTTTTCGTCCAACGCCTAATTTTGAATTTGGAAATATCAAGTGGGTTCATTCTTTAGCAGCTGGTGTAGATAGTTTTATGAAAATTAAATGGAAGAATGATGTTTTATTAACTCGAACGATTGATGTTTTTGGTCCAAAAATGAGCCAATATTGTTTAAGTTACATTCTTCAGGATGCACAATTACACGAACAATTTTCAAGTTTACAGTCTGTAAACAAGTGGGAATTTCACATACCGAAATCATTAGAAGATCAAAAAGTAGTCATTTATGGTACTGGTGAAATTGGAGGATATATCGGAAAAGTTTTATCGACCTTAGGAATGCAAGTATATGGAGTTTCGATGAGTGGTAATCAAAAACCATTTTTTGAAAAAGTAGTAACATTCCAAGAAGCGAACACAATTTTAGATGATGCAGATTGGATTATTAGTGTTCTTCCTTCTACGAATGAAACAAAAAATATATTAAATATGGATACATTCAAACATTTAAACAATGTAGGGTTTATAAATGTTGGTAGAGGGGCGACTGTATGCGAAGACTCTTTAAAAGAAGCTTTGTATAATGGCAATATTAGAAAAGCGATTTTAGATGTTTTTGCTATTGAACCACTTCCAGCCGATTCAGAATTATGGCAAATGCCAAATGTAAAAATAACACCACATATATCAGCAGTTACTTTACCTAACGATGGTGTGAAGTGTTTTGTTGAGACTCTTTCAAAATTAGAAAATAACGAGAGTGTAAGAAATGGAGTGAAGATTGAAAAGGGCTACTAATTAGATGAAGGTATTAACTTTTCAAAATGAAGATTTTAAAACAATAAATGCTCTTAAAAATTTTTCATTTTTATGGTAAACATGTTAGGATAAACAAGTAACAATTTGATTAATAAAGGAGTATTCAAAAATGGCAATTATTGACGTTTCAATTGTACCAATCGGCACTGAAACACCTAGCGTGAGTGCTTATGTAGCAAATATACATAAAGTTTTAGAAAAGTATGATGGTGAGGTAAAATACCAGCTTACACCTATGAATACAATTATTGAAGGTGAATTACCACTATTATTAAAAGTTGTCCAAGAAATGCATGAAGTACCATTTGCAAATGGAATTTCAAGAGTTGCGACGACTATTCGAATTGATGATCGCCGAGACAAGAAGAGCACAATGGAAGGTAAGTTAGCTTCTGTTAAAGCTAAACTTGAACAAAACTAATTAGGTCTTTATTAAGTGACTAGGTCTAACGGCTTTTAGTCACTTTTTTTATCATTCGAAAATAATTGTGTGATTATTTCGAATATATTATTGAAATTCCATAATTCAGTTGATAAACTAAACTAAATAGTCAGTTTAAATATATTTAAAGAGTAAAGGAATGTGTTCAATGCCAAAAGTCTCAGATGATTACAAAGAACGCAAAAGAGAGAGTCTTCTTGAAAGTGCTTTAAAATGTTTTGGAGAAAAAGGATACCATACGACAACAATGGATGACATAGTCGCATATTCCAAAACGAGTAAAGGATTAATTTATAATTATTTTAAAAGTAAGGAAGAGCTGTATTTAACTTTAATGCAGGAAAGAACAGTTCAAACATTTGAAAGAATTAATCAACGCTTTGAGAATATTAGTTCATCAAAAGATAAATTGAAAGAGCTATTTCAAATGTATAGTGAAATATCTTTAACAGAAAAATGGCGTAATATGATTAGAGTGCATATGGAATTTTGGATTAATTCAGCTAGACACGAAAATCTACAAGCGATCATGATTGAAAGATATAAAGATCAATACCGTTTATTTTTAAGTGAAATTATTAAACAAGGAATAGCATCTGGTGAATTTAAGAAAACAATCGATCCAGATATTATTTCTAGTTTGTTTTGGGCTAATATTGATGGCATATGCTTACATTATTCTGTAGTAGAAGAGGATGAACTTTACAAGGCCCAATTTAAAGCTGCAGAAGAAATGATTATGTCTTATATAGAAAATCATAAATAAATTTTAGGTAGTGAAGGTCAATGCTTTCCTACCTAAAGTTAAAATTCAGAAATTTTTTTATGTTAAAAATAAAACAAACAACATACACTATTCATATAATAAAATAAACTTAATAGTCAGTTTTATTTCGAAGGGAGGAATTACAATGAATTCAGTCCAAATCAGACTTATTTATTTGTCTATGTTTTACTAAAGCGATTTGTTTTTTTAATTTTGGTAGATTGAAGGGATCATATTGGGGGAAAAGGTTTATTTTTTATATACAAAAGCTTTCTCAGATATAGGTAGTATGATGGAACTTGTTGTAATGAATGCAGTGATCTATTCGATGACGAAAAGCACAACATGGCTAGCAGCAATTTTAGCACTTCGCGTTTGCGGAGGCATCTTAACAAGTTTATTTTCTGGAGTAATTGCGGATCGATATAATCGAAGAAAGCTAATGATATTTAGTGATATTACTAGAGGAATTAGTATATTAGTTTTATGCATTTTCCCTTCACCTACTATGTTTGCGATTGTAGCGTTTATGATTGGTGCGCTGGGGAGCTTTTTTTCAGTAAGCTTTAGTGCTGACTTACCACAAATATTTGGTGAAGAAAATATTTTAAAGATCAATGCATTTATTTCCAGGCTTGCTGCAATTAGCATGGTAATTGGATTTTTAGGATCAGCATTCTTATCAACCGTTGTAGATTATCGCGTGATCATTGGAATAGATGCTCTTTCATATTTCATGTCGGCTTTTGTTTTAATCTTTTATAAATGGGAAAATACGGTCAAAAATAATGAGAATAAAAATTGGCGACAATTGTTTGATGATTTAAAAGAAGTTAAAACTTACGTATTAATCAAACCTTTATTATTATTAGTGTTCATGGTCTTTTTGTTTCAAACATTCTCAGCTAGTTCTCATAATGTTGGAGTACCAATATTAGCAGAAAAAATAAGTTCAGAACATGCAACATTTTATCAAGGACTAATTTGGGGTACTTGGGGTATTGGAGGAATCATTTCGACTTGGTTAATTCCAAAAGTATCATGGTTAAAACAGCATTATTTATTTATGTATTACGGAGCATCAGTTTTAACATCCTTAGGTTTCATTTTATTTTTATCTAATCAACTATTATGGATTGTATTCTTATTTGCTTTTTTCACAGGATTTTTTGATAATGCAGCAGGGACTTATTTTTCCACAATGATTCAAAAAACTGAAAATTCCATAAGAGGTAGAATCTTCGGAGTAGCCAATTTATTAAACAGAGTTGGTTTTACAATTGGTTTTGTAGCGGCATCACCATTATTATCATTTATAACGATGCCACATCTTGTATGGTTATTTCATGGAAGCTTAATCATACTGATTATTTGCGTAACCGGTTACTTACTAATTAAAAGAAAAATCGATTTTAACTATGATTCTATTCAAAAAAATGAAAATGAAATCATGGTATCTAAATAATAATAAACAAGGGACGTGAATGTATGGAAACAAATTTGAAAAATAGTATAGAGCTAGAGAAAATAAATTTTTTCAGATGTAGCGAAGTGGATGTTGAATTAGCATTTCAAGCATTTTCAATAGGCTTTTCAGATTATATGGTTAAATTTAATTACACTAAAGAGCAATTTGTAAATTTGTTTTTTGGCCCAGAAGGGAATAAACTGGAGCACTCTTTTTTAGCTATTCATGAAAATAAAGCAGTTGGTGTGATATTAGGTGGAATTAAAACCTATGAAAATATTAAAACAATGAGATGTGGAACGTTGGCAATTAGTCCAGATTATCGCGGAGTAGGTGTAAGTCAGAAATTATTTGAACTACACAAAGAAGAAGCAGAGAAAAATGGATGTAAACAACAATTCCTTGAAGTGATTGTTGGAAATGACCGAGCAATTAATTTTTATAAAAAACTTGGATATGAAAAAATTTATGATCTTTCTTATTTTTCAAAAGCTGATTTAACTAGTTTACAACAACAGCAAATAGAATCTAATGCAGAAATAAATAAGGTCGCGTTTAATACATTTAAAGATGCGATTAATCATTGGGATTACCATATAAACTGGCAAAATGATATTGATTATTTAGAAAAACTAACCAATTTTAGTTACTATTTAGCTAAAATTAGCAATGAAAATGTTGGAGCACTAGCTATTAATGAAAATGGTAGAATTAGCTTCTTAATGGTTGATAAAGCGTACCGTAATAGAAAAATAGCTACTAACTTATTACAAACCGCAGTTACTGAACTAAATATAAAAGCCTTCTCAACATCAATACCAAATAATAATAGCTTAGAAGCATTCATGAAAAAACTAGAATTTAAGAAAGAAAAAATAGCTCAATATGAAATGTACAAATTGATCTAGGGTAGGAGTAACAAGCTCGGTTCAGACGGAGAAAATTTATCTGTGGCCTGAATGCCATAACATATCTAACGCATTTCATCTGTATTTTGTACTTTTACCTATCTACTTGACCTTGCTCCTAATTGAGCTAATCTCCGTACAATATTAAGTATGGAGGTGATTTAAAATGTATGATTATCGTCATCAAATTGAGCAACCTTATTATCAATATCCACAGCAGCAAAATGAGGATGAAAGATTTTTTCCATTCTTCCTCCCATTTTTACTTGGAGCAGCTGCATTTGGACCTTGGGGATGGGGAAGACCTTGGGGTTACTATCGTCCATGGGGTGGATATGGCCCATGTTGTGGAAGACCTTGGTAAACTAAAAAACCTTTAAGAGTATGTCTCATAAGTCTCGTACTTTTGGGACTCTTTTTTATGATGAAAAACAACTAAACTATGAAAATCATAATTAAACAAACAAAATATCCCACAAGGAAACGAAATGCCTTGTGGGATGATTTATTTAAGAATTAATTTAATTAAAAATGGAATAAGAATTGATGCTAAAATCGCGCTTAATGTCATTGCAATTGAACTAATTGCTTGTTCAATTTTTCCATATTCTGCTGCTTTAGCTGTCCCAACCCCATGTGATGCGATTCCATATGAAGTTCCGATTGCAACTGGGTGATCAATTTTCAGTATTGATAAAATAAAAGGACCAACTATCGATCCAGAAATACCAGCAATCATCACATAAACGACTGTTAAAGATGGAATTCCACCTATTATTGAAGTGATACTCATTGCTAATGGTGTTGTTACTGACTTTGCAGCTAACGAAAGCATGATGATTTTCTTTAATCCGAGCCATAGCGATAAATATACACCTGAAAAAAGACCGATGACGGTTCCAGCAAATACACTAATAAATATAGAAAGACAATGCTTCTTAAGCGTAGCACGATGCTCATATAAAGGATAAGCAAATGAAACAACAGCAGGTCCTAAAAGTAAATTAATCCACTTTCCTCCAAGCATATACTTTTCATAGGAAATATGTAGATTTACAAGGATGATCATAATAACTGTTGTAGATGTTACAATCGGAATCAGTAAAGGATTGGTGTATTTAGCGTACATTTTTTTTGCGATGATGTAACATAAAATTGTTAATAAAATAAATAGCAAACTCTTAAAGTCCTTCATTCGTATCCCTCCCAATCATTAGATCTTCCGTTTGTTTTTTACGGGTTTTCGTTGAAAGATATGAACTAATACTTGCTGTAATACTAAATACAAGAACTGTACTAACTAATACAATAACAATTGAAATGAATCCATGAAAATTTAATATGGAAGGATACCTCATGATTCCTACAGTTGCGGGGATAAATAAAAGTGTTAAGTGCTTACTTAAAAAATTACTTCCATTTTGAATCCATTTTTCATTAAAAAAAGGGATGAATAGTAAACCAAATAGTAAAAACATCCCAATAATACTACCTGGGATCATCAAATGAAAGTATTGTTGAATTAAATTTCCTATAAAAAATAATAAATATAAAAAGCTTATTTGAACAATCAATTGCACAAATTTCATTCTCAACATCCTTTGAATCTTAATGACTAAGAGATTATTAATCTACATATTGTACAATAATTTGTGACAAAAATGTGTATTTTTTTCGTTATTATAAAAATGCATCTTTTTTTAAAAAAGTTTATAATAGATTTATCATATAAACAGAGGAAGTTATTAATTATGAATTCATTTGTAGCGTTTGATTTTGAAACAGCAAATTACAATCGTCATAGCATTTGCGCTGCTGGTTTTGTATTTGTTGAAAATGGAGTGATTGTTGATCAAGTATACTCCCTTATTAATCCTGAAGAAGATTTTTTTTCTATGAATATTTCTGTGCACGGAATTAGACCAAGAGATGTACAAGATGCACCTCTTTTCCCGGAATTTTATGAAACAATAAAAGATAAAATTGAAGGGAAAACACTAGTAGCACATAATTTACCATTCGATGGTTATGCATTAAAAGATAATTTATCAAGATATGGAGTACCTTCAGTTTTAAATAATTTACTATGTTCATTACAGCTTGCTAAAAAGGTATTGCCTAAACAATCCCGTTATTCATTAGATACTTTGTCAAACCAATTTGGTATTTTATTAGACCATCATCATCATGCATTAGCAGATGCAGAATGCTGTGCAAAAATATTTCTTCATTTAACGAAGAAATATGAAATCTCATCCTTTGAAGAGTTATACGATAAAACTTCAATTTACCATGGTCAGATTCATCAATTTGATTATCGTTCATCTTTAGTAAAACCGAAACCCAAACGTAAATTGGAGAAAAAAGTATGAAATTAATTTCTTGGAATGTAAATGGAATAAGAGCTTGTGTACAAAAAGGATTTTTAGATTATTTTAATGAACAAAATGCAGATATATTTTGTATTCAAGAAACGAAGTGCCAAGAAGATCAAATAACATTAGAATTAGAAGGTTATTATCAATTTTGGCATTCTGCAGTTAGAAAAGGTTATTCAGGAACGGCAATTTTTACGAAACATAAACCATTAAATGTAAGTTTTGGATTTAATGGAAAAGAAGAAGATCTTGAAGGAAGAGTATTAACTTTAGAATTCGAGAAATTTTTCATGGTAAATGTTTATACGCCTAACTCTCAACGAGATTTGGCTAGATTACCGATTAGATTGAAATGGGAAGATGATTTTAAAAATTATTTAAACAAACTCGATGAAAAAAAACCTGTCATTTTATGTGGTGACTTGAATGTTGCACATAATGAAATTGATTTAGCAAACCCAAAATCAAATCGTACAAATTCTGGCTTTACAAAAGAAGAACGAGGGAAAATGTCAGCCTTATTAGAGAGCGGATTTACAGATAGTTTTCGCTATTTAAATCCGTCTAAAGAAGGTTCATATACTTGGTGGTCCTATATGGCAAAAGTTCGTGAACGAAATATTGGATGGCGTATTGATTATTTTATCCTTTCAAATCGATTACAAAGTGAATTAATTAACTCTGAAATCCACTCTCAAATAATGGGTAGTGATCATTGTCCTGTTATGTTAACGATGAATGATTCAATTATTTCAAATTAGAAAGTTCTAAGTTTTAGAGCTTTCTTTTTTTATCTAGGCATTTAGTATGTCAACAAAAGCCGATATGCGTAAACTAAGGTTAGGACAATGTATAAAGAATAGTTAAAAAAAAATGAAAGATATTAGAAAAAGGAAGGGGTTCCTATGAGTTTAAAATGGCTAGAATGGGCACAAAAAATCCAAGCAATTTCTCAAGCAGGATTGACCTTTACGAAAGATGTTTATGATAAAGAAAGGTATGAAGAATTAAGACATATAAGTGCTGATATTATGAATCATTATTCAGAATTGCAAATAGAGGAGATTGAGGGATTATTTCGAAATGAACATGGTTACCCAACACCAAAGGTAGATGTCAGGGGTGTTGTTTTTAAAAATGGGAAAATTTTATTAGTAAAAGAAAAAATAGAAAATAAATGGTCTTTACCGGGTGGATTTTGTGACGTAGGCTTATCAGCTTCTGAAAATGTAGTAAAAGAAATATTTGAAGAATCAGGCTACAAAGTTGAAGTGAAGAAATTACTTGCAGTTTTAGATATGACCAAGCATGCACATCCACCTCAATCATATCACTTCTACAAATTTTTTATACAATGTGAAATTATAGGAGGTAATTCTACTACTGGAATAGAGACAAGTGACATAGATTTTTTTGATGCAGAGCATTTACCAGACCTTTCATTGAGTCGAAATACTGCATCTCAAATTAAGTTAATGTTTGAATATAATGAAAATCCATTAAAAGAAACTTGTTTCGACTAAACTAAATCTACAAAAGATATATAATAAGTTAAATAGAAACTATTTGAGTTGCTAATGCAGCTCGATTTTCTTTTATGGCATTAAACTATTTACTTTTTAAATAGAAAATATACATAATTTAATCACCTTAAGAGGAGATATAATTTGAAAACAAATACGATGAATTTTCTTAAATTAGAAAACGATTTAAAAAAAGAACATATTTCAACTTGTGTTATTTACCAAAATAGAGAAGTTAAATATTGTTTTTATAAAAATTCTAAAAGTGAATCTAAATTATTTAAAATTAATTCTGTTACTAAAAGTGTTTTATCTATGTTGATGGGAATTGCAATAGATAAAGGATTTATAGAAAGTGTTGATGTATCGATTTCAAAATTCTTTCCTACTATTGAAACGAAAAAAAGAAATATTACAATAGATCATTTATTAACCATGACACCCGGATATGATTGGCAAGAATGGGGAGAGTGGGGCGGACGTCCTTTCCCGATGATTAACAGTAAAGACTGGATTCGATATGTTTTAGAAAAGGAAATGGTCAATAATCCAGGGGAGAAAATGATATATGATTCAGGTGCTTCACAAGTATTAAGTGCAATTATTCAGATGGCAACGAATGAAAAATTATCTTCTTTCGCAAATCGAATGCTATTTGAACCATTAGGTATAAAAGAGTTTATTTGGCACGAAGATTCAAAGGGTATTAATATTGGTGGATTTGGCTTGAGTTTAACAACAGATGATCTGTTAAAGCTTGGGATTTTAATGCTACAAAAAGGGAAATGGAATAATAAGCAGCTAATATCAAGTGAATGGATTGAAAAATCAACGGAAGCAAAATTCCATACATATCATCATGTTGGTTCATATGCATATCATTGGTGGGTATTAAAAAATGAAGAATTAAATGATGTAGACCCAACCATTTACTTTGCTATGGGTTATGGAGGCCAATTTATTATTGTTTCACCAAAGCAACAATTAGTAGTTGTTTTTACAAGCGCGAAATATATACATACGTTTACTCCATTAAAAATCTTTCAAAAATATTTCTCTTCATTTTTAGTAAAAGAATAGGGCAGGATTAAATGTAGGATACAAAATATGGATTGGAATCACTTTAAATCTACCTAAATGCAGCTTTCAATAATTTTATCTATTCTTATTTACGATTCCTTTATTCCTGTAATTCCTTTTTTGTCTGATTTTTTTATTTTGGAATAGGAATTTACAGAAAAATGTCGAAATAAGTAAATAGAGAATAATACAACAATTTGATAATAGCTCCAGAAGGGATGAAGATTGATGTTTTTAGTGACAGAAGACTTCAAAACGTTTATTAAGAAATATCCAATCACAACATTTATGGTTGGTTTATGTTCCATATTAGCAATTATTACGACATTTATAGGCGGATATACAATTGAAAATATGATCAAATTGGGTGGATATGAACATGAATTAGTTGAGCAAGGTGAAATATGGAGACTTTTTACGTATGCATTTATGCACGGAAGCTACGCTCACTTTTTTATGAATATGACGTTTATGATTATTTTAGGTAGGCCATTAGAACGAGCGTTAGGGTCTGTTAAATTTTTAATTTTTTATTTAGCATCTGTTATTCTTACAGGATTTATTATTAATTTTTACCATTCACCAAATACTGTTGAAACAGGTGCATCTGGTGTTGGCTATGCATTTTTAGGAATGTACTTATTTATTACATTATTTAGAAAAAACATGCTTTTCACAGATGATCGTAAGTTTGTCATAACGTTTTTAGGAATTGGATTACTTTCTTCATTAATCATCCCATCCACAAGTCTAACTGGTCATTTAGCTGGGTTGATTATTGGATTTGTGATGACTCCGCTATTATTAAGTAAAGCGGCAAGATTTCAACATTCAGTAAATGTTTAAATTACATATTTGCTAAAACAAACCTAGTTCAAAAATTGAACTAGGTTTGTTTTGTATGGATTTGGTTAAAAGGATGTTTACAATTTGTTCATTCATTTTAATTTTAAAAATCAAATACTTCTGTAATTCGATCAGCAGTTTGACGATTTCTACATAATTTGTAGAGATCATTAAAAAATCGTTCAACATCAGTTGAGGAACCTGGGAGTGGTACCTCTACCTGTAACGAACCGAATGCTTGCTTGAAGTATGCTTTTCGTTCAGCATTTTTACCATCGCGTTTCAATGGATTGTATTTCCAATTTAATGATAATTGTCCATCTCGCTCACTAATTTCTCTTATTTCTGCAGCAGTTGTAGATTTATTTTCAACATAAATTACTAAATAATAATTTTCATTTCGATGCCAGTCGATCAATAGTAAATAATAGCTTTCCTCTTCAATTTTACTTAAATGAAAAGCTGAAACAATCGGTTTACCATTTGTCCATTGTTGAAAATTTTGTAACGTATTAAATGCGGTTGGAATTTCTTTAATATCAAATAAAGAATTATTTGATGCCATCCAATTTTTTATATGGTTTGAAATACTTAATGCAATTTCTTTTTTCATATTTTACCTCAAACTTTTAATGTAAATGCTTTTTTTATCATATCATCCTTTTTAGATTAAAAAAAACGCTTTCTCTGTAATAATCTACCATCAATAAGTTAATGTCCAAATACTCATATTATTAATGATGATTTGACGAAGGAGGATTTATTATGGCAAGAGGTAAAAGCTTTAATCACAAGAAAAAAGGTCATGAACCTACTCATCCAAAAGGATCATTAGTAGCTCCAGAAGACCGTAAACATGAAGATCGTGAAGAAGATTATATCGTGACAGAAGAAGCATTTAAAAATCGAATTCAATAAAATTTAAAAAAACGGACTCAGTAATTATTATCTGAGTCCATTTTTTTGCTCAATATTAATTTTTAGTAAAATTTAATAAATAAATTAATTGATCTTTCGTTACTGCTTGTAATAACAATGGAATCGGTGGGCCACTTGGTCTATTTAAAACTAGCTGATAAATCATAGTGAAAAATTCTTTTTGGTTTGCTTTCATCGTTTTTTTATCTTCATGAAATAAGAACACTCAAATTTTTTAACCAGTTTTTTTTTGTTCGGTTAAGTTTAAATAAAAATCAATTGCTTGCTCTTGATTCACATGAATATTTTTTTGCGGATAATATTTTTTTATCCAATATTCCGCCTTTAGGCTAATATTTTCTATATGTTCAGTTGAGTAAGTTTCACCATTATTTTTAATAACATCTTGTAAAAGATCTATATTGTAATTAATCAAAGGTAGTATACTTGCAACGTGATTAAATTTTGGAAATTTCGTATCAATTTCTTCTGTATGCGCAAATTGGATTGAATCACGAATATCT
Organism: Bacillus sp. AFS041924; assembly: GCF_002577195.1. Lineage (GTDB taxonomy): Bacteria > Bacillota > Bacilli > Bacillales > Bacillaceae_G > Gottfriedia. The sequence continues at coordinate 31,313 of NZ_NULG01000116.1, forward strand.
AAGTCATGTAAAGAATGACTAATATAATTTGATTTATACCTTTCGAATTCGGAGTAGTTCTTAACAACATCTTCATCTAGACCAATATTAAATGCTGCAGTTGGTTTATATTTAGCAAACATAAAGAGAACGACTTCTGGTAAATAGATTTTTAATAACTCTGCGGGTGTTATCAAATTTCCTGTAGAGCTAGACATTTTTTGATTTTGACCTTTTATTCCAATAAATTCATATGGTGTATAGCAAGGTGCTTCATAGTTAAAAATGTTTCTAGCTATTTCTTTTGAAACATTGTAACTACCTGTTTCAGATGAGTGATCTCTTCCGCCAGGTTCAAAAACTACTTCTTCTTTCATCCACCTCATAGCCCAATCAATTTTCCAGTTCAATTTTATGTTGCTTGCATCTTCTACAAATACATGATTTGTAAATCCACAATTACAACCATAATGTATCATTTTACTTTTTTCATTATAATGAGTAATTGCGGTATCATCTTTCTCGCAATTTTCACAGTATAGTGTAATAGGATAAAATTCATTGCGCTCTTGTTCATTAGGAACATTTGTTTTGAATTTCATTAATAGATCATAGATGTCTTTTCTTTTTTCAAGTGCGTGAATAATTTCAGTATTATATCTTCCAGAATTGTATTCTTTGCTTTGATAAATAAACTCGACTTCAATACCGAGTTTAGCTAAAGAATTTTCAAATTCTCTTTCAAAGTGTTCAACAAAAGATGAATGACATCCATATGGATCAGGTATATTTGAATATGCTTTGCCGATAAAATTTTTATAAGAAGCATCGATATTATTCGGTACTTTTCTTAATCGATCAAAATCATCCCAAGAAAAGATAAATCTTGTTTTTTTACCTAAATTATTTAATGCTTTTACGACAAAATAAGTTGTTATAATTTCACGGAAATTTCCAACATGAACTAAAACCAGATGGGCTTATGCCAGAGGCACAAACATAAGTTTCTTTATTAGGATATCTTTCAATTAATTCATTTGCGATTTTATATGCCCAATGCATGCTTTCACCTCAAAATTATAATAATTTATTGTATTTACTCGATTAATTACAAATAAAAAAACTCCCACCCCCAAGATTAATCATCTTGAGGACGAGAGTTTGTAAACTTCGTGGTACCACCCCAGTTTATTGATATGTTACCATATCAACCTTATCAGGTACGGCACGAATGCTTATACCCTATCTCTATAACGGGAGATCCCGTCGTACCATCTCTAAAGTTAAACTTTAGTTCCATACGAAGCTCTAAGTCTTTTTTCATGAAGATGATTATTACTCCTTTTCAGCTACCGGAGCTCTCTGTAAATAATTTAGCTTTATTACTTTTCTCTTCATAGCCATTCAATTTTCGAAATATTAATTGTTATTATATTAATTAAAACAATATTAATTGTCAATTAATTTTAAACTTGAATAAAATGTGTATATGCATAAAACTAGGTAGGTGCTCAAATGAATGATTCAGTTGAAGATTTACTTTTAATAGGAGGATATTTTTTATTATTTGGTACATTAACTTCTGCAGTTGGTGTATCAAGTAAAAAAATTGTTAGTGAAGATTTTGGTAAAGATTTGTTCGCTAAAGGTAATGCAATCGAAGCATTTGGCAACTCAATTCAGGCCATAGGAAGAGAAAAATTATACAAGAAGGAAGAAAAGCAATATGAATTAACAATTATGGTAGGGGCTTGGATACAAGCAGCAGGTAACATTACGAATACAGTTGCAACAGGTCTAGAACGTGAGGGATTGGAAGAAGAAGGACATAAATTAAATGCAGTTGGAAGTGTTATTCAAGCAATTGGTGCTCAACTTGAAACTACTGGAGCATTAGTAGAGGGGACGCAACTTGCCAAAATTGAGGCTTATGGAAGTGAATTAATTGCTTTAGGTGCACTAATTGATGGTGTTGGTAATGTGGCATTATTGAATGATAAAATTATTTTAGGAGAACAACTACTACTTGTTGGTAGTTGGGTTCAAGTTTTCGGAGCAATTCTTATTGTGTATGCACTTACTAATAAGAGAAGAGAGAAGGAGCAAGAAGCAGAGAATCATCATGAATATAGATACGGTTATTATCCAAAAAAGTAATTTGAATGGTAATTTTAAAATTTTTGTGAACAATACGAAAAAAAGAAGGTATATGGATTTCAATAGCTAATTAATATTATTAAAATTAAATTAAAACAAATAATTTTTCTGTAAAAACATTTTGTGAGAGAATAGAGTAAACTAATTTTTGAAACAGAGGTAAAATTATATGAGTTTAAAAATAATAACAGATAGTGCGGCTGATTTACCTAAAGAAATCATAGAACAATACAATATTGATGTAATACCATTAAGGGTTTATTCAGAAGATGAAAAAGAATACTTTGATGGTGTAACATTAGATTCAAAGACTTTATTTAATGAAATGCGTAATGGTAAAGTATTTAAAACGTCCTTACCATCTTACGAGTATATTTATAATACTTTTGTTAAATATGCAAAAGAAAATATTCCATGTATTTATATTGCCTTTTCATCTGAGTTATCCGGTACATATCAATCAACAGTAATGGTTAAAAATGAGTTAGTTGAGGAATTTCCTGATTTTGATTTAGAAATATTTGATACGAAGTGTGCTTCGATTGGGCAAGGATTAATTGCTGTAAATGCTGCAAAAATTGCTTCAAATGGAGCTACTAAAGAAGAGGTTGTTAATAATATAAAACACAGTATTCAACATATTGAACATATTTTTACAGTTGATGACTTTCAGTATTTAGTTCGTGGAGGTCGCTTAAGTAAAGTTGCAGGTTTTGTAGGGAATTTACTAAATATCAAACCGATCTTGCATGTTGAAGATGGTAAATTAATACCACTTGAAAAAATAAGGGGTTCTAAAAAAGTAATAAAAAGAATGATTGAATTAATGGAATCTAGAGGGGCCAATTTATCTACTCAATTAATCGGTATTTCTCACGGCGACGATCTTGATAAAGCTCTTGAAATAAAAAATGCTATTACTGAATCATTTGGATGTAAGGAATTTGTCATCAATTCGATCGGATCAGCTATTGGTGCGCACGCAGGTCCAGGTACTTTAGCAATATTTTTTATGAATGAGAATAAATAGAAAAATTAAAATTGAGCTAATTTCAATGAACTAATGAGATTAGCTCTTTTTTTGTTTTTAATTTTCTGAAAATCTTACCCAGATAATAATCCGTACATAATTTCTACATAAAAAGTAAATAGTATTTATGTAATCTTCAACTACTATTATTATGAGGTGAAAAAGATGTCAATTTTAGATAACTGGGATCAATGGAAAGATTTTTTAGGTGATCGTTTAGAGGCAACAGATGAAAAAGGTGTTGGAGAAGGTGCGATCTCTGAAATGGCGTATCGCTTAGGAAATTATTTAGCAAATGAAGTAGAACCGAAAAATGCAGAAGAACAAATTTTAAAAGACCTTTGGACTGTTGCAGATGAAAAAGAGCAACATACAATTGCACATCTTATGATGAAGTATGTTAAAAATAAATAATTAAAATAATGTGATTAAAAAATAGCCTGGTGAATAAAATCATAAGGGCTATTTTTTATTTCGTCTGTTTATGGCAATATGATGAATGAATTGAGGGTTTTCAAAAAAACTACAAAAATAATAAAAATTAGGGTTGAAATGGACCAATTTATCAAATATACTGTACTTATTGTAAATACTGTTTTTGATTTGAGGACAATTACTATTTACATTTTATTTATTTTTTTGTATGATAGACTTTCTGTTCAAATTTCACATATATCATAAATCGAAATTTGCACTAATAATTTTATTTGCAAATTTAACCGAATATTGTTTTTCAAATAGACAGAAGAAATGGGGATAATATATGAATAATCAGCAAAATTCGGCGGAACAGCCGTTTAGTGTTAAAACGATTATTGGTCCAATGATGGCAGTAATCGTAGGAATGATAATGGTTATTTTAGATAGTACCGTAGTAAACGTTGCATTACCGGGTATTACAGAATATTTTAAATCTGATTTAACTAAAATGCAGTGGACGATCACTGGGTATACATTAGCTTTATCAGCAGTAATTCCACTTGCGGGTTGGATGTCTGATCGATTTGGAGCAAAAAGAATTTTCTTATTAACGATTTTGTTTTTTACAATCGGTTCTGTACTTTGTTCGGTTGCGCAAACACCTGAACAATTAATTATTTATCGTATTATTCAAGGAATCGGTGGAGGGATGGTTGCACCAATCGGTATGGCAATTATCTTTAGATTAGCTCCTCCAGAGAAAATCGGTTCAATTATGGGTATGCTTGGAATTCCAATGTTACTTGCACCTGCATTAGGTCCAGTTATTTCAGGATGGTTTGTAGAATATTCTACTTGGCACTGGATTTTCTTAATTAATTTACCAATCGGTATTATCGCATTAATAATTGGAGCTAAATTTTTACCTAAATTTGAAACAAAATCAGTTCCTGCTCTTGATGGATTAGGAATTATGATTGCCCCAATCGCTTTTTCGATGTTAGCTTTTGGAGTAAGCCAAAGTTCAACAAGTTGGACTTCAAAAGAAACATTAACAGGTTTAATAGTTGGTGGAGTAGCATTATTACTTTTCATCGTTGTTGAACTTCGCCAAAAACAACCTTTACTTGAGTTACGAGTTTTTAAATCGTCTGATTTTGTTCGAAGTATTTTAATTACATGGATCATGCAAATTGCATTATTCGGTTCTTTCTTAATTGTTCCGTTATTTTTACAAACAGTTAAACAGTATGGTGCATTTGAAACTGGCTTAATCATGTTACCTCAAGCAGTAGCATCTGCTTTAATGATGCCAATTGGTGGTAAAATGTATGATAAAGTTGGTGCAAGACCGATGGCGTTAGTTGGATTAACGGTGATAACATCTTCACTTTTCATTTTCTCAAAAATTTCAGTTGACTCGTCAAATACATTTATTATGCTAACACTTGCTATGATGGGTGCAGGTATGGGATTATCAATGATGCCGATCAATACACATGTATTACAATCTGCTCCAAGACATTTAGTAAGTCGTGTAACACCTTTAACTGCAGCTGCACAGCAAGTAATGGTGTCATTTGCAGTAGCAGGTATGGCAGGATTTTTAACTTCTAGTACAAAGGATCATATGGCAAAAGCAACAAATCCATTAAATGCAATGATTTCAGCATTTGGAGATACGTTCTTACTTGCAGCAGGAATTGCATTAGCCGGAGCGCTGTTAGCCATTATTTTACGTAAACCGAAAGTACAAGATACAAATACATCACAAGAAGATCTTGATGAATCAAAGTCTTCAATGATGGTAGGACACTAATAAATAAAACAGAAGCCGAAATATATTTTGGCTTCTGTTTTTTGGTTTATATAGTATAATTTACTTATTATCGAATAAATTTTAATACTTTCTACAATTTTAAAAGAAATGATATAATTCTAGTTGAATTGTAATAAAAATGTCCTTATTATGTAAAGATTAGTCTGTATAATAAAGGCTCATGAAAATAGATATACATAATAATGGAGCTGATTAAATGTTTAAAAGTATTTGTAAAGCAACTTTGGCACTTTCAATTTTGACTGGAGGTTTATTCTACGGAAATAATACTCCGAATTCAATTAAGACTGTGGAAGCCGCAACTGTGAATGGAACAGTAACTGCATCAGTATTAAATATTAGAAGTGGTCCTAGCACTACATATAAAGTTGTTGGAACACTTAAAAAGGGTGCTAAAGTATCAATTACTCGCACAAGTGGGTCTTGGTATAAAATAACAAGTGGGACGAAAACTGGATGGGTTTCAAGTAAATACATAAAAAAATCCCCCACAACAGTTTCAGCTACAACCGTAAACAAAATGAAAACTTTAGGTACTTCAAAGCAATTAATCGTAGTTTCAGCACAAAACGAGAGTACAAGAAATGTTTTAATTGAAACATTTGAAAAAAGTAGTACTAGTTGGAAGAAATTACATACATATACAGGTGTGATCGGTAAAAACGGGATGATTAGTAATAAACATGAAGGTGATTATGAAACACCAGAAGGAAAATATACAATCACTAAAGCATTCGGTAGATATTCAAATCCTGGTACGAAAATGACATACCGTAAAATTACTTCAAATGATGTTTGGGTAGATGATTCAAATAGTAATTTATATAACACGTGGCAATTAGCTTCAGAAAATAAAGGTAGATGGAATAGCGCTGAAAAGATGAATATTTCTCTATACAATTATGGATTTGTCATTAACTATAATACAGCAAGAACTCCAGGAAAAGGGAGTGCAATATTTTTCCATATCGCAGGAACTTCAGGTTACACTGCAGGCTGTACAGCTACATCTAAAGCAAATGTCGTATCAATTTTAAAATGGTTAGACCCTGCAAAAAAACCACTAATTATTCAAACACCATTGAGTAAATTAACTAACTATTAATATGATTTGGAAACTGGTCAATTGTTTGATCAGTTTTTTTTGATATGACATACTTGTTATTGCTATTGGAATTGCTGATGAAGGAAGAGGCCCATCAAAACTGTTGATACTTTTTGCCTTCGTGCCAAGGTTTTAAGGAAGTTATTCTCAAGGTTTGAAAATAAAAACTTCTATTCTTACCTATAAAAATGGTAATTCACAGACTTAGTAAAAATAAAAAACTAAGTTGGTAGGCTTAGATTAAGTCCGTCTAAAAACATAAAATCAAAACCATTTGGGTAAGGTGAGTTTTCGTTCATATCAGTTGAACAAGAAATGCATAATTTACAGAGCCCCCAAAAAAACAGCCAATCATGTAAAAATTGGCTGTTAATTTTTATTTAATCTTAAATTCATTTAGTAATAATTGTTCAGTCTGAGGCATTGTAATACCTAAATGCCAACACCCCAATCCTGCTAAAGCATATTCTTTTACAAGGTGAAATTTTGCAAGTAAACTTCTAGGATCTTCAAACCAAACCTCATGGAGAATTCCATCTTTATCAGTATAACGAAATGCTGGTGATAAAGTTTCCCGATCAAAGTAGACTTCACTTTCATACTTCTTATATTTTTTAATTGCATTTTGAGTGGAATATGCGATACCTTTTCGTTTTTCCCCAGTAATTGGCCAATCGTAGGCATATTGAGGTATTCCTAATAATAATTTTGATTTTGGTACAATTGACACAGCATAATTTAAAGTTTTTCTCACTTCATTTAATGGAGCAATTGGCCCTGAGGAGCTGTTTGGCCAATGCCAGTTATATGTCATTAAAAACATCTTATCAACATATTTACCAAGCGTATTGTAATCATATGCATCATAAAATTGAGGAATATGATCAGCTTCCTTTGGTGGCATCGCCATTATGACTTGCATTTTTGATTGATGAAGTTTCACAGATAATTCTTTCATAAATAAATTGAGGTTATTCATATCTTCAGGGTTTAGTGATTCAAAATCTATACATATTCCTTTATAATCATTTTTGTCTAAAAGAGAATAGATGTTTTTTACTAACCTTTTTCGCAATGCTTTATTACTAAGTAATGAATGCACTAGTTTTGGATCGAAACCTTTCTTACTAATATTAGTTAATGTGGCGAAAGGAAGAATGTGATTTTTCCAGGCAAACCGATTAGACTGATTTTCTTTTACTTTAATTAATTTTCCTTGAGAAGTTGGGTGAAATTCAAATATATAAATACTTGTCAGTGACTTTTTATAATAATCGATCATCCATTTATTAGTTTTTTTATCTTTAGGAATTAAGTAAGATCCGGTCCAAATTGTCGTTTTAGGAGATGAGGGAATAATTAATTTTTGACCTGGAATAACTACATCGCTAGTAATATGATTTTTACTCTTCAAATAATTAATATCAATTGAATGTCGAAAGGCAATATCCCATAAAGTTTCTCCTTGTCTCACATAATATGTAGACCCAGGAATTATCATAGATTGTCCAATCACAAGCTTATCATTCCGATCTAATCCATTTAAATTTGCAAAGCTTTTTACATTCAATTTATATTGTTTTGATATTTTTTTCAAAGTATCCCCAGGTTTTACTTCATATACAATCAAAGCATTAGCAGTTAAAACTGGAGATAATAACAAAAATAATAATGTAAATAGGAATATTAATAAACGCTTAGCCAAACGCAATACCTCCTTAATTAGGTAGTATTTTTAATTTTAACAACTCATTAAATATCCTTTACTTAATTAGAAAATTTTACTTATATAAGTAATCAAATGATTATGAGAATTTTGTTCTGAACTGAAGATTGAAGTACTTTTAATGCTCGTATTAAAAAGTAAAGTCCAAAATGTTATGTTTATTTTGAAATTTCAAAGTATAATAAAAAGAACTCTTATGTTAAAAAGGAATTTATAGAGGTGGAATATGGGGAAAACAGAATTTTTTGAAATAGAAACGAGTCGATTAAAGCTTAGAAGATTTAAAGATGAAGATCTTAATAACTTTTATAAATATCGTTCAAATCCTGATGTGGCGATTTATCAGGGGTGGGAGAATTATACATATGAACAGGCAACTGATTTTATTGAAAAACAAAAAGCCGCTAAAATGAATATTCAAGATTCATGGGTTCAAGTTGCGATTGAATATAAAATGGATCGTCAACTAATAGGTGACATTGGTGTGCATACTTTATTAACTCCAGCAAATGAAGTTGAAGTCGGCTTTACATTAGAACCATCGTATCAGAATAAGGGATATGCAAATGAAGCTTTAAATGGGTTAATTAATTATTTATTCAATGAGTTAAATAAAGTAAAAATAAACGCAATTGCTGATGAGCGTAATGCATCATCCATTAAATTATTAAAAAAATTGGGATTTAAAGAAGTAAAAAAAATCGAGAATTCTTATTTTAAAGGCCAATATGTAACTGAATTTATGTTTGAACTTACGAAAAATGATTGGAATAAGGTAGGAGTTGGTGTTTAAATGAACTTCTTTAAAGGAGCATTGTATTTATCGTTGGCCGCTAGTATTTGGGGAATGACATATGTTGTTAGTAAAGTAGTATTAGATAGTATAACCCCATGGCTTTTACTCGAAATGAGATTTCTTTTAGCTTTACTAACATTAGGAATTATTAGCTTTTTCCAAAAAAGCTGGAAAATTAGTAAGAAGGATCTATTTCCAATCGCGATCATAGCTTTAGTCGGCTATACTGGTTCAATTGGCTTACAATTTCTCGGTACGAAGCTTTCAGGTGCAGCAATGGGCTCCTTAATTACTTCAGCTTCACCAGCGCTAATATCATTTTTTGCATTTATCATTTTAAAAGAAAAGATTAATAGCCGTAAAATTTTATCTTTAATTTTAGCAACGATTGGAGTAGTTGTTGTAATTGGATTGCCACAAGGTGGTGCTAATTCAGGAGCATATTATGGTAATCTTATATTAGTAGGAGCAGCAATAACTTGGGCATTATATACAGTTTTAAGTAAAGTTCAGACTACTAAATATTCATCATTAACGGTTACAACTTGGGCAACAGTATTTGGTGTAATTTTTACTTTGCCTTTTGCGATTTTTGAACAAAATAAACACTTAACTAACTTGCCATCTAATAGTTGGATTTGGCTTGGAGTCGTTTTTTTAGGAACGATCTCAACAGCAGGTGCATTTTATCTTTGGAATAAAGGGTTTGAATATATCGATACATCCACAGGATCTTTGTTTTTCTTTTTACAGCCTTTAATTGGAACAATCTTTGGGTACTTTCTATTAAATGAAGATATTAATCTTTCTTTTTTCATAGGAAGTATTCTAATTCTTATTGCTGTGTATTTATCGATTAAAGAACCTAAGCAGAAGGCCGAGTTTCAATATCATTCAAAAAAAGCATAAACATTGAAAAGAATGGTGGAGTAATCATATCAGCAGTAATTATACTCGGAGGTAAATTTGCTACATTTATGCCTTCTGGAATACTTTTATTGATTCAGAAAAACATGTAATATAATAAATTAATAGCCGACTTACTACTGTAATTATAGTAGGGTCGGCTATTTTCGTTGGTATAATTGAAAGAATATTGAAAAATACGAACAGTTTGTGAACACCGCATAAAAAACTGTGAAAGTGGCTTAATTAAGTATGGAAGGTGGCTTAATTAATGGTGAAAGTGGTTTAATTAACGATGAAAATGGCTTTAATAAAGACGAAATTGACTGGTTCATATTTTACAGCATGAAAAAAGTGGATGTAAAAACATCCACTTTTAAATTAATCAACTTGTATTTCATTATTAACATCAAGAGCGTCAACTAATTCTAATTCCTCATGACGTTCCTTGAAGCGATTGAACGTAAATTCATTCGCAAATAGGAATAGTGGACGTTCGAAACGGTCATATACAAGCATGTTTCGCATATCTTGATACTTCTTAAGTCCTTTTACATCATCAGTTTTAACCCAACGAGCAATATTATAATCAACATGGTCTTTTCGGATATCAGATCCATATTCATTTTTTAAACGGTATTCAAAAACTTCAAATTGAAGTTGACCTACTGCGCCTAAAATGACCTCATTAAATTCATTTTTATAAACTTGAATTGCACCTTCTTGAGCTAATTGCTCAACACCTTTATGGAAGTGCTTAGATTTTAATGAGTTAACTGGGCTTACTCGTAAGAATAGCTCAGGTGGGAAAGTTGGTAATGGCTCAAAGAATAATTTTTGTTTACCGGATGTAATTGTATCACCGATTTGATAAGTACCTGAATCGTAAATACCGATTACATCACCTGCATATGCTCGATCAATCGTTTCACGGTCATTAGCCATTAATTGTGTCGACTGACTTAATTTAATTTGTTTTCCTGTACGAGAAAGTATTACGTTCATTCCTCTTTCAAATACGCCTGAACAAATTCGTAAAAATGCAATTCGGTCACGGTGAGCAGGATTCATATTAGCTTGAATCTTAAAAATAAATCCACTAAATACTTCATCTGTCGGGTTAACTTCACCATTAATCGTTTTACGAGGACCTGGAGCAGGTGACATATCTAAGAAATGATTTAAAAATGGTGTTACACCAAAGTCTACTAAAGCTGTTCCAAAGAAAACAGGCGTAAGTTCACCAGCTTGTACTAAATCAAGATTGAATTCATTTCCTGCACCTTCTAAAAGATCAACTTCATCTCGTAAATTTTCTAAATTTGAAGGCTCTAAATAAGCTTCTAATTCAGGACCGTGCACGCCGTCTTGACCAAGCTTAATTACTTCATCTTTACGGAAAAGATGAACTTCATTTTCTAATCGGTCAAATACACCTTCAAATTGCATCCCACTACCGATAGGCCAAGTAACTGCAACAGATGGCATACCTAGAACTTCTTCTAATTCTTCCATTAATTCTAATGGATCTTTCGCTTGGCGGTCTAATTTATTCATAAAAGTAAAAATAGGGATACCACGCATACGACAAACTTGGAAAAGTTTTTTAGTTTGTGCTTCGATACCTTTTGCTGCATCAATTACCATCACAGCAGAGTCAACAGAAGTTAGTACACGATATGTATCTTCACCAAAATCGTTATGACCAGGAGTATCCATGATTGATACCATTTTATCATCATATTCAAATTGCATAACTGAAGAGGTTACAGAAATTCCACGTTGCTTTTCTATTTCCATCCAGTCAGATTTTGCATATTTTGAATTTTTTTGAGCTTTTACAGTTCCAGCTTCACGAATTGCTCCACCATGAAGTAGTAATTTTTCTGTTAATGTTGTTTTACCAGCATCCGGGTGAGAGATAATCCCAAAGATACGGCGCTTAGCAACTTGATTAATTAATTCTTTATTTGCCATCTATTATAAAGTCCTTTCTAAATCAAAGATCATAAACAAATTTTTACATCCTATCTATTATACTAGAATTCAGCGTTTGATGAAACAATTAGTAAGCAAGTTATAAACAAAGTATATCCAAGTAATAAAATAAGAATATTCTTTTTTATCAATGATGAACTAATTTTAGATCTTATATGCTATTCTTGAACATTAAATCGATACTCCAAAGTGTGATCCATGCATTCCAGTTGATCTTTGCGGTAATATTTTGATTCAAGAAGGTTTTGAAAATCCAGTTGAACTGTGGAGTTTAGGTGGAGACTTAACTGCATTAGCAACAGTTTCAATCTATAATAGTGAAAGTAGTACTGGCCCATTAATAATAGAAGTAATTAGTAAAAGTAGTCATCTAATTAATGTGTTACCTGGTAATACGAGTAGTTATACAAGTATGTATATAAATCTGTTAAAGTTTTACCTTTAAGTGAGTCACCAATCTATTTAGAAGGTAAAAATTGTATAAACGGAAGAATTCAGGAAAAATAAAAATCAAATAAAACATAGAACTTATTGTTTATACGCAATAAGCTTTTTTTTTTACACAAAAAATAGGCGTACTTAAATAAAAAACTTTACATATGATTTAAAGAGTAGTATGGTTAGTTACATAAGTAACCAACTGAATAACTAACCAACTGAGAAAGGAAGGTGCTAATGAAACCGACATTAGATGAATCACAGCCAATATTCCAACAAATTGCGGTTATGATTATGGACGAAATTATAGATGGAAGAATTAAAGAAGGGGAACAAGTACCTTCAACAAATGAATTATCTCGCTTTTTTAATATTAATCCTGCGACAGCGCGGAAAGGTCTTCAAGCATTAGTTGATAAGGAAATCATTTTTAAACAAAGAGGTGTTGGTATGTTTGTTTCAACAGGTGCGAGAGAAAAGTTAATTATAGAGCGCAAACAGCAGTTTTATGAAGAATATGTTGCCCCTTTACTTAAAGAAGCCGAGAGAATTCATTTAAATGAAGAAATGGTGATTGAATTGATAAAAAGAAAAAAAGATTCTAATTAGGGGGAGAAACTATTGATTGAAATAAAAAATTTGACGTATGGGTATAAAAATACACCGGTTTTATCTGATTTTAATTTAATTGAAACAGAGCCGAGTATAATTGCTTTATGGGGAAGAAATGGTACTGGGAAAACAACTTTAATGAGTTTGTTAGCTGGACACTATAAACCTAATGAAGGTTCGGTAAAAATATTAGGAGAAGAACCTTATAATAATCTAAATGCACTAAAAAATATATGCTATATACAAGAAAATCATCCATTTGGCCATAATTGGCGAATAAAAGATCTATTAAAATATGGAGAGTACTTTCATCCTAACTGGGATCAACAATTCGCAGAACATTTAGTTGAACTTTTTGAATTACCATTAAGGAAGAAAATTGCTAAATTTTCAAAAGGAATGAAAACTGCTGCCCAAATCATCTTAGGGTTAGCTAGTAATGCAAAAATAACGGTTCTAGATGAGCCAACGAATGGTTTGGATGCGGTAAAAAGAAAGCAGTTTTACGATGCATTAATGGAAAGTTACGAAGAAAATCCAAGGTTGATCTTACTTTCTACACATCATATTGAAGAAATTCAACCTTTATGTGAAACAATCGTTGTAATAAATCAAGGAAAAGTTCTATTTCATGAACAAATGGAAGTAATGAGAGAAAAAGGAATTATTCTTTCGGGCGATATAGATTCAATCAATCATGTAACGAAAAATGTATCGATATTGGATTCTACCAAAATTAGTTCAACTCAAAAAGTAATGATCGATGAGTTATTCACTGCTAATTGGAAGAATATCGCTGAAGAATATCGTCTTTCAATTGAAAAAGCAACTTTACAAGACTATTTAATAAATAAAACAATCAATAAAAATAAAGAGGTGAAACAATGAGGTCTATAAGAGGTACTTATCAACTTGTAATTGATGAGTTTGGTTGGTATTTTAAAATATTTTCGTTCATTACTTTATTTTTGGCTGTTGTCTATCTATTAATTAGTATAATCTTTAATATTCCTTTGCAAACTGGTGCAGCCCTGTTTGGACCGACTTATGGAGGAATAGCTACGTTTGGTGTTGCATCATTGGTCATACCTTTTCAAGTTGCAATTGGATTAGGCAGTACTAGAATCCAATTTTTAAAATCATATAATATTATGGCAGTAGTAATGGTCATTACAAGTATTACTTATTTAAATATACTTTACTTCTTTATGAAAATTCTATTAGATAAAGGGATAAATAGTTTTCAATTTTTTCATCCAGGTAGATTAATTTCATCAGATTATCACTTTTTTACGTATTACTGGACCGACCTTATGATTGGATTTATCATCCTAGGTCTCTCTTCTTTTATTGCTGTAGTAATAAGAAGATTGGGTATTCTTTATTTCTTAATTGCGTTAGTTATACTAAGCATATTCATGACGTTCTTATCTATAAATGGTATAACTGCAGATATGCTTTCATGGATTTTAAAAATTAAGACGATAAATATTTTTACATCCATTGGAATATTAGGAATGATCCTTCAGGCCTTAACATTTCCAATGATGAAAAATGCACCGCTAAAAATGAAGGGTAGAAATTAATATATTATTTAAAAAAGTATGCTAATTATTGCATACTTTTTTACGTTAATTTGTAAAACTATGAAACTAGGATTTAATAGTTTCTGTATAATAGAAAGTAAAATACATTAAGTTAGGAGATTGAAAATGCCATATACAATTAATCCGATTGCTTATGTTAAAAATTCAAGAAAAGAAATTGAAGATGATCATTGGGGTTCGATTATCTCTGAAATTGAGTTAGATGATCAGTTTGATGAAGAAGCGTTGAGTGGTATTAGTGATTTTTCACATTTAGAAATAATTTTTTATTTTAACAAAGTGACTGATGAAATGATTCAATATAATGCAAGACACCCTAGAAATAATCTTCAGTATCCTAAGGTAGGAATTTTTGCACAAAGAGGTAAAAACAGGCCAAATAAATTAGGGTTAACATCTGTAGAACTTTTAAAACATACTGGCCGCATACTTACAGTAAGAGGGTTGGATGCAATCGATGGAACTCCAATTATTGATATCAAACCTATCATGAAAGAGTTTCTTCCTAAAGGTGAGATAAAACAATCTGATTGGTCAAGGACTTTGATGGAAAAATATTGGTGATTAATTGTTAAAATGAAAAAGAGCTTCTCAACTGTTTACTGTTTTAATACATCGAGAAGCTCATTTTTTTATGAATTTAGCCCTTTTCGTGAAAATTGCTTTGGAAAAACTGGAAGTAGAAGAACGATAACACGTCCTATCGCAGCGTTTGGCGAGCAGTCTGAGGAAAGGAGAATTAACTCCTTTCCCATTTTTTCAACAGCCCCATAAACAGTTCTTTTTTAGAAAGGATCAATTCCTACAGATAAAATTTTAAAGGATGATGTTACAAATCTTTGGCTAAAGTAATTATACTCTGTTTTCATGCGTTTTTCTTCTAAAACCTAGTAATCCAACTAGTCCTAGTAATCCAAGCCAACCCCAATTATTATCATTAACATCATCTGTAGTTGTAGTGTTAGTAACAGGTGTTGGGTTATATCGATTAGTCATATTACTTGGATTATAACGATTATTAGTCAAATTATCTTGATCGTATCGATCATTATTCATATCACCAATAGAATTGTATCGATTATTAGTATTAAATTCATCAGTATTGACGTTTGCAGCTAAAACATTATTAGTTAAAACTGATATCGATAAGAATAAAGAAAATAGTACTAAACAAAATCTTTTCATTTTAATTCACCACCCTTCTCTTTTAGAAAAAGTACTGATAAGTACTTGATTAGTTTTAGTAGTAATAACTAAAACTATCTTGGTAATTTTAACCACTATTTAAAATACTTTTTTAGTATAATTACTTTCTTTTGATAAATAATAGCATTGGTACCTGTACCTATTCGTTAAAGAAGAAAAGAATGAATTTATTAACGAAGGGAAGTAAGTCGTTCGTTCTAGGAAAGGTAACTTTTACGATAACGCTTGTATCAAGAGCTTCTTTTCTTATTTAAAAACGGAAAAGTTGTATTTGGTGAACCCGAAAACAAGGTGTAAGCAGCAAAGGCGATTCAGGAAAATATTTATTGTTATAACAATGATCGATTCCAAGAAAAATGAAACGACCTTTCCCCGATGGCATATCGAGAAAGGGTCGCAGCTTAATATACTCTTTTATTCATTGTCTACTTGATAGGGTTATGTGCAAAGGTGGGCCTTTTTTAAACATTTATCTCACTGCTTTTTATAATTCTCCATAAGTGATTGGCTTTGCTATTTTTTAAAAAGAATTTAATCTTAGTGTTTTTTGTTTTGGATAATGTTTATTTAAATCTCTATTCTCGGCTTGTTTGCTGCTCCTATTGCATTCCCCACTAAAAACTCTGCAAATTTCCCTCTTAATGAGTTTGTTTGTACATTTGGAAATGCCCATTTCCAAAAGTCTAATATTGTATTGTTTGTCCCAATAATCGGGGTATTTTTTGGATTCTTCATGGTGTTTGCTGCTCTTAATGTAAACGTATAGTATCTATTAACCTTTCCAGTTTTAGAGGAGTCTATTTAGCGGGTGGCATATAAAGAAGAATTAGAAATCAAGCTAAATACAGACAATTACTACAAAATATAGAATATAAATTAGATAAATTAATTGAAGATTTCGAAAAAAATATACCTAAGCTAATACAACTAAATGATGCTTTAGTTGAAGAAAACGAGTTGTCAGAAGCTCGTTTTTTTGTTGGGATTAATGGCAAAATAGTTAAAATATAAATCACATTGAAATTGATAATTAAAATTATGTTAAAATAGATTCTGAAATCAATATAGCTACAAATGGATCAACATAGCTTAGCAATACAATCTGATGACCTGTTAAGTTTTGCATACCCAAGAAAAAGAAATAGTATGAATACCATTTGGCAATGAATTATTTTACTACGTTAATGTTTTTACTGATATATGCAAGGTTAGCAGTATACTAATAAAGTAATAGGATTAATTCAGTAAAATAAGGTATATTATATTTGGTGAATAGATGCTCTTTAAAGAGAAGAAAAGTAGGTGAACATAGTGGGAAAATATCAATTGGATACTAAAGGTCAAATGGCTGTGACAAAGTTTCATGAAAAACAGACGCCTGCCAAATTTGATAAAAAGCAGCAACTTGAAAAAATGCGTGCGGAGTATTTGAAAAAGAAGCAAAAACAAACAGATAAATAAGTTGAATGAAAACATAGGAAGACTAAAAACTCCCTATGTTTTTCTTATTTGAAGTTCTTTTTTTATTTGAAGATAAAAACAACATCGGTTTAAAATTATGGTCATTTTCTTACTATTTGGATAAATTATAGGTTTAGAATATAATATTCCCCCAAATGACTTTATGGAAATTTTACATAAAACTACAAGATTCTATATAAAATACCTTTTTTTTACTTTGTTTTACTAAATACGACATTGGTTTTATTTTTTTTGTAAATTAGTATGTGGTAAAATCCCCCAATACTTTTCAAGAAAAATATGGCTATAATTTAAATTAAGTGATTTTTCTGAAAAAAACACTTATTTTTGTCTTATTTTGCAATTATTAATTTTAGAAGAAAGTAGGGGGTATTTAATGAAGGGGTTAAGTAGTAAAATTTTTCAAACCACATCTGTAATTGCTTTAGCTAGTAGTACAATTTTGGGATCTACCTTGGTTACAAAAAAGCCAGCATATGCGATTTCAAATGAAGCAGAAATTATTCTTCAATCTCTTACAGCTGAGCAACGAGAGGCATTACATCAATTAGATCTAGCTGATTCAAAAACTGGTTTACGCTTATCCGATGACATCGATTTAACTAGTGAAAAAGATGTTTCGGTAATTGTTGAATTTAAAGAACATCCAGCGAAAGTAGCTCAATTAGAGAAAGCTACAGAAGGGGAATCAATTTCATTAGAGAAGGCGAAAGAAAATGTAACTAAGTCACACACTAAGTTTAAGCAGGAATTACAAGAAAAATTAGGAAAAAAAGAGAAATCTGGTAAAGAAGGATTTCGAATTAAATATACATATCAAAATGCGTTTAACGGTGTTTCTATGACTCTTCCTGCAAATCAAGTTAAGGACTTGTTGGAATTGGATACTGTTAAAGCTGTTTATAGTGATACAATAATCCAAATTCAACCACCTGTTGATAAAGCAGAAGTAAAGGAACAAACTAAGGTTGATAGTTTACCTTTTTTAAAGATTGATAAGTTACATGATGAAGGATTTACAGGGAAAAATATAAAAATCGGTGTAATTGACACTGGTATTGATTATAACCATCCTGATTTAAAGGATGCATACAAAGGTGGTTATGATTTTGTAGATAATGACAACGATCCAATGGAAACTACATACGATCAATGGAAAGTTTCAAAAAAAGCTGAATTTGTTAATGGAAATGCTTATTATACGAAGCACGGGACGCATGTTTCAGGAACGATTGCCGGTCAAGCGAAGAACAGTTCTGATTATAAAGTCAAGGGAGTAGCACCAGATTCAGACTTGTATGTATACCGCGTTTTAGGTCCATATGGTTCTGGTTCGAATTCAGCTGTAATCGCAGGTATTGATCGTTCTGTTGCTGATGGAATGAATGTTATTAATCTATCATTAGGTTCGACAATAAATGATCCATTAGAAGCAACGAGTCTAGCAATAGATAATGCAGTATTAAATGGTGTTACAGCTGTGGTTGCAGCAGGAAATTCTGGAGAGAGTATGTCCACATTAGGTTCACCAGGTGCAGCAGCACTTGCATTAACAGTTGGGGCGAGTTCTGTTTCAACGAAAGTTACTACATTTGGCAGCAAATTTTTAGTAAACGGTAAAGAAACTGAAAGCAAGTTACAATTAATGACGAAAAAATGGACAGATGATTTTACGAATATGTCTGGAAAAACATTTGATATTGTTAATGTTGGAGAGGGTGGAGCAACAGATTACGCAGGAAAAAATGTTCAAGGTAAGATAGCATTTGTTGCACGAGGTACGTATGCGCTTGTAGATAAAATGAACTATGCAAAACAATACGGTGCTGCTGGTGTAATTATATACAATAATAATGCGGATGAAGGACAAATTCCATATTATTTGGGAGAAAGCAATGATAATATACCAGTATTTTCAATGACAAATAAAGACGGATTGGCGTTAAATGAATTATTTATCAGTGGAACAACTTCAGTTACCCTAGGTACTATTGGAGAGGCAGTAATACCAGGTGATAATCTTGCTAGCTTTAGCTCTAGAGGTCCTTCAGGAACACTATATGATATTAAACCTGAAGTTACAGCACCGGGGGTAGATATTATATCGACGGTTCCTTCCTATATCAATAACAAAAATGATATAACAGATTATTCATCTTCGTATTTGAGAATGTCTGGAACATCGATGGCAACACCACATGTCACTGGTATTGCTGCCTTACTATTGCAAGCACATCCAGACTATACTCCAGCAGATATTAAGACGGTATTAATGAATACAGCAGATCCCTTAAGAAGTGATTATAGTGTATTTGAGGTTGGGGCTGGGAGAGTTGACCCCTATGAAGCTATTTTTTCAAGACTTGAATTAGTAGTTCAAGATAAAACGCCATTTATTAAAAATAATGAAAAAATAATGATTGAAGAGCAAACTGGTGGACTTAGCTATGGGTTTATTCCATTAAATAAAAATGATCTTACAAAAAAAACGAAAATTTCAATAAAAAATCACTCTTATAAAACGGAAAAGTATTCTATTTCAGTCGAATATAATGTTGGAACTCGAGGGTCTTTAGATGCAATAGCGAATGGGGTTAGCGTAACCGTACCAAAAAACATTAAAATCGAAGCGGATAGCCAGGAATTGATTACAGCAAAACTAAACATTCCTTCAACTGCGAATAAAGGGACATATGAAGGATATATTCATGTAGTCAATGAGAAGGATCCAGATGACAATTATCAAATTCCGTTTGGCTTCCGTCTAGTAAAAGAAGGATTTGAATATTTCAAAGTTCATTCACCAAGCATCTCTACAAATCGAGCAAATGCACCTTATAGTGTAAAGGCGTCGGATTTAGATTTTAAAATTAATTCACCTATGCAAACAATGGATTTTATTTTAGTAGATTCAAAAACAAATAAGGAAATGGGAATTATCGGAACTGCAAATATTTCAAGTGCAGGAATAGATAAGGATTATTACCTTCAAAAAGCATTTGCAGGAAGATATTTTCCATTTACAGGAAATTCTAAGAAACCGATAGGAGCTACATCAATTTTAGCAACGGATGGTTTGTATAAAATAAAAGTAATTGGCACAACCATCGACGGTAAACAGTTTATTACAACGAATCAAGTATATATAGACAATAACCGTCCAGACTTTAAACTGGATGACACGAATGCTCTACCTAAAGGAGAACTACCATTTGTAGAATTAGCACCTGGCCAAAAAACAGTTACTTTATCTGGAAGTATAATAGATAATGAAGCTATTGAAATGGAAGCCAATGGAATGAATGTAACACAAGCCAATAATAATGCATGGTATGGTCCTAACTCTCCGGCGATTGGTATTACTGCTGATTCTAATGGTAAGTTTAAGAAAGAAGTCTCTGTGGAATCTTCAAATCCAGTCCATATGCTACAATATGTAGCGTCGGATAGAGCAGGAAACTCAACGATGGCTAAAGTCGTTTACTATATAAAGCCAGGAACGCAATATATTTATGCAAAACCAAATAAAGATTCTTTTACAATGGGTGATCAATTAACCTATACGTTCTATGCACATGGCTTGCAACAAGCAAAGGATTTAACAATCAAGTTTGACTACAATTCAAGATATTTTAAATCTGTTGTATTTAATAAAAATGTATCTTTATCCGAAGATACACAGTTTACAGCGACTTCAACAGGAACTACAAGTAAATCAAATACGATTAATTTAAAAACATCTGGAGAAGGTTTAAGCGGCGATCTGCCTTTATTTGATATGCAAGTAGATACGAACGCTAATGAATTTGTTAATGTTAATTCTATATTTTTCATAATCACTTCTTCTAATTACAAAGATAGTAGTGGAAAAACAGTAAGTCCGTATACTCAAGTTGGATTATTACCTAGTTATCCCGCTTATTCAACGGCAACAGCAAAGCTAAATGCAGAAGGATTATTAAATTCAAATGGGAGTTTTAATTTTGCCATTGACTACACGACAATTGATGCAGAAGTCACAGCGAAAGACGCTAAAGGTAAATTATATTATGGTGAAATTCAAAAGAATGGCAACGTCGTATTTAGTAAACTGCCAATTACAGAACAATTATATACCGTTATCATTGATGTTCCTGGTCATTTTACAACATATACGCCTATGGAAATTGGACGAAAAGATCGAGAAATTAATATAGGTGAAAATATTTCTTATCCTACAGTAAGAGAAATAGCAGGAGATATTAATAAAGACAATGTCGTTGATCTAATGGACGCATTATATCTTCAAACATATTGGGGAATAAATAAACGAAGTGCTGATATCAATTTTGATAAAGTAGTAGATGCAAAGGACTTTGCATTGTTTGAAAAAAATTATTTAATGCAAAATCAATATGTTGAAAATGCCTCAAAACCGATTCAAAAATTTAAAGGGAAAACGATTGAAGACATTAAAAATGAGTTGGGAATTAAATAAATAGAGTGTTTATAAAGAATTTAGTTTGTAGACAAATTGGAGTTTTCTCCATGTCTACAAGCTTTTTTTGTTTCCTTTTTTTATCAATTAAATTTACCTCACTGTTTAAATTTAGACATATTTCTAATTCCTTTTATAATAACAATCCTTATTCAACTAATTCGGTCAATAAATTACAGATCTAAATCAACAATCTACTTAAATAACCTATTAATAAAAAAAACTTAAATCTAAAGGCAAGATATGAAAAATCGGGACTTTAATTGACTTTGTTCAGTATAAGAGAAATAGGAAATGGAGCAAAATTAAAAGAAACGGAATAAAAAAAAATTAAACATTATAACGTTATATTGACTAATGTTAAATTAGATGTTATTCTACATTGGAATAATAAACAAGATAGTTGTAAACGAATACATTTATCAATTAATTCGTTTACTTAAAAAGGATGAGGGAAATGACGAATCATTTCATACTGCAGAATGTAAAAATGCTAAATGGAAGTTCTGTAGATATCGTAGTGGAAAATAAAAAAATTATGGATATTGTAGCTGCTGGA
This sequence comes from Bacillus sp. AFS041924, assembly GCF_002577195.1. Taxonomy (GTDB): domain Bacteria; phylum Bacillota; class Bacilli; order Bacillales; family Bacillaceae_G; genus Gottfriedia. The sequence continues at coordinate 53,651 of NZ_NULG01000116.1, forward strand.
ACTTGTAATGGTGAAAAAATAGTAGATTACAAGAACAAGGTATTTGTTTCCAGCGGTTGGATTGATATGCATGTCCATGCATTTGCTGATTTTGAGCCATATGGAGATGATGTGGACGAGATTGGCTATAAAACAGGGGTAACAACAATTGTTGATGCTGGCAGCACCGGTGCTGATCATATGTCAAAATTGGTGAATAGCTGTAAAAAGTCAAAAACAAATGTATTCGCTTTTTTAAATATTTCGCGAATTGGTTTAAAACGAATTGACGAGTTATCTGATTTATCTTGGTTAGATGAAGATGAACTTAAAAAGACAATTATTGAACATAAAGATTTTATCGTCGGACTGAAGGCAAGGATCAGCAAAAGTGTAGTAGGTTCAAATGGAGTTGAACCATTAAAATTAGCTCGGAAGTTCTCGAATGAAACGGATTTACCGCTCATGGTTCATATCGGTTCAGGTCCACCGGATATTAATGATGTTCTAGACTTACTAGAAAATAAGGATATTATTACGCACTACTTAAATGGAAAGGCTAATAATTTGTTTGATGAAAATGGTAAACCTCTACCTAAGTTTTTGGAGGCAATCAAACGAGGTGTTCATTTAGATGTTGGGCACGGGAATGCAAGTTTTTCCTTTAAAACAGCGTTACAAGCTAAAGAGCAGGGTATTAAATTCGATACGATTAGTACAGATATTTATCGGAAAAATCGATTAAATGGACCAGTTTACAGTATGTCACATGTCTTATCGAAATTTTTATACCTAGGTTATTCACTAGAAGAGATTATTGATGCGGTTACAGTTAATGCTGCAAAGTGGCTAAATAAACCAGAGCTTGGAAGAATTTCAGTAGGAGATCTTGCAAACCTTACACTATTTACTGTTGAGGATGGAGTAACATCATTACTAGATTCTGAAGGAGAAGAGCGTAAAGCTGAACAAAAAATCGTAGTAAAAGGAGTGGTTATTAATGGAGAACACGTTGAATGCTAAATATGGTTTGAAAAGGGTTATAAATGCAAGTGGTAGGATGAGTATTTTAGGTGTTTCCGCTCCTACGGACACTGTCATGGAAGCTATGAAAATTGGTGGACAAAATTACGTTGAAATTTCAGATTTAGTTGATAAAGCTGGAAATCATATTGCAGGTCTACTTCGCTCAGAGGCAGCAGTAGTTGTTAACTCGGCTTCAAGTGGGATTGCTCTTTCAGTCGCAGCAATTGTTACTGAAGGAAACAGACGTAAAAGCGAAAGATTACACCAAGAATCAATTCAAAAAAATGAAATCGTAATGTTAAAAGGACATAACGTACAGTATGGTGCTCCAGTAGAGACGATGGTTTTCCTTGGTGGAGGTAAATTAGTAGAAGTAGGATATGCAAATGAAGGGAAAGTAGAGCACATTGCAGATGCTATAAATGAAAATACAGCTGCAATTTTATATGTGAAATCTCATCATGCTGTTCAAAAAAATATGATTTCTGTTGAAGAGGCATGGGAAGTAGCTCAAGCAAATAATGTTCCATTAATTGTAGATGCAGCCGCTGAAGAGGATTTACAAAAATATGTTAAAGTTTCCGATTTAGCAATATATAGTGGTTCGAAAGCAATTGAAGGACCTACATCAGGTATTGTTGCAGGTAAACAAAAATATATCGAATGGTTAAAAGTTCAATTACATTGTATCGGGAGAAGTATGAAGGTCGGAAAAGAAACGACTTTTGGACTATTACAGGCTTTGGATGAGTATTTTGTCAAAACAGACAATAGTGAAAACGAAAAAGCTAGTTTACAAGTTTTAAAATCATTAGAATCAATTGATGGAGTTAAAGTAGTGATTGTACAAGATGAAGCTGGTCGCGCAATTTTTAGAGCCCGAATTCATATCGATCCTGTCTTAACGAAAACTACAGCGAAAGAAGTCAATGATAAGCTTAAGAATGGAAATATAGCGATTTACACACGTGATTATGGAGTTCGTCAAGGGTTTTTCGATATTGATCCACGCCCATTACAATCAGATGATATTTATGTAATCGAAGCAAGGTTAAGAGCAATTTTAGGAGGAAGAGAACAATGACAAATATTGAAAAACGTTTTTATAACAACCGAGTAGCATTAAATGTATTAGCAAATAGTATTGAAAATGCAGTTGAAGTTTTCGAAGCTGCAGAAGGTCATGTATTAGTTGGGGTTCTTTCAAAGGATTATCCAACTGTAGAGGCTGCTGTTACAGCAATGAAGGAATACGGTGCTGCAATCGATGAGGCTGTATCGATTGGTCTAGGTGCAGGTGATAACAGACAAGCTGCAGTTGTAGCTGAAATTGCAAAATACTACCCAGGTAGCCATATCAACCAAGTATTTCCAGCGGTTGGTGCAACACGCGCTAATTTAGGAGAGAAAGATAGCTGGATAAATTCCCTAGTATCACCGACTGGAAAAGTTGGTTACGTAAATATTTCTACTGGTCCTGTAAGTGCTGCAAGCGAAACAGCAATTGTTCCAATCAAATCTGCCATTGCATTAATTCGTGACATGGGAGGAAATGCAATAAAATACTTCCCGATGAAAGGGTTAAAGCATGTGGACGAGTACCGTGCTGTAGCTAAAGCTTGTGGTGAAGAAGGGTTTGCGCTTGAGCCTACAGGTGGCATTGATTTAGAGAATTTTGAAGAAATTTTAGAAATTGCTTTGGAAGAAAAAGTATCTAAAATTATTCCACACGTCTATTCATCAATTATTAATGCAGAAACTGGAAAAACTAATCCTGAGGATGTAAGAAAATTATTAGCAATGACTAAAAATCTGGTTGAAAAATATGCGTAAACAGATTGTTGCTTTCGGAGAAGTAATGATGCGATTGCAGGTGCCAGGGTATGAACTACTGGCACAGGCAAACACATTACAATATTCTTTCTCAGGAACAGGTGTAAATGTAGCTTCGGCGATGACTAAGTTAGGTCATGATGGCTTACTAGTAACAAAATTGCCTGACAATCCATTAGGAGATGCGGCGATTGCCTTCTTACAACGATTAGGAATAAACCGAAATTATATTACTAGAGGCGGAAAATATCTTGGACTGTACTTCTTAGAAAATGGTTTTGGACAACGCTCAAGTCGTGTGACCTATACAAATCGGTTAGAAAGTAGCTTTAATACAGCGTCACAAACCGATTATGATCTTGATCAAATTGCCAATCAAGCAGATGTTATCCATTTTTGCGGAATTACATTAGCAATGACAGATGATGTCAGAAAAACTATGAAATTTCTTGCGAAAAAAGTAAAAGAAACAGGTGGATTAGTTTGTTTTGATTGTAATTACCGACCTTCCTTATGGGGAGGAGGATACAGTAAAGCTAAACCTCATTATGAAGATATGCTCGCATTAGCTGATATTGTCATGATGAATGAAAAAGATGCGATGTATGTTCTAGGGATGGAGACGGAGGAAACTTCTAGAGAATCTCAGCTAAAAGATCTTATTCCTAAAGTTGCCAAAAGATTTGACATCCAAACTATAGCCGGAACGCATCGAGCAATTAACAGTGACAATACTCATTCATTAAAGGGATATATTTACACGAATGAGGAGTTTTATTTCTCTGAAAATATTTCGTTTTCCGTATACGATCGAATAGGTGCTGGAGATGCTTATACAAGTGGTATTCTACACGGTGTATTGGCTGAGTTTTCACCTAAAGAAACCGTTAGCTTTGCTCAAGCAGCAGGAATGTTAGCGTGTACAATCGTAGGGGATACACCAATGTCAACAGAAGATGAGATTTTATCGGCAATGGCTGGTACACTTGATGATATTAAGCGTTAAAAAAGGAGAGGTATGGGAATGAATGTGAATCGTAAAAAAGGACCGTTATACTTACAAATTAAAGAAATGATAAAGGATCGAATTTTACATGGAGTTTATCCAATTCACGAAAACATTCCCTCTGAACCTCAATTAGAAGAAGAGTTTAGTGTAAGTAAAATTACGATTAGAAATGCCATTAAAGAACTTGTGCAAGAAGGATATTTAGAAAAGAAAAGTGGAAAAGGAACGAAGGTTATTGCAAATGTTACGAGTGCAAAACTTTCAAAAGGGAAACGTTTTACAGAAATATTGGTAGAAGAAGGGCACCATATTACTAAAAAAGTGCTGAGTATAAAAAAGCCTGAAATGGAGACAGACTTTACACCTTATGCATTATTTGGTGATAAATATGTACAAATTGAACGAATTTATTTACTGGATAATGAACCTTATATTCACTTTACACACTATATATCATTAGAAATAACTGAAGAAGAAATAGAAGAAATTCAGATCAGTTCGTTATATCGTTTTTTAGAAGAAAATAATATCCGACTTGAATCTTTCCGAGATGAGTTTGCGGTAGCAGTTGCTCCAAATCATGTTTGTGAAATATTAAATTTAGAAAAAGGCACAACTACACTAAAACGAATTCGTCGTTCTAGTGATGAAGATGGAAATGTATTAGAGTATAGCGAAGGTTTTTATAATACTGCTAAACAAAATTACATTGTAACTTACAATGATACAACACAGTAATTTATCTTCTTTGTACAAAATGTAAGCGATTACTAAGGGAGAGTGTGAAATAATGGATTTATATTTGATTGGAATCACATTAGTAGCGATCGTTATCGTTATTTTAGGTGTATCGTGGTGGAAATGGCATGCATTTATTAGTTTATCAGTAGCAGGTCTTTTTCTAGCTGTCTTTTCTGGCGTTTCAATGGATAAAATTGTAATTGCTTATGAAACAGGAGTTGGAGCCGTTCTCGGACATCTTGTTGGGATTTTAGCATTAGGTACAATTTTAGGGAAAATGATGTCTGATTCTGGAGCTGGTATGCAAGTTGCTGATTTCTTTATCAAAAAATTTGGCGTGAAAAACCTACCATGGGCAATGTTGCTTTCAGGATTTATTATTGGAATTCCAGTGTTTTTTGAGGTAGGTCTAGTAATCTTACTACCTCTTGTTATATCAATTCGTAAATCTACTAATTCAAATATATTATTAATTGGTATTCCAGTACTTGCCGGTTTATCAATTGTACATGGTTTAGTTCCGCCACATCCTGGTGCAATGACAGCGATTGGTATTTATAACGCAGACTTAGGACGAGTCCTACTTTATTCATTAATCATTGCTTTTCCAACTGCAGTCATTGCAGGACCGATTTTCTCAAAGTGGATTCACAAACGCGTAACACCTGTTGGTGAACCAGAATTAATAAGAGTTGAAACAAAATCAAATGCTTTACCAAGTACAGGCGTATCATTTTTCATCATTTTACTTCCTGTTTTACTAATGATATTAACGGTTATTACACCATATCTATCTTTACCAAGTGCGATTGCTAAATTCCTAATTTTAATTGGTAGCCCTGTAATTGCTCTATTAATCTCTTGTTTTGCAGCGTACTATTTATTAGGGTACCGTCAAGGAATGGACAAAACTTTAATCAAAAAATTAACCGATGAATGTTTAACACCTTTAGCATCAATTATTCTAATCATTGGTGCTGGTGGAGCATTTAAGCAAATTCTAATTGAAAGCGGCGTAGGTACTGCCATTGCAACAATGGCTGAGCAAATGTCATTATCACCAATCGTCCTTGCATTTTTAGTAGCAGGGTTAATAAGAATTGCTACTGGTTCAGCGACAGTTGCGTTAACTACTGCAGCAGGAATTGTCTCACCAGTAGTGGCAAATATGACAGGCGTTAACTTAGAATTACTAGTAATTGCGACAGGAGCAGGTTCATTAATGTTCTCACACGTAAATGACGCAGGTTTCTGGTTAGTAAAAGAATACTTAGGTTTAACTGTAAAAGAAACATTCAAAACATGGACAGTGATGGAAACGCTTCTTTCGTTTGTAGCGTTCGGACTAACATTAGTTTTAGATATCTTTATTTAATGAAAGGGGAAGTCTCGTTGTGGGACTTCCTTTTTTCGTCGCAGAATTAAAAGTATACGAACACAATATGTACATTAATCATAGTGTTGTGAACTTTGTTCATAAAGTATGGGAGTTTGTTCATAAAGCACTGGGAATTGTTCATAAAGCACGGGAATATGTTCATAAACCACGGGAGTTCGTTCATAAAGCTTGGGAGATCGGTCATAAAGCACAGGAGATTGTTCATAAACACGGAAATTTGTTCATAAAGCAGAGAACTTTGATCATAAAGTACAGGATTTTGTTAAAAACGAAAACTCACTACAAAGATAACTAGTGAGTTTTCTAATTGATCATATTGAGTTGTTATCTATTCTTATAAATTATTATCTAAGTCTAAAGGACGTAAGCTTGCTTCGATTTCAGCTCGTTTAGGTTCTAGAAATGGAGGCAATGCTAGACGTTCTCCTAAAGTATCAACATGCTCATCGACATCAAATCCTGGTGTATCAGTGGATAATTCGAATAAAATATGATTTGGTTCTCTAAAATAGAGTGCTTTAAAATAGTAGCGTTCTACTTTCCCTGAATTAGTAATGCCAAGGGAGTTAATTTTGTCGGCCCATTGATTATATTCATCAATAGTCGGTACTCGAAAAGCGACATGATGTACACTACCTCTACCAGGTCTAGCTCTTGGTAAGTCTGGTCTTACTTCTATGTGAACTTCTGCACCAGAACCACCTAATCCAGTTTCATAAACTTCTATATTTGCAAAATCTCCTTCCGTCGAAGGATATGTTCCTTTCAGTCTAAATCCTAAAACTTCTGTTAAAGTTTTGCTCGTTAATAACGAATCTTTTACTGTTAAAGTTACTGGACCTAAGCCAAGAATTCCATGTTCAGTTGGGATATCTGATTGATTCCAAGGAGTACCTGGAGCAACTCCATTTTCACTATTATCAGCGACTAAAATTAATCTTGTCCCTTCAAAATCTTGAAATGCAAGTGTATCTCGATTTGCTCTTTTAATAATTTCATCATGTGAGATGTTAAGTTTTATAAAGCGATCCTTCCAATATTGTAATGAATCAGTCGAAGCTACTCTTAATGAAGTTGAAGAGATCATAGAGTGACCAGGATATGTATGTCCTAGATTAGGGATATCAAAAAAGGTTATTTCAGTACCAGGATTTGCTTTTGCATCACCATAAAATAAATGGTAACTAGAAGTATTATCTTGATTTACAGTTTTTTTAACAAGTCTCATCCCTAATACCTTTGTGTAAAACTCGTAATTTTTTTCAGGCATTGTAGTAAGTAGTGAAACATGATGAATTCCCAATAATTCCACTTTAATCACTTCCTTTTATATAGAGCTATTAATATTTATGAACATTTGTAATTGGGTAGAGATTGAAATAGCGATTTATGTTAAACTGTTATCTAATAATTATAATATTCCAATAAATAAAATAGAAAGGGGAATATTGATTTGTACTTAGGTTATCTTTTCATTTTAATATCTGCAACAGCGTTCGGATTAATGCCTATTTTTGCACTTTATGCTTATGATCAAAATGTAAGTGTGAATACATTATTATTTTTAAGATTTACATTTGCAACAATTATGTTTTTTAGTTACTTAGTTTTTAGTAAAAAATTAGTTGCGATTACTAAAAAACAGTTGTTATTGTTTGTCCTGCTAGGTGGGGTTCTTTATATGCTTCAATCAAGTTTTTACTTTAGTTCAGTAAAATACATACCAGCCTCGTTAGCGGCGTTAATATTATATTTATATCCAGTTTTTGTTGCAATGCTGTCATTTTTTATAAACAAGGAACAATTAACTAAAAATATAATTATATCAATTTTACTTTCGTTAGTCGGAATTGTACTTGTGTTAGGAGCTCCAGCAGAAAATATGAATCTATTTGGAATCATATTAGCATTAGCTGCAGCAATCGTTTATTCAATCTATATAATTGTTGGTGGAAGGGTCTCTATTGAAGTGCCTCCTCTAGTAACAAGTGCATATATATCTTTATTCGCTTCAATTTCATTTTTGTTAGTCGGAGTTTCGACAAGTACGATTCACATTCATTTTAATTTGACAGGCTGGGTTTCTATTTTCGGTATTTCAATTATTTCAAGTGTAATATCGATGGGTACATTCTTTGCAGGTGTAAAACTTATTGGACCTACAAAAGGAGCAGTATTAAGTATGGTTGAGCCTGTTGTAACAATTACATTCTCAACGATACTATTTCACGAAAATATGAGTTTTCTTCAAATCATAGGTGGTACCGTTGTATTAGGTGGAGCACTTTTAGTTGTTTTAACTAGTGAGAAGAGAAAAATCGCCCAGAATAAAATGGATTTTTAATGGTTATATGATACTATTTAGTAAGAATATTAGTAATAATACTGGCTGCATAGCGGCCATTTTTAATTTGTAAAGGAGTTTTATAATGTTTGAATTAATTTTAAAAAATGGTGAAGTAGTTAAAGTTCGTCAAGCAATGAGAGAAGACGCTAGATCAATTATTGATTTTTATAATATAGTAGGTGGAGAAACGAATTTCCTATCATTTGGAGGAAATGAATTTAAAAGAGATGAAGTAGAATATCAAATATTTTTAGAAAATACGTTTAATGAAAAAAATTCAATCATATTATTAGTCACTATAAATGATCAAATAATAAGTATCGGTTCAATTAATTCTAGTCAAAAGGAACGAACAAAGCATGTAGGGACTTTAGGCATCGTCATTAAAAAAGAATATTGGGGACTAAGCTTAGGGAAGTTACTGATGAATTCTTTAATTAATTGGGCTAAACAAAATGATCTAACTAGAAAAATTCAACTTGTTACAAACGAAGATAATCATAAAGCCATTCAATTGTATAAAAATTTAGGATTTGAAATTGAAGGTGTAATGAAAGAAGATACTTTTATTAATGGGAAATATTGTAATACATTAATGATGGGCTTATTTCTTAGAAAATCATAATGTTTGAAGTATGTAAAAGCATAGAAAGCCTTGTGAAGTTCCCCACAAGGCTTTTTCTAAAGTAGCTATAGTTTTTAGAAACACGTAAACGATCTAATTCGATTTGTATCAATTCCAAAGAAAACCCATCTCCAGCCAATCCATCTCCAGCCAGCAACTGAATGTCTACCTACGAAGGTTGGAAAGTACCAAAATTGTTCTCCATTATTCAACCAAACATAAGTATTTCTAAATCGGCAACCAGCAATTGCGCCAGGATCTACCGCGAATGCTGTAGCCTGTTGTTGGGTTGGTGTGAATGAAGGTGGTGGTGCAGTAGGTTGACCTTGAGCTTGACCTCCTCCACCCGGTTGTCCTGGAAAGCCTGGGAATCCACCTGGTTGCCCCGGAAAGCCACCCGGTTGTCCTGGGAATCCTGGAAATGTTCTATATTGAGGGAAAAAGTTCATTATATCAACTCCTTTTTAGTTTAATCCTTATTAAAGTATGATATTTACTAGTTTTTGTTTGGGCTGAAGGTCAAATAACCATTTGATGAAGTTGATTTAGTTTCGTGAATTTTAAAGTAATTAGAGCTAAAAATAAATGAATAAGGTCATTCTTTTTGACTTCAAACTTATGTACTGGAAAAATTCAGATTGGTCGTTTAGAAGTAAGAACATTAGTCGCTTTAGCTTCTTTGGCAGAATGTACATTGGATGAACTAATTATTAGAGGGGAGAAAATTGAGCTGATTGAAACATAGATAAAAACGCTTGATTTATTTTTCCATTAGTAAAAGGTGGCACCCAGGTATGGATCAATTAATCGTGTTAGCTAGCCCAGAAATTACTAAGCAGATATCGTGAATTAAGATCATTAGTAGCAGTACATGGATCGATTCTTTGAAAAGTGTGACACTAATTGAATGTGTCACACTTTTTCTATTTATGACTTAGACTTGTATTACTCTGATTGTGTATAATTTAAGAATTATTTAAGAATTTAATAATAGGTAATTAATTTTTCTGAATTATAATTAGGCCTTTAAAATATTAAATGGGAAATATACTAAGTAGTTCATAATTTTTTGAAAGTTGGAGGCTAATTTGTCGATTCGAAAACGGTTAATCTTATCAAATATTGCAATGATCGTCATTCCGATTTTTTCTTTTATTCTCATCGAGATTTTGCTCGGTGTATTTTACTATAAAGTTTTAGAGCCTAAATTTAGTGGACATCCTCCCCGTTCATTTTATTTTTTTCGATTCGGAATCATTGTCCCAATTTTTGCAATTACAAATGGAGTACTCTCCTATTTTGTTTCAAAAAGCATACTAAGACCAGTTAAAAATCTTTCAATTGCTGCTAAACAGATTAGTGAAGGAAATTTGGATTTCGAAGTGAAACCATTAAATAAAGATGAACTCGGTCAATTGGCAGTTAGTTTTGAATTAATGAGGAGAAATTTAAAAGAGTCAGCTGAAATGCAGAAAAAATATGAAGAGAATCGTAAAGAATTAATTGCGAATATCTCACATGATTTGAAGACACCGATTACTTCAATTAAAGGCTATATTGAAGGGATAAAAGATGGTGTAGCGAATACGCCAGAAAAAATGGAGCGATATATTGAAACAATCTATTTGAAAACTTTGGATATGGACCATTTGATAAATGAATTATTCCTTTATTCAAAGTTGGATTTAAAACGAGTGCCCTTTCATTTCGAAGAGGTAAATATACATGACTATTTAGTGGATCGTATTGAGGAGTTAAAATTTGATTTAGATCCGATAAATGTAAGCATTTCATATAGTAGTCATGTGGAAAGACTGAATTGTATTATTCTTATGGACCGAGAACAATTTAAACGTGTGATGACAAATATTATTCAAAATAGTTTGAAATACATGGATAAAGATGAGAAACAGATCTCCATAAAATTAATAGAAGATCAGGAAAAGATAACCATACAATTTCATGATAATGGAAAAGGCATTTCTAAAGATGCACTTCCATTTATTTTTGATCGATTTTATCGCGCTGACCCTTCAAGAAATTTATCAACCGGTGGTACAGGATTAGGACTAGCCATTGCAAAAAGAATAATAGAAGAGCACGGTGGAGAAATATGGGCAGAAAGTGAAATCGGTAAATATACAAATATTTTTCTTTCATTAGATAAGAAATCAAAATCAAAGGTGACATAATGAAAAAGGTTTTAATCATTGAAGACGATCAAAGTATCGCATTATTGCAAAGAGATTATTTAGAAATTAATGATTTTGAAGTTGAAATTGAATCGAATGGGAAAATTGGACTTCAAAAGGCTTTGTCTATGGAATATGATTTAATCTTACTCGATTTAATGCTACCGGAAATGAATGGCTTTGAAATATGTAAAAAAATCCGTGAAAACAAAGATATTCCGATTTTAATTGTTTCGGCTAAAACAGAAGATATTGATAAGATCAGGGGATTTGGATTAGGAGCAGATGATTTTATCGTAAAACCATTTAGCCCAAGTGAATTAATAGCCAGAGTCAAAGCTCATCTTTCAAGGTATCATCGATTAGCAAGTAAAGGTCAAAATAATGAAGATGAACTTCAAATAAGAGGACTCACGATTCAAAAGGATTCAAGAAAAGTTCTTGTAAATGGCGAAGAAAAAATTTTCACGACAAAAGAGTTTAACTTACTTACATTTCTAGCTTCAAATCCAAATAAAGTATTTAGCAAAGAATTATTATTTGATCGAATTTGGGGATTTGAAACAGTAGGGGATATTTCGACCGTAACTGTCCATATTCGTAAAATACGTGAAAAAATAGAAGTCGACCCGTCAAATCCGGACTTTATTGAGACTGTGTGGGGTGCGGGATATCGCTTTAAAGATTAATTAACATATTTTTTTAAAAGGGTTATCCCATAAGTTAATGATATTGACTTAAGGGTTAACTCTTTTTTTCTATAGTGGAATTCTGTTATGTTTCTAGTTTTAATTTTAATGTTAATACAAAAGGATTTCATATCAGTTATTATTTAAGAATTATTTAAGAAATTGATAATAGCTGGTTTATATCTTGCCACTATCATTAATAGTATAAATTTAAAAACAACGGAGGTAAAAATAGTGGCTAGAAAGAAAATTAATTTAACGAAAAAAAATATATTAGTTAGTATACATGTTTTAGCAGTATGTGCTTGGTTTGGAGGTACATTAAGTTTGATCCTATTAGGTTTTTATTTAAAAAATGCACAAAACTCAAAGCAGCTTATTTATTCATTATCGAGTATGCATATTATTGATGAAAATTTACTAAAATACCCTGCGTTAGCAACACTGATTACTGGCATTTTATTATCAATATGGACACAGTGGGGATTAGTAAAATATTATTGGGTTGTCATTAAGCTAGTATTAACTATTTTCGTAATTTTTCTTGGAATCTTCTTTTTAAATGATTGGTTCTCTTATTTAGTTAAAACAGCAGAACAGATAGGGATTAGTGCTCTAGATGAAAGTACATTCAAATCAACTTGGCTCTCCATTATCATAACTGGAGTATTTAATTTAAGTTGTTTAGCATTTATGACATTCATTACGTATTTTAAACCTTTTGGTAAAATTAAAAAAAATAAAATAATGGCCGAACACTAAAAATCTATCTATTGAAGGCAAAGTGTAATACTATTTGAAAGACAAGCGCTTGCAATCAGTCTGAAAATCAAATATTTGGGACTTTGTCTACACACTGGAGTAATACTATTTGAGTATTGCTTTTTTTTTATGAAAAAACCATAATATTTACTGGAAAATGAAACATTCTAATTAATGTGCTTTTATTGTACAAATCAAGAATGTAAACGTTTTATTAAATATTACATTTGTCATATTAAGTATATGACGACTGCTACTACCACTAGGGAAATTAACATATATAATTAGGATAATATAGTAAAATTATGTTACATCATTAGGAAGGAAATTCTAAATGTCACTAGAAAATCAAAAGAGTTTACGAAAGCAAATTATCCCTTATGAAAAATCAAATTTAAAAGCTAGTATTTGGCAAATGATTAACACGTTTATTCCATTTATACTTTTATGGTACCTTGCTTATAAGAGTATTTCAGTTTCAGTAACATTAACGATCATCATCGATCTTGTCGCCGCTTTATTCTTAATAAGAGTCTTCATTATCTTTCATGATTGTTGTCATCAATCGTTTTTTAAGAATAAAACTGCAAATAAAGTATTGGGTACTATTACAGGTGTTGTGACTTTATTTCCATTTAGTCAGTGGAAGCATAGTCATTCAATCCACCATGCGACAAGTGGTAATTTAGATAAACGCGGGATTGGTGATATGTGGGTTTTAACGGTTGAAGAGTATGTGCAAGCATCATTCTGGACAAAAATACAATACCGTCTATACCGAAATCCAATTATTATGTTTGGTTTAGGTCCAATTTATATCGTTTTAATTGCAAATCGCTTCAATACAAAAAATGCAAAATTAAAAGAAAGATTAAACACTTATTTAACTAATATATTGATTGTTGGGGTTTCAGCATTATTTTGTTGGACAATTGGTTGGGAAAATTATTTATTAGTGGAAGGTCCGATCTTTTTCGTTTCAGCAGTATTAGGGATTTGGTTATTCTATGTACAGCACCAATTTGAGGACACTTATTTTGAAGAAGATGATAAATGGGAATATGTAAAAGCAGCGGTAGAAGGAAGCTCGTTTTATAAACTTCCAAAAATATTGCAATGGGTAACTGGTAATATTGGATATCACCATGTACACCATTTAAGCCCAAGAGTTCCGAATTATAACTTAGAGGATGTACACAACAATACACTTCCATTACAAAATGTACCGACAATTACGCTTAAAACTAGTTTAACTTCTTTAAAATTCCGTTTATGGGATGAGGATACAAAACAATTTGTAGGATTTAAAGATGTAAAATCATTGTATAAAGTAAATCGCGAAAGTTCAGACACTGTCTGAACTTTTGATGTATTTAATTTACATTTTTAAAAGATTAACTTTACTGAAAATATGATAAGATTGATAAAGAAAGGACATTTTAGGTCTTAATAATAATGAGGTAAATTTATGTTTAAAAGATACTTAAGTTTCCTAAAAAGTACTGGAATATCACCGTATATATGGACAGTTTTAGGAATTTTGCCATTTTATTTTATTTTTCTATCTGCACATTCCACTTTAAGAATAGTAATTGGAATTTTACTAACAATATCATTTTTTATAGTCTATCGCTTGGCATACATATCAAAAGGCTGGTCAATTTTTCTTTGGTCATCAATATTAATCATTATTTCTACTGCAATGAATATACTTTTTAGCTATGTTTATTTTGCTTTTTTCATAGCTTATATGATTGGAAAGAAAAAGGATCGAGCTACCTTTTTAACTTTGTATATCCTTCATTTAGTCATTACTACCATTTCGATTAATATTGCGATAATTCTTCAAGAAGAATTATTAATTAGGCAGCTACCGTTTATCATTATTACTTGGATTAGTGTTATTCTGTTACCATTTAGTCTTTATAGCCGAAATGAAAGAGGGCAATTGCAAGAAAAGCTAGTGGACGCAAATAAGCGTATTTCGGATCTTGTGAAATTAGAAGAGCGTCAAAGAATTGCACGTGATTTACATGATACGCTCGGCCAAAAACTTTCACTAATCGGTTTAAAAAGTGACTTAGCTCGAAAGTTAATTACAAAGGATCCAGAGCTTGCTCAACATGAGTTAAGGGATGTACAACAAACGGCCAGAACAGCTTTAAATGAAGTTCGAAAAATAGTATCCCAAATGAGAGGGATTCGAATAAAAGACGAACTAAAAAGGATAAAGCAAATTTTACTTGCTGCTGAAATTTCATTTGAATGTAATGATAACCTTCAACTTTCAAATGTATCTTTACTTACAGAAAATATTGTCAGCATGTGTTTAAAGGAAGCGGTAACAAATGTTGTAAAACACAGTAGTGCTACTTTATGTAAAATATCCATTAAACAAATGAAAAATGAAATCATTTTCTCTGTTATAGATAATGGAGTTGGGTGTAATAAATCAGAAAAGTTTGCATCTGGTTATGGGTTGATTGGAATGAGGGAACGACTCGAATTTGTGAATGGAACGTTAGAGGTGAACTGTGAAAACGGTATGACTTTAATTATGAAAGTTCCAATAGATGTCAAACAAATTGAAGTGGAGGAACTAGAATGATTAGGATCGTAATTGCGGAAGACCAACGAATGCTTTTAGGTGCTCTTGGTTCTTTACTTAATTTAGAAGATGATATGGAAGTTGTTGGTCAAGCTTCAAACGGAGAAGAAGCAGTTAAACTAGTCAAGCAATTGCAGCCTGACATTTGTATTATGGATATTGAAATGCCGAGTAAAACAGGACTTGAGGCTGCAGAAGAATTAAAAGCTTTCGATTGTAAAGTTATTATTTTAACAACTTTTGCTAGATCTGGTTACTTCCAAAGAGCATTAAAAGCAGGTGTAAAAGGCTATTTATTAAAGGATAGTCCAAGTGAAGAGTTAGCAAGTTCGATTAGAAGCATTATATCAGGCAAGAGAATATATGCTCCTGAACTAATGGATGATGTATACTCAGAGGCGAATCCGTTAACTGACCGTGAAAAAGAAGTATTAGAGCTAGTAGCTGATGGTAAAAATACACAAGAAATTGCAGACGAATTGAGCCTTAAGACTGGAACAGTGAGAAATTATATATCTATGATTTTGGATAAATTAGAAGTTAAAAATAGAATCGAAGCTATTAAACAATCGAAAGAAAAAGGATGGTTTAAGTGAGGCTAAGGTGGGGAAAAGCAGGTAGAGAAGGGGATCAGTTAATTTCCCATAGGTTCTAAACCTGCTTTTTCTTATGAATGAATTAGTGTTCTGCTTTTCTTTTTGCTTTTTTTCTAGGTTTAGCTTTTCCTTTTCCTGCTTTTTGAACCTCTTTAAAAAATTCATCTAGTTCTTGGTTAAACTTATCTGTTTCCTCTAAAAATAAAAGATGACTACTATTATAAAATGGAACGAATTTAGAACCTTTTATATTATTTTGAATATACTCCCCAGCAGCTAACGGAAAAAATCCATGACTACCAAAACAAATTAATGTAGGAATATCAACATTGCAAAGAGTATCTCGATAATCTACTGCAGTTTGATTAAATACGATTGTACTTGCTATTGCTGCAGGTAATTTATTCATTTCTTTTAATATCCATTTATGTTCTTTTGGATCAGGTTGATCTTTATACATACCATATATAAAATCACTATTAAATTGATTCTGATCTTCCTGTATTGACTGCATTACATTTTTTAATATCGTAAAGTCAAATGCCCCGAATTCCCAATCTGGCCAAATATAATCAGATGCAGATTGATCAACAACTGTTAACGCCTTAATGTTATTAGTACCAAATTGATTTACATAATCCCACAATACAAAAGCTCCCATGGACCAGCCTACTAATATTACATCTTTTAAATCTAGTTTTTCAATAAAGCATTTTAAATCTCGCGCATACTGAGCAACTGTATGCCCAAATTGAACTTTTGAAGACTTACCGTGTGCTCGTAAATCTAAACTTATCACTCGATAATTTTTACTAAAATATGGAACTTGTTTATGAAAAAACTTACTACTCATCATAACTCCATGTACAAATATAACCGTTTGACCTTCTCCAACATCTTCATAATATAGTTTTGTGCTCGAATCTAATTCAATATATGCCAATTTAATCGCCCCCATTGGCTTTTAGATGTGTTTCTTTCTTATATTATTTCAATCAAGAAAAATTCATGACAACAGTGTCTCCTTTAAATATGTCAGTTTTAATAGATCGATAAATTAGAAGTTTTTAAGGTTAGTTATATAAAAATAGAAAATATGGTAAAATTCAGATAAATACATAATGCTTTGAAATTCATAAGCCAGACTAAAGTCTCAAAGGAGAGAAAAAGATGAGTGTAAAAGAAGGATTTATAGAAGTAACAGGTGGGAATGTGTGGTATCAGATTTATAATAAAGATTCAAAAAATACGCCAGTCATCGTATTACATGGAGGACCTGGGTCATCATACTATTCAATGCAAGGATTACAAGAATTAGCTGAAGATCGTCCAGTTATTTTTTATGATCAATTAGGATGTGGAAAGTCTGACAGACCAACAGAAACTTCATTATGGAATATTGATAGGTTTGTGGAAGAATTAGGGCAAATCCGAGAGGAGCTTTCTCTTTTTGAGTTTCACATTCTCGGTCATTCCTGGGGAACAACTCTTGCTGCAGCTTATTATTTATCCAGACCAAAAGGAGTAAAGAGCATTATTTTCTCAAGCCCTTGCTTAAGCGCTCCATTATGGGCAGAGGATCAAGATCGCAATCGAAAATTACTGCCGCTTGATGTTCAAGAAACATTAATAAGGTGCGAAGAAAATGGAACAACAGATTCGGAGGAGTACAAGAAAGCTACAGCGGTATTTAACAATCATTTTGTTTGCAGATTAGACCCATATCCAGAATTTTTAAAAGAAGGAAGACAGTATAGAAATGCAGAAGTTTACAATATTATGTGGGGGCCATCGGAGTTTCATGTAACAGGAAACTTAAAGAATTTTGATTGTACTTCCCAATTACAAGACATTCAAGTACCTACAATGTACACTTGCGGACGTTACGATGAAGCAACTCCTAAATCAACGGAATACTTCAGTAAATTAACACTAAATGGGAAATTTCATGTATTCGAGAAGAGTGCACATATGCCATATGTTGAAGAGCCGGAAGCGTACGTACAAGTGATTAGAGATTTTTTAAATGAAGTAGACTTGGAAAACTAAAATGATACAAACAAAACGCATGGTTAGTCTACCACGCGTTTTGTTATTGTTTTGATTCCGTATATTAGTAGAAATGCTTAATATAAATTTGTTATTATTTGAATTATCAGATAAAAAAGGTTGTACATAACCATTTAGCTAATATTTAATAAACTATGTGATTATCGAATACGTTGTCGTCTCATCCATTGAGTCGCAACCCATTTTTCTCCAGTAATAACAGGACTACCTGCATGAATAGTCAGTTCATTAATTGTTTCATCTTGATAAAAGTATTCAAAGTATAGAGCCGTGCCTTTTTTTGCAGAAACTGAATAATTAAGTTCTGGAAAAATCGTTTCTCCGCCTTCTTCTACATCATTTAAATAGAGAAGGAGTGTACTAATTCGATTATTTTTTGTCCGATGATTGGAAAAGTAATCGAAATGCGGTTTATATTGTTGTCCAGGTTCATAATGAAGGACTTGTAAAGGTTCTGCATGTTCGATTGGAATATTCATAATCATTTCAATTCGTTTTTCAATCCGTTTGATTAGTTCCGTTTCGCTTTCATCAAAAAACATACCACTACTTGTACGCATCTCATTTTCTTCATGAGATAACCCAATTTTTGATCGTTTCATGCGTGATTTTGCATGGTTGATTAGCTCATCACACTCTTGGTCACTTAGTACATTACCAAGTAATACAATTAGCGGTTCCTCCTGTCGAGTAAGAATCTCAACCTTACGATCAATAGTATGGATGATTGGACCAATATGATTAAAAATGGTTTGTTCGGTTTCTTTTAAATTTCCTACTTCTAACATTTTGTCACATCTCCTTTGAGTATATCTTCTGATACAAATCCTGGTTAAAAATAACGTGGGTCATTGTTTAGAACGAACACTTCGCGAATGTAAGTAGATGAAAACTCCATTGTTGAATTTAATTTAGTAATTAGAAACAAATTGTCATTTTTGTAGAAAAGAAAAATGACATTTCAAATTGTTTAATTACTTTAATCCTGCTCAACTAGAAGACAAATAATATGTTTTCAGTATAAATTCCTCATTTAGATGTCAATTTCCTGCTTATAACTAGCGTCGGTTAACCAAACTTTTAAGAATTTTTTTAATATTAAATTTTGGTTTGTCGAATATCCAGTGTTGAAATATTTACTTTAGTCGAGTACACGAGTTACTTTTTCAATTCAATTTTTTTTGCTTTATTGAAGTTGACTGATGATTATCTCTCCTTGAATTAATTGACAGGTTAATTGAATAAAGAATGGGAGCTGATTTGAAATCAATGGCTAATACTGTTGTAATTTGTTGTAATTCATCACTTGATTTTCATCTATTGAATGATTCTCTTACCCAGGAATTCGCATCAATTTTCATTATATCTATGGGGCTGTAACGTATCTTATATTAGACTAACTTTTTCAATAGTTTAACAATATCAGAGGATGATCATTAATCGATCATTCTCTTTATCACGTGATATCAGGTTTGTTCAAGAAGGAATCTAATCTATTTATGTTGAAATAATTACAAATTACAATTTCAGACCTAGGCGTAATTGGTGTGATAAATATTTTATGAAGGATTTGCGAGATTATAAGTTTTATAGTAGCGAAGTATTTAAAGTTATCAAAGGAGCGAGGAAGGTAAAATGAATCAATCCTATTTTTATTTAAAACTAGATACACATCAATTACATATGTCTTATAAAAATGAAAAACGTCGAGTGCGTGTTTTATTGCCGAAAAATTATGATAAAGATGAGGCTGAAAATTATCCAGTCGTCTATATGCATGATGGACAAAATATTTTCTACAGTAGTGAATCTTATAGTGGGTATTCATGGAAAGTAATTCCTTCAATTAAACAAAACCCCAATTTACCGAAGATGATTGTTGTTGGGATTGATAACGCCCAACAAGATCGAATCAATGAATATACGCCTTGGAAAATTACTGAAAGCCCACTTCCTGAAGATATTGAACTAGGTGGAAAAGGCGTGGAGTTTGCTGATTTTGTCATGACAGTAGTGAAGCCGTTTATCGATAACAATTACCGTACTAAATCGGATAAATATCATACAGCGATGATTGGCAGTTCACTCGGAGGAAATATCACGGCTTTTATGGGGATTGAATATAAAGATCAAATTGGTGGTTTAGGCATTTTTTCTTTAGCAAATTGGATTACAAGTAAAGCCTTTGACAATTATATTGCTAGTGTAGAGTTGGATCCCAAACAACGTGTGTACATTCAAGTTGGGACTCAGGAAGGCGATGATACAGATCGACAATTAATGTATGGCAATATGAAGCAAGCATATATCGATTGCTCGCTTAAGTATTATAAACAACTGATAAAAGGCTCTATTCCGATAGATGGCATTCATTTAAATATTTTTGCAGATGAAGAACATAATGAAAAAGCTTGGGCAAAACACTTGCCAGAATGTTTACAGTTCTTAAGCGAGAAGTGGTCTTGAATTAGTTGACTAGAGTTGGATCTTTGGATAATCTATCACTTTTTTACTATTTTTGTAAGCTTAGATTGATATAAAATTAAAATAGATGTATCTTAGTTTTGAAAATAAAGAATTTTACGATATTAGGAAGGAGCTTTTTTATGAACTATATTTTGATATCACCATATTATCCAAGTAATTTTCAAGCATTTGCTCATCGTTTAAAAGACGTAGGAGTCAATGTTTTAGGAATTGGCGAAGAGCAATATGACCAATTAGGATCTGAATTACAAAGCTCTTTAACAGAATATTATCGTGTGAATAATTTAGAAGATGTAGATGAAGTGAAACGTGCTGTTGCATTTTTATTTTATAAACATGGTCCAATTGATCGAATTGAATCAAATAACGAATACTGGCTAGAACTTGATGCGCAGTTGCGTGAACAATTCAACGTGTATGGCAATAAAACGAATGACTTGAAAAAAGTTAAATATAAATCTGAAATGAAGAAGTTGTTTAAAAAAGCAGGTGTGCCTGTTGTGGATGGAAGAATCGTTAAAACTAAAAAGGATTTATCTAAAGCTATTGATGAATTAGGACTGCCAGTTATCGCTAAACCTGATAATGGAGTTGGAACAGCTGCAACCTTTAAATTATGTTCAGAAGAGGCTGTTCGTCAATTTGAAGAAGAATGGGGAGAAGCACAAGTGTACTTCTTAGAACCATATGTCGAAGGTGGCGTTCTTTGTACATTTGATGGTTTAGTCGATCAGAAAGGCAACATTGTTTTCCAAACAAGTTTTACATATAATGTGCCAACTCTGGAACTCGTTAAGGGTCAGTTGGATTTAGCTTATGTGATTCAAAAAGAAATTGATCCAAAGCTCGAAACTTATGGGAAGGCTATTGTAAAAGCTTTTGGCATGAAAGAACGTTTTTTCCATATTGAGTTTTTTAAATTAGAAGATGGGAGTTATGTAGCACTAGAATATAATAATCGCTTGGCTGGAGGCTACACGATTGATATGTACAATTTCGCGTACTCCATCGATTTATTTGCTCAGTATGCTTCTTTAGTTACAGGTGGAGAATTTAAAGAGTCCGATGGCGTTAGTCAGTTTTGTGTCGGTGTAACACAGCGTGATGCATATGAGTATCAACATGATACGAATGCTATTTATGAACGATTTGGTGATCGTGTGAAGTTTGAACAGCGAATACCAGATGCGTTTGCAAAACTACAAGGAAATCAATTTTATGCGATTAATGCAGACTCTCAGGAAGAAGTTGATGACATTATCCGTTTTGTACATAAACGAAAAAAATATAGTCTTGTAAACGTATAAGAATAGGAGTTTTTTAGATGCATATTGAACATTTAAGCCATTGGAGTGGCGAATTAGGACGTGAAATGCCGTTGAACAGATATGGACACAGTGGCATGCCAATCTTAGTTTTTCCTTCATCTGGAGGAACGCATTTTGAATACGATAATTTTGGAATGATTGATGTGTGTCATGACTTTATTGAATGCGGAAAAGTACAGTTTTTTACACTTGCTAGTATAGATAGCGAAAGTTGGCTACACGACTCAAAACCTGTGCATGACCGTGCATTAGCCCATGAAGCATATGATCGTTATGTGATTTCAGAAGCTATTCCGTTTATTAAACATAAAACAGATTGGTTTGATCCAATGATGACAACTGGTTGTAGCATGGGGGCATATCATGCTTTGAACTTTTTCTTGAAACATCCAGATGTCTTCCAAACAACCGTTGCACTTAGCGGTGTTTACGATGTGCGTTTCTTTTTTGGGGATTACGGAAACGACCCGCTTGTATATGAAAATTCACCGAGTGATTACATATGGAATCAAAATGACGGCTGGTTTATTGATCGATATCGTTCGGCAGATATCATTATTTGTACCGGTCGGGGTGACTGGGAACAGGATGGACTGCCATCATACTTTACATTAAAAAAAGCATTTGAAGAGAAACAAATTAAAGCATGGTTTGATGAGTGGGGCGAAGATGTTTCGCATGATTGGGTTTGGTGGCGACGACAAATGCCATATTATTTAGGAGAATTACTTAAAATAAAAAAATGAATTAGCATTATGTGCTATCAATTTAATGCACAAAGTACAATAAATAGAGGATGATCAAACGATCATCCTCTATTTTATTAAATTACAAGATAAAATAGTAAGCGTAACGAGCATACCCTGGTTCAATAATAAGAGCTATTATTTATGGTGAAAGCTTTGTGTGTTTAGTTCAAAAATAGACCTATAGCTGTCTAAATTGACAGTCTTTTTTTGGGGAAATCAAAATTAATGGCAAAAAATGGTCAGATGAGTTCAAAATAACTCATTTAACCTTTGAAAATTATCTATTTCATAGGCTGTAATGCCTTATAACGATCAAGTGCTTTTTCATTATCTGTTTTTGACAGTTTGTAATGATAGATGGCATCTTCCCAATCACCATACATTGGATTTGGTAGTTGTATATACTTTTTACCTAAATCATTTGCAATTTTATCTACATTATCTTTTCGAGTTTTTAAATCCGCCTTATAAAAAATATCAGTTAAATCGTTTGAATTATCACCTATTAACATAACAATATCATGCGTTTTTTCAATTACCGCTTGTCTTGGACCTTTTTTGGCAGTATCTGTTTTAAAAAATAAATGGTTAGAGTCAACATTTGGTAATTGATGTAACTTCATATTTTTAATTGTGTCATTCCGTGTTTTTTCAGAACGATTTGTTATATAAAAAATATCAACATTCATTTTTTTAGCTGCAAGCAAGAAATCTTTTGCACCTGGAATTAAATCTGCTTTTGCCATATGGATCCACTCATCCCAGCCTTGAGGGTAAGAAGTATTATTTTTAATAGACCAGGCAGTATCAGGGGAATTATCAAGAATCGTTTCATCAATGTCTAATACGACAGCAGCGGGTTTAGCATTTTTATTCAACTTATCGTTTGCTTTCTTTTTAACCATTATTTCTGCTAGTTCTTCTGTTGCTTGATTATAAATTTGAATTTGCAAAGCTTTGTTTTCAGCAGAGGTTTGAAACCAATTTGTCGACATAACATTATGTTCTTGTGTGCTTCTTTCAAATTCAGCCTTACTAAAACTAATGCCTGCCAAGGAACCAATAGTAAATGCAGATAGGATCGAGGTTATTATCATACTTTTTTTCATAATATTTTCCTTTCATAATTTAATAAATAAACTGATCAAATAAAGTTGATTTAATAAATTTGAAAAAACGCTATTCAAAGTTGTTTTTACCAAAAGTCTTTAAAATATTCTCCATTTTTATCGGAAATTTCATTTACCGTAATGTTATAAAATTCTGAATTGAGTGAAAAAGTGGTATGATAAAGGAGATTTGAAATTCTCAAAAATTACTTTGAACTTGTTAGGAGGAAATCCATGAATATACAGTTAAAAATTGTAACAAGGGAAAATTGGGAAGAAGCAATTAAACTTGGGGTTTCAAAGAACCAGGTGAATTTTGTCCCTTCAGTTGCTGTATCGATTGCAAAAATATATATAAAACCTGATGGTGAAAATGTGGAATATATACCATTTGCGATTTATGATGGTCTGAAGATGGTTGGCTTTATTATGAACGCTTTTGAAGAACATACAACAAATAGTTATTGGATCAATGGTTTTTTAATTGATAAAAAGTTTCAAGGTAGAGGCTATGGAAAATTAGCATTTGGCGAAATGATCAACTGGATTGTCAATAAATTCCCACAATGCAATGAGATCCGATTAACTGTTCATAAAGAGAATAAATCAGCTATGAATTTATATAAACAGTACGGATTTAATCCAAATGGTGTCTTTTTTGGAGAAGAAGAAGTTTGGTATTATACTGTTCAAAGGTCACTAAACTTATAAATTTTTGAATACTTTGTGAACGATAATTAAAAAGATAGGAATCAGTAACTAGGTTTACGCAAAAAACTCATGTCTGAATTAATTTTATGGAGTTGAAAATAAACATGATTTATAGGAAGAAATCATATAAAATAAATCCAAATAATTTAGAGAAGTTCAATGATTTTTTTCATAAATATTTATTCCCAAATCAAATTATGAGTGGAGCAAAGTTAATTGGAAGATGGGTAAATGAATCAAATGATAAAATTGAAGCGATTTGGCAATATGAGAGTCTTGAACAATACGAGCATATTGAAAAGATGATTAGGTCATCTGAGCTTCATCAAAAAGCAAAAGAGAAAAGGGCTCAAATAGGTGAATTATTTATAGAAAGTCATCAAGAATTTCTACATTCAACTTCACTAGTAGGAACATATGAAGCACCAAAACACATTGTTTCTGTTAGTGGTTTTATTACGAATGATTTAGGTGAGGTATTATTAGTCCGAAATGAACATCGATCTGATACAATGGAAATGCCTGGAGGGCAAGTAGAAGAAGGTGAGAATTTAGCACAAGCTATTCATAGAGAAATAAATGAAGAAACTGGTGTAAATATTAAGCTTACTGGAGTCACTGGAATTTATCAAAATATCAAAAATAATATCATCTGTGTAGTTTTTAGGGGGCAATATGAATCAGGTGAATTAAAAATCGAAAAAGGGGAAACAACTGAAGTTATTTTTACGAATCTGGAAAAAATAAAGCTTGAAAAAATCGTAACAAGACCACATTTCAGAACTAGAATACTAGATGCACTTAATGCCAATTACATACCATATGAAAGTTATGACGTAAATCCATTCGAATTAATTAATAGATATGAAGTAAAACAGGAAATTTAAATACCATCAACTATGCCTGAGTTTTCTTGATGCTGTATTGATTCTAATGAATCGTTTTTTTTTTTTTTAGAATTGTTAGAAAATTATTAAATTGGTAATATATTTTTAGTATTAATTTAATTATTTTTAAANNATTTAAAAGTTTCTATCTAAGGAGAAAATCAAATGAATATGCCATTCCTTTTCGTTATTATTGCTTTATTATTATCAATAATTTGTGGATCTGGATTTAGCCCATTATTAATAACAAATGTTTTACTTGCCTTAATTGCAGGTATATTATATGAACGAAGAGAAGAAAAACATAATAATGAGTAATTTACTTTTATGTAGCTGGGGGATTTTGAGGTGCTAACAATCTATTTAACAAGACATGGTGAAACAGAGTGGAATGTTGAAAACCGTATACAAGGCTCGAAGGATTCCGAATTAACGACTAACGGGATCCGTGATGCTAAATTATTAAGTAAAAAATTAAGTGACATAAATTTTCGTAAAATCTATACTAGCTCAAGTAAGCGTGCAGTAACAACAGCAAATATCTTAAAGAACAATTCCTTTATTCCAATTATTGAAGAAGATGCCTTAAAAGAAATTAATTTTGGTGATTGGGAAGGGAAAACAAAAATTGAAATTAATGAGCGTTTCGAAAACGAGTTTGAATCACTCTGGACATCGCCACATTTATACGACCATATTCCACATCGTGCTGAGAGCTTAAACGATTTAAGAGAAAGAGTAGGACATGTAATTCAAAATATAGTATCATCAAATCAAGAAGGTAATATATTAATTGTTACCCACGCAGTTGTATTGGCAACTATTATAGCAGATTTAAACCAATCACCCATTGAGAAATTATGGGATATACCCTATGTCCACGGAACAAGTTTAACAATCATTCATTTTGATGATAATAAAAATTTAGAGTTTAAAATACTTTGTGACACAAGCCATTTAGATTGACTTTAACGCTTTGACCAAATAAAAATAGCCTACCTAATTT
>NZ_NULG01000117.1 GCF_002577195.1 Bacillus sp. AFS041924
TTATGTCGTATAGTAAACTATATTACATAAGGGGTGTATTTTTTATGGGGACAAGAGTTCATTATGATCCAGAGATAAAATGGAAAGCTGTAAAAATGAAAGAAGATGGATATGCAAATAGTGTAATTATGGACACATTAGGAATAAAAAATGTCTCTCAGATTAAGACATGGATGAGGTGGTATCGAGCAGGTGAAACACATCGATTTGAACAACCTGTCGGAAAACAATATTCCTTCCATAAAGGCATAGAAGAACTTTCA
The DNA here is from genome assembly GCF_002577195.1 of Bacillus sp. AFS041924. Classification (GTDB taxonomy): domain Bacteria; phylum Bacillota; class Bacilli; order Bacillales; family Bacillaceae_G; genus Gottfriedia. Next base: position 264 of record NZ_NULG01000117.1, read on the forward strand.
GAAATAGAAGGACTAAAATTGAGGATTAAGCAACTTGAGATGCAGAATGAATTACTGGGAAAGTTAAAAGGGATCTCAAAAAATTAACGAAGACATGTATTGTAAAGGTATTAGAGGAACTAAAGACAAAATATCCAATTCGAGAAATGTTACTGTTTCTTGAGATCCCAAAAAGTAGTTATTACCGTTGGAAAAGACAAAAGCTTTCAAATGATGATCAGGAATTAATTAAATTGATAAAAAAAATATACAAGAAACATAAGAAAAGGTATGGTTACCGACGAGTTACAGGTGAATTAAAGACAGTTCACGGTTTGAGAATTAATCGTAAAAAGGTTAGAAGATTAATGCGAGAGATTGGGTTATTTGCGAAAATCAGAAGAAGAAAATTTGTGCACTATAAACCTTCTGAAAGTGTAAAAATGGAAGATTTAATTAAAAGAAAGTTTAAAGCTGAAGCTCCAAACCAAAAGTGGTATACAGATGTATCGACTCTAACATTTGGAGAAAACCATTTATATTTATCAGCTATTATTGATGGATTTAATAACGAGGTAATAAGCGCCGTAATAAGTGATTCTCCTAATTTAAAGTTAGCCTACGATACAGTAGATCAAGCTTTGGAGAAAAGGAAAATTAACAAGGTTATACTACATTCTGATCAAGGAGGTCTCTATACATCACCCAAGTTTCAGGCATACGTAAAAGAAAAGAACATCATCCAAAGCATGTCCCAAAAAGGAGTGTGCTACGATAATGTTCAAATCGAATCATTCTTCTCACATTTGAAGACAGAAGCCTTCTACTCTCAAGATTACGCAGCGACCAACTCCAAAATCATTGAGATTGTGAAAGAATATATTTATTATTATAACAATGAACGAATTCAAATAAAACTAAATAACCTGCCCCCGATAAAATATCGCGAGCAGGTTGCGGCATAGGTGTTTTTTCTGAAGTCCCAAAAATGGGGTTCAGACTA
>NZ_NULG01000118.1 GCF_002577195.1 Bacillus sp. AFS041924
AAAGGAAACAGCAACTCCTTCTACTAACTCTGAATATCCTGAAACCCCTAACAATGGATATGGATATGGTGTGATTAATGCATTTAAGGCTGTAACATCAGTTATGACAGGACTTGCTGAAATTAAAGGCCAAGTATCAGAAGATGCTGAGGATACAGTTCCGCCAAACACTGAGATAGCAGGACTTCCATTATCAGCCACAGTGACTATTGTTGAAAATGGTCGTTCAACAAAAACAAATCCGCAAGACGGGTCATATAGTTTTAAGGTAAAAGAAGGAGAGTATACATTAAGAGCTGAACAGTATGGGTACTATCCACATGATCAGAAGGTTCAAGTAGCAGCTAACCAAGTTCTTGAAAATACAAACATTACATTGGCTCCAATACCTAAGAGAACATTAACAGGTAAAATCACTAATGCGCAAACAGGAAAACCTGTGAAAAACGCTAAACTTTACTTAATCGAGGATGCAGCAGTAGCACCAGTTACAACTGATGCAGACGGTAATTATTCAATAACTGGATATGAAGGCAAATATACAGTTCAAGTTACAGCAGAGAACTATTTTGATGAGAAATTTACTGTAGATATTACGGGTAATGAAAATATCTCACATGATCTTCAACTAAAACCATTTATAAATTTTCCAGGTGAGATAGGCTATGATGATGGAACAGCAGAATATTCAGTGGCTCAATGGGAAGCGGGAGGTGGCTTTGCAGTAAGAATGTCACTTCCGGAGGGAGAGACCACAGGAATAGTAACCTCTGGATTATTTAAGCTTGATACAACATGGGGAAATACATTTAAGGTGGCAGTTTATGAAGCAAGCGGAAAGGATGGCGCCCCTGGAAAAATGATAGCAGGGCCGTTTAATGCAACTGCTTCTAAGGAGAACGGGAAATGGACAGTCGTTGATTTATCCGCGCAGCAAATAGTTGTAACAGGCGATTTTTATATGGTTTTAATACAGGATAAGATGGCTCCTGCAAGCGCAGCAATTGCATTGGATAAAACGACAGTACCAACAGGAAGATCATGGGTGTTTGTAAAAGGCGGTCCATTCACTTTAGCAAATAAAGATTATGGAAACATAATGATTAGATCAACAGTTAAGCTTGAAGCACTAGCTCCAGTTATAACATCACCGGTGGACAACCTATATGTAAATAATGAAAACGTAACAATAAAAGGTATGGCAGCTCCAGGAATGGACGTTCATCTATTTAGCGGTGATAAAGATATAGCAAATGGAAAGACAAATGATGATGGAAGCTTCTCTATTGATGCTGTACTTCAAGAGGGAGTTAATATTCTAAAGGCTAAAACGATTACAGAAATCGGATCTACTCTTTATTCGAAGGAAACAAAGGTTATAGTAGACAAGACAGCACCAGTTTTAGAAATATCAAGTCCACAAAATAACGCATATATGAATAGTCAATTAATAACTGTAACAGGAACAGTTAAAGATGATCTAGATTATGTTGATGTAAACGGAACAAAGATAGATATAGATTCAAATGGAAACTGGACAGCAAAGCTTATGTCCAAGGAAGGTGAAAATGTAATAAATGTTGTTGCTAGAGATAAGGCAGGAAATGAAACTGCTAAGAGCATTACAGTTAATGTAAAATACTCAATCCGTGAAATTAAAAATATAATGCCATCGAGTAATGTAATATTAAAGGCAAATCAAACAGTAAAGGTTGAATTCGACAGTGAGCCTGGATTAAAAAAGGCAGTATTTTCAATTAAAGCTCCGATTAATGGCATAACAAGTGCAGTATCTGTGCCAACAGCAAGTTTAAGCACCTTTGAAGTAGTTATGACAGAAGTAAAGGATGCAAATGGAAATGGCTCTGGACACTATAAAGGGTACTGGACAGCAACTAAGGAGCTTACATTAAACGGTGCACAAATAGCGGTAAAAGTAGAAGATATGTATGGAAATTCATTAGGTTCCACGGCAGCAGGAAAGCTATATGTAAATAGCAAACCAATTTCTAAACCTGTTCCAGACAAAACAGCACCGAGTATTCCTTTGGTAAGTAAGGTGACATATACAGGAATATCTGGAAAAGCTGAGATTGGTTCAAAAGTATACGCTAAAGCAGGCAAAGTCATCATAGGTTCCTCAGTTGTAAACAGCAAAGGAATTTATGCTATTACCTTCAAAAGTCAAAAAGTAGGAACAATCATTAATGTATACGCAGTAGACAAATCGGGGAATGTTGGAGCGGCAAAAAAGGTTGTAATAAAAGACAGTACCCCACCAGCAATTCCTTCTGTTAAAAGCATAACGAATACAAAAGTAACAGGAAAAGCCGAACCAGGTGCTAAAGTTTATGTGAAAAAGGGAAAAGAAATCATTGGTTCTGGTACTGCTAACAGTAAAGGAATTTATACTGTTTCTTATAAAAAACAAAAAGTGGGAACAGTCCTTTACGTTTATGCAAAAGATAAGGCAGGAAATACAGGTAAAGCGAAAAAAGTTGTAGTGAAAAAATAAATTAGGTTTATATTCAATACGATCATTCAGAATGCAAATGAAAAAGTCTCAAAGTACTCTATTCGTTTGATTGGTCTTCCCTAAAAAATAAACAAGTATAAAGTGGTCTTATCCCTGTCAAGTAGACAATAATAAAGTAGGTTCCTTTTATTAATCAGCCTTAGTTCTAAATTCTATAGGGCTAAGGTTGATATAGATTATCAACGCTATTATATATAAAAATATTTAAATTATAAAAAAATATGTCAAAAGTCCTATGTAAAACCCTATTTGTCACCCCAAGCTAACGGATATACATTTAGGTGGTAATAGATTCGTAACCTAATAGTTTGAATGGAATGAAACAACTTAATTGATGGACATGCAGTTAATGTTGTAAGACTCATCGCAAATCCTATTTTATAAGTTAATAGGTTCAAGCAGTTAAAGGAAAGGAGGAAAAGGATTAGTTAGGTAAATTCAATCTAAATATGGAGGCATAAACATGATCAAAATCACCAAGAAATTGAGTGCATTTTCGACAGCTTTACTACTTACAGTAAGTTCATTTGCTGCACCAGCTGGAAATTATGCTAAGGCTTATGCAAAGGACAATATTGTGACAAGCTATAAAGAAGTAACAGAGAATAAAATAAGTCCAGAACTTGAAAAAGAATTTGCAAATAACTCTCAAGCTACCTTTCTTGTAAAATTTAAGGATCAGGTAGATACAGTAAAGGTTGCTAATGAAGTTAAGGCTAAGAATAAGCAACTATCAAATGTAAAAAAAGAGTTAGTCGTTCGTTCATCAATCGTCTCTGAATTAAGAATTAAATCAGATTCATCACAGAGTAATTTGAAGAAGTATCTTAAAAAAGAAAAGCTTAATGGAAGTGTAAAGGATTATGAGTCGTTTTATATCGTAAATGGTATGGCAGTTACAGCAACAGAGGAAGTAATGAATAACATAGCGGCTATGCCTGAGGTTGAAAGTATAAAACCTAATGGCATTACAAAGCTAATTGAGCCTGCAAAAACTACTGAAGTTAAAGTTCAAGCGACTAATAATGTAGAATGGGGCCTTGAAAAAATTGGAGCGCCTGATGTTTGGAGTTTAGGAATAGATGGAACA
>NZ_NULG01000010.1 GCF_002577195.1 Bacillus sp. AFS041924
TTATGAAATTAATTCAAGAAAGTAAAAAATTACAAATATAATGTTAAAAAAACTGTTAATTCATTTGTATTTGCTGATACTAACGGATAGATAGAAGTTAAAGTGTTGTATTTATTAGTAAATAAGGTGATTAAGCTGAGCAAATTCATTAATTCTTTAGAGGAGTTTGTGTTTTGGTATCCGTTAGTTATATCTTTATTTTGGATTGCCGGATCAAGACTTTTTTTTCGATATCGAGAAAAGGGAAAAGAGATTAATTTTGATGAAATTGATTGGCCACTAATTAGTATTTTAATACCGTGTTACAACGAGGAAGAAACGATTCAAGAAACAATTGAATATTTGGTTGAAAGATTACCCACTAAAAGAAATTGTTGCTGTAAATGATGGGAGCAAAGATTCAACCTTTAAGATTTTAGAAAAAATGGCAAATAAACATCGTGAGGTTAAAGCAATTGATTGTAGAGAAAATAGAGGGAAAGCCAATGCACTACATATTGCTTGCCATGCTTCAAAAGGAGAATTTTTAATTTGTATCGACTCAGATGCTATTTTAGCTCCTAAAGCTGCGCATTACCTTGTTTATCATTTTCTTCATAAAGGAGAGAGGGTAGGGGCCGTAACGGGAAATCCAAGAAATAGAAATCGAGACACACTTTTCAGTAGATTACAAATCGTAGAATATTCCTCAATTATTGGGGCGATTAAAAGAACTCAAAGAAATATTAGGGAAAATTATGACCGTCTCAGGCGTAGTCGTTGCGTTTCGGAAAAAAGCACTTGTAGATGTAGGGTTATGGGACCGTGACATGATTACAGAAGATATTGCAGTATCTTGGAAGCTTCAAGAAAGATTTTGGGATATTCGATATGAACCTCGTGCACTATGTTGGATGCTAGTTCCAGTAACACTTAAAGGAATTTGGAATCAAAGAATTCGTTGGGCACAAGGTGGACAAGAAGTAATCATACGATATTGGCGATTATTATTGGACTTGCGGCATAGAAGAATTTGGCCAATTTATCTTGAACAATGGGTTAGTTTAATATGGTCTTTTTCTTGGTTATTTGTGACAATTTACTATTTAATAACAGCTGACACTGTACAGGAATTTGTCATTTGGATGACTTTTTCTTCTTTCTCACTAGTATTCATAAGTCTAATTCAGCTTTGGATATCAATAAGAGTTGATTTATCATACGATAATATTAAAGGATACTATTTTTGGGCTGCATGGTATCCAGTCATTTATTGGGTTCTAAATGCAGTGATTGTTATGTTTGCATTACCTAAAGCAATTAAATCTAGAATAAAAGGTGGTTATGCAACATGGACAAGTCCAGACAGGAGAAACAGGAAAATGGAGTAATCGTTCATCCAAAGAAAAATTGGTTAAGTGAATTAATAATGACCATCACAACCTTAGTAATGTTGATTTATTGATAGTAGTAATAGTTTACTTCATTAGTTCGCTAATAAATTACAATAATCGATATATAAATATAATAAAGTACTATTTCAAAATGACAAATCACGACATACGTCTTTTTATTTTATTTGTAATGCTATTGTGGATAGTTTTTTATTTTGGTCTTTTAGGTTGGAAATTTTATAATCTGAGAAGATTAGGAGCATTAAATAGAAGGAAGTACCCGAAATATACAACAAAAGAGGATCTATTAAATTTAAAGCTTATGTCTGAAGAGGATTATATTAAATTACAGAATTCAAAAGTTATTATCTTTGAAAAAAATCCGATTCGTGAGTTAAATAATCAAATAAAAAAATAAATAATCTAAGCAAAAAAGTAGAAGATTCTTTTGTATTACTATTAATTAGGTTAAAAACTATCCACATACTAACAGGTAGAAGCCATCTACCTGTATTTTAATTTTTTATCAACATGTGGATAAGGTGAGGTGTACACAGTTTTGTACACAAGAATACATTTTGTAAACAGTTGTACACAATAAAGTATACTTGTACACATTTCTGTATACTTTGAGTTTAATCAATTTCTTAAGTACCACATAGGTAGAATACAAACATTCAGAAAATATTTCTAATCAAAAAATACAATGTATACACTTTCGTAAACAAGTACACATTTTTGTAAACAATTGTATACATTTTTGTTTACTTGTATACGAAAATGTATACAAGGTTGTGTGTTTACAATTTTGTATACAAGATGACAGTTTAATTACATTTTTATAATAGTTTAGTATGGAATATTGACCAGATGGCTAAATTTAGATAATCTAAAATCAGAATTATCTATATAATATGTAAACCTATTAACGAAAGGGATGATTTATTTGGTAAATGCTCGTATAGCTGCAATTGATGTAGGAAACGATTCACTCAAAGGAATTTTTGGGAAGATGGATTCTGAGATTAACATTCCCAATATTATTGCGAGGGATACAGAAGATCGTCCAATCATTGGGATAGAGGAATTAGACAACCAAGATCCAGTTGATGGAATACATATTCGCGTTCACTCCCCTACCCTAAAAGAGAATAATACTGTTTATCGTGTAGGAAACTTAGCAACAAAAAGTAGTAATGCAACTGAATTAGATCCTGGGAGTAATAAGTCTGAGGAAGATCAAACACTTATTATGTTATTTGCAGCACTTGCATTAGACGCAGCCAGAGAAGAAAATAAACAGATTGTAAAAACCTCTAATAATGTAATTGAGGCAACATACATTTTAGGAACTGGCCTTCCACTTAGAGAAGTAAAGGAAGGAAAGGACGTAGGTTATCGATCACGATTACTAGGTTCAGTTCACCAAGTAGAGTTTTTAGTAACACCTAGACATCAAGGATTAAAAGTTAATATTAAATTTGAAGATGTTAAAGTTTACCCTGAAGGATTTGCCGCTTTTATTAATCTAGTTATGGATAATCATTTAAACATAATTAACAAAGACCTTATCGATAAAAAAATCCTTATTCAAGACATCGGTGGGTTATCAACTGATATTGCAGTCATTCGAAACAGAAAGGTAGATGACGATAAAGCTCAAGGCTTTAATCTAGGTGTAGCAGAATCCCTAGAAGCAATTCGTGAAGAGATTCGTTCCAGACATGGAGTTGAACTTGATAGCCGAAGAGATGTTGTAGAGATTATTACTAAGAAGAATGACCGAAATCATATAATGGTTAAAGGTAGTCGGACAAGCGTTCATGATATTGTTGACCGAATTCTACTAGAATTAGCTAAAAAACAATATCGCCATTTACGAAATATTTGGCAGAAAAACTCTCAAACAGAAATATGCTATTTCATCGGTGGCGGATCTTTAATCTTAAAAGAATATCTTAAAACACTTAATAATAACCTAGATGGCTATAATATTGATTTCTTTGAAGATGAGAAGGAAAGTATCTGGATGATGGCGAATGCTTACTATAAACTAATTGCTGATTTTGAAATAAAAAGAATTAGAGAAACTAGAAGAGAAGCACAACAACCTCAAAAAGAAGAACAAAAAATGTCTAAAGCAAAATAAGGTGATTCCATGAAGGAAAAAGAATTGACGAGGGGACAACCTATTACATTTCGTATCCCTTCCGATACGCCTGATCAAATCATAAAACATTTGCAACAGCTTAAGCAAAACGAAAGGCGAAACTTTTCAAGTAAGATTGCTGAGTACGTATTAAGCGGAGTAAATGAATCATTATCAAAGCAGAGGCAAACAATCACGATTCCACTTCCTAAGGGTCTAGATAAAGCTCAAAGAGATTGGTTAAAGCATGAACATTCTGAGGCGCTTTTAGGCAGTATTGTGTACCAATTACTATCCAACCCAACTCGTACAGCCTCACTTATTACTTCACTAAATAGTAATAGTCTAGCAATTGAGGAAGCTCTGTATCTTCAAGAAGAAGAAACGGGACTAGAACCTGAATTAGAGCCTATTCAAACAGAAATCCGTACAAGGGAACGGAAAGTACTAAGTAAAAATGATAACGATTTGGAAAACTTTAATTGGGAAATTGCAAGCAAAAGTGAAATTTCTGCAGCTAAAGACGAAATTGAAGAGGAAGATATGGATAGTCTCCTTGGAGATTTCCTTGCACAAATGAATAAATAATGAATCAAAGGGGACCGTATAAAATACGGTCCCTTTTAATTCATTTTACATTATTTAATATCATTCTGAGAGATTTGTGATAATGCTTCGCCAGCACTCTCGTCTGACTGATCTTGTACGGCTAAATCTCCTAGTGAAAGCATTCCAATGAGATTTCCGTTTTCTACGACCGGCAATCTTCTTATTTGATGTTGAGCCATTAAACTTGATGCTTCTTGAAGACTTGCATTACAGTCAATCGTTACAATATTATTAGACATTACTTGGGAAATATTTGAATTTCCATTACCAATTCCACGCAAAGCTAAGTCTCGGTCTGTGATCATTCCAACAACTTGACCATTTTCAACAACTGGAATCGCACCGACATTTAAAGACTCCATTTTACTTGCTACTGATTGTAAAGAATCTTGATTTGTACAACATTCAACATTACTCGACATAACGTCTCTTACTTTCATAAAAATACCTCCAAAAAAATATTATTCTGACTGAGATATTATTTGTAGTATCTATTTAATTATTCGGAGTATTAGTAGACTTTTGTTGAATAATGTATTTTACAAGTTTTCTCTAAGTAAATCTATTTTTATGCGGATTGAAGTGAATTTCTTCTGAGAAATTGCGGTAAAACGATCCCTACTAAAATTAAGATGATGCCAAAATATTGTGAAGTGCCAATTGTTTCCTTTAATACAATTGCTGACATTAAAGTTGCTGTCGGCAACTCGGCTGCTCCTAAAATAGAAGCAACACCAGATCCGGTTAATGGTACTCCTTTTGAAAACATTAAAGTAGAAAAGAAAGGTCCAAGAAAACCAAGGATTAGACCATATTTTAACATTATTTTGCCAAACAAATGTAGATCAGTAAAAAAAGTAGGCGGTAGGATGATTGTACAAATGATAAAACCACCTGTTATCATTAATGCCGTTTTAGTGATTGGGTTAGTATGAATAGCTACCCTTCCGCTAAGGAGAATAAACGTACTATATGAAACTGCGGACAACAACCCGAATAAAACTCCTATCCAATTCAATGAACCAAGTCCATTTGATAAAATATTTGTAGCAAAAAGTGTTCCGATAATAAGTGGAATTAATGAAATTAATTTACTTTTCTCTGGTAGTCTTCGATTGAAGACTGACTCTAGTAAAACACCAATCCAGGTGAACTGGAACATCAACACAATAGCTAATGATGCAGTGATATATTGTAAAGCCAAATAATAAAACATTCCAGTTAAACCAGTTGTTGACCCTAACACTATAAGTAATAGTACATTCTTCTTTGTAGGCTTTACATATTGATTGTTCCTAGACTTAGATGATCTACTTTTATTAAAGAGGACAGTAGACCATAATAATAGTGCGCCAACAAGCATTTGAATACCGACGACATCATTTACAATAAAACCATCACCATAAGCTAATTTTACAAAGGTAGATAAAACGCCATAACAGACAGAGCCGATGATGATATAGAGTATGCCTTTCAAGATAACACCCCACTTAATAAGAATAAAAAAGAAGTAAAGAGGAATGGCCTCTTTACTTCAGACGGCTGATAAACGCTCTCTTTCTTCGTTACTTCGTCTAACTTCGGTGCTCATTACCTTCTAGGGTAACTCCGCTCCTCTTAAGACTTCGCGCCTTGAAAGACAAACATTTTCTATCAGTCTGAAACTTAGCTTTTTGGGATTATGACCTATGCGACTTTGGTCTAATTTCATATTCTCTTGTTGAGCTAAGATAGATATTTCTCCGGTAATATTACATTTCTTCTAAAATACCTTTAACTAAGTTAACGAATTTCGTTCTTACCATGCTTGCTACTTCGATGACTTCCTCATGGTTTAAAGGCTGGTCTAAAATGCCGCAAGCCATGTTTGTTAGACAAGAGATACCTAAAACCTTCATACTTCCATGAACAGCTACGATTGCTTCAGGAACTGTTGACATTCCTACAGAATCGGCACCAAGCGTACGGATCATACGGATTTCAGCAGGTGTTTCATACGAAGGACCGCTCCACCATGCATATACACCTTGCTGTAATTTAATATCTTGTTTTGCCGCAATATCTAGTGCAAGACTACGTAACCCTTTGTTATATACTTCAGAAACGTCAGGGAAGCGAGTTCCTAATTCTGGGTTATTTGGTCCAATTAAAGGATTTGTTCCTACTAAATTAATATGGTCAGTAATCAGCATTAAATCACCTGGGTTAAAGCTTGTGTTAACAGCACCACAAGCATTTGTTACGATTAATTTTTCCACACCAAGTGCCTTCATTACGCGTACAGGGAATGTTACTTCATCTAAAGTAAAACCTTCATAGTAATGGAAGCGACCTTTCATTGCTACTACAGATTGCCCTTTTAATTCACCGATTACTAATTCATTAGCATGACCTACTGCTTCAGATTTAGCAAAGTGAGGAATTTCGCTGTAAGGGATGACTACAGAGTTTTCGATTTCATCTGCAAGAGTACCTAAGCCAGAACCTAATATTAATCCAATTGATGGACGGTAGTTTGTTTTATTTAATATAAAATCTCTTGTTTCTAAAATTTGTTCAGTTTTATGCATTTATTTTTCCTCCTAATATGAGTAATAAAGTTGGGATAAAAAAATCTACTAAAATATTCATACGTTCATCATCAGTCTAATAGATAATGACTTACTTGTAAATGAACTAAATTCCATTTTGGCAAAAAGTTTTTGGTATTTTATTTAAAAAGCTGTAATAACACTGCATAACTAGCTATACTTAATTCATAAAATATAAAAAGTAGAATAAAGAATAGATCAGAAATTAAGATTTGATTTGGAGGAACCAATGATCAGGCAATTTGTAGGCTACCAGTCACCTAAAGTCAAAAGTTTAAAGCTTTTATATAGCCTAATACGAAAATTAGGACCAATAAAAGTTAGTACGTTAACTGAAATGACAGGATATAAGCATACTACCTGTGTTCGGTTATTAGAAGAGTTAGTACAGGAAGGGCTTATATATGATAGTGGTTTAGGGGTTTCAAGCGGTGGAAGGAGACCAGCAATGTATGTGATTAATCCATCTGCTTTTTACTTAGTGGGTGTAGAAATTACGAATTTATTTACAACCGTGCTATTGCTTGATTTAAACCTGTCTATTATAGAATCCAAGAAATTAAAGATGAGTAGTGAGAGTACAGGAGATTTTACGTTAAACTTTGTTACGAAAAGTGTAGGTGAATTATTAGTTCAAAATAATATTAGTAAAGAAAATTTATTAGGAATTGGTATTGGAGTCTTGGACCCAATCGATCCAGAAAAAGGTGAAATGATTAACTCGGAGTCATTCTTAGCTGGTGGATGGGAAGATTTAAATATTGTTCATTACTTAGAAGAAGCTAATCAGTGCCCGATATTTTTAAATAATGGTACTAATTTAGCAGCCTTAGCAGAGTACCGACTAAATTATAGTAAAGAAAGTGAGAATATTGTATTTGTCTCAAGTGATATGGGCATACGATGTGGAATTATTCAGCAAGGTAAACTAATAAGCAATAAATACGAAATGGATGACGCTTTTGGACATATAATTGTAGATATCCACGGAAAACGTTGTTCATGTGGTTCTTATGGTTGTCTACAAGCGTACAGTAGTTTACCAGCAATAAGAGAAGAAATGATTAAACGCATAAAGCGTGGAGAGAGTTCTTCTTTGAAGAATGAAATAACAGATGTCGAACAAATTAGCTATCATCAAATTCTTGAGGCTTTAGAGAAGGAAGATTCACTTTGTTTGGACATAATAAGAGAGGCAGCCAATTATTTTGGTATTGGACTTACTAATCTTATTTATATTGTACGACCTGATATTGTCATTTGTGGAGGTACATTAGTTCCTAAGCCATTATTCTTTGATGTAGCATGTGAAGTAGCACAAGGAAGAATGAAACAGTATCCTAATAGTCCTGTTCAAATTAAAAAATCAACGACCGCGTATAATATCGTCGCGCAAGGAGCGGGCTGTATCGTATTTGATTACTTCACTGAAGAACCTGTTTAATAAAATAACCGTTAATCTTTATTGAGAACAATAAGAGATTAGCGGTTATTTTATTAATTTCCATAGGATGACGATTCGTTCTTCTCTATTACCAAATAGTTCTAGAAAGCTTGTTGGTCGCCAATTGAAGTAACGAAATGATAGTTTTTAACTTTTTTTCGTAAAGTAGAGAGCTGTTTCCTTTTTTCCTATATCTCATTTTCATGCAATTTGATTCAACTTGTAAATGTCGAATTTCCATTGGTGCACTTCCAAAAGTTATATATATATTTCAATAACTTGAAGCGATATCCTTTCCATTAAATTAAACAAGACCCTATTACTAGCGATTTCCATGGAAATGATCAAGGGTTGGGAACGTTTACAAAAAAACGCTTGCAATCCTGTACGTACAAGAATATACTAATCTTGTACGTACAGGATAAAGTTTATTAATCTAAAAATAAATAATGGATGCTCGAGGAGGGGATATCATGAGCCGATTTAGTGATGATGCAAAACAATTACTTCAGTACATTGGTGGTAAAGAAAATATCGCTACTGTAACTCATTGTGCAACGCGTATGCGTTTTGTGCTTAAAGATGTTAAAAAAGCTGATGAAAAAAAGATTCAAGAAATAAAAATAGTCAAAGGTACTTTTACACAAGCTGGACAGTTTCAAGTGATTATCGGGAATGAAGTATCTATGTTTTATAATGATTTCGTCAAATTAGCTGGGGTGGAAGAAACTTCGAAAGACGAAGCTAAAATTGCTGCAAGGCAAAATATGACTTGGATTCAAAGACTACTTGCTCATTTAGCAGAAATCTTTTCACCATTAATTCCAGCCATTATAGTTGGGGGTCTAATTTTAGGTTTCCGTAATGTAATTGGCGATATTAAACTACTAGATCATGGTACAAAAACTCTTGTCGAAACCTCTCAATTTTGGGCAGGAACACACTCTTTTTTATGGTTGATTGGTGAAGCCATTTTTCATTTCTTACCAGTAGGTATTACATGGTCAATTACAAAGAAGATGGGCACGACTCAAATATTAGGTATCGTTTTAGGGATCACCCTTGTTTCACCTCAGTTACTAAATGCATATGCAGTGGCAAGTGGGGCTGTACCTCCAGTTTGGGATTTTGGTTTCACTAAAATTGATATGATTGGTTATCAAGCCCAAGTAATTCCAGCTATATTAGCAGGTTTCACATTAGCAATTTTGGAGACAAATATTCGAAAAATCGTCCCAAGTGCAATTTCAATGATTATAGTGCCTTTCTTTGCGCTAGTACCAACTGTATTAATAGCACATACAGTGCTAGGTCCAATCGGTTGGAAAATCGGTTCAGTTATCTCACATATAGTTTATTCAGGTTTAACATCTTCATTTGGATGGCTATTTGCCTTAGTATTTGGATTCTTCTATGCACCATTAGTTATTACAGGTTTGCATCATATGACAAACGCAATTGACCTTCAATTAATGAGTCAGCTTCACGGAACTAATTTGTGGCCGATGATTGCTTTATCAAACATAGCTCAAGGCTCGGCAGTATTAGCAATCATTTATATGAATAGAAAGAATGAAGAAGAAAAGCAAATCTCAATTCCTGCTGCGATTTCGTGTTACTTAGGGGTAACGGAGCCAGCAATGTTCGGTATTAACTTAAAATATGCATATCCTTTCTTAGCAGCCATGATTGGCTCCGGTATAGCTGCGATTGTTTCAGTTGGTTCAGGTGTAATGGCGAATTCGATTGGTGTTGGAGGTCTTCCAGCTATTTTATCTATTCAGCCAAAACATATCGGAATGTTTTCTGTCGCAATGTTAGTTGCAGTCGTTGTCCCATTTATTTTAACGATTATTTTTAACAAGAAAAAACTGCTAGTGAAAAACTCATAATTATTTAAGAGGAAGGAAAATTATTTTTCCTTCCTTTCGAATTTAGAAATCAAGGAGATTATCAAAATGAAGGATTTTAAGAACAGTGTCGTATATCAAATTTATCCTAAGTCTTTTTATGATTCGAATGGAGATGGCTTTGGAGACTTAAAAGGAGTTACCAAAAAGCTTGATTATTTAAAAGAATTAGGTGTTGACTACATTTGGCTTACTCCATTTTATGTATCTCCTCAAAATGATAATGGTTATGATGTCGAGGATTATCGAAACATTGATCCAGTGTATGGAACAATGGAAGATTTTGATGAATTAGTGAAGGCTGCTAAAAGTCTTGATATAGAAATCATGTTAGATATGGTTTTTAACCATACTTCATCAGAACATGAATGGTTTAAGAAAGCCCTTGATGGAGATGAAAAATATAAAAATTACTATATTTTTAGTGAAGACAAGGATGGAAAAGAGCCAACGAATTGGATTTCTAAATTTGGTGGTTCAACATGGGAAAAGGTTGAGAACTCTAATGAGTATTATCTACATCTGTTCGACAAAACCCAACCAGATTTAAACTGGGAAAATACAGAGGTACAAAATGAAATATTCGAGATCGTTAATTTCTGGATTAATAAAGGAGTAAAAGGGTTTCGACTGGATGTTATAAATCTTATTTCAAAGCCAGAAGTGTTTATTGATGACGAAATTGGTGACGGTAGAAAGTACTACACAGACGGTCCGCGAATACACGAGTATTTAAAAAAGCTAAATAAAGAGACGTTTGGAAGGAGTGAAGAAATCATTACAGTTGGTGAAATGTCTTCAACTTCGATTGAGCATTGTATTCAATACTCAAATCCTTCCGAAAATGAGTTATCGATGGTTTTTAGCTTCCACCATTTAAAAATTGACTATAAAGATGGACAAAAATGGTCATTAAAGGATTTTGATTTCATGGCCCTTAAATCAATTTTGGATCAGTGGCAAAAAGGAATGCAATCAGGAAATGGTTGGAATGCTTTATTTTGGTGTAATCACGACCAACCACGTATTGTTTCACGAATCGGAAATGACCAGAAATATCATAAGGAATCTGCCAAAATGCTAGCTACATCAATGCACATGTTAAGGGGCACTCCATATATTTACCAAGGTGAAGAAATCGGAATGCCTAATCCTAAATTTGACAGAATTGAAGACTATCGAGATGTAGAAAGCTTAAATTACTATAAAATATTAAAAGAAAGTGGAGTTCCGGAACGAGAAATATTAGCTATTTTAAAGAGTAAATCAAGGGATAATTCTCGTACGCCTATGCAATGGAATGCATCTAAACACGCTGGGTTCACAACAGGAACACCTTGGATTTTGACTGGGAAAGATTTCGAACAAATAAATGTTGAAAAGGCTCTTACTGATGAAGATTCTGTATTTCATCATTATAAAAAACTCATTAATTTAAGAAAAGAATTCGACATTATTTCGTCAGGTTCTTATCATTCATTATTATTGGATCATGAAAAAATATTTGCTTATATCCGAAAGCATAGTAATCAAATGTTATTAGTAATAAATAACTTTTATGGCGAAGATGCAGTATTTACATTACCAGAGGAAATCGACATTAATGGATATGACAAGAGGTTATTAATTTCAAATTATAGTGAAACAAGTCAAGATTTAAATGAATTTACTTTACGTCCGTATGAGTCTATTTGTTACCTTCTTGAGAAAAATGAGAGAATATAATAAAATTTTTCCTAGGTGATGAAAATGAACGCAAAGTATATTTCAATCTATCATAAGTTAGTTGAACAGATTGAAAAAGGTGTTTTTACTGTTGGTAGTAAAATACCATCTGAAAAGTCTTTAATGGAAAAATTCGATGTTTCTAGGGATACAATCAGAAAATCATTACAGATGCTTGAGCAGAATGGTTATATTAATAAAGTTAAAGGTAAAGGATCATTTATTTTAGATACCGCTAAATTGAATTTTCCTGTAACAGGTTTAATTAGTTTTAAAGAATTGTCGAATCAAATCGGTAGAGAAGCAGAAACGATTGTAGAAATTCTTGAAAAAAAGAAACCTAGTAAATTTTTAAGAGAACAACTGGAAATAGATGATCAAACGGCGATTTGGAAAGTAGTAAGAGCTAGAAAAATCGACGGGAAAAAAATTATTTTAGACAAAGAATATTATAATTGTGAATATGTCGAAAAACTTTCAAAATCAATCTGCGAAGGGTCAATTTTTGACTATATAGAAAATACATTACACTTAAATATTGGCTTTGCGAAAAAAGAAATTGTAGTACAAGCATGTACAGAAGACGATCAAAAATATTTAGATTTAGATGGCTATGATATGGTAGTCGTTGTAAATACTTTCGTCTATTTAGACGACGGTTCTTTATTACAATACGGCCAATCACGACATCGACCTGATAAGTTTAAATTTGTCGATTTTGCCAGAAGAATTCAACAGATTAATGAATGATACAAAAAAGCTTTATCCAATTGGATAAGGTTTTTTGTATTATAGTTAAGTTAAAAAATTGCTATTAATACAAGTGTATACTATGCTTAATCAGGCTTATAAAGGTAATAAACGACAAAATCATTATTAAAATAGGAAGACGAGTGAATAGATCCGATTAGTTTACAAAAAAAGCTAGAGGTTGCTCTAATTCATCAATTTTAACTGACAGGTCACACTATAAAAATTGATTATGGTAATAATGAGTAAAAAAGAAAACGATTGGATGGGCTTATGGATAAAGAAATGAATATAAAAGTAAAACAAAAATTTGTACGAGATTATAAAAATGGGTATCCATTAATTTCAAAAGAATCGATCCTAAATAGTAAAGACTTAATAAATGAAGGAACACTAATTCGATTAGTGGATGAACGTAATGGTTTTATTGGAAAGGGATACTATGGAAAGCAAAATAAAGGTTTAGGCTGGATTCTTACCCTTAAGGATCATGAAAAGATCGGTCCCAGGTTATTTGAAGATAAAATCAGAAAAGCAATCAAAGACCGCCAAGCATTTTATAATAGCTCTGATACGACAGCATTTAGAGTATTTAATGGAGAAGGGGATGGAATTGGTGGATTAACAATTGATTTTTTTGACGGATTTTATTTAATTAGTTGGTATAGCGAAGGAATCTATCAGTTCAAAGAATGGATTATTCAAGCAATCAAAAATACTGTCGAATTTAAAGGAATCTATCAGAAAAAGCGCTTTGATACAAAAGGTCAGTATATAGAAGAAGATGACTTTGTAATGGGTGATCGAGGTCAATTTCCTATTATCGTAAAGGAAAATGGGGTAAATTTTGCTATTTATTTAAATGATGGAGCGATGGTAGGGGTATTTTTAGATCAACGTGAAGTTAGGAAACTAATTCGAGATAAGTATGCTTACGGGAAAACCGTTTTAAATACTTTCTCTTATACAGGAGCATTTTCGGTCTTTGCAGCAGTAGGTGGGGCAAGTAAAACAACTAGTGTTGACTTAGCAAATCGAAGCTTAGATAAAACAAAAGAACAATTTAACATTAACGGAATCGATCCCACTTCTCAAAGTATAATAGTTGAGGATGTATTTCATTATTTTAAATACGCAGTTAAAAAGAACCTTTCATTTGACATGGTAATACTAGATCCGCCAAGCTTCGCAAGGTCTAAAAAACACACATTTAGTGCGGAAAAGGACTATAAGAATCTGTTGAAAGAAGCAATTACGATTACAGAAAATGATGGTGTAATTGTTGCATCGACGAATTGTAGTACTTTTGGAATGAATAAATTTAAAGGTTTTATTGACACAGCGTTTAAGGAATTAGACGGTCAATATAAATTAATGGAAGAATTCAGCCTTCCAATTGACTTTAAAACAAATAAGCAGTTTAAAGAGGGGAACTATTTAAAGGTAGTCTTTATTCGTAAAATTAAATAAAAAATTGGACTGACAGATAAGTCAGTCCAATTTTTTTACTTTGATGCTGCTTTTTGTTCATATAATTTGATCACTTCAATCATAACATTCGTTGCTTTAATCATATTGTCGATTGAAATGTATTCAAATTTACCGTGGTAGTTTTCTCCACCTGTAAAAATATTCGGAGTAGGTAGACCCATATATGATAGCTGTGAGCCGTCTGTGCCACCACGAATTGGTTCTACAATTGGTTTGATGTCTAGATTCGTCATTGCCTCATAAACGATATCAACAACCTCTTTAACAGGTAAAATCTTCTCTCCCATATTGTAGTACTGGTCTTTTAACTCTAATATAATGCTGTTTTCACCATATGTTTCTTTTAATCGATCTACTATATTCGTTAAAGTCTCTTTTCGATTAACAAATTTTGTTTTGTCATGATCTCTTATAATGTAATGCATTATTGTTTGCTCTACATCGCCTTCAAATGAAACTAAGTGGTAAAAACCTTCGTAACCTTCAGTTGACTCAGGAGCTTCTTCAACAGGTAATAAATGATTTATTTCCATGGCAATTTTCATAGAATTTATCATTTTACCTTTAGCGGTACCAGGGTGTACATTTTTACCTTTTACCGTAATCATTGCACCAGCGGCATTAAAGCTTTCGTATTGAAGTTCACCTAGTGGACCGCCATCCATTGTATAAGCATATTTAGCATCGAATGCTTTTACATCAAACTTATGTGGTCCTCTACCAATCTCCTCATCCGGTGTAAAAGCTACTCTAATTTTACCGTGCTTGATTTCTGGGTGTTGGACTAAATAGTCCATTGCAGTCATAATTTCTGCAATACCAGCCTTATTATCTGCTCCTAGTAATGTCGTTCCATCTGTTGTTATTAATGTATGACCAATATATTTACTTAACTCCGGAGAGTGGCTTTTTGACAGTACAATATTTAAACTTTCATTTAAAACGATATCTTTTCCATCATAATTTTCAACTAGCCCGGGTTTAACATTTTTTCCTGTAAAATCTGTCGCAGTGTCTAAATGTGCTAAAAACCCAATTGTCGGAATGTCTTTGTCGGAATTTGCCGGAAGTGTAGCCATTACATAACCATTGTCATCCATTGTTACGTCGACTAATCCAATTTTAGTTAACTCTTCTACTAACATACGCCCCAATGTTAATTGACCAGGGGTAGAAGGGCATGTTTCACTACTGGCATCTGATTGTGTATCAACTTTTGCATAACTAATTAAACGATTAATTAACTCATTTTTCATATGAAAATCTCCTTTTTACATTTCATAATCTGTAAGTAATACGCTTTCATTTTTTAATTTAGTGAAAAGAGGCTACAAGTATATTGTTTGTAAGTAAAATATTACGTAGCTCTCTTTAAATTTAACATGCTTTTTGCAATTAAAAACTGGGCAGAGTAGTAGGTAATCATGATTAATTCATGACCATACGTAACGCTTTCTACAAATAGGTCCCATGATAAGATAGAATCTGAAATAATGAATAATAGACTTCCACAAATAGCCCATTTATTCCCAGTCATAATAGCTGTAAATACCATCATTGAAATAGCCACCGAATATGCAATTACGGGAATCACTAAGTTTTCTTGTCCACTTTCGTTTAATGAATTTACTAAATTAGAACATAAAATAAACGCGTAAATTGCTATTGGAATGATCGTTAGCATACGGTAAATTGAAAATTTCCATTCTGTTATAAAACCAGCAGTATAAAACAAGTGACCAATTAGAAAAGCGCTTAAACCAATAACAAACCAAATTAACGTTCCGTCACCAATCATACAAAATATGAGACCTAAAAGAAGAAGTGTACGATATTTAGATGATTGAATAGGCCTTTGTGAAGAAGCATAAAAAATAATCAACAACATTGGAATTACCTTAAATAAGATTTTTACGCTTACAGGTTCTGAAGGAATAAAGAAGATATAGAGAATACTAAGTAACAAAATCAGTATAGGTAGATACCTCTTCAAAATAACATTACCCCTTTCTAACTATTTCCTTTTTATTAAATATTATCAGTGAAAAATGAAAAGAATGCTATTAGAAAAATGAAAGGGGAATCTATTAAACTATAAAAAAAGCAAACCAGAGGTGGTTTGCTTTATGTGATCGCCATACCGTATGAGTGAGCAATTTGTCCATTCGAACTTGAAGTTTTTGCAATAATAACAGTTGTTCCAACATTTATTTGATCGAATAACCATTCAATTTCACTGTTGTGCATTCGGATACAACCGCTACTAACTGATTTTCCGATCGAACTCTCATTAGCATTTCCGTGTATCCCATATGAGTTTCCAGGAGAGCTACCCATACTTAAACCCATCCATCTTTTACCTAGTGGATTATTTGGAGCTCCTCCAGGAATATTTTCCTTATACCATGGCCTATTTTTAATTTTATTTAAGACTTTAAATTTTCCAGTAGGTGTAGGGGAAGATGCTTTTCCTGTTGCTACTCTAAATGTTTTTACTAGCTTGCCTTTATTGTAATAAGATAGTTTATTCGTTTTTGTATTAACAATTATTAGCTGACCATTTGAAAGTGGTTTAGAGCTCTTAGCCTCGGTAAACGAAGGTTTACTTTGGTTCCCAGCTGCATCAATAGCTTGTACTTTAATAGGAGTAAACGCTTTCAATTTACTTACTTTAAATGAATAACTGCCATACTTTGATGCGGTTATTTTCGCTACATATTTATTCTTTAGATACAATTTAACTGAAGCCTTTGCTTCTGTTTTTCCACTAATGACAGTAGAGTTTTCTTTTACTGTTTGAATTGTAGGTTTTGAAGGTGCTGTGCGATCTAATACACGAATTGAAACAGGTTTGCTTTGATTTTTACTCTTATCAATTGCAACAACTTGAAGAATCGAATTTGCCTTTTGTTTAGCCATTTTTATATTAAATTTTCCTGCCGAATTTACTTTCCCTTTCACTAGTACTTTCTTGTTCAAGTTAACGATGACATCAGCATATGGCTCGGACTTACCCGATATATTTTGAGAATGGTCTGAAATTGAAGATATTGAAGTGACTGAAGGTGCAATGACGTCAGAAACGGTTGACGTAGCAAATTTACTTTTTATTCCAATTGAAACACCAACTATATTTATTTTAGTAAATGCCTTTAGAGGTTTTGTATTAAAGCGATAATTTCCTTTTGCGTCCGTTTGCACATTGCCTACTAGTTTTTTATTGATGGATAGTTGGACGCTACTATTTTCTAAAAATGTTCCATTAATAGATGTAGATTTATTTGTAATAGGATTAATGATTGGAGTTGGTAAATCTTTAATCAAAAATTTTACTTTCTGATCTGATACAGGTAGAGTTTGATCACCGAGTGTAATGGAACTTAATTGATAAGTGCCTTTTGCAAAAGAACTAGTAACACCTATTTTTCCAGAATAATAAAGATCTGAAGAAGATGGATTTTTTAGTAAAACTTCCGTCACACTAGCTCCATTTTTAAATGTTAAAGCGACACTGTCGAAATGTTTTTTAGTCGTTACGCCAATTTCAATCGATTGCCCAAAAGTGGCTTCAGTAGTGTTTAAATTTAGATTATCTATATAATTCGATAACTCATCATCACTAAAACCTGGAGAAAAAGAAGTTGCGTTAGCCGTGGGTAACAAGAATAAAAATACCCCTAAAAGTACAGATATAATTTTATTAAACATTGTCCCTCTCCTTATATATGGAATTAATTACTAAATTTGCCGTATAAGGGATGGATTCCTTTGTTTTTTTAGAAAAATAAAACGTCATTTTTCAGCAAAAAAAAGGGCTTGTGTTGAAAAAACAGGAAGGGCAGGGAAAAAAGGAAAAACAAGCAGAACACAATTAGAGTGGCGATTTATGTAGAATGAATGATTTATGAAATCTTTATTTTTTCAAAGCTCAAGCAATTTTAATAATCCTTCAATTTACTTTTCCATTCCTATATTCCCTTCCCTTTCCTTTCCTCCGCCGTTAATGTTAAAGTTAGTTAATAAGAAAATTGTAGATAAATTAAGGAGTACGATATGAGCAAAACTGTAGTATTAGCAGAAAAACCCTCAGTCGCAAGGGATATCGCGAAAGTGCTGGGATGTCATCAAAAAGGTAACGGTTTTTTAGAAGGTAAAAAATATATTGTAACCTGGGCATTAGGGCATCTTGTGACTTTAGCAGACCCAGAGGGATATGATAATAAGTATAAATCATGGAATTTAGAAGATTTGCCAATGATTCCAGAAAAATTAAAGCTTGTTGTTATTAAAAAGACTGGCAAGCAATTTCAAGCTGTAAAAACTCAATTATTAAGAAAAGATGTTTCAGAGATCATAATCGCAACGGATGCAGGGCGAGAAGGTGAGCTTGTTGCTAGATGGATCCTTCAAATGGCAAAGGTTAACAAGCCCATTAAAAGGTTGTGGATTTCTTCTGCAACAGATCAAGCTGTAAAAAAAGGATTTGAAAACTTACGCAATGGAAAGGAATATGAAAACTTATACTTATCTGCTGTAGCAAGAGCTGAGGCAGATTGGATTGTAGGAATTAATGCAACGAGAGCTCTTACTGTTAAGCATAATGCTCAACTTTCTTGTGGAAGAGTTCAAACACCTACACTTTCGATGATATTTGAACGTGAAAAAGAAATAAAAGAGTTTAAGCAACAAACTTTTTATGGATTACAAGTATTAGCAAACAACGTAACCTTTACGTGGCAAAATCGTAAGTCGAATGATACAAAAATTAAAACAACTGAAGAGTTACAAAAAGTTATTGGTTCGATAAAAGGAAAACAGCTGAAGATCATGGAAGTTTCGACAGCAGAAAAAAAATCTTTTGCTCCTCAGCTTTATGATCTAACTGAGCTCCAAAGAGAAGCTAATAAAAGATTCAACTTTTCACCTAAAGAAACCTTATCCATTATGCAAAAGCTTTATGAGCATCATAAAATTGTCACGTATCCGCGAACTGATTCAAGATATTTATCATCAGATTTAGTTGATACTTTAAAGGAACGTCTATCGGCTTGTAACATAAAGCCTTATGGAAAAATCATTATGAAATTAACGAATCAACCGATTAAAGTTAATAAGACATTTGTAGATGATAATAAGGTTTCTGATCACCATGCGATCATACCAACAGAGCAGGCACCTATATTAAGTGAACTTTCTTCAAAAGAATTTAAAATATATGAACTAATCGTAAGAAGATTTTTAGCAGTTTTACTACCACCATACGTATATGAACAGGAAAAGGTAATTGCAGAAATTAATAATGAGGTATTTGTTGCTAAAGGAAAAAGAGTTAAATCACTAGGATGGAAAGAGGTCTTTAAAGACGAAGACGAAAATGAAAGTACGGAAGATCAAAGATTACCAATAATGAATGAAAATGAGAATATCCAAGTTACGAAAGTAAATGAGACAAAAGGGTATACAAAACCACCAGCATACTTCAATGAAGCGACACTTTTAAGTGCAATGGAAAATCCGGTTCATTTTATGTCTGGAAATCGTAATGATTTAAAGAAGACAATTGGTGAAACAGGTGGATTAGGAACTGTTGCGACAAGAGCGGATATTATTGAAAAACTTTTCAGTAGCTTTTTAATCGAAAAAAAGGGAAAAGATATTTTCATAACAAATAAAGGAAAACAATTATTAAACCTTGTTCCTGAGGCCTTGAAGTCACCAGCATTAACAGCTGAGTGGGAGCAAAAGCTACAAGCTATTTCTAAAGGGAAACTATCTAAAACTAAATTTATGGGTGAAATGATTAATTTTTCTTCAGAAGCTGTTAAAGAAATAAAACAAACTGAACAAAAGTTTAAGCATGATAACATGACTAGTACGAAATGTCCGGAATGCGGAAAGCTAATGCTAGAAGTGAACGGTAAGCGTGGTAAAATGTTAGTTTGTCAGGACAGGGAATGTGGTCATCGAAAAACGATTTCACAGTCAACGAACGCGAGATGTCCAAATTGCTTCAAACGTTTAGAGCTTAGAGGCGAAGGAGAAGGTCAAATTTTTGTATGCTCTTGCGGTCATAGAGAAAAACTTTCTACCTTTAAAGATCGACGCTCAAAAGAAAAAAATAGTAAAGTTTCTAAGCGAGATGTTCAAAAGTATTTAAAACAACAGAACAAACAAGATGATGAGCCATTTAATAACCCATTTGCAGAAGCTTTGGCTAAGCTAAAAAAATAATAGAAGCAGGAAAAAAAGGTTGCTTTCCTGCTCTTAATTCCAGTCGTTTGAGATTACTCAACGACTGTTTTTTTTCGTTCACTGGCATAGTCATTTACTATTTCACTATAGTGATCGTCAAAATACGTTTCTAGTTCTTTTTTTATCTTCTTTGATAGTACCGGACTTTTACCTGAAGTCGAGACCGATATGATTAAATCTCCTCTGCGAACGACTGCAGGAGTATGGAAATCACTATTATTCTGATTGCTTACATCGTTAAACCATTGGAAATCTGTAGTACAGTCCTTGACGAAATTATTTATTTTCTTATCATTTGTTGCTGCAATAACAATATGAGCATTCGTTAGATCATCTTTTTCAAAATACTTTTTAATCCATGTTATAGTAGGTAATTGTTTTAATTCATCGCATATATGAGGGCTAATGATTGTAATTGAAGCACCACTTTTTAAAAATGCTTTAGCTTTACGAAAAGCAATTTTTCCTCCACCGATGATTACGATCTTTTTATTTTGAAGTGAGAATACTAATGGAACCATTTCAGTCATATAATCGCTCCTAACTATTGATTGAACATACACTAACATTTTATCATAAGTATTGCTAATAGTTAGAAACCGACTGAAGAATAAGAAATGGAATGATTTTCATGTCTTTTATTGGAGAAATAATACACATTTATTAATATTTCAATAAAAGTTCACTTTTTAGTAAGCAAAAAAGTAGTTTTTCTGTTAGGATAGTTAGTATTATTTTTTTTGAAAAGATAATGATAAGATTGGAATCTAATTTAAAGAAAAGGTGAGTATTATGTTTAACAAATTAAAAAAGATGTTCGGTTTAGAGGAAAATGAACAACAAGCTGGTTCTGCTCCTGCCTCAAAAGAATCAGTTAAAGAAGTGGTAATTAAAGCGCCATTAACTGGTGAAATACATCCACTATCTGAAGTGCCAGATCCAGTATTTGCTGAAAAAATGATGGGTGATGGATTTGCTATTACGCCTTCAGAAGGAGTTGTCGTTGCTCCATTTGATGGAGAAATCGTACAAGTATTCCACACAAAACATGCGATCGGAATTCGTTCAAAAAATGGTGTTGAAATCTTAATTCACGTTGGTTTGGAAACAGTTAAACTAAATGGTGAAGGCTTCGACGCACATGTAACGGAAGGACAAAATGTTAATGCTGGAGATCATCTATTAACATTTAATATTGATTACATAAAAGAAAATGCAAAAAGCACAATTACTCCAGTTATTTTTACAAATGGAGATGCACTAGAAAACATTAAAGTAACAGCAACTGGCTCAGTTCAAAAAGGTTCAGATGCAGCAATTGCTAGTTTAAAATAAAAAAAATAGCCCGAGGGCTATTTTTTTTATGCTGTTCTTACTTTTAAACGCTGTCTTCGTTTTACACTTAAACCAATAAACAATGGTTTTATTGTAGGTTGAGATTCAATAATAAACTTCTTCGTAATCATAGGTACAGCTAATCCGATAATTGTGTACAATAGTGGACCATAATCGAAGAACTGTGAAAAAACAGCATTTGCGAAAATATGGATGTACATAATCGTTAAAGATTCCTTACCCAAGACAGTGTAAGGCTGTATAAATTGTAATTTTGCGAGCTTTTGACATAAATAAAGGACTGCAATTGTCATTGTAATTGGAATTAATGCATCCAAAAATAAATGGTTATATCTTAAATACTTAAGACTTAAATGATAATCTAATTTATTCATTTCATATAAGGTCATATAAACGATACTAAGCGCAATACAAGAAACTCCTAGTAAATTAGAAATTGATGCAATTAATTTTTTGGCAAAGAATCCTAATCCTAAAAAGAATATAGCTAGTAAAGCGACATCCATATTCCATGGGATTGAAATTTGATTAAAGGTGTTTTTACCGATTTGTGGAATTAATTTAATTGTTTCGAAATGCGCAAGTAAATAGCATGCAATGACAATGAGAAGACGCACACTATTCTTTTTAAAGTATAGACAGATTAACGCAAATAATATTTGTGTAATAAATAAACATGTCACATACCAAAATACTCCATGCACTCCAGTAATAAATCTTCCACCAATTAATAATGAAATGACTTCATTTGATAAATTCGATAAGCTGATTGTTCCATCTAGTATTTCAATTAAAATGTTATATAAACTAAATAAAATTAAATACGTACAATAAGGTACAAGCAATCTACATGTCAGTTTTTTGATAAAAAATTTAAGTTCATTTAAAGAATTAACCGGTTTAAATAAATAACCACTAATAATAAAAAATAGTGGCATATGGAACCAGTAAATAAATGTAATAGAATTCGGACCTTCTGTAGAATGACCATAAACAACCAAAAAGATACCGATCATTTTGGCAACATCCAACCATCTTTCACGATCTATTTTCATTTTATCACCTTGTTTTTATGGCTGTTAATCGAAATTACATAGCCAATTTATTTTAATAATGTCCAACATATTGTAACTGATGAGTATTACAAAGTGACAACATGGACGTTACAATAAAGTAATAAAATGTATTCGATTATTACGTAAATTCTGCAAATTATTGAAGAAATCATCTATAGCATGGGATGGGAGTGTGTGGTAAAAAATGTAAATTTTTATTAAAAATCATTAATAATTTGTTTGTTCGACAAATAAATTATGATCTACATTATATACTTAGCAGGTTGAATAAAAAATGAAAGCGTACATATTGAATATCAATTAAGTAGTCGAGGTGAAGGTAAAACAATGGGCTCAATTATTGAAGTTGAAAATCTTAAAAAGAGATATGGAGATTTTTATGCAGTAAATGGAATTAGTTTTGAAGTTGAAAAAGGTGAAGTTTTTGGTTTGCTTGGTCCGAACGGTGCCGGTAAATCTACAACGATGGAAATGCTTGTAGGGTTAAGAAAGCCTGATGAAGGAACTGCTACTATTGCAGGGCACAAGATCGGGAAAGAGTCAAATAAAATCAAACAAGAGATAGGTATACAACTTCAATCAACGTCATTATTTGAACTGTTAAAAGTAAAAGAAATCATAGAGATGTATGCAAGTTTCTATCCTAGTCACATCCCAATTCAGCCATTGATTGATGAGATGCTTTTATCCGAAAAACAAAATAGCCTTGTAAAAGGGCTATCTGGTGGACAAAAGCAGAGATTAGCAATTGCACTTGCATTAATTCATGACCCTCAAATCATTTTTCTAGATGAGCCAACGACAGGTCTTGATCCGCAGGCCCGTAGAACGTTGTGGGAAATCATTTTAAAACTAAAAGAACGTGGTAAAACAGTTGTTTTATCAACACATTATATGGATGAGGCCCATGTACTAGCTGATCGCATTGGTATTATGGATAAAGGAAAACTAATTGCATTGGATACACCAAATAATTTAGTTAGTTCTATTTCTGCAGAGAGTGCAATTGAGTTTAAAACGAAACTGCCAGAACAAGAAGATAAGTTTACCCATTTAGACAGTGTAATGAAAGTTGTTATAAATCATGATTTCGTAACAGTGTATACTCGTAACCTACAAGCCACACTAATGGCCTTACTTGAGTATACAAAAGAAGAGGATATGACAATTTCTGATTTATCAACAAGAACTGCGACTCTTGAGGATGTATTCCTACACATGACTGGAAGGGGGTTACGTGAGGAATGAAGGCTTATTATCAATTGACTTTAGCACAACTTCGGATTTATGTACGTAATCGTCAAGCACTAATTTGGACATTATTGTTTCCATTTTTCTTTATGATTATTTTTGGATTAATGTTTAGTGATGGAAATACTACTAGCTACTCGGTAAATTTAATTGATTATGATAACACTCAAGCGAGTAAACAGATTACTTCGATTTTAGATAAACAGAAGTCACTTAAAATTCATAAAAATACGAATGAATTAAAGTCTAGAAAATTATTATCCGATGGAAAAACTGACTTTGTCATTGTTATTAACAAAGAATTTCAAAATCAAGTCACATCCAAACAACAAACTGCTCCGGCACAATTAAAAGTGCTTTATAATGAAAGTAATTCAGCCCAACTACAAGGTGGAATTGCGACTATAACAGCAAATGTTGATGCTGCTAGTAAACAGATAGCAGGGTATACTCCAAAAATCGTTACAGACTTTAAAGGTGTAGCAGGAATTACACTTTCCTATTTAGACTTTTTAGTACCTGGAATTATTGCAATGCAAATCATGAATAATAATATGAATGGTGTTGCAGGCCAAATCGCTTCTTGGAGAGAACGAGGAGTTCTAAGACGAATGCAAGGCACTACACTAAAGGCATCAACATTTATTGCAGCGCAAATTACAGCAAGGTTAATATTGAATAGTTTACAAGCCATTTTAACCATTTTAATTGGTTATTTTGGGTTTGATGTCAGTATTCGAGGGTCGTTCCTATTAGTCGTATTATTAGTTGTATTAGGTACGTTAACATTTATGAGCATTGGATTTATTATAGCAAGTTTAGCGAAAAGTCCAGAAAGTGCAGGACCAATTGCTGGTTTCATTTCGTTCCCTCTTATGTTTTTAGGTGGAGTCTTTTTCCCTGTAAATAATATGCCCGAATATTTACAACCGATTATAAAGACAATTCCAATTACGCATTTATCGACCGCAATGCGAGATATTATGAATATCGGAGCATCATTTGGAGATTTACTTCCGGACTTCGGCTGGCTATGTGTCTGGATGGTTGTTAGCTTCTTAATCGCTGCACGTACATTTAGATGGGAGTAGTTATTGGAAAGGTAAATATGTGAATTGGTAGGCAAAAACAAAGAAAAATAGTTGGACAGAAAAGACTTTCTCTAAAATTAGCGAAAGTCTTTTTTTGAATAAATAAGTTTTTCTGAAATCCCGAACCCCCCGTTACAAGCCATTCAAAGAATAGTTCTGTACTTTTTTTTGCATACTATTGAAAAATTAAGATTAGGTGAGTTATAGGTGAGTTCCATTCTTGAGATTTATTTTCGTGATGTGAAACGGGTTGTAACGAATTGGGCCGCATTGATGATTATTATCGGTTTAATTATCATGCCGTCAATGTATGCGTGGTTTAATATAAAGTCCTCTTGGGATCCGTATGGAAATACGAAGGGCTTAAAGATTGCAATTGTAAATGAAGATAGTGGAGCTACTGTTTTAAATAATAAGATTAATATCGGAAACGAAGTAATTGGTTCTTTAAAAGAAAATCCTTCTTTAGGCTGGCAGTTTACAAGTGAGTCTGAAGCACATAAAGGTGTTAAACAAGGAAAATATTACGCTAGTATATTAATCCCGGATGATTTTTCAAAGAAAATTAGTACAGTTTTAACCGATCATCCTCAAAAGCCGGAGCTTATTTATCAAGTAAATGAAAAGCTGAACATTGTTGCACCGAAATATACGGAAAAAGGTGCAACTGGTATTGCAAGTGAGATCACAAAGAAATTTGAAAAGACCGTAAGTAAAGAAGTATTGCAGGAATTTAATAAAATAGGAATTGATTTGCAAGCGAATTTACCTGAAATAAAGAAATTTGAACAAATGGTTTTTAAGCTTGAAAAAGATTTACCTGAAATAAAGACGGATGTGAATATGGCCTTAAAAGACTATAGTGAAGTACAAAGCGTGATTCAAACTACTAAAAAAGATATTGAATTGATTAATCAGATCATTTCAAATGGTGAAAAATTAACAGTTAGTTTAAGTGGATTTTTTAATCTAGTAAATCAATCTATTCAGGATGCAACTCCGTTTGTTAAACAGACTCTTAACCTACTTCAAAATCAGTCTGCAGTTATTCAAAGTACCTTATCACGACTACAAAATCAAACTATTAGTCCAGATGAGTCGATTAGGCTATCGAATGAAATGGCTAAAATATTACCGAGCTCAATAAATACAGTTTCTTCTTTAAATGAAGTTCTTCAATCGTTTAATGGATTAGGCACTGCAGCAGATTTTAGTCAAGATGTTAGCATACTAAAAGAATTAGAAACAGATTTTGTGAACATTCAAAATGAGAACGCCCAATTAAAAAGTGGAATCCAAAACGGAAATAATGTATCGAAGGATTTACTTCAAAAAATGAATGAGAGTGCAGCAAATATAAATAACAGAATAACTAGTTTAAATCGTAATTTTGATCAAGATTTAGCACCAAAATTAAGTGAAGTTTCAAGTCTAATAAATGATTCAATAAAAAATAGTCAGACTGTATTGGCCGATGCGAAAACGAGTATACCTACTATAAAGGGTGTACTAGTGGATACATCAAATTTATTAGCAAATAAAAAAGGTGACATACAACAGTTGGTAAAGGAATTACCAATGATTGAAGCCAAAATAAAAAAAATAGCAAATGAGATTAGAAAAGCTGAAGAAAAAGGGAGTATTGAGGATTTGATTAATTTTCTTCGGACAGATATTGAAAAAGTAAGTGACTTTTATTCGAGTCCAATCGAATTAAAAAAGGAGCGAATGTTTCCAATTCCGAATTATGGTACTGGCATGACCCCTTTTTATACAACCTTGTCATTATGGGTAGGCGCATTATTAATGGTATCGTTATTAACTACAGAAATTCATGAAGAAAAGCCATACAAAAGTAGAGAAGTTTACTTTGGAAGACTAATGACCTTTATTTCAATTGGGGTATTACAGACATTAGTCGTGACTACTGGAAATTTCCTGATTCTAGGTACATATGCGGCAAGTAGAAGTTATTTTATCTTATTTGCACTATTAATTAGCATCGTATTTACGTTTATTGTTTACACGCTTGTTTCGGTTTTCGGAAATATTGGGAAGGGCATGAGCATCATCTTTTTGGTCCTTCAAATATCAGGAGCGGGAGGAGTTTATCCAATTCAAGTAACTCCAACATTTTTCCAAATAATCAACCCGTTTTTACCTTTTACATATGCATTAAGCTTACTTAGGGAGGCAACTGGTGGAATTGTATGGGAAACGATTCAACATGATCTTCCAACGCTAGTTCTGTTTGTAATTATTGCGATCATAGTGGGAGTAGTTTTTAAAGCGCCTATTAATAAGAGAGCAAGTAAAATAGTGGATTTATCTAAAAAGAGTAAACTCATTCATTAATAGCTTAACATAATTAATTCATATAAAAATCATTGAACTGTTTTGCCAAGTGCTATAACATAGATAAAAGTTATTATATTATAGCTTTTAGGAGAAGTAGGTGTTTTGTATGAAAATTTCAGTTGTTGTTTATTGCAATAACAATGGAGAAAATTTGGAAAAATTTCATGTTAATTTATCAAGTACAGTAAAATTACTTAAAGAAGATTATGAAATTATATATATAAATGACGGGAGTGACGATGACACACTATTAGCATTGCAAGTTATTGCGAATCATAGCAGTCATTTGAAATATATTTCATTTACTCGTCACTTCGGAAGAGAAGGGGCAATTTGTGCAGGACTTGAGCATGCAAAAGGTGACATAGTCATTCTAATGGATGGCAGTTTTGTACATCCACCGAACGTTATTTTAGAGATGATGGATGAATACAAAAAAGGTCATAATCATGTTGTCGCTTCAAAAAAATTAGAGAGTTCCGTTCTAAAAAAAGCAAAAAAAGGCTTTTTAGAGAAAGTCATTAAAAAATTCGTGGATCCTGATCTATTGCAAAACGAGTCGGACTTTCGCTTGTTAAGTAGAAAAGTTGTCAATGCTATTTTAAGTATGCCAGAATCAAATCGTTATTCAAAAGGTATTTTTAACTGGATTGGTTACAAAATAAAAACAATAGAGTACGAAATAACTTCAAGAATAATTAATAAGGAGTCAGAAGTAAAAAGACTAGATGCGATTAAAAAATCCATTGAGTATATATTATGTTTTAATACAAGGCCATTGAGGTTGTTAACAAAAGTTGGATTATTATTAATCGGCATCAGCCTTGTAATCTTTATTATGATGAGCTTTAAAGTGCTCTTTGTTGGCATTAGAATTCCTGGATTATATACAATTTCTAATTTCATTATGTTATTTGGCGGTGTTCAAATCTTAATGATTGGCGTATTAGGTGAATATTTAGGTAAAACATATTACGAAACGAAAAGAAGACCTCAATACATTGTTGAGGATTCAAGCTTTGATGAAGAGTAAATATCTATATAAGATAAATTTGGAAATTCGACAAGAATCTTGTCGAATTTCTTTTTTCGTTACATAATATTTAGAGATAGAATAATATTTTAGTGAAAACTTGGTGAATAATATGGGGAATATTTTTAAAGTTTTACCGGGGTTAATTTTTTGCCTTCTAATTGCACTTATTAGTCAAACACTTTCATATATATTGCCAGTTGGAGCAGCCACATTTTCAATATTAATCGGTTTAGTTGTCGGTAATACAGTACAGTTAAAGCCTTATTTTGAAGGTGGTAGAAAGTTTGCAGAAAGTAAATTACTAGAGTTCTCTATTTTTTTATTAGGAGCAACGATAAGCGTTCAAATGATTAGCATATTAGGACTGAAAGGAATTTTGTTAATCATAACACAGATGTGTTTAGTCATTATTTTTACAATTTGGACAGGTGAAAAATTAGGTTTTGGACTGAATTTTAGTTACTTAATGGCAAGTGGAAATGCAGTTTGTGGTTCATCAGCAATTGGCGCGACAGCTCCAGCTATCCATGCCACTCAAGAAGAAAAAGGACTGGCTGTGACACTTGTAAATATGATGGGAACAGTCTTAATGTTTGTTCTACCTGCCATTGCTTCTGTTTTATATCATTCGGAAACATTGTCGACTTCTGCATTGATTGGTAGTACATTACAATCGGTCGGACAGGTTGTTGCTAGTGGTAGTTTAGTAAACGATGAAGTAAAGAATTATGCTACATTATTTAAATTAATTCGAGTCGTTTTTTTAGTATTTGTAGTATTTAGTTTATCTAATATAAAGAAAAGACATTTAGCTGAGGATTCAACTGAAAAAGTTAAAATTCAATTTCCTTGGTATGTAATTGGATTTGTTATTCTGTGCATTCTTTATAGTTTAGGCGTATTACCAGGCTGGGCTGCAAATATGTCAAATAAAACTAGTCACTTATTTGAAATAATTGCACTTGCCGCAATTGGCTTAAACGTAAATCTAAAAATGATTATAAAGCAAGGAAAGTCACTATCTCTTTATGCATTAAGTATTGTCGGCTTTCAAATCACATTAGCGATTTTATTCATTCAAATAATCTATTAATAATCTCGTACAACGACAAGAAACAACAATTCATATCTATTTCTCGGGAAATTTCGTCAAGAAAGGTGGTCTTTTATTGCTTCAATTATCATCAGAGTGGAAAGAAAGATTAAATTCAGAGTTTGAAAAACAGTATTTTAAAGATTTATTGCAATTTCTTGAAGAAGAATATAAGGAGAAAATAATATACCCTGCCAAAGAGCATATATTTCAAGCTTTGAATGAATGTTCATATGAAGATTGTAAAGTAGTAATACTTGGACAAGATCCATATCATCAGCCAGGTCAAGCGCACGGGTTAAGCTTTTCGGTATTACCAGGAGTGAAAATCCCTCCTTCTTTAAGAAATATATATAAAGAATTAAATAGTGATTTAGGCGTAGAAGTACCAACGAGTGGATATTTAAATAATTGGGCAAAACAGGGGATTTTATTATTAAATACAGTTCTAACTGTTCGAGAAGGGGAGCCGAATTCACATAAGAACAAAGGCTGGGAACTATTCACAAATACAATCCTATCCATGTTGAATCAACACAAACGACCAATTATTTTTGTTTTATGGGGCAAGCATGCTCAAGCTAAAGAAGAATTAATTACGAGTGATCACCATGTCATATTAAAAGCTCATCATCCTAGCCCATTATCTGCTAGTAGAGGTTTCTTTGGAAGTAAGCCATTTTCTCAAATTAACCAAAAACTAGTAGAACATCAAATGAAGCCGATGGACTGGGCAGTAAAGTAGAAATTATTTATATGTTAAAAGAAGAGGTGTCCATTATTTAAGGACACCTCTCAGTGTGTAGACAGAGTCCCGAAAATTTGATTTTTTCTCTACACTTACTTATTATTCAAAATAAACTTCTCAACAACTTTAGCCACACCATCATCATTATTTGTAGCAGTGACATAATCTGCCTGTTGTTTAATTTCCTCAGGAGCATTCCCCATTGCTACTCCCAGTCCCGCAAATTTAATCATAGGTAAGTCGTTATAACCGTCTCCTACAGCTATTACTTCATCCTGACGAATTCCAAGAATTTGAATTAAGTGATTTAAACTCTTACCTTTATCTACTTCACTGTTCGTTAGTTCTAAAAAGAACGGCTTCGAACGCATAACACTAATTTTACCTTCAAGCTCTTTTTGAAGAATTTTTTCAACTTGAGCCAATTTTTCTGGATCCTCTAACATTAACAATTTCACTACGTCATTTTGAACATGCTCAGTAAAACTACTTACTTCTTTAATTGGCATACCCGTAAGTTGACCCTCAATATTAGTGTATTGATTTCCTTTTTCCGTAATAATATCATTCTCAACATATGTATGAACGAAAACATTATGCTTCTTACTAATCTCATAGAGCTCATGAGCTTGCTCTTTTGTTAGCGTACATTCGTAAACATTATTTTTTGTTCGATAATCAGTAATGATTCCTCCGTTAAATGATAGAACATAGCTACCATAATCATGTAATAATAGTTCCTCTGCTAACTTATGCATTGCAAAAGTTGGTCTACCAGAAGCTAACACCACTTTTACACCCATATCCTGGGCTTTGAGTAACGCTTCCTTCGTTTTTGGAGATATAATATACTGATCAGTTAAAAGTGTGTCATCGATATCTAATACAATCATTTTATAGTTCAAAATTTATTTCCTCCTAAAAATTAACTTTTTTAGTATACCACCATTCACTTAAAATAGTGCTTAATTTGGTTGGTATTCGCTTTCAGAAAAAAGCCATAGTATAATAGGTTTTATTGGATTGTGTTAAAAAAGTTTGGTGGTGATTTATCTGAATATTAGTGTAGAAAAAGTAATCCAGCAAATTGAAAATGAGTTACATAAGGCAAAAGCAAATACTCAAAAACCTGGACAATTTCGAGAAAGAATTGCAAGTATTAGATCTTTATGCGAGTTACTACTTGAAGACGAGAACAGTGTAGAGGTTCCAAAGAGTATTTTTACTAGTAGTATCGTTCAATCAATTCCAAGTCAACCAATTATATCTCAGCCAGCTGTTATGTCTAAATTGGATGATTCGGAACAAGGTGGATCATTATTAGATTTTTAAGATAAAGGGGGAGAAGAATTGAAAATATTTTTCTTATTAGGTAGTATTTTTGCATTTTTATCTATCGCATTAGGTGCCTTCGGAGCGCATGGACTTGAGGGGAAAATTTCCGAAAGATCGCTTGAAATTTGGCATAAAGCAGTTCAATATCAAATGTTTCAAACAGGCGGATTATTTATTATTGCATTTTTAATGGATAAATACGGTTCAGTAACTCAACTTACGTGGGCTGGATGGTTATCAGTAATAGGAATAATCTTATTCTCAGGAAGCTTGTACATATTAAGCGTATCTGGTATAAAAATCCTTGGAGCGATCACACCATTAGGTGGACTAGCATTTTTAGTTGCGTGGATTTTAGTAGGAATATCAGTCATGAAATAAAAAAAGTGTTCAATAAAAGTGCAATGATTGCACTATATTGAACACTTTTTTTTAAAGTTGATAAGGAAGAGCTATTTCTTCGTCAAATGTGATGTAATCTAAGTAAATTGTCAGTAATACGAAGGTTTTAGTTGTATTTACATCTCTGAGAACAATATGATCACGTCCTGCTCCCAGAATGTACCCGACGAATACTTGTTGTTGATGACCAGTGAAAGTCATATAAACCGTAGCAATTTTCCCACGATTAGCCCTAAGGATATTTTCTACATATGATTGTTCAAAAAGACCAGGTGAGGCTGTAACTTGACCTTGCTGGGTGATCATACCTCCTGATGGAGCTGCAAATCCTTGTCCCTGCCCGGCCTGTTGTCCTTGTCCTTGCCCCTGAGCAGGTTGTGTTGCACGATAAGTATTTTGATAGTACTCGAAAGGATTACTCAAAGAAAAAACCTCCTTAGTTTAATCATTTAAAAATCATAGACTTTAGGGCAATCTTTAGGAGTTGGTTGATAAAAGCAATGCGACTTATATCTTCCTGCTAATTTTTGGTTAAACCAAGTAGGTGGACACGATCCTGCTGGTTTGAAGAACCATAGGCCATATGTTGCTGGCCAAAAGCGCTGCCCTGCTATTACTTTTCTACATAGTTCAATATCTTGTTCACGAGCACGTTGATAAAAATATGATTTTTGAACAGCTTCGAATCCACCGGGACTCTGATAAACCATATCTTTTATACTTCTAAGATTTCTAAAATCTAAGCAATCACATAAAACCCTATTAACACACACATTTCCAACCATTAACATACCTTCTTTACCTTCGCCTTCAGCTTCAGCACGCATTAATCTTGCGAGTAAAGAAACCTCAGCCTCGGTATAACGAATTACAGCCATAAATAAGCCTCCTCATCCGAATTAAATATTCTACATTGATCTCATTGGTGATCGGAAAGCGAGGACTAATTAGTTCGTTCACTACTGTAACTATATTAAAATTGAAAGAAACATATGACATCTTTTCCAAAAGGAAAATAAAAAAACTTCTCAAAAAAGAGAAGTCTTTTAATTTATATACTATGACTGATAGTATATAGAGGATACACTTAAGTATTCAATTATACGTATAGATATTTCGTGAATGCGTCTTCTTTTAAGATCGTTCCAACGAAGAATGAACCAAACACTCCATAACGAGCACTTACTTCATCAAAGCGCATTTCATAGATTAACTTTTTGAATTGTAGCACGTCTTCAGAGAATAAAGTAACGCCCCATTCATAGTCATCAAATCCAACTGAACCAGTAATAATTTGTTTAACCTTACCAGCGTAACCACGACCAATTTTTCCGTGACTATACATCATTTCTTTACGAGCTCCTGAAGGAAGCATGTACCAATTATCTTCACCTTCACGCTTTTTATCCATTGGATAGAAGCATACGTATTGAGACTTTGGTAAAGCAGGGTAAAGTCTAGAGCGAACATGAGGATTTTGATATGGATCGCCATCTTCTTCGCTTAAGTAATTACTTAATTCAACTACAGAAACGTACGAATAAGTAGGAATCATAAATTGAGAAAGTGTTGTTTTGTTAATTTCTGTTTCAATATGTAATAACTCATCCATTGTAGGTCGTAAAACCATAAACATAATATCAGCTTTTTGACCTAAAATATTGTAAATAGCATGGCTACCTTCACCAGAATCAGCAACTTGATTCCATTTTGAGAATACTTGTTGGAATTCTGAAATAGCTAGTTGACGCTCATCACTGCTTAATTGTTTAAAAGCATGCCAATCCATACTTCTAAAATCATGTAAACAATACCATCCATCTAAAGTTTTTGCAGCTTCACTCATTTTAAATCCCCCAAACGTTATCGTATTGATTTTCATTTATATAGCATACTACAATTAAAAGTATTTTGTAAAAACATACAAAATTATACAATACCCAAATTTAGTTAGAAAATTAGGAATTAATTTACTTTAAATGATAGCGCTTTAATAAATGTATTATATTTTTCATTATTCTAAAAAGGTTTTATTCTAATTATGTACAAATAAAATAATTTTAAAGTTTTTGGAGGCTACTATGAGCAATTTATTTGAAAGTATTAAACAAAAAGTATCAGGTAAAGATATTTCGATTGTTTTACCAGAAGGTACAGATGAGAGAATTTTAACGGCAGCTGACAGACTAGCAAAAGAAGAAGTATTAAAACCGATTTTAATAGGTCATGTAGAAAGTATAAAGGAAAAAGCAAGTAGTTTAGGTTTAGAGCTTCAAGGTGTGGAAATTTTAGACCCATCTACTTATGCAGAAATGGACCAATTAGTAGCATCATTTGTTGAACGTCGTAAAGGAAAAGCAACAGAGGAGCAAGCACGTAAAGCATTACTAGATCCAAACTACTTTGGCACAATGTTAGTTTATGCTAACAAAGCCAATGGACTAGTTAGTGGTGCGACACATTCAACAGCAGACACAGTACGACCAGCTCTTCAAATCATTAAAACAAAACCAGGCGTAACAAAAACATCTGGTGTATTTATCATGGTTCGAGAAGATGAGAAATACGTATTCGCAGATTGCGCAATTAATATTGCCCCAAATAGCCAAGACTTAGCTGAAATCGCAATAGAGAGTGCAAAAACTGCAAAACTTTTTGATATTGAGCCTAAAATTGCCATGTTAAGCTTTTCAACTAAAGGTTCAGCAAAATCACCAGAAACTGAAAAAGTAGCTGAAGCAGTTAAAATTGCAAAAGAACTTGCGCCTGAATTAACTTTAGATGGTGAATTCCAATTCGATGCAGCATTTGTACCATC
This sequence comes from Bacillus sp. AFS041924, assembly GCF_002577195.1. Taxonomy (GTDB): domain Bacteria; phylum Bacillota; class Bacilli; order Bacillales; family Bacillaceae_G; genus Gottfriedia. The sequence continues at coordinate 34,859 of NZ_NULG01000010.1, forward strand.
TGTAGCGAAAAGTAAAGCTCCTGGTTCAGTCATTCAAGGTGATGCTAATACATTCGTATTCCCAAGCTTAGAAGCAGGAAACATTGGTTACAAAATTGCTCAACGTTTAGGTAACTTTGAAGCAATCGGACCAATCCTACAAGGCTTAAATATGCCTGTTAATGACCTGTCACGTGGTTGTAACAGTGAAGATGTATATAAATTATCAATCATTACAGCGGCTCAGTCACTGTAATAGTATTGGTTTAAGATCATGAGAGAAACTGATGGGTGCTCAAAAGTCAAAGGACTTAAGAGCACCCATTTTTAGTTTGTTAGCATGGAAGTCGAACACTTTGTGAACTTTGCTTAATTAATGACGAAACTGGCTCAATTAATGTTGAAACCGGCTTAATTATTGTTAGATTCCGCTCAAATAATTCAGAAACCCACACAATTAGTGCAGAAACTCATTGAAATCATTTTTAGAAAGTAGCAATTAGTCCAGAATTTCGTAAAACAGAAGAGAACTGGCTAAATTTAAAGTAAAAAACAGAAAAAACCACAAATCTTTGTGGTTTTTCTAAATTATGATCCGATCATTAACATTCTTGCATAGAACTTAATTCTGAGTTTCGGTCAATCATTCTTTGTAAGTGGTAATTATATAAATCTATTTCATCACCTAATAAAGAGTTAGAAGTTAATTTAGGAGTTAGTTTAATTAGTGACTGCAGTAGTCTAGTCATTACATCTGTTAAAGAAAGATTTAATGATAGTAGTTCGGAAAGAGATGCCATTGTATCAGGAATAATCGTAGGATATTTAAATGTAGTTTCCTTGTGATCGATCGCAATTTCATAAAAATCTTTAATGATTGATGCTCGTTTTGAACCACTTTCGTTAATACATAAATATATTTGAACAGCGACCCCTTTACGTATGCGTCGTTGAGAGATACCCGCAAATTTCTTACCATCAATGCTTAAATCAAAATCTCCTGGACAATATGAACCAACAATTTCTTTTGCAACTATTTTATCTGTTAAATCTTTAAACATATCCTGAATAAGTGCATACATCGTTTCATAACCATCATTAATTTGAAGCTTACGTTCAGCTTCTGGAAATAGAATTGATATATTTAAAACACCTTCATCTAAAACTACTGCAAGTCCACCTGAATTTCGTACGATTGCTTTGTAGCCATGGTTATTAAGGAATTTTACACCATTTATTAAATTCGGTAATCTAGTATCTTGTATTCCTAAAACAATCGTATTATGGTGTACCCATGTTCGAATTGTTGCTGGAGACTCCATTTTCCCAATTTTTGTACATAATGTATCATCTATTGCAAATGATTGGATCGCCTCAAAGGATGGCCCTAAAGTTGAGCCGTCTATAAAACGTATTTCATCTTTTTGTAACCGATTCAAATGTTGATTCATTCAATAAGCCCCTTGCGTTTTGCGTTTGTCTTCCTATTTTAGCATGATTTAAGGTTAAATAAAAAAACTTCATATTTTGAATAATGAATATTGGTTGACAATAATTTAAAACCGACTTATAGTTAATATCGTAATGAAAATGATAATCGTTATCAGTAAGAAGACGTTGATAATGGTTGTAAAAGGAGATTCAAATGAAAAAACTAATATTACCATTTATCCTTATATTTGTAGTAATCATAAGTGCATGTAGTAATAATTCGGCTGATAAGAAGGCGAGTACTTCAAGTAAAGATGATCAACCTAAAACATTTACGTATCAATCAGAAACTGGACCTGTTGAAGTGCCATCACATCCTAAGCGTGTTATTTTGCTATCAGGTTTTACTGGTAATGTTATTTCGTTAGGAGTAAATGTTGTAGGTGTAGACGTTTGGTCAAAGAATAATCCAACTTTTAAGAAAGAGTTAAAAGATGTAGCAGAAGTTTCTGATGAAAATCTTGAAAAAATTATTGAATTAAAACCGGATTTAATTATTGGTTTATCTAATATTAAAAATATAGATAAACTAAAAGAGATTGCTCCAACAGTTACTTACACATGGGGTAAATTAGATTATTTAGCACAGCATGTAGAAATTGGTAAGCTTTTAAGCAAAGAGAAGGAAGCTCAAGCATGGGTTGATGACTTCAAGCAACGCGCGGAAAAAGCCGGAGATGAAATTCGTGCAAAAATTGGTCAAGACGCAACAGTTTCAGTATTTGAATCATATGATAAACAGCTTTATGTATTCGGTAATAACTGGGCTCGCGGAACGGAGATCTTATATCAAGCAATGAAGTTAAAAATGCCTGAAAAGGTAAAAGAAATGGCTCTAAAAGACGGATATTATACACTTTCTACAGAAGTGTTGCCACAATATGCAGGAGATTATGTTATTTTAAGTCAATATGCAGATGCGGATATTTCTTTCAAAAAAACTGATACATATAAATCAATTCCTGCAGTAAAAAATAATCATGTATATGAAATGCTAGGTAATGGTGCTTCATTTAGTGACCCAGTAACACTCGATAAACAGCTAGCATTCTTTAAAAAATCATTTTTAGGAAATTAATAGATTTTAGAGAATTTAGTGATCATAAAAATAGAGGAGCTAAACCTGTTATAAGATTTAGTTCCTCTATTTATTTACTGACTTTACTATTCAGCAATTTTTTCTAAATTTCCGTTCTTATCCATTCTAAAGGATGTTGCTGCTGGTTTCTCTTCCTCTTCAAACAATACTAATTTTCTAGCGCGGTTCATTATTTTCATCATTGTTTCATAGTCTTCTTGAACAGTAGTAGCATCTTTTTCAAGTTTTTCTACTTGTCTCTGTAACTGTGAATTTCGTTCTTGTAATTGCATTAATTCTCTTTTTAACTGGTCATTTTCGCGGACTAAACGATCGCTACCGACCTGACTAGTTGAAAGACCTTGTAAGAATTGGATTACGTCAAACATTGTGATTGTACTTTTTCTTGTGTTAACTGGAGAAGTCTGAGCTTGATATTGACTTTGTACTGAAGGAATACTTGAATAGATCTCAGTTTTTGGTTCCTCATCGTGCGAAGCTTCAACACTTGTTTCAATTTGATCATTAGTTTCTACAAATGATCCGAATTCTTGATTAAGTTCTACGCCATATTCCAAATCTTGCTCATCATTTAAATAACGATCAAAATTACTAGATACATCAGTTTGTATATAACTAGATTCAGAAGGTGTATATAATAATTTTTTCTTAGCGTCTTCACCTTTAGCGTGACGAAGCTTTTCTTTACGGAATTTTTTTGCTAATTGAAGTGCCTTTTCATAATTATAACGAACTACAGCATTCCAACGAAAACCACAAGCAGCAGAAGTACGTTCTAAAATATCGCCAACTTCTTCAAATGCATTTAATTGGGTACTTCCTTCACGTACATGGCGTAAAACTGTTTCCGCTAAAAGTAAATCATTCTCTTCAGTCCAAGCATCTTGTCTTAATTTCATCATAGAAATTTCCCCTCAACTTTCTTTATTCAATTAATTGCTTTAATTTCATAGCTGATTAATAGAAGTTTGGACAAAAAAATAGAAAACTATACAAAAAATAGAAAATAGTAGAATACTATTTGGAGTGATTAATTTGGAAAACTTGCATGTCCTTTTTGGAACGAGTAAAATTACTGCTGAGTATGTTCATTTTAGAACAGAAAGGATTGTAAAAAAATGTCAAACGAGTTTAGAATATGTGATGACTGCCAGGCGACAAATATTAAAACATTAGTCCCTCGCTTAAAAAGAATAGATGAAGAAGCAGAGATTAAAATTGGTTGTCAATCTTACTGTGGACCAGGACGAAAAAAATCATTCTGTTTCGTAAATAATCGTCCACTATCAGCACCAAGCGAAGATGATTTAATTTTAAAAGTAAAGTCAAAACTAGGTAAGAATTAACGCTCCTTCATCTTCAGGAGCGTTTTTTTGATATAATAGATTGAAGTGCTTTCGTAACTAGACACCATGTTATACAAATTTAAGTTTTTAGATCTGAGGAATAAGTGAGATTTAAAAAAAGTGAAATAGATAAGCGTCCTGTTCAGAAAGCAAAAACATTAGCATATAAAGAAATAGTGTACATATTGAAAGGGGGCCAACATATGTCATATCGTTTCCAAAAGCTTTATGAGGAAAAAGTATTTAAAGATCCAGTACATCGTTATATTCATGTGAGAGATCAAGTGATTTGGGATTTAATTGGGACTAAGGAATTTCAGAGACTACGTAGAATTAAACAGCTAGGTACTACATATCTTACTTTTCATGGAGCTGAGCATAGTCGATTTACCCATTCGCTTGGCGTTTATGAAATTATAAGGCGAATGGTAGATGATGTTTTTTCCGGTCGTCCTGAATGGAATGACGATGATCGTTTATTAGCTCTTTGTGCTGGACTTTTACATGATGTTGGTCATGGTCCTTTTTCACATACTTTTGAGAAAATCTTTAATTTAGATCATGAAGAATTAACGAGAGAAATTATAGAGGGTTCAACAGAAATTAATGAAATTTTAAAAAGAGTAGGGGATGACTTTCCTATGAAAGTTTCGGAAGTCATTGGGAAAACATCTAAAAATAAGTTAGTTACGAGTATGATTTCGAGTCAAATTGATGCTGATCGAATGGATTATCTTCTAAGAGATGCATACTACACTGGTGTAAGTTACGGTAATTTTGATATGGAACGTATTTTGAGAATTATGCGTCCCCGACCAGATGGTGTCGTTATTAAACAATCTGGTATGCATGCTGTTGAGCATTATTTAATTAGTCGATTCCAAATGTATTGGCAAGTCTATTTTCATCCTGTGTCTAGAAGTGCTGAAGCAATATTACAAAAAATATTACAAAGAGCTAAGTATTTGCATGAAACAGGTTATCATTTTAATTATGTACCAGTGCATTTTGGTCATTTATTTGAAGGAAAGATTGACTTAGAAGAATATATCAAGTTAGACGAATCAGTCCTTTTGTATTATTTCCAAGTATGGCAGGAGGAATCCGATCAAATTTTAAGTGATTTGTGTCAACGTTTCTTAAATCGAAATTTATTTCAATATGTAGATTTTGATACTCAAAACCATACTGAAAAGTTTGCCGAATTAAAAAAGCTTTTCTTAGAAATAGATATTGATTCGGAGTACTATTTAGTGATTGATACAATTTCAGACGAAGCCTATGATTATTTTAGATACGGTGAGGAAGATGGGAAGAAACCGATTTTACTATTACAAACGAACGGTGATTTAAAAGAGATCTCTCGTAAATCAGAGCTAGTGGATGGAATAACTGGTAAGGAGCTATTCGATTCTAAGCTATATTTTCCTTATGATTTAATCTATAAAAATCCAGATGATAAGAAAAAGAAAGTAATCGAAATGATTGAAGAAATTGCTGGGGCTAAAAGAAGATAAAAACAGTAAACGAAAGTTACTCCCGTTTACTGTTAATGTATGTATGAAATTCTATTCGTCACTAAGGCGTTTTCCTGCAACTGCGTAATGATTTTTTGTCATTTCTTCAATGAAAACAACAATCTTTTCAGTTGGAGCACCTGTTGTTTCACTTACAGCTGAAGTAACTTTTTCGACTAAAGCTTTCTTTTGTTCATCAGTGCGACCTTCTAGCATTTTTACAGTAACGTATGGCATAATATGACCTCCTTAGATTTATCATTTTTATTATAACTCAGGAAGTCAGAATAATAACGATTAAATCAATTAACATTGAAGAAATCATAAAGAATAATTTAAACTGTTTATAATATAACGTTTAGTTACACAAAACAGCTATTTCTCGAGAGGAGCAAATAATGGGAGCATTTTTTCAATATCCACTAAAAGATATACCATTAATATTACTAGTTGTCGCAATTTCGTTATCAGTTCACGAATTTGCACACGCATATGTAGCTTATAAATTTGGAGATGACACAGCTAAGAGACAAGGCCGATTAACTCTTTCGCCATTTAAACATTTAGATATTTTCGGAACAATTGCTATCATTATTTTAGGGTTTGGTTGGGCAAGACCTGTTCCAGTAAATCGCCATAACTTTAAAAATCCTAGATTAGCAGGGATCCTAACAACCGCAGCGGGTCCGATTAGTAACTTAATACTAGCAACACTTGGTTTAATTGTTTACTTACTATTAATAAAGTATGGTTTCTTCCATTCTTTCTCACAAGCTTTATCAATTACTCTAGATTCTTTCTTTAGTATCTTCATTCAAATGAATATTGTATTATTTGTGTTTAACTTAATTCCTCTTCCACCATTAGATGGATATCGAATTCTAGAAGATTTAGCGCCAAATGATATTCGTGCAAAAATGTCACAATATGAGCAATATGGTGCATTTGTATTCTTAATATTAGTATTAACTCCATTAGATAACTATACAATACAACCGATTTTCCAGGTTGCTATACCTTCAGTTTTTCACTGGATTAATTCAATTGTTACACCATTAATTATGTAATTTACTATTAGGAGGTACACAATGTCTGAACAACCAAAAAAGAAGTCAATGGGATTTAATATATTAAAAAATGATTCAACGAGCGGACATGGCGGATTTGGTGTTGGAGCAATTAGTTTAGAAAATATTTCACCAGTCTTTATTGATATTCAAGAGAATGATGTTTTTGTAGACATCGGTGCAATGCACGCGAGAAGTTCAGTGGAAAAAGGGATTAAATTCTTAACAAATGAGGATGAAGTTCCTAATGGAAAACCGTATTGGTTAGTGTGGGTAGCAACTGAGAGAACTGAAAGTGGTCCTTATTACGCTGGAGTAACTGGTTGCTACATGACAGTTGATCGAGAAGCTAGAAGGGGATATAAACTTCTTCCTGACCATGTAAATAAAATGGATAAAGCAATGAAACGAAAACTAATGGTTGATCATATGGATGAAAAATCTCGTAAATTGTTAGCTAATTTTCTAAAATTGCACAATGAAGAGATGTGGAATAATTCATCTGATCAATTAAAAACCGAACTTTTAGGATAATACATTTTTTATGGAAAATTATATAAAAAAATTGAAGAAATCGTCGAATAATCTTTTTACATTTTTGACCAAATAAAGTAAACTAATATTAGCTTGGACAAAGCTAGGACTAGGACAAACAAGAGACCTTACCAATTTGGTGAGGTCTTTTGTTTTTATGGTAAATATTGTGAATACCAAGGTTTATTATCCTTATTTTCTTTTTTATGTTTTTTCGTTATTTTTTTATTTATACAAGGTTTTGTCGGCTGTGTACCTTTGACAAAATATAGTGAAACTTTTTCACCGCATCCTTCTTTATATAAAAGGCCGGTCTTTTCATCTATTGCGATTTTAACTAGGTCATTAGGTAGTTTTGAATCTAGTTTTTTATCTGATAGATTTGTAATAACTGATGCCCAAACTTTTTTTGCTAGTGTGCTTTCTTCAGCAGATAAATCTTTTGAGTGATCATATCCAACCCACACCCCAACAACAAGACTTGAATGGAATCCAATCATCCAGCTGTCCGTTTTCGTAGTACCAGTTTTTCCAAAATAATCCTTAGAAAGTTCAGGGATAATACTAGTACCTGTTACAGGTAAGTAACTAGTAAAGTTCGTATTAAACATTCCATTCATTAGTTGTTTAAGAATCACAGTTTGATCTTTTTCTAATCGCTGTTTTTGATCAAACTTTTCATGATAGAGCGTTTTTCCAGATTGTGTTTTAATCTCTCTTACAAAATGAGGAAAAACTTCTTTCCCATTATTTGCAATTAAGGCATAAGCTCTTGTCATATCGAGCAATGAAGCCTCTTGTGTACCGAGTGCCATTGATGGGAGATGATCATTTGGCGTTGGTAAATGGAATAACTTCTGGGCTTTTATAAATTCGTCGGTACCAATTGCCTGTTGAGTTTTTACTGCGTATATATTATCTGAAACAGCAATTGCTTTTGCTAAAGTAATCGAATCGTGTGCATATAGATTCCCACTATTTTGGGGACTATATGAATCTCCGTTTTCAAAATGAAATACAGTAGGTTTGCTTTGAAGCCTTGTCGATGGAGTATATCCATTTTCAAGTGCACTGTAATACAAAATGGGCTTTATTGTACTTCCGACCTGTCTTTTTGAGGCAATTGCACGATTAAATAAAAACTGACCTTTCTCACGTCCACCAATCATACCTAGTACTTCTCCAGATTGGCTATCTAATACAATTATACTAGCCTGCAATTTTGGTATTGGTGAAATATATTTATTAAATGCTTGATCAATTTGCTTTTGTATTTTTGGATTAAATGTTGTATAAATCTGGCTACCATTATTATTGATGGACTGTCCAATGGAAGCTGTAATCTCTTTTTGAACACTTTGTTGAAAATAGGACGAAAATGAAGAATTTGAAGCATGTGTAATCGGCTTTAACTTAATTGACTCGTTAATTGCATTTTTTACGCTTTTTGAATTGATTAATTTATTTCGTTCAAGCGCAGTTAAAATACGCTGCTGTCTTTTCTTTACTGATGAGAAATGGACGTAAGGATCATATATAGTGGGATTAGCTGGAATACTTAATAAAAATGTAGCTTCTCCAATTGTAAGCTGGTTTGTCTCTTTTCCTAAGAAGGTATTCGCTGCGGTTTCGAGACCGTAAATACCATGTCCAAAATAAATAGTATTTAAATAGGCCTCTAATAGTTTCTTTTTACTATAAGAGGATTCTAGCTTCATTGTTAAATAAGCTTCTTTTATTTTACGACTGAGCGTTTTTTCTTGTGAAAGATATAAATTTTTTGCGAGTTGTTGAGTGATTGTACTTGCACCTTGAGCATAATGTCCCTTCGTTAAATTAATTAAAATCGCTGAACCAAGCCTTTTTAAGTCGAAACCGTGATGATGAAAGAAATTACGATCCTCAGAAACCAAAACACTATTAATCGCAATTGGCGGTACATCTGCAATTTGAAGTGTTTTTCGATTTTGAAGTAGCTTAGTTTTACTAATTAATTTTTTATGATGATCATAATAGCTTGAATTTGACTGAACAAATAATGAAGGTTTTGTAGATGAGATTGCTACAATATAGATGCAAGATAAAAATAAAGTGCCTGAAATTGAAATAATAGTAAGTAAAATGCCTACCTTTTGAAGGGTGCGCCAATGAAAAGAGTAGTTGATATGATACAAAAAGAATCCTCCCCTCGACCAGTTTCTCTATTTTAATAATAGTATGGTAGTTTAAGAGAATTTTTATACAAATTACTGTAGTAAAAAATATCAAATAATTTAGCCTTAAAAATCTTGCATTTCAGGAAAATTACTCTATACTTTTCTTTTGTACGGCAAAAAATGTCGTAACAACACAAATCCGATAGGAATTAGGAAGAGTGGGGATAATACGAAACATATTCGAAAAGTGGAGGCGCCTTGCTAAAGCCCCTTCCATTGGCGGTTTGCTAATGACCTCTGTGGGGCTAGTCGCTGGAACTGGACAAAACATGTTTCAAACTAAATCTTGATAAAGAAGGGTAGATGCATTAAATGGAATTATGGTTTACTGAAAAACAAACAAAAAACTTTGGAATTACTGCTAAAATTAATAAAACTTTACATACAGAGCAAACTGAGTTTCAAAAGCTTGACATGGTAGAGACTGAAGAGTTCGGTAATATGCTTATTTTAGATGGTATGGTTATGACAACTCAAAAAGATGAGTTTGTGTACCACGAAATGGTTGCACATGTACCTTTATTCACACACCCAAATCCGGAAAACGTATTAGTTGTAGGTGGCGGTGACGGCGGTGTAATTCGCGAAGTACTAAAACACCCAAGCGTGAAGAAAGCAACTCTAGTTGAAATCGATGGAAAAGTAATTGAATACTCTAAAATATACTTACCTGAAATTGCAGGAAAATTAGAAGACCCACGTGTAGAAGTAAAAGTAGATGACGGGTTTATGCATATTGCAAACAGCGAAAATGAATATGATGTCATTATGGTAGATTCTACTGAGCCAGTTGGTCCTGCTGTTAACTTATTTACAAAAGGATTCTATGCTGGAATCTCAAAAGCATTAAAAGAAGATGGTATTTTCGTGGCTCAAACGGACAACCCTTGGTTTACACCAGAATTAATTACACAAGTTCAACGTGATGTAAGAGAAATCTTCCCAATCACTCGTTTATACATTGCAAACATTCCAACATATCCAAGTGGTATGTGGACATTTACAATTGGTTCGAAAAAACATGATCCACTTGAAGTAGAAGAGAATCGTTTCTTCGATATTGAGACAAAATATTATACAAAAGAGCTACATAAAGCAGCGTTCGTATTACCAAAATTTGTAGCTGATCTTACTAAATAAGGGGGCTTAACTATGCGTTTTGATGAAGCTTATTCAGGAAATGTATTTATAAAGAGTCATCCAAGCTTTGAAGAAAGTAAAGCAGTTATTTATGGTATGCCTATGGATTGGACTGTAAGTTTCCGTCCTGGTTCTCGTTTCGGTCCAGCACGTATTCGTGAGGTTTCAATTGGATTAGAGGAATATAGTCCATATCAAGATAAAGAACTTGAAGAAGTTAAATACTTTGATGCAGGAGATATTCCATTACCATTTGGTAACGCACAAAGAAGTCTTGATATGATTGAAGACTATATTGACGGCCTATTAGCTGAAGGGAAATTCCCTTTAGGTATGGGTGGAGAGCATCTTGTATCTTGGCCTGTAATGAAAGCTATGTATAAGAAATACCCAGACTTAGCTATTATTCATTTTGATGCTCATACGGATTTACGTGATTCATATGAGGGTGAGCCATTATCTCACTCAACACCAATTAAAAAAGTTTGTGATTTAATTGGTCCAAAAAATGTTTATTCTTTTGGTATTCGTTCTGGTATGAAGGAAGAATTTGAATGGGCTAAAGAAGTTGGAATGAATTTATTTAAATTCGAAGTGCTTGAGCCGTTAAAGAAAGTACTTCCAACACTTGCTGGTCGTCCAGTATATGTTACGATTGATATCGATGTACTAGACCCAGCGCATGCTCCAGGAACAGGTACTCTTGAAGCAGGTGGTATTACTTCAAAAGAAATGCTTGATAGTATATTAGCAATTGCTAACAGTGATATTAACGTTGTTGGGGCAGACTTAGTAGAAGTAGCACCAGTATATGATCATGCAGAGCAAACTCAAGTTGCAGCAAGTAAATTTATTCGTGAAATCCTATTAGGTTGGGTAAAATAATACGAATTGTGAAAGGCGATTTTTCGTTCAAAAGAGCGAAAATTCGTCTTTTTTTTATATGAAATTTTAAATTTGAATAAAAATTATACTAATAATATAAAAATATTATTGATAATGATAATCATTACCTTTATAATTGAGAACGATTATTATTATCATATTTTCGGGGAGAAGATGAAAATGAAAAAAGGGGTAAGGAAGTTTATTTTGACACTACATCTCGTGTGCAGTTTAGTTTTTGGTCTATTTATTATTGCTGTTTGTGCAACGGGTAGTGTTTTAGTGTTTGAGGATCAAATTGAACATGTGTTAAATCCGCAGTATTTTAAGCCTGCAAGTAGTGAAAGAAATGTTGGAATTAACGAAGCAGAAAAGGTTTTTCAAGATCATTACAAAGGATTTGAAATCACTAGGCTGGATGTTCCTTCAAAGTTATCAGATGTATACCATGCAAATATGTCAAAAGGACATAATGAAATTGATGCTTATATAGATCCTAGCAATGGTAAGTTATTAGGTAATTTTGATAGAGAAGCGTCATTCGTATCTTTTATGAAAGATTTACATACTCATTTATTGTTAGATGATATTGGTGAAACAATTATAGGAATCGTAGCAATTGCATTTATTATTATTCTTATTACAGGTATTTATTTATGGTATCCAGGTATTAAACGAATGTTTAAAAGCTTAAAAATAAAATGGAATAAAAGCCAAATGGCACGAAATTTATCATTACATAATTTCATTGGGGTAATTACTTTACCATTTTTACTCGTTGTAGCAATTACAGGAATGCTATTTCCATTCCAAGAAAAGATTGAAGAATCTTTGAAATTGAAGTTTACATCGAATTATCCTGAAGAGCTTAAATCAGTTGATAATGGTAAACATCAAATTGGATTAGATTCTATAACCGCTGAAATTAAAAAGCTACATCCTGAAGGTGAGTTATACAAATTAAGACTTCCATCTGATAAAGAGGGTGTTATAGAAGCCCAATTAAGTGATGGTACTTACGATCCTAAAGGTAAAGGGAATACAAGTGAATTCTTCGATCAATTTTCTGGCAAGCATTTAGGATCTTTTTCGAAAAATAATGAAACGGCTTATGATAAATTTTTGGTTTGGAGACATAGTTTACATAGAGGTACTTATGGTGGTGTCTTCGTAAGAACGATTTATGCCTTAGTTGGGATTGCTCCACTTGGATTAGGAATAACTGGTATTACAATGTGGGCTTTAAAACGTAGAAACAAAGCTAAAAAAATGAGGAAATTACAGAAAGTAGCATAAATGAACGAAATATAATACAGAAGAAAGCGGAACCCGAAAGATAAGTGCTCTAAAAGAGAATTTATCTTTCGGTTTTTTTTGTATGGGTATTAAATAATCTATGATAAGAAATTTTATAGCTTTTTGATAGTAAAACAATGCTTTTGAAGAAAGATAAAAATAGAAATAAAAATAAAGTTAACGTTGACGTTAACGATACATTAGGAGTAAGATAGATAAGTGATGTAAATAACGCGATCAATTAAATATTTTTCGAAGGGAGGAAATAATTTGCTTTATAAAATAGATGAAGTAGCAAAAGAGTGTAATTTAACGAAACGTTCTATTCGATATTACGAGGAAATTGGATTAATTCCTCCACCTGAAAGAAGCGAAGGTGGATTTCGGCTTTATTCAGATCAGCATATTGAACGACTAAAGAAAATAATGAATGTACGTGATGTTCTTGGTTTTTCATTGCAAGAGGTCCAGGAATATATGGCAATTAGTGAAGCGTTTGAAGAATTCCGAATCCAATATAGAGAAAACAAGGAAAAGATGAACGATGATGAGAGAAAGGAAAAGCTTCTAGGAGCGGAAGAAATACTTTCTCAACAATTAAATATGATTGATGAAAAGCTTAAAAAAATGAACGACATAAGAAATGAAATGAATGAGATGTACCAGAGAGTGCGAAAAGCATTAGAACAATAAAAAAATATGGGAGATGGAAGGACTATGTCAAACTTGGCTAATAGTAAAAATCAAAGGACTGATATAAGTCAAAAGTCGGGTCTTCTGAATCAACCAAAGGCCATTTGGGCTGTTGGTTTTGCATGTATTATCGCATTCATGGGAATAGGATTAGTTGACCCAATCTTACCAGCAATCGCCAAGAAGATGCATGCTTCCAAAAGTGACGTAACGCTGCTTTTTACTAGCTATAATTTAGTAATGGCAATTGCTATGTTAGTAACAGGTTATCTATCTTCACGTATCGGAATTAAATGGACACTTCTTTTAGGTATTCTAATTATTGCAGTTTTCGCAGGTCTTGGCGGAAATTCAAGCAGTATATGGGAATTGGTTTGGTTACGTGGCGGTTGGGGCCTAGGTAACGCTCTATTCGTTGCGACAGCATTATCTGCAATTGTTTCATTATCAAGATCAGGTGTTGCACAATCAATCATTTTATACGAAACTGCGATAGGTCTAGGCATTTCGGTTGGTCCTCTTTTAGGTGGGGAATTAGGTTCAATTTCATGGAGAGGTCCATTTTTTGGCGTAGCTTGTTTAATGGTCATTGCATTTTTATCTTTAAGCGTTATGATGCCAAAAACACCAATAACACAAAGTACGAAAAAAACATCATTCCTTGATCCATTCCGCGCTCTTAAACATAGATCATTATTAACACTAGGGATTACAGCATTTTTATATAACTTTGGGTTTTTTACTTTATTAGCATTCTCACCATTCTTTATGGGCTTAAAGGAACATGGTTTAGGGTTTGTATTCTTAGGTTGGGGACTTTTATTAGCAATCACATCCGTATTTATGGCACCAAAGCTACAAAAAAAATTCGGTACGCTTAAATCGATGTATGCAATGTTAACACTTTTTGCTATAACACTTATTATTATGGGGATTGGAACAGATACAAATAGCGTTATTATCGTCTGTGTAATTATTGCTGGTGCATTTTTAGGTAATAACAATACATTAATTACGACAGCAGTAATGCAGGCAGCTCCAGTTGAACGTTCAACGGCATCTGCGGCATATAGCTTTTTACGTTTCCTTGGTGGAGCAATTGCACCATTTTTAGCAGGTAAACTTGCTGAATGGTATAATCCACATGTGCCTTTCTATGTAGGTGGATGTTTTGTATTAATATCGGTACTATTCTTATTAATTAATAAAAAGCATTTAATTCATATTGATAAAGCAGAATCTGCGCATTAATTATATTATGAGGTAGATTCAGAAATTTAGTGAATGTCCGCTGGAAATTAAAATTTCTAGCGGTTTTTTTGTTTTTAACAAACAAAAAACAGCCCTTTACGAGCTGCTTGTCATGGTCCGAAATGACCAAAAAAGGCAAGATAAAAGATGAAGCCGATGAGTGCGAGTAGTCCGATTATTACAGCTGTAAAACTGCCGAACATGATTGCTTTTCGTTTGAAAATGAACCATAAAATGAGTCCCACAACGAGCGGCACGAAAAAGGCGTACAAATAAATGAGAAAAATACTCGATAACGAAATAATTCCAATGCCTAGTCCGATGAAAAATAGTTTGCTTGATGATAGTTGTGCGATTATTTTCATAAATTCTCCTTCTATATACTATATGTTCTTTATTGTCTCACAAACCATTTTCAATTGAAAACAAATATTATCACAATTTCAAGAGTAGAATTAAAACAAGAAAATGCACCAACTTTTGAGACGACCGTATTTTTTTGTTCGTTTTAATGAATATTTTTCACAATTTTTTTATTACCTATTTTATTTTTTTTATTAGATTATGCTAAAATGGGAAAAGATGATTTTTGGATGTGATTCGTTACGTTCATCGGGAGAAAAGGACGTGTAAAAGTGAAAGGAAAACAAGGTATACCTGTTTCAATTGATTTTGAGACTTTGATTAAAGATCCACACGGGCGTGATAAAATCAGTTTTCAAGCAAATGGCCTATATTATAAAAAAGATGATGTTTCATATCTATTATTTGATGAAAATCACGAAGATCGAAAAATAAAGGCGACTATGAAGATAGGAAAAGGGGAAGTTACAATTATTCGTAATGGCGGAGTGATGATGCGTCATCAATACCGTGTTAATGAAACAACTGAAGGTACTTTCTCAAATGAATTAGGTGTATTTCAAACAAAAGCATATACAAAAAAACTACAATTTCTAGTATCAGAAGGACCTTTAAAAGGCGTGCTTCAATTAGGGTATAAGTTATTCGTAGGGGATGAAAATGCTGGTTCGTATAACATCACAGTATCAATTAAGGAGGCAACGATATGAATACATTAGAACAAGTAAAAAGTCGTTTGAAAAATGAAATCGAAGCTGCTGTATTAAAAGCAGGATTAGCAACGGAGGAACAACTACCACAAGTAGTATTAGAAACCCCAAAAGATAAAGCGCACGGAGATTTTTCTACGAATATGGCAATGCAATTGGCGCGTGTTGCAAAAAAGGCGCCTAGAATGATCGCAGAAGAGTTAATTAATTCTTTTGATCAAAGCAAAGCTAGTATTCAAAAAGTAGAAATTGCTGGACCTGGTTTCATCAATTTTTATATGGATAATAGTTACCTTACTGATTTAATCCCGTCAATTATTGAATCAGGAAAAGAATATGGCCAAACAAACTTTGGTAACGGTGAAAAGATTTTAGTTGAGTTTGTTTCAGCGAATCCGACTGGTGATTTACACTTAGGCCATGCTCGTGGTGCAGCATTTGGGGACTCATTATGTAATGTTTTAAGTAAAGCTGGTTATGAAGTAACACGTGAATATTATATTAATGATGCTGGAAACCAAATTAATAATTTAGCATTATCAGTAGAAGCTCGTTATATGCAAGCTCTTGGATTGGATAAAGAAATGCCTGCAGATGGCTATCATGGTGCGGACATTATTGAGATTGGGAAAACTTTAGCTGGTGAATTCGGTGACCGTTATATGAATGAACCAGAAGAAGCTCGTTACAAATTCTTCCGTGAGTACGGTTTAAAACTAGAAATGGAAAAGCTACAAAGAGATCTACGTAATTTCAGAGTAGACTTTGATGTATGGTATTCAGAAACTTCATTATATGAAAATGGTAAAGTGCTAGAAGCTCTTGCTGATTTAAAACAACGTGGTGAAACATATGAAGAAGAAGGAGCAACTTGGTTCCGTTCTACAACATATGGAGATGACAAAAACCGTGTATTAATAAAGAGTGATGGATCTTATACTTATTTAACGCCGGACATCGCTTACCACCGAGACAAGCTAAGTCGTGGAGCAGATAAATTAATCGATATTCTTGGAGCTGACCACCACGGTTACATTCCTCGAATGAAAGCGGCAATTCAAGCATTAGGTTATAACGCTGATACACTTGAAGTAGAGATTATTCAAATGGTTCAGCTATATCAAGATGGTCAAAAAGTAAAAATGAGTAAACGCACAGGAAAAGCTGTAACGTTACGTGATCTAATGGAAGAAGTAGGAATTGACGCGACACGTTACTTCTTTGCTATGCGTGGTTGCGATTCACATTTGGACTTCGATATGGACCTAGCTGTTTCAAAATCAAATGAAAACCCTGTGTATTATTCACAATACGCACATGCTCGCGTATGCAGTATTCTTCGTCAAGGAAAAGAAATGGGTATAGTTTACAATGGTGAAGCGGATTACAGCCTTGTTTCTTCTGAAAAGGAATATGAATTATTAAAGAAATTAGGAGAATTCCCAGCGGCAGTTTCATTAGCAGCTTCAAAACGTACACCACATCATATTACAAACTATGTGTTTGAACTAGCTGGAACTTTCCACAGCTTCTATAATGCAGAAAAAGTATTAGATGCTGAAAATGTTGAAAAATCAAAAGCTAGACTAGCTTTAATGAAATCTGTTCAAGTTACATTACAAAATGCATTAGCTTTAGTTGGAGTTTCTGCACCTGAAAAAATGTAAATAGTAAATTGGTAAAAGTACCATGCCTTATGTTTAAGGTATGGTACTTTTTTTAGTTAATCTTTATTTTCAAAGAGTATTATTTTGTAAGATTTTTGGGTATTAATTTATATAATTTTGTCGGTAGATACGGAAAAATCACAAATTTCACCATTTTTTTATTTATTTTTTAAATTTTTTTTATAACGACCCCCTAAAAAATGAAATTCTCTACGAATAGTTATAGTGAGACTACATAAAGAAATTTTTACAAAGGGGATAAAAACACATGAAAAAACTTTTAGTACATACAACTGCCACAGCATTATTATTATCACAACTAGGATTTTCAGGTTCAGTATTTGCTGCTGAAAATGAATCTGCTTCAAAAACTGATTTAAACCACAAAGAAGAGGCACCTGCATTACTTAAAGGCGATTTCTTCTATTTTGTAAAAACAACTGTAGAAAAGATTCAACTGTTATTAACAACTGACAAAGTAAAAGAAGCAGAACTTTTAGCAGAATTTGCGCAAGAGCGTATTCATGAAGCAAGAGAATTAATTAAAGAAGGTAAAGAAGACCTAGCAAAAGAAACAATAAAAGAAGCTTTAGGACAGATGGAAAATGCTCAAGGGCAACTTCCAACGATTACTGAGCCAACGACTCCAGAGAACGCAACAACAGAAGGTACTGTGAATACGAAACCAGCTGAAGATTCAACAGAAGTAGAAAAAGTTGAAACAGAAAAAGACGAAAAAGAACATGTTGAAAAACAAAAATTAACTAAAGAGCAAAAAGAAATTGCTAAAATTCAGCACCATTTAAATAATAATTTACTTGTTTTAGCAGACGTTTTAGATAAAGTGAAAAATCCTAAAGCGAAAGCTGCAATTGCAAAAAATATTGAAAAGAGCTTTAACAAAATTTCTGAAAGATTAGAGAAAGTATTAAAGCATTCAGAAAAAAATTCAACTGTTGTAAAACCAATTATTACAGTTCAATACCCTGATACAACTACAGAAAAATCAGATACACCAGAAGTTATTACAATGATAACTAAAATTGAAGATGTAAAAGATACAGATTTAAAAAATGTAAATGAAGATGATGCTACTGAGGTTTCTACTAAACCTGCAAAAGTAAAACATAAGGAAGTTCATCATAAGGATAAACATAAATCAAAGGAAGAAAAAGTAGTTAAAGTTAAGAAAGACGAAAAAGCTGTAAAACATGAAGTGAAAAAACACGAAAATGGTACAGTTCATAGACATCATGGTAAAAATGAAAATCGTGGAAATCACAAGGGAAATGAGAAGCATGAATGGAAGAAAAGTGATGACTCTAATGACCAAGGTGAAAACAACGGAAATGGTCATCATAAACATTAATAAGTAATTATTACCATTCACCTTTCAATTGAATTAACATGAAACATTTCTTAGGATGCGATATGCTTAAGTTTAGTGGGTTTAATAAAACGGTGCCACTTCGTCCATTTGATTATATAATGGGTGGAGGCGCATTCTGTTTTAAAAACTAAGCAATCCTCTTTTGAAAGGAGATGGGGTCTTGTTACTTACAATTTTTCAGACGCTTTATAAAAGAAAAGAAAAAATTGAAGATATTGTATTAACAATACAACAATCTTCATCAAAAGAACTAGATGATTTTATCGTTCAATATGATCCTTTTATAAACAAAACTGTTTCTACTATTTGTGGTAGATATATTACAAATCAAGAAGATGAATATAGTATTGGCCTAAGTGCATTTCATGAAGCTATTAAACTATATACATATAAAAAAGGTGCCTCATTTCTATCGTTCGCCAAGTTGATCATAAAAAGGGAATTAATCGATTACTTTCGTAGGGAATCTAAGTATCAATCAATGACATCAGAAAAATCTGAGTCGGAAGATTTGCATAAACAATATGATGACCACGTGTATAGTTCCTATATTAAAAACTTTGATGAAGTTAATCGTAAAGAAGAAATACTTCATTTTAGTGAAATGCTTAATCAATTTGGAATATCATTAGAAAATTTAGTAGAGGTTTCACCAAAACACGAGGATACTAGGAAGCATATTATTTCAGTTGTGGATTGTATTACATCTGATGAAGAAATGACGGCTTTTCTATATAAAAAGAAAAAATTACCGATGAATAGACTAGAATCTAAAGTTGATATAAGTCGTAAAACACTTGAAAAACATAGGAAATATATAATTGCTATGTGCATCATAGATGTTAATGATTATATCTATTTAAAAAACTATTTAAAAAGGGGGGACTGAAGATGAATAATGGAATTGTATTAAAGGTTCATCGTACATATGTAGTTGTACTAACTGCAAATGGTGAGTACTTAAAATGTAAAAAATTATTGTCATCATATTCAATTGGTGAAGAAATTCAGTTCCCTAACCATGCAATTATTTTAAATAATAGAGTGAAAATAAATATCCCAAAATTAGTACCTGTCGTAATTGCCAGTGCACTAATTCTTATGTCATTTTTATTCGAAAATTGGAACGATAAAAAAGCATTAGCAGCAGGAAAGGTCTCAATTGACTCAGAGGCAAAGGTGTCATTAGTTTTAGACAAACAGTTAAACGTTATCTCATTAGAAGGTCACAATGAACAGGGCAAAAAAGTGGTTGATAAGATGGATAACTGGAAGCAGGAGCCTTTACAGACCGTCATGAATGACTTAGTTAATGAGATGGAGAAATCTAAAGTAATTCAACCAGATGAAACAATCAAATTAACAGGTAAGATGAAACAAAAATTTAAAAATAAGCAAATTGAGTTAAATAGTGAATTGAAGGATATTCAAGAAAGTAATAATCATATTAATATCCCAAAATCTAATGAATTAGATAAACCAAAAGCTAAAACTCAACCTCAAAATCAAATAAAAACTCAAGATCAGAAACAAATTAAAAAAGATAGTAACTTTAATTCTCATTCAAATAAAGTCACAAAAAAAGAGAACAATTTCAAAAATAAATCATCTGTAAAGTCGCCTATTAAAGATAAAAACAAGGCCAATAATCATGGTTATTCAAAAGAAAATAAAAATAATAGACACCAAGAAGAACGTTGGGGTAATAAAAAGCGACAATGGAATCATAGTGACAACAACCAAGAAATAAAGAAGTACGATCAAAAAAATCAATACAAAAACTATGAGAAGTATTATGAGAAAAAAAAACATGAAAATTATAGCGAACGTAATTCAAGTAGAAAAAATAACTTTCATGGAAGAAATGAAAAATGCTATAAGTGCGATGACCGTAATAAATATGATGAAAAATCGTACAATAAAGACTGGCATAGAAATCAATAAAGAAAAGGCTATCCATAAGTCAGGCTAACTGACAAAATGGAGCCTTTTTTTAATACCGCTTTAGCATAAGGATTTAAGCAAAGTGTTTTTATAAATGCAAGAACTTTTTAGATTAGTTTTAACGCATTTAATTGCAGTTCTCTCACACTTATTTGGAACTCAGACTACTCTTATTGAAGACAGAAAGAAACCTTAAGCATGGCCACTTAAATGCTCATGAATAACCTTCCATTCACCAACTACATCCTTAATAAACACATTTGTAGCCCTACCATGACCTTTTACAATTTTCCCGTTCATATAGCCTTCATAAAGATATTGATAAGTACACGAAGCAGAACTCTCATCAACCGTTAACCATTTTACATTCGTAGCTCTATAGACTTCATCTTGAATCAGGTTCCAAGCGTTTTCAAAGTATTGTCGGATATCTAGTAAATTTGTACACGATTTGTCAGAAAACCAATAAGTAGCATCTTTATGTATGTATTTCTTTACTTCGTCAAAATCATGTGTATTTGTTGCTATTATGTACTGTTGTAAAGCATCCTGATAGTTCATTTACACGCCACCTTTATAATAGAGTCGCAGTTAGACTTTAGATGATGATCTATAAATCATCATATCATTTAACAGATAAAAGATGTCGAAGCTCCTAAAATAAAAGAAACCACAAGGGAAGAACGATTCCCTGGTGGTTTCTATTTCACTTCAATTATTCCGCCACATATTCGCTTATAGCCTCTCCATTTTGACAGGTCTTCCATTAATTGCAATAGGGCTATATCCTTTTTTTTCGACTCAATCATTATATCGATATCACTTCCAATTGTTCGAGCAATGTCAAAAAAAGGTTTAATAAAATCAAGGTCAATTAAATCTGAGTGAGCTCTAAATTCTTTATCAGATTTTGGAGAGGAGATATGTATTTTAGGTTTCAATTTTGTATGATCCCAAGTTGAGTAAATGAGTGGTAATAATTCATCCAACGGTTCTTCGCATAAATTTGCCATATGATGATGATAGTCAAATACGAGTGGAATACCTTCGTTTTGACAAACCATTAGTGTTTCAGCAGTATTATAAGTTTTATCGTCGTTTTCAAGTGTCATTTGTTTTTTTATATGAGAAGGGAGTTTTTTTATATTCTCATAAAATCGTCCGATAGCAAGCTCTTTGTTACCGTACGCTCCTCCTATGTGTATATTAATGACACTTTGGTCTGAAACGCCCATTGCTTCAAGAACTTTAAAATGGTATTCCATGTCAATCACAGCATTATTAGTAATATGCGGTTTATCACTTGTAAAAAGCGTGAATTGGTTAGGGTGAAAGCTAACTCTTATTTCATGCTTTTTTATAAAATCACCTATTTCTTTGAATTGTTTGTAAAAAATATTAATATAATCGAATTCTACATCCGGATGAGTCGCCAAAGGAACCATTGAAGAGGACATTCTATATAAGGGAATTTGTTGTCCTACATTATAGTGTAGTGCTCTAAACGTGTTTTTAATATTTTGGGATGTAACGTAAATTAGTTTCTCTAAACGTTCATCTTTTTCAAGCGCTTTATAACGTGTTAATGTAAGAGTTTTTGCAGGTGAACAATTATATAAGGATAATACATGTGATACATATCCAAATCGAATTATCATATTGTGTTCACCTCAATTATTATTTTGTACTGAAAAAAACATTACATTAATGGAGAAAGAAGCTTAGATAAAAGCTTACGGCACTTCCATAAAAATGTTGTTTTTTTATAATGCTGGATAGGGTAAGACTTCGAACGCTCTAGGTCTTTCATAAATATTTCTTTGATTTTCAATATGAATGACTCACTCGAGAAAATACAACTCCATTCATCGTTTATGCAAAGGCTCCTACGGTCAAAGTTGACGGATCCCACATCACAGCAGCAATCATCGATTAATAGTACTTTGGCATGAAAGAATCCTTTCTGATAATGGAAAACTTCTCCGCCACATTCTAGGATTAATAGGAGGTGTGGAAAACTCGCTTCTTTAACTAGCCTATGGTCTTCTTTTTCAGGAATCATTACACAAATATGGACACCTCGATTAAGTGCCGCAAGTAATGCATTCATAAGTTTTTTTGTTGGAATAAAGTAAGGCGTACCAATATAAATATGTTTTTTTGACTTATCAATTAATTCTTTATAAAGATTCTCGATGCGTACAAAGTCCGATGAATAGAAGTGGTGCTCGATTTTTCCTTTTGCTAATTTATTATCATCGATTAAAGTAAATGATTTTCCTCCACTTCTAACCCAGTCTATTAAAAATTGAGCGTGTAAGTCCTTTACTCCTTCACCTGTCATTCGAATATGGTAGTCTCTCCAATACCCTAATTCTTCATCAAATCCTATATATTCTTTGCCGATATTAAATCCGCCAAAATAGCCGGTTTTTTGATCTATTACTGTAATCTTACGATGGTTTCGATGTTGAAACCGATAGAAGGTATATGGAAATCCCGTTCGTCGATTAAAAAGTACTTCTACTCCATTTTCTTTTAGTTTTTTAATTCTTTTACGTTTAAGCGTAAAACTTCCAATCCAATCAACTAGCAAACGTACTTGTAATCCTTCACAAGCCTTTTTTTCGAGTAATGATAAAAATTTTTCAGAAGTCTCATCATTTCGAACAATATAAAAAAGCATAGAAATACTACTATTTGCTTCTTTTATATCGTCTAGAAGATGTTTGTATAATACGTTACCATCAGTAATTAGCATTGTTTCACTATATCTTTTTTTAAATGGACAAGTTTTATCATATTTATGAAAAGCTTTATAACCAAAATAAAGATCTAAGCTAGCAAGGAGTATAAGAAAGAGGAGGGCAAATAAGCAAATACAAAGAATCATATAATAAACTCCTTTACCTTTTACGTGTAGATAGTATGACCATTTATTTTGAAGAATATCAAAAAGGGCAAATTTAATATGAAAAAGTATTTGACTGAATAGTCATTCATAATATAATTAAAGTATATATTTTCTGAATATTATTATGGTTATAAATTTTTAAAAAGTAAGCGTTTTATTTGTAACCGGGAAAATTGGGGGAGGAATACATCATGGATCATGCACTTTTGTATTTGAACGCACTAGGGTTTGTGGCAATTACAGTTTATGCAATTTATTTATTCATTTACCTAATTAAAACAAGACTTGCCTACATTAAACTAGGTAAAAAGGAAGAATTTGAGAGAAATTTCAAAGAACGCTTTCAAAAAATTTGGGTAAATGTTTTTGGACAAAAAAAGTTATTGAAGGATAAGAAAAGTGGATTTATTCATTTACTATTCTTTTATGGGTTTATTTTAGTTCAAGCTGGAGCTTTAGATTTTATTTTAAGAGGTCTAGTTCCTGGGGTGCATTTACCACTTGGGCCGTTATACGGTGCATTTACATTTTTTGAAGAAATTGTAGCGTTATTAATATTAGTAGCGGTTGTTTGGGCTTTCCATAGACGATATATTGAAAAATTAGTTCGATTAAAAAGAGGCTGGAAAAGCGGTCTAGTTCTAATTTTTATTGGTTTATTAATGCTTTCAACTCTGTTTGGAAATGGTATGGGGATCATTTGGAGTGGAGAAGGAACAAGCTTCCACGAACCAATTGCTTCTTTAATTGCAACAATTTTTGGTGGAATTAGTAAACCTTTAGCAATTTCTTTCTTTTATGTTGCATGGTGGATTCATTTAATTTCACTTTTAACTTTCTTAGTTTATGTGCCTCAATCAAAGCACGCTCACTTACTTGCTGGACCAGCAAATGTGTATTTTAATCGTTTATCGAAAGCAGGTAAATTAGAAAAAATAGATTTTGAAGATGAAACACAGGAGACTTTCGGGGTTGGAAAAATCAGTGACTTCCGTCAGTCACAATTAATTGACTTATATGCATGTGTGGAATGTGGTCGTTGTACAAATGTATGTCCTGCAACTGCAACTGGAAAAATGCTATCACCGATGGATTTGATTTTAAAACTTCGCGATCATTTAACTGAAACTGGAGCTGTTGTAACATCTCGTGCACCTTGGGTTCCGACTGTTGCATTTTCTAAAACTAAAGGTAATCAATTAGCGATTGCATCTCAAGGAAATCAAGAAACAGCTGCAACATTAGAATATAGTCCAAGTTTAATTGGCGATGTCATCACTGAAGAAGAGATTTGGGCATGTACAACTTGTCGTAACTGTGAAGATCAATGTCCAGTAATGAATGAACATGTTGAAAAGGTTATTGATTTACGTCGCTATTTAGTCTTAACGGAAGGTAAAATGCAACCAGATGCTCAACGTGCAATGACGAATATCGAGCGCCAAGGAAATCCATGGGGACTGAATCGTAAGGATCGAGAAAACTGGAGAGAACTTGATGAAAGTATTCATATCCCAACTGTAAAAGAAGCTAAAAAGGCCGGAGAAGAAATTGAATACTTATTCTGGGTTGGTTCAATGGGAGCATATGATAACCGTAGCCAAAAAATCGCTCTAGCATTTGCTAAACTTATGAATGAAGCTGGAATTAAATTTGCAATTTTAGGTAATAAGGAGAAAAACTCTGGTGATACACCAAGACGTTTAGGTCAAGAATTCTTATTCCAGGAATTAGCAAGTAATAATATCGCAGAAATCGAAAAAGCAGAAGTAAGCAAATTAGTAACAATTGATCCACATGCTTATAACACATTTAAAAATGAATATCCTGATTTTGGATTATCAATTGAAGTTTATCATCATACAGAACTATTATCTCAATGGGTTAAAGAAGGTAAGTTAAAGCCAGTTCATGAAATTGATGAAGTTATTACTTATCATGATTCATGCTATTTAGGTAGATACAATGAAGTTTATGAAGCTCCTAGAGACATTCTTCGTGCAATTCCTGGCGTTAAGCTAGTTGAAATGGAGCGTAAACGTGAAACAGGTATGTGCTGTGGAGCGGGTGGAGGATTAATGTGGATGGAAGAGCATGTTGGTAACCGTATTAATGTTACACGTACTGAACAAGCACTTGCAGTTAGTCCGAATGTAATTGGAACAGGATGTCCATATTGCTTAACAATGTTATCAGATGGAACAAAAGCAAAAGAAGTTGAAGAAAGTGTAAAAACACTAGACGTAGCTGAGCTTTTAGAGTTATCAATTTTTGGCGATAAACAAAACCAAGCTTCATAAAAGTTCTATAACTTTTCAAGTTTCATAAACTAACAATGAAAGGTGTGCAGTTTGTACACCTTTCAGACCGTTGGTGAGCCTTTCAACAGTCTTAATTTGATCTACAGCTAGTACACCTTTTATTTGTTGATTGGATTAATTATAGAATTTTTTTATAGAGGAGAAATTAGTTATTCATTTAAGGGGGAATTTGGGATGAGTAAAACAGTTATAGTAAGTGCAGTTCGAACACCTATAGGACGTTTGGGTGGCGCGTTAAAAGGTTTTAGCGCTGTAGAACTAGGTGGTATTGCGATTAAAGAAACATTGAACCGTGTTAACCATTCTTTTGAATCAATTGATGATGTAATTATGGGTACAGTTTTACAAGGTGGACAAGGACAATTACCTTCTAGACAAGCGTTACGAAATGCAGGATTACCGTGGGAAACAAGATCAGAAACAATTAATAAAGTATGTGCATCAGGAATGCGAAGTGTCATGCTTTCAGACTTATTAATTCGTTCTGGTGAAAGTAAGCGTATTGTCGCAGGCGGAATGGAATCAATGAGTAATACACCTTTTTATCAAACATCTTTAAGATGGGGAAATAAAATGGGGAACACAGAATTAAAGGATGGCATCTTAGTAGATGGTCTAACTTGTTCATTTACCGGAGTTCATATGGGTACATATGGAAGTGAGGTTGCTAAAATCGAAGACTTATCTCGTGAGCAACAAGATGAGTGGGCACTTCGCAGTCACCAACTTGCAGTTGAATCAATTAAAACAGGTAGATTTGAAGAAGAGATTGTAACAATTGAGTCTGTTGGCAAAAAAGGAGTCGTAACAAAGATAGAAGTAGATGAGTGTCCAAGGGAAGATACTTCAATCGAAAAATTAGCAAAGCTATCTCCTGCATTTGATCGTGACGGAACAATTACAGCAGGAAATGCACCTGGAATCAATGACGGAGCTGCAGCACTTTTATTAATGAGTGAGGAAGAAGCGAAACTAAATGGCTATACACCATTAGCTACAATTGTCGCTACGGAATCAATGGCTGTAGAAGCGAAAGATTTCCCAAGAACTCCGGGATATGTAATTCAAAAATTACTACAAAAAACAAATAAAAATATTTCTGATATAGACTTATTTGAAATTAACGAAGCATTCGCAGCAGTAGTTTTAGCAAGTGCAAAAATTGCTGATATTCCTTTAGAAAAAATAAATGTTAATGGTGGAGCTATTGCTCTAGGACATCCAATTGGAGCAAGTGGTGCAAGAATCATTGTATCTCTAATTCATGCTCTAAAAGCACGAGGTGGAGGTCTAGGAATTGCAGCAATCTGTAGCGGCGGTGGTCAAGGAGACGCTATTTTAGTAGAGGTACGTTAAGGATAGAGTATAGTATAGGAAAAACGTGATCGATTAAGGCAAGGAATATTTAAAGTAGAGCATATAGGGAATGCTGGTCATTGGAAAGAAGGAAAGGAGATCTATTTTCTTTTCCTCCACCATTGATTCTGCATTCCCTTGTTCCTGTCTTCAATTCCATTACGTTTTGTTTTTCTATTTCATCTCCCCTTTTTTTTCCTTCCTTTCTACACTAAAATTTTTCTACAAAAAATAACAGGAATTTTCAGTTTTTTGTCTAATATTATTTATAGTAGACTATCTTTTTAGTCAATGTAGAAATTATTATGTTAACGCTTACAAAATTCGACAAAAAGAACATGGCAGTGATAAGGGAGCAATTGGGTTAAAGGGAATAGGATATAATAATGATCTTTAATTGAAACTTTTGATTTGATTGTGATCCTTGTCCTAGCAAAAATCGGGGGAAATGATCTATGCAATTTCGTTTAAGTGAAGAACATGAAATGATTCGTAAAATGGTAAGAGATTTTGCTAGAAATGAGGTTGCTCCGTCAGCTGCTGAGCGTGATGAGCATGAAAAATTTGATCGTTCAATTTTCGATCAAATGGCTGAGTTGGGATTAACAGGAATTCCATTCCCAGAGGAATATGGTGGAATTGGTAGTGATTATTTAGCTTACGTTATTGCGGTTGAAGAGCTTTCTAGGGTTTGTGCTTCAACAGGTGTAACTTTATCTGCACACACTTCATTAGCTAGTTGGCCGATTTATAAATTTGGTACTGAAGAACAAAAACAAAAATTCTTAAAACCACTTGCACAAGGAACAAAAATTGGTGGTTACGGATTAACTGAGCCAGGATCTGGATCAGATGCTGGTGGAATGAGAACGACTGCTAGAAAAGAAGGAAACGAATATATTTTAAATGGTTCAAAAATATTTATCACAAATGGTGGAGAAGCTGAAATTTATGTAGTATTTGCAGTGACTGATCCTACAAATAAACACGGAGTTTCTGCTTTTATCGTTGAAAGTGATTCACCAGGTTTTTCAGTTGGTAAGAAGGAAAGTAAATTAGGTATTCGTTCATCTCCAACAACTGAAATAATCTTTGAAGAATGCCGCATTCCAGCTGAAAACCTATTAGGTGAAGAGGGTAAGGGATTTAAAGTTGCTATGCAAACTCTTGACGGCGGAAGAAATGGAATTGCTGCACAAGCAGTTGGTATTGCTCAAGGTGCTCTAGATGCTTCAGTAGATTATGCTAAAGAGCGTGTTCAATTTGGAAAACCAATTATCGCTCAACAAGGTATCTCGTTTAAACTTGCTGACATGGCTACAAGTATCGAAGCTTCTCGTCTATTAACTTATCAAGCTGCATGGTTAGAATCTAATGGGCTTCCATATGGTAAAGAATCTGCAATGTCGAAATTATTTGCAGGAGATACTGCAATGAAAGTTACTACAGAAGCAGTACAAGTTTTCGGTGGATATGGATATACAAAGGATTACCCAGTGGAACGTTTTATGAGAGATGCTAAAATTACTCAAATTTATGAAGGTACACAAGAAATTCAAAAACTAGTAATCTCAAGAATGCTATAAAAATATATATTTAATCTTATTTTCGCATTACGAATGATCAGGATAGCTTGGTATAAGGAATATGGGATAACCTTTACCAAGTTTTCTTTTACGAATAGGTAATAATAATTCCGGGGGATGATTAGTATGGTAGAAAAGTATCAAGCTAAACATAAGATTCGTTTTGTTACTGCTTCAAGCTTATTTGATGGCCATGATGTGTCGATCAATATGATTAGAAGATTATTGCAAGAAAACGGTGTAGAAGTTATTCATTTAGGTCATAACCGTTCTGTTGAAGAAATTATTAACGCAGCTATTCAAGAGGATGTACAAGGTATTTCTATTTCTTCCTACCAAGGTGGACATATGGAATACTTTAAATACATGTATGATTTACTTCAAGAAAGAGGTGCTTCTCACATCAAGCTATTTGGTGGTGGAGGCGGTGTAATCTTGCCTAAAGAGCAAGAGGAGCTTGAAGCATACGGAATTACTAAAATCTATTCACCTGAAGACGGACGTATATTGGGGCTTCAAGGAATGATTAATCATATGCTACAAAGCACAGATTTTCTTCCACCTTTGAAGGACTTAGAAAACGTTCAAAAATTATCTGCAACACATCATAAAGAGATTGCTAGATTCATTACTCTGGCTGAAAATAAAGGTTCTTTAGATTCAAGTTTAGAAATGGCAGCAACATTAGAGAAATCAGAAACTAGTAAAAGTGTAGTTATTGGTATGACTGGTACTGGTGGAGCTGGTAAAAGTTCATTAACAGATGAATTAGTACGCCGTTTTATTCAAGAGTTTCCTGAAAAAACAATCGGTATCGTATCGATTGATCCAACGAAACGAAAAACAGGTGGGGCACTATTAGGTGATCGTATTCGTATGAATTCAATTCACCACCCAAATGTATATATGAGAAGTTTAGCGACTCGAGACAGCCAATCTGAAATCTCGAATGCTTTAGAGGATACGATATCAATTTTAAAAACAGCGGATTTTGATGTGATTTTTGTTGAAACAAGTGGTATCGGTCAAGGTGATGCAGCAATTACTCAATACAGTGATATTCATCTGTATGTTATGACGAGTGAGTTCGGGGCACCTTCTCAATTAGAAAAAATTGATATGATCGACTTTGCAGATTTAATTGCAATTAATAAATTTGAACGTCAAGGATCAGAGGATGCATTACGTCTAGTTCAAAAACAATATCAACGTAGCCGCCATCTTTTCCATGATGATATAGCTACAATGCCTGTTTACGGTACGATCGCTAGTCAATTTAATGATGCAGGTACTAATAATTTATTTTTAGCTTTAACGGGTGCGATTGAAAAGCATACTGCAAATGAATGGAAGACGACTTATATTAAACCAGGAAACGTTGAGAAACAACATGTCATTATTCCAAGTAATCGCCGTTTTTATTTAAGAGAAATCGCAGAAACTGTAAGAGATTATCATGCTAAAACTGAAGTTGAAGCGGCAAAGGCTTCAAAGCTTTATCAAATTGAGGGAACTCTGTCCGAAATCGAGTCACAAAACATTGAAGATGGAAAAAGTACACTAGTAGATTTGAAAAATAAATTTGAGGAATCTCTTGCTCCTTCTACTAAACAAGCTCTAAATCATTTTAAAGTGATTAAAGAGGCATATTCAAAAAATCAACTTGTACAAAAAATAAGAGATAAAGAAATTAAAGTCGAGTTAACAACAACAACATTATCAGGTACGAAAATACCTAAAGTATCTGTTCCAACATATCGTGACTATGGCGACTTACTAAGATGGGTTGCAAAAGAAAACGTACCTGGGTACTACCCGTTTACAGCTGGAGTGTTCCCATTCAAGCGTCAAGACGAAGATCCGAAGCGCCAATTTGCTGGTGAGGGACCTCCAAGTAGAACAAATAAACGCTTCCACTATCTCTGTGAGAATGATCCTGCTAAACGACTAAGTACAGCATTTGATTCAGTAACTTTATACGGTGAAGATCCAGCAATTCGCCCTGATATTTTTGGGAAAATTGGTGAAAGTGGCGTAAATGTATGTACATTAGAAAATATGATTGAGCTTTACAATGGTTTTGATCTGTGTAGCCCTTCAACATCAGTTTCGATGACGATTAACGGTCCAGCTCCAATTATTTTAGCGATGTTCTTAAACACAGCTATTCATCAACAAGTTGAATTAAAGGAAAAAGAACTAGGTCGAATTTTAACCGTTGAAGAATTTACTCAAGTAAAACAAGCAACTTTACAAAAAGTTCGTGGAACAGTTCAAGCGGATATTTTAAAAGAGGATCAAGGACAAAATACATGTATCTTCTCAACAGAATTTGCATTAAAAATGATGGGAGATATTCAACAGTACTTTATTGATAATAGTGTTCGTAATTACTATTCAGTTTCAATTTCTGGATATCATATTGCTGAAGCTGGGGCAAATCCAATTTCACAACTTGCATTCACTTTATCAAATGGATTTACTTATGTTGAATATTATTTAAGTCGAGGCATGAAGATTGATGATTTTGCACATAATTTATCGTTCTTCTTTAGTAACGGTCTTGATGCTGAATACTCAGTAATCGGACGTGTGGCGCGAAGAATTTGGGCAGTTACGATGAAGGAAAAATACGGTGCATCTGAGCGAAGTCAAAAACTTAAATACCATGTTCAAACGTCAGGTCGTTCTCTACATGCTCAAGAGATGGCATTTAATGATATTCGTACTACATTACAAGCGTTATTGGCTTTATACGATAATTGTAACTCACTTCATACAAACGCATATGATGAGGCTGTTACAACTCCTACTGAGGAATCAGTACGTCGAGCAATGGCTATTCAGCTAATTATTCAAAAAGAAAATGGTCTATCAAAGAATGAAAATCCAATTCAAGGATCATTTATCATTGAACAGCTAACTGACTTAGTAGAAGAAGCAGTTCTAAAAGAGTTTGAGAGAATTAGTGATCGTGGTGGCGTATTAGGTGCGATGGAGCTTCAATATCAACGTGGTAAAATTCAAGAAGAGTCACTTTACTACGAAACACTTAAACATAATGGAGAACTTCCAATCATTGGCGTAAACTCTTATATCAACCCTAACGAACAAATGGAATCAATTAATACAATGGAAATCGCTAGATCAAGTTACGAAGAAAAACAATCGCAAATTGATCATGTAGAACAATTCCAAGCTAAAAATAGATCTGAAGCACAAATTGCTTTAGAACAATTGAAACAAGTTGCTCGCATGAATGGTAATTTATTCGAAGAGCTAATGAATACTGTACGCATTGCTAGCCTAGGACAAATTACACAAGCATTATATGAAGTAGGCGGACAATACCGTAGAAATATGTAATAAAGAAATGAGAAAAGTCGTTCGCTCTGCCCCGATAATTGGCTTATGACCTCGAGGGGCAAACGACTGGAGCTAGATATCATGTATTACGTTTCTCACTTAAGCAAAAAAAAGCTACTTCTTCAATCGATGGAAATAATACTTTCAGAGTATAAGTGCTTTTTGCAAGGTAAAATGAGCGTCTTTTAGACGCTCATTTTACTATTTTCGTGAAAAATTAATCTAATATTGAAAAATATAGTCAAGGTGCTAGCATATTTAACTTAGTTTTGTTTATAATGAAAGATATGTATTTTATAACTAACAAGTAAAATTTATACATAATGTTATTGAATTATGGAGAAAATATTATTTTTAAAGGAGTGCTTACCTTGAGTTTAAAGCAATACTCGGAAGAGCAATTAAAAGAATTATCGCTTATTGAATTAGCGTATGAACTTTTTAGTGAAACAAAAGAACCTATTTCTTTTTATGATTTAGTAGATCAAATGGCAACAGTTTTAGGTGTAACTAGAGAAGCACTTTTAGAGAAACTTCCTCAATTTTATACTGAATTAAACATTGATGGACGTTTTGTATGTTTAGGTGAGAATCGCTGGGGATTACGTGCTTGGTATCCATATGATCAAGCTGAAGAAGAAGTATTACCTGTTGCAAAACCTAAGAAGAAACGTAAGCAATTCGAAGAAGAAGATGAATTCGAAGATTATGATGCAACTGAAGAAGACGAGTTTGAAGAAGAAGAGCTTGAATTAGACGATTTAGATGAAGATCTAGTTGAAGATGATGAAACGGATGAGTTCGATGACGAAGAAATCGACGAAGACGATGAAGATATCGACTTGGAAGATGAAGATTTAGAGCTAGAAGATGAAGATGACGAAGAATTAGATGAATTTGAAGAGGAAGAAAAACGATAAGTTCTTGACTTTTCAGTACTGAATGAGTAGAATTCTTATTGGGCTCTTTAAAAAGAACGAAATATATTTTGACGCTCCCTATTTTAAATAGGGGGCGTCTTTGTTTTTTTACAAATACAAAATGAAAAAAAACGATAAATGTTATGTTTGATTTGATTCAAATGTTAAAAATTTGCATGAAAAAACCCAATTTTGGATGACAATAAAGCATGCATAAAAAATGTTATGAAATAATTTTTTATAAAGATTTAGCTTTGTAATTTCTAGTAAGGAAAAATAAGATACGAATGCTAAAAATGAAAGGGGCTCAATTATGACAAAGTATATTTTTGTAACAGGTGGCGTAGTTTCTTCTCTTGGAAAAGGGATTGTTGCAGCATCTTTAGGACGACTACTAAAAAACAGAGGGTTGAACGTAACAATTCAAAAGTTTGATCCATACATTAACTTAGATCCAGGGACAATGAGTCCATACCAACATGGTGAAGTTTTCGTAACGGATGATGGGGCAGAAACAGACTTAGATTTAGGTCATTATGAAAGATTCGTCGATATTAATGTTACTAAATTCAACAATATAACTAGTGGTAGAGTTTATTCTACAGTTTTACAAAAAGAACGTCGTGGAGATTACTTAGGAGGAACAGTACAAGTTATCCCACATATTACAAATGAGATTAAAGATAAAGTTTTCCGTGCTGGTCGAGAAACAAATGCGGATGTTGTTATCACTGAGATCGGTGGAACTGTTGGTGATATCGAATCATTACCGTTTATGGAAGCTATTCGACAAATTAAAGGCGATGTAGGTCGTGACAACGTAATGTATGTTCACTGTACACTTCTTCCTTATATTAAAGCAGCTGGTGAGTTAAAAACAAAACCAACTCAACACAGTGTAAAAGAACTTCGCAGTATTGGTATTCAACCGAATGTGATCGTTTTACGTTCAGAAACAACTGTACCACAAGAAATGAAAGATAAAATTGCTCAATTCTGTGATGTGGATGCTAAAGACGTAATCGAATGTGTAGATGCAGACACTCTTTACGAAATCCCATTAGCATTACAAGCACAAGGATTAGACAGTATTGCATGTAATCATTTAAAACTACAAACTAATGAAGCAGATATGACAGAGTGGATTTCTCTAGTAGATAAAGTTAAAAACCTAACTAAAACAACAAAAATCGCTCTTGTTGGTAAATATGTAGAATTACAAGATGCTTATATTTCAGTAGCAGAAGCGTTAAAGCACGCAGGATTTGCTTTTGATAGCGAAATTGAAATTAAATGGATTAACGCAGAAGAAGTTATATCAGCTAACGTAAATGAACTATTAAGCGATGTTGATGGAATTCTTGTACCAGGTGGGTTCGGAGACCGTGGTGTAGAAGGAAAAATTTTAACTGCTCAATTCGCTCGTGAAAATAAAGTACCATTCTTAGGTATTTGCCTAGGTATGCAAATTGCATCAATTGAATTTGCTAGAAATGTTTTAGGATTGAAAGGTGCTCATTCAGCAGAAATCGATCCAACAACTAACTACCCAATAATTGATTTATTACCAGAGCAAAAAGACGTTGAGGATTTAGGTGGTACATTACGTTTAGGTTTATATCCATGTAAATTAATTGAAGGTTCAAAAGCATATGAAGCATATGGTGATGAAGTAGTTTACGAGCGTCATCGTCATCGTTATGAGTTCAACAATGAATACCGTCAACAAATGGAACAAGAAGGATTTATCTTCTCAGGAACTAGCCCTGATGGTCGTTTAGTAGAAATTATTGAGTTACCAGACCACCCTTGGTTTGTAGCATCTCAATTCCACCCAGAATTTATTTCTCGTCCAAACAGACCACAACCTTTATTCAGAGACTTCGTTGGAGCATCACTTCAAAACCGAGGTTAAGGCATAAAATAAAACACCCAACAGATTTTTTAAATTTTGTTGGGTGTTTTTGTTATTTTACAATTATTTTTTAATCGAAGTCTGATAGTATCTCGTTCATTGTTAGTAATAAGCAGTGGTAAATGAATAATCCGGCGAGTAGTGTAGGTAAACAGATACGGTCACCTCCGTCAGTTGGTACTAGCTTTCTTGATAACCCATAGTCAATAAATACATCAGCAAGCTCTGTTAAATGATCTTCACCGTTGATTGTGGTAGAAACAACAACTAGTCCAATATTTGATTCTCCTAGTTTTTTCGCAAGGAGAATAGCTTCTTGATCATCCGTCTGCCTCGTAAATAAAAGTACTCGATCTACTGGGGATAACGTTTGTATTTCACCGTTAATCAATAATGGTTTAATCGAACCGTTTTGTTCTGCTCCATCAGTAATTTCAGAAACAATACCAGCAAATTCTTTTGTACCATGAACATAAACAGTTCCTTCGCCTATAACTGCCTGTGCTAGGAAACGTGAAGCATCTTCAAATACTTCATCTTGCTTAACTATTTTTTGAAAAACACCATTCAATTGTGTCGAAAAAATTTTTAACATTTCGTAATACTCCTTCTTATAAAAGTATGTTCTAACCATTATACTGTAATTTAGATAGATACTAAAAAAATTACGAAAAGTAATTTTTGTAAATTTTCCGAGTAATTGCAGGAAAAAAGGATTTTTAAGTAGAATGTAAATTTAGGGGAATTTGTGTTTTTTTTTAGAACGTTATCTGGTTAAGAAAGGTGGTACTATTTTTGGGAATTAAATTACTTATAGTAGACGATCAGTACGGTATTCGTTTACTCTTACACGAAATTTTCAAAAAAGAAGGCTATGAGGTTTTTCAGGCGGCTAATGGTTTTCAAGCAATTGATATTGTAGTAAAGGATTGTCCCGACTTAGTTATTCTTGATATGAAAATACCAGGTATGGACGGAGTAGAGATTCTAAAACGAATCAAAGAAATCAATAAAGATATTAAAGTTATTTTGATGACGGCTTATGGTGAACTCGATATTATTGAAGAAGCTAAAAAATTAGGAGCACTACAATATTTTCCAAAACCATTTGATATTGATGAAATTAAAAAGGTTGTCAGAGAACACACTTCACAACCACAATCTCAGCAGTAAAATAGCAGATGGGTAGCAAACCATCTGCTTTTATTTGTGCGCCCAGCATGTGC
>NZ_NULG01000119.1 GCF_002577195.1 Bacillus sp. AFS041924
CGCTTTCTATGGGGCGAGACCTGATCCTCCTCGTTCCTGCGGGGTCTCAGACTTCCCGAATTTCCCATAGGAGTCGAGCACCCTTTCGTTCCAATCAACTTCTACTATAAAAAAAGGATACAATAAAAACCTTTTTATTATCCTTTACTTTGAGTAAAAAATAAAAAGTACTAGCTATATTGAATAAAATTATTTTGTAAAGCCTTCGAGAATATTATCCATATCAGATGCTAACATTACAGATAATTTAATTCTTGCTTTTTTACTATCATAATCCTTACCTAAAATGACACCTTTATTAACTAAATCATAAGCACTTCCGTAATAATCATATGTCGGGTATACTTCGCCTTCTTCAGAACTAGTTGTGATTACTACTTTTATACCATCTTTGACTGCTTTTTCAATTTCTTCAGTCATATGTGGAGATACTTGGCCTCTTCCAACACCTTCTAGAATAATACCTTTAGCTCCATTTTCAACAGCTGCTTTTATTAAATATCCTTTTGCTTCTATATAACATTTAATAATATCAACTTGAGGTAATTCACTTGTAACTTTATATTTATCCTTTATTACTGGTTTTTGATAGATATGTACTTTATCGTTGTCAATAATACCTAAGTACCCGAAACCAAACACGTTAAAGCCTTGAATATTTGATGCATGTTCTTTTTTAACATATTTCGCAGTAAAAATACGTTCGTTAAAGACAACAACTGTGCCAACATTTCGTGCAGATTCGTCAGAAGCAGTATAAATGGCATGTCTTAAATTAATAAAAGCATCGGTACCTAATTCGCCTGGTGATCTTTGTGAGCCAGTAACAACAACTGGACGTTCATCATCAATTGTTAAATCTAAAAAATAGGCCGTTTCTTCTAAAGTATCAGTTCCATGGGTAACGACTACCCCATCGATTGTTTCATCTTGATAGTATTCTTCAATTTTATTTCTTAACATTATCCAGTGATTGAAGCCTATGTGCATACTTGGAACTTGGAAAAAAGAATCAACAATAATATTTATGTCTTTTGGTAAGTCAAGCATTTCGGCAATTTCTTGACCTGATAATGCCCCAGAATCTAACTTCCCTGATTCTGCATTTGGTTTACTTGCAATTGTTCCACCTGTTGTAATTAAAACGACTTTTTTCATATCAGCACCTCATTTCACATGAAATTATATCATTTTAAAATTATTTAAGTAAACTTAAAACGGTTGATGAAAAATCTTTATAGAAAAAAACGTAGCATAGCTACGTTTTTAGTGTGTATACAAAGTCCCATAAATTTGATTTTCAGACTGANNATTGCAAGCGCTTGTCTTTCGAGGCACTGGTGAGGAGCGGAGTTACCCTTTACGGTAATGAGCACCGCAGACAGACGAAGTAACGAAGAAAGCGAGCGTTTGACGGGCAGTCTGAAGTCAGGGAAGTAATCAATTTTGATAAAGTATATTGCCAGATTCATTCACACTACCTCGGACTCGTTATATCAGCTGGCAAGAAGTAAAGTTTTTGCTACAAAGCTATTATTTACAGATGTGAGAAGCGATTAAGTCGCCATGAAAACGACCATTTTCTATAAAAATTTCGTTTGCATTGTTTCCCGCAGCAATTACACCTGCTATATAAATGCCTTCTATATTTGTTTCCATCGTTTCTGGATTAAATAACGGTCTTCCAGTTTCATCGTCAACCTTTACGTCCATACTTTTAATTAATGAATGATCTGGATGGTAGCCTGTCATAGCATAAACAAAATCATTTTCAATCTCAATTATTTGCCCTTCTTTTTCATATACTACTGTTGATTCTTTTATTTCTAAAACATTTGAATTAAATTCCATTTTTATTGTCTCAGAGCGGACCAGCGCTTCAAATTCGGGTAAAACCCAAGGTTTTATACTTGGTGAATAAGAGTTGCCTCTATAAAGTACAGTTACATTTGCTCCACACTTTTCTAATTCTAGTGCCGCATCAACACTTGAGTTTTTACCACCAATAACAACTACTTTCTGATTAAAATGCTTATGCCCTTCAAAAAAGTAATGCGAAACTTTATTAAGTTGTTCGCCAGGTGTTAATAAATAGTTTGGTTGATCGTAATATCCTGTAGCTACTATAACAGCTTTTGCCTCATAACGTTTTTCTTCACCGTTTATTGTAACTGTTTCTATAATAAATTCACTTTTCTTTGTAACAGCTTTTACCTCTTCAAAAGCATTAATTTTTATGTTATTTCTTTTAACAACATCACGATAATAAGCTAGTGCTTGGTGTTTTTTTGGTTTTCTACCTTCAATAATAAATGGAATATTTCCTACTTCCAGTTTTTCACTCGTACTAAAAAATGTTTGATGTGTAGGGAAGCGACTGAGGGTATGAACTATATTTCCTTTTTCAATAATTAATGCAGATATCCCTTTATTTTTTAGAGCTAGATAAGCTGCAATACCACAAGGTCCTCCTCCAATAATCAGAACTTCAACTTTTTCCATTTGAAACATCTCCAATAAACTCAGTCTTAGTTATATTTACTATTTCTATTTTACGTAAAAAATTCATTTTGTCTAATAATAGGTAAACAAAAAAACAAGATGGAAAAACACCATCTTGTTTTTTACTTTGAATATAAACTTATACCCAGCCTCTGAATCGGCTAGCTTCAGCCATTTTACGCGCTCCTACCATATAAGCTGCAAGTCGCATATTTACTTTTCTATTTATACTTGTTTCATAAATATTATCAAATGAGCGTACCATAACTTTTTCTAATCTTGCTTCTACTTCTTCTTCAGTCCAGTAGTAACCTTGGTTATTTTGTACCCATTCAAAGTAAGAAACAGTAACACCACCAGCACTTGCTAATACGTCTGGAACTAATAAAATGCCGCGCTCAGTTAATATTTTTGTCGCTTCAAGTGTTGTTGGTCCATTAGCAGCTTCAACTACGATAGATGCTTTAATATTATGAGCATTATCTTTTGTAATTTGATTTTCAATCGCTGCTGGAACTAAAATATCACAATCTAATTCTAATAATTCTTTATTTGAAATTGTATTATTAAATAGTTTAGTAATTGTACCAAAGCTATCTCTACGATCTAATAAGTAATCTATATCTAAGCCATTTGGATCATGAAGTGCACCATAAGCATCGGAAATACCAATAACTTTCGCACCAGCATCATGCATAAATTTCGCTAAGAAGCTACCTGCATTACCAAATCCTTGGATAACAACGCGTGCACCTTCTAAGTTTATACCTTTACGCTTTGCTGCTTCACGAATTACAATCGTAACACCTTTAGCAGTAGCTGTTTCACGACCGTGAGATCCACCTAATACTAATGGCTTACCAGTAATAAAACCAGGCGAGTTAAATTCATCTATCCTAGAATATTCATCCATCATCCAAGCCATAATTTGAGAGTTTGTAAATACGTCTGGAGCTGGAATATCTTTAGTAGGTCCTACGATTTGGCTAATTGCACGAACATAACCGCGGCTAAGTCTTTCTAACTCACGGAATGACATATCACGTGGATCACAAATGATTCCACCTTTACCTCCACCATATGGTAAATCTACAATTCCACATTTTAAGCTCATCCAGATTGAAAGTGCTTTCACTTCATTTTCTGTTACATTTGGATGGAAACGGATACCACCTTTAGTTGGTCCAACTGCATCATTATGTTGAGCTCTGTAACCAGTGAAAATTTTCACTTGTCCATCATCCATGCGAACTGGAATTTTTACTGTCATCATACGAACTGGTTCTTTTAAAAGTTCATACATTTCATTTGAATATCCTAATTTTTCTAACGCTTCTTTAATTACTACTTGTGTAGGCGCTAGTACATCTAATTGTTCTTCAGTGTTGCTATTTTTCTCTGTAGATTTCTCGGCAACCATTGTAAACCCCCTAGAAATTTGAACTATGAAAAGTTTCATTCATTCTGAATTTAGTATACAACTTTCCATCCCATTTTTAAAGTTATAAACACATAGAAAACAAAATATAATATCTGTTTAATGTAAGCGTTTTCTAAGGTCATTATACTCCTATTTACAAAGTTTGAAAAGGAAAGAATATGAAGAAATACAAGATATTCATAAAAAATTTACAAAAGTAAAACCTCTCGTAATAAATTACTGAGAGGCTTTATTTTTAACGAAATAAAAATGCAGTTGTTCAATAGCATTTTCTGAGATAAGTTCTTTACCATACTCAATTATACGATAAATTGTTCTCGTGGAAGGATTTCCATATTCAGCTAAAATCGCATAAAATGTTTCACGGTCTAGTCTTCCTATTTCATTCTCCTCAAATTTTAAATAAAATGTATTTTCAAAGGAGAATAATCTTCCACCAATAGCATTACATGAAACTAACTTTTCAGAAAGTAGGATTAGATCATCTAAAGTAGAAAACTCGTACAATATATGTTCACTTTCATCAAGGATTACTTCCATCGATATAAAATCGTCTTGAAATTCATCTTCCTCTTCTTCAATTTCATCAGATTTGGTTACAATGACAACCATACCTTGAGCTTGAAGAGAGAAAACTTCAACGGATACTTTTCCATCTACTTCGAAACCTAGTTCTACGCTAGCTTCATGCATCATATCTTGAAAAAGCTGTTGAACTTTTGGTGCATTGTACCATAAGTCTTCTTTTGTCAGACCACGTTCAGATAAATCATCAGATGTAAGAAAAACTTTTATTTTATTGTAGTTCAACCGTTCCAACCTCATGAACTAGCCTCCTTGCTGCATTTACCATAGTACAGTTTATGTTTTTATGTAATTTTGGTGATTCTAAAGTCAAAATTCATTTATAATTAAAATTCTGCTTTAACCACTCATCCCAATTTGATTGCTGACTCCCTATATAGAATTTCTGTATCGAATCCATTATAGGACTATCACAAGTTGAAACTGCGTGTCCACCAATACCGATAACGATATCAGGCTTTATTTTCTTAATTGTTATAGCTAGATCAATTGTTTTCTTTAAATTTTCTTTTAAAGTACATGACATGATAAATCCAGCTGGGTTCACTTCATTAATTACTTGATCAACTTCATCAGAATCGATTGAAGCCCCTAAATAAATAACTTGAAAACCAATTCTACGTAAATAAATCGTAAATATTAATAAACCTAATTCGTGCCTTTCCTCAGGTCCACATACTGCGATTAACTTTGGCAAATGTTTATTGTTTGGTAAATTTTGATAAACCATCCCTAATCTTGTTCTTAAAAAAGAAGTTGCAAAATGTTCGTGTGCACTAGTAATTTCACCGTTACGACATTTATCACCAATTAAAATGAAAACCTTTGAAAGGATTTTAAACAATACTTTATCTACAGAAAATAGACTAAAAGCCTCATTCACATAATTGTGGGCTTCACTTTCTTCAAAAGATAATAATGAAGAAACAATTCGATTCACTAAAGCATCAGATTGAAGATTTTCTGTAAGTGACCTGTCATTTGATGTTTTATGCCCTTTTGCTTCATATAAATTAATTGCTTGTCCAATCGTAAATCCTTCATTAACTTTCTGAACAAGCCATTTTAAAATATATACATGCTCCTCTGTATAAAGTCGATGTCCCGCATCATTTCGGACAGGGCTAATGATGTTATATCTTCTTTCCCAAGCTCTTAATGTTCCTGGTAAAATCCCAACAATGTTAGAAATTGCTTTAATATTGTATTTTCCTATTTGGGCCAATTTTCTTTCCTCCTGCATGTAAACAAGAAACACTTATTTCATAACTTCAAAATTTAAGACAGTTACTGTATCTTGTTTACGAATTCCTTTATTGTTTTGTAGCTCCAAATATACCGTTTTCTGATTTCGATTTACATTTAATTGACTTCTTTCAAACAGATAAACTTGAATACTGTTAAAATGATTAAGATTACTATCCATAACTTCAGTATAGCTTGTTAAAATACTTAAATTGTCTTCATATAGCTCCTCAAGCGCAAAGTCTAGTTGATCTCTTTTTGTTTTCACATCATCTAAACCTATAATCGAAAATTTCGTTCCATTTTCAGTTTCAAATGAAGCACTTGTATTTTCTAAAATTGTTACTTTATAATCTAGTAATAATGCATTTAAATCTCGGTAATTGCCACTATAATCAAGATCGTTCCATAAAAAATAAACGGGAGCTAAAGAAGATAAGTACTGAATGTTTTCATCTTTATATTTTTTTATTTTCTTTTTCGAATATCCACTCAAAAGGATGATTGTATTTTGATGACAAATGTTTTTAATCTCACTCAGCTTATAATGAATATCTCCGATCGTTGGAATCCAAATAATTTGAATTGATTGTAACGAATCATCAAGATGATTCAATTTAATTTTTTTATTAATAATTTCTAACTTACTTTTCCGATTAAATAGTAGAATAATTACGATTACAACTACTATTAATCCGACTAATAATAATAATTTTATTTTAATTTCCCCCTTGTTTCATAACCCCAGACAATGTAAAAATCCGATTGTTTCGTAATCTCTACCTCTTTCTTACATACCCAACTTTATTTACTTCTTTTCGTTCTATTTATAGTACTTTTTTTTATTATACAAAAACTAGTAGAAATTGAAAAATTTTAAACAACAAAAAACTTATGTCCATTCGTAATGAATGTTCATAAGTTCAAGTAGTTAAATAATAATCTTATTAATTAGTATTCTTATTTTAAGAGAAATTACCTCTGAAAAAGACATAAGCAGTTACTCATCCGTTACAGAGACAATTCTAAGGCCAATTTCTTCAAATTTACTTAAAATTTTATCTCTATGTTTAGTTGCTTCA
Organism: Bacillus sp. AFS041924; assembly: GCF_002577195.1. Classification (GTDB taxonomy): domain Bacteria; phylum Bacillota; class Bacilli; order Bacillales; family Bacillaceae_G; genus Gottfriedia. The sequence goes on from NZ_NULG01000119.1 coordinate 6,856, forward strand.
ATCTTTAATACGATTCTTCGTAATAAATGATCTTTTGAATCGAACGTTACAAGCGAAATTATATTGATTTTAAAATGGTGAAGATAATCAAGTAATCTTGCTAATTGACCCTCCTGCTCCATACTTGTCATAGAAATCCTTATTCCTGGACAATCCTTTCCAAGTACTTCTTGAAAAATCTCAATTACGTCATATCTTATTACAAGTCCAACAAAATTTCTCTCGTCATCTACTACCGCAATAGATGGATATTTTTTTAATGAGTGCATTGTATCTTCAAATGGCTCATCCGATTTTACACAAATCGTTTGGTGTGTTGCAATTTCGCCTATTTTTATTTTCGTAACGTATTCTTCCTTTGGTAGTTCACTATAGAAGCATCTTCTAAAAATCTCGGCTTGTGAAATCATACCGACATACTTATTGCCTGATAGCACAGGTACACTATCAATTTGCTTTTCCAATAAAAGTTTAATTGCACTGTCTACAGCATCGTTAGATTGAATCGTAACGACTTGATGGTTTTGAAGCATTCGATGTTTGGCTAACATTCTACTACACTCCCTTCACTCTATTTATAACATAGAAAGGGAGCGCTCAATCTAAACGAATTTGTCTAGATTTCGAATTTCAAATTCGATATCTAATTTATTTAATCTTATTTATCCATATCGACATTTAATGGAATTTTTAAAACCTGGCCTGGTGTCACTTCTATTCCTGTTAAATGATTTGCATCTTGAATAATTTCTTCACCATCACGATTACCATAATATTTCATTGAAATCGTAAATAATGTTTCTCCTCTTTTCACTTCATGATGAACCTCTTTTACTCCAACGGTTTCATTCGCATTTGTTTGAGGTTTCACTTCATTTTTTATCTCTTTTTTTATTGGAGCTTTATTTGTTGTCTCTTTATTTTCTTTCTGTTTTTTCTTCTCAGTAGTAGCAATTTCAATCTTTTCAAATTTATTTGAAGGAATAATTAAACTTCCTTTTTCAGTAAAAATCTTATCATATTTACTATGTACAAATTTAACCACTCCAAATGGGAGTAAAATAAAAATAATAACTAAAACAGTAATTAACGGATATTTAATTTTCCACCACGGTCTTCGTTGATCTTCTTTTATTTTCATCGTTTCACTTCGAGGTGGAAGATTTAACAAATCAACTGCTTTATTTTGCTCTTTTATTTTTTTATTTTTTTTCTTTCGACTTAATTCAGTAATACTACTATTCTGAAACTCATTTTTCATTCTTTGTCTTCACTTTCCAAACTTAATTTCATATACATTCCTAAAACATAATCTAGTATAAAATGTGCGATAAATACAATAATGATATTATCTGTTTTCAAATATAAATAGCCAAGGAAAAAACTTTCAATTAAGACGATGGTAAGTAAGATCGGTTTTTTCACATAACGAAAATGAACAAAAGCGAAAACAACTGAAGCGATTATTAAGCCAAATTTAGCTTGAATAAATCCTCTAAATAATAATTCCTCTGAAAGTGCAATTAGAATACAAAGTAAAGTCATTTCAGGAACGGTAAGTGACGTAAAAAATCTTTTATTAAAGCCACCATCATCCAATAATCGTTCTGGTATCGCATAATTCAATAAAATATTAAATATTACAAGTGAAAAACCAGCTCCGAATCCATATAAATATGTTTTATAACTTTTAAATAAAAGTAAATCACTAAAAAATTTATCTGTACCAATAAAAAAAGCAATACATAAAATAGCTATTCCTAAAATAATTAGTTGCGTACCATATACACTTTTCTTTAAATAATTAACGGGAATTTCTTGACGGTTTAATTCGCTTTCCATATGAATTCCTCACAGACCCAATTTATTTCTTAACTCTTGTTCCCATGAAAGTACGACAGTATTTCCATGCTTTTCTTGATCTCTTGAACAATACTTATCAAATGATATACCACATATATTACAGCAATTTATTGGTCTTTGAACTAACATTTCATCAAAAAAAGAAAGGTATTTTTCTCTATAACAAGTTGTTGAAGATAGAAAATCTATCATCGTTTTTAACTTGAAATATTTTACTTTTTTTCGCTCGCAAATTAAATCTTTGATTGATTCATATAAGTCATAATTTAATTTATTTATATTCAAAAACTCATTTTCAATCACCTTAAATTTAACCATTTCAGAATGTAAGGTGTTCCACTGGATTTCACTTAGTTGAAAAACCGCTTTCCAATTTGACACTAATGTTTCAGTCAATTTGATCAGGTTTTCCTCTTGTCTTTTTAAATACGATATAAAGGACTCTACTTGATTGACAGACAGTATTTCGTCATCAATTAATCTTATTGGTAATTCATGATCATCTTCACTTACTAGTAAAATTGCGATACTTGGCTCACCATCACGACCTGCACGTCCAATTTCTTGAAGATAATTTTCAATGTTCGACGGGTACTGAAAATGAATGACAAACCTGACGTTTGGCTTATTTATCCCCATCCCAAATGCACTAGTACAAACAATAATATCAATTTGATTTTGAATAAATTGTTGTTGAATTAATATTCTTTGTTCATGTTCCATACCACCATGATAATATGCAACTCTGCAATTCAACTTCTCTCTTATGGTATGTGAAATTTTCTCGCACGTAGAACGTGTACCACAATATACGATACCAGGACCATTTAAATTTGAAAGATAATCTGTTAATCGATTGATCTTTTCAATTTCCAAATCTACTTTTTCAATTTGAACTGCAATATTTTCTCTATTTACTGAGTTTATATATTTATGAACATGTTTTAAATGTAAAGTATCGATTATTTCTTCACGAACATTTTGACTAGCGGTAGCCGTTAAAGCTAACACTGTCGGATTATTTAATTTCTGTTTTATATCTCCTAAGGTCTTATATTCTGGCCTAAAATCATGACCCCACTGCGATATACAATGTGCCTCATCAACAACAAATAACGAGATTTTCGTAGCAGATAACTTTTGAATTAATAATGGATTTTGTAGCATTTCAGGCGAAACAAAAATAAACTTATAACTGCTTATATTTTTTAATAAATATTTTTTTTGCTCAAAACTTCTAAAGCTATTTAGTGCAATAACTCGTTTATCTCCAAATGCCTTTATTTGCTCAACTTGATCCTCCATTAGTGAAAGTAATGGGGAAACGATTAACACAATCCCAGGTAATAGTAACCCTGTTAATTGATATAATAATGACTTTCCGCCACCAGTTGGAAGCATTGCTAAGACATCCTTTGAGTTTAATAAGTCATTAATGATTTCTTTTTGGTTACTTCTAAAAGATGAATAACCGAATTTTTCGTATAAGACTTTATTTAGGTCCATGTAAATCACCCATTCTTGCAAGAGTAATACGAATTTGAAAATATGTTACCTCATGTAATAAAGCTTCTTTAATAATTTTTAATTTCCTTGTATTTAATTCATTAATCTTATTTTTGATTAAAGTAAATTGTTGTGTTGTAATAAATTGTTCAATCGGAAAATGATGATTACTTAAAACATTTTCAACAATATGATCTTCAATTGTACTAACCTTTAGATGACGGATTGCAGCTATTTCTTGTATTGTTTTACCATCATTAAATAATCTCTTAGTTTCAACTGAAGTAGTTGTAATATTTGTACTGTTCTCACCTTTAATAAATTTACTTAAAAAAGGGTAATCATTTTTATGTTCATTTAAGATAGTGATTATATGATGCAAAATATCAATCGATTTAAGATAAATTTTTTCAACACTTTCTTTATTTTCAGTAGCAATCTGCTCTAAAGTCATTCCATAAGAATTCGCTCCAGACAATCGATTAACAAATAATAATGCATCTTCATCACTTAAATTTTTTAAGATTCCATGTAATTCTTCGTAAAAATGCTTAATTATTTCATTTTTATTCCCTCTAAAATTTAAGATCTCTTTTTTTACCCACTCTTGTATATCATGTTCTTGAATAACTGCTCTAAAATATTTTAAATTCATATTCAAATGGGAAACTGTTTGAAAGAACAATGAAAATCTTTTCCAAAATATTTTTTGGATACTAGAAAACCTTAGCCCATTTAAATATTTAAATTCTTTAAATTGTAATTTTTGATTTTCTAAATAAGATTGTCCATTTTTATTTACTAAATAGATATTTTTTGTTTCAGACTGAGTAATGTACCCTTTAAACACTAACCCATTTATAATTTCTTGCATATTCTGATGTGTAAGGAAATGAAAAAGCCCGAAAAATGATGTGACATGATAAAAATGGGAATCTTGAATGATTTGTGCACTTTGTTTTCCTTTTAATAAATACATTATACCTTGGATTGTTCGTTCTCCCTTATATCGATGTATTAAAAATAAAATAATTTCTTCTAAAATTGATAATTTATACATTGTGAACCTCTCAAATAAAATTATTCCATTAATATATTTAAATATTTTTTCTAATAATAATTAGGAGTACCAAAAATATTTGTGCATTTTTTCTAAATAGTTTTTATTTCTTTTAGCTTATCATATGTATCAATAACCAAACCATTTTAAACATATTAAAATCAATATTTATTTTATTTGAGAATTCATCATTTATCGTTTTTTTCAAAACCTTGTACAATTATATTGAAAAGTTTTGGAAACCGTTTTAAAATGTTTACAGGTACATTACAAAAATAGTATCTGTAACATAAACAGGGAATAATTTGGGAGGTCAATACAATGGCAAAATATACAATCGTTGATAAAGACACTTGTATCGCATGTGGCGCTTGTGGCGCAGCTGCACCTGATATCTATGACTATGATGATGAAGGGATTGCATACGTTACTCTAGATGATAACCAAGGAATCGTTGAAATTCCAGACGTATTACTTGATGACATGATGGATGCATTTGAAGGATGCCCAACAGATTCAATCAAAGTTGCTGACGAATCATTCGATGGCGACGCTTTAAAATTCGAATAGTAAAAACTGCGACGAAATGATTTCGTCGCTTTTTTTTATTTTAACTAAATAAACTCATTAAATCCTTTTGTATATTCTATCTAACATTTCAACTTTTGTAATTTGGGAGAAAATTGAATAGTTCAAATTTTTTACCTCGCTATTCTTATAACATGAAATCTACATTCTTCTTTTACTGATTTTAGATTATATTCGTAAAAAACAAACAAAAAAGTGCCTACTAAAATTTAGCAGACACTTGAATTTATTTATACGTTATGAACATTCATTCTTTGAGTTAACCAAACCTTTAATTTAGGGTATATTACTAAGAATAAGATCATGATTAAAAGACCCTTAATTGCATTAAACGGCATAATTGATGTCACAATTACTTCATTTGGCAGTTTGAAATTCATGAAATGTGCATATGCAGGTAATAACACATAATAATTTAATAGGCTTAATAATCCAGTCATCACTACTGTACCAACGATTAATCCTAGAGTTAAACCTTTTACTGAACGATATTTCCTGAAGAAATACGACGCAGGTAAAATGTATAATACTCCAGCACTAAAATTAGCAAATTCACCTATTGGTACTCCAGTCATACTACCATTAATTACATAGTGAAGAATGTTTTTAATTAACTCTACACCAATTCCCGCTACAGGACCAAACACAATTGCCCCTATTAATGCAGGAACCTCACTAAAGTCAATTTGAAGCCATACTGGAAATGCAGGAAGTGGAAAATCCAGCATCATCAGTAGATAAGAAATACTACTTAGCATTGCTACTACTACCATTTTATTTACTTTGTTGCGTTGTTGCATGTTACCTCTCTCCTTTTTCCCGATCTTATCAAGAAAAATGAAAGGTTCGCTTACATAGCGTTATTATTTGCAAAAACTAATATAAGTTCAAATCATATAAAAATAAGAATTTAACATTATGCAAATAAAATAAAATCCCCTATTTTATAGAATAGGGGAGAATTTTCAGCACGCCAAATAAGCGTTCAAAAAGATAAATTTTTTGAACTTGCGAACCTCCATCTTCTCCCATCCAGACTATACTGTCGGCTCTAGAATCGCACTAGATCCTGCCCAAAAAACAGGCTCGCGGGCTTATAAGCAGTGCTTAATTACCGCCGGTGGGGAATTTCGCCCCGCCCCGAAGATAGATCGTATATTAAATTACAATTTAATGTTACTAAATTAAATACAGTTTGTAAATAAAAAACTACTACCAACCAGTTAGAGCATTTTTTAAGTTATCTTGACAAAAACTTACTAACGAAAAATCATTTTGATCTTTTGCAAATAACATAAGTACAATTGTCGTATAAATTGCCTTAAATTGAGCAAGTCTTTTTGAAGCGTCTGAAACTTGACCATAATGTTGATAAAATGACTCTCTCTGATCGATCGGTATTAAACTATAAATAATCGATAAATCTAATTCAAAATTCCCAATATGAGCATCACCCCAATCAATAATTCCTTCAAGTTGATTTTGCTCATTAACAATCATATTTTTAAAATGCAAATCACCATGTACTAGGACTAGAGGTGACTCGCTTTTAATTTCCACTAAGTTTTCAGTATAGTGATTAATTTTCTGTACATCGACAATCAACTTCTTCTGTATAGCTTGTTGAACATATTTTTCAAGCTGAGGCTTACGGAAATTTATATCTAACCTCCTCAGCTTATCATGCGGTAAATCAAGATCTTTCAATTCATCTAACTTGATTGAATGTAATTTTTTTAGAAATTTCGCGATTGGTTCGATCATTAATATTCTTTCATTTCTAGTCAATCGAATTGGTGGCTTTCCCGAAATAAAATTATATCCTAAAAATGGCCAAGGAAATAATTCAGATGGTTTTCCTATTATTTTAGGAACTGTTGTTGTCATTTCAAATTGATTATAGATCCTTGGAAGTAGTTTTCGTTCTACATTTAAAATTGAAACTGCAATTTCTCTTCGTGGAAATCTTAGTAAAATTTCATTGTTTAACCGAAAGACCGTATTATCAAATCCTTCTCCAATTTTTTTAATTTCTTTTATCGTAATTTCAGGGAATTGCTCTTTTAAAATTTCTTTAACCAATTCCTCTTTCATTACAATTGCTGGATCCCATATATTAGCCATTTCTTTCTCCTTACAAACAAAAATAGAACTTCACATATAAATGTACTTTACCAAAATTAATAGCAAATTACATTTATTTGGAAGTCCTAGAGCAATCATATACTTTTAATCTTAATAAATATACACTAGCGATTAGAAACCATTTTTAATTCATGAAAATTTTTATCTAAAACTACACTCTTTAATTTTTCTCGATTGCCTCCAATAAATAATAGACCAATCGTTAATACAAACATAACGATTAAAAAACATCTTCTAAGTAAATCAACCATCTTTTCCCTCCTCTGAGCAAAATGTGAACGTTGATCAGTCCTTATAATCTTCATAGCCATTGTTTGCTGACCTAATGGACTGATACACTATAAGACATTCAAATCTAGGCGCAAATCGATTCAAAATCCTTTAACTCTTTCATATGTAAAAGACAAAGAAGCCTAAAGTACCAGACCATACGAAATTGAAAACGCCATGATTTACTTTTAAGAAAGTTACACTCAAACATTCTATGATTGAAATTATATTTTTATACAAAAAAAATAGCGATTGATTAGAAAAAATTGAAACTAATCAGTCGCTATTTTCTTTTTTATTTTTTATCTGTACGAAATACGATTGAACCGCGTTCGTATTCAACATCCTTAATGTTTAATCGTGTGTTGATTACCCTAGCAAGTGCAAAGAAATAATCAGATAATCGATTCAAATATAAAAATACTGGAAGATGGATATTTTCTTGTTTCATTAATGACACGACAGTTCTTTCTGCACGTCTTGTCACCGCTCTTGCTTGATGAATGATTGCGGCAGGTTTTGATCCACCAGGTAAAATAAATCGTTGTAATGGTGGAGTCGCTTCCATATATTCATCGATTAAAGTTTCAAGATCTTGTACCATTTTCTCAGTAGTTTTAAAAGGGATGCCATCCTTTACAACAGCCAAATCTCCACCACAGTCAAATAATTCATGTTGTATTTTTTGAAGTGTATTGTAAAGATCTCTCGTATCTTCATGATCTAAATAGGTCATTGCGTACCCAACGATCGTATTTACTTCGTCTATTGTTCCGTATGACTCAACTCTTAAATCATCTTTATCAACTCGTTTACCTACTAAGCTAGTTTGACCTTTATCCCCAGTTTTTGTATAAATTTTCATGAAAAATCTCTCCTTTTTTCAATTTAAATTTAAGTTACACTACACTACTTTTATAAATAATGACCTTTTTATTTGTTTCTGGATTATCTAAAATTTGAAAAGATGTATCGTATAAGCCTCTTAATATCTCTTCATTTAAAACTTTGTCTGTTTTTCCTTGAATATAAATTTTACCTTCTTTTAAGCCTAATAATCTGTCACAATAAAGACTTGCCAAGTTTAAGTCATGAAAAACAGTAACAATCGTTTTATTCTCTTTTGTTTGTAATTCCTTTAACACGTCTAAAATTTTAATTGTATGCATTAAATCTAAATGATTACTAGGTTCATCTAAGAAAATATATGGTGTCTCCTGAGCGAAACATTGGGCAAGGAAAACTCTTTGCCTTTCACCACCGCTAATTTCATTTATGAAGCTTTTTTCCATCTTCTTAGTACCAGTCATCAACATTGCATTAGTAACTGCAGTCTCATCAGTTTTTGACCAACTAGGAAAGAAGGAAGATGTGTGAGCAAGTCGCCCAAGCTTAACTGTTTCTTTTACCTCATAAGAATATGTATAGGAATTTTGTTGAGACAATACAGCAATTTTCTTAGCTATTTGTTTATTAGACATACTAGAAATAAATTCTCCATCTAACATGACATTTCCTTTAGAAGGCTTAAAAAGTCCACAAAGAATATTTAAAAATGTTGACTTTCCACTCCCATTTGGACCGATAATTCCAAGCCATTCTCCTTGATTAATCGTATATGACAGTTCATCCAAATCAAGATGTATACCATCATATGAATATGAGATATCTTGACATTTGATCATATTTTTCCTCTATTTCTTTTCAAAGATAGTAATATAATTGCAAATATTGGAGCACCAATTAATGAAGTAATGACCCCAATTGGTAATTCTCTAGGGGCTAATACAACTCTCGATAAAATGTCAGAACCAATCAAAAATATAGCTCCATTAATCATTGATAATGGTAGTAATTTTTTATGTAATGGCCCTACAATTGTTCTAGTAAAATGTGGAACAACTAATCCTACAAATCCAATAGTTCCAGATACAGCTACTGCTGCACCAGATAAAATACTACCTGTTAACAATATTAAATATGTGGATTTCTTTACATCGATACCAATATGTTTTGCATTCGTGCTACCAAATGTCATTGCATCTAGTTGTCTATTTTGACTAAATAAAATTAAAAATGAAACAATTAAAAAAGGTAGTAAGCTCAGAGAGTACTGAATTCCTCTTCCTCCAATATTCCCCATTAACCATCCTATAACTGCTCGTAATTCATTATTCGAAAAGGTAATAAATAGTGACAACAGAGCAGAACAAAATGAACTTATAATAATTCCACCTAATATAATTGTTTCTACATTTAAAGATCGATCTAGTTTTCTAACAAATAGTAATAATAGTATGAGTGTACCAAAACCGAATAAAATACTAACAACTGGCAAAGTAAAATAAGTCACAAAAGGTAAGCTTAGTTGAAAAAACAACACAACCACAGCTCCAACAGAAGCACCTGAAGATACTCCTAATGTAAAAGGATCAGCTAATGGATTTTTTAGTATTCCCTGGAACGCTACTCCTGCTAGTGAAAGGCAAGCACCGACTAAGGCAGCCAACAATACCCTTGGAACTCGTATATTCATAACAATTGTTTGTATATCCTCTGGAACATAATCAGTTTTAAAAAAAGCATCTGAAAAGCTAGAAACAATAGAAGAAAAGGGAATCGATGTAGAACCTATCGAAACCCCTAAAATAAATAAAAAGATTAATAAAATAATTGGCATTAAAAAGATTAAATATGTATTATTTAAAAAGCTCTGGGTATACCGCCTTTGCAATTGCTTCGACTCCCTCTGCAAGTCTTGGACCTGGTCTAGATGTTGTATCTGCATTTATATCATATACACGTTGATTTTTAATTGCGTTTACAGTTTGCCAGTTTTTTCTATCCATTACAGTTTTTTCTAAATTTGGAACAAAATCTCCGTAAGTTGTTAAAATTATATCAGGATTCGCTTTAATTGCTGATTCCTCACTGTACTGCACCCAACCTTTTTGAGTTTCAGCTACGTTTTTAGCATGAATGATTGAAATCATTTCATCTAGGAACGTACCTTTACCTGCTGTGTATATTTCTGGTGGACCTGAAATTTCTAGCCAAACCTTTTGATTTGTAGATGCTTTAGCTGTTTTTTTGCTAATTTCATCTAACTTTGTTTTCATACCACTTACAACTTTTTTCGATTGCTCAGTTTTACCAGTTATTTCTCCAACTTGTAAAATTGTATCATATACATCATTAATAGTTGCTGCATTTTTAACAACAAAAACATTAATACCTGCTTGTTTTAATTGTTCTAATCCGTCAGCAGAAATCCCTAAACTTGATTCATGTGCTAATACTAAATCAGGTTTTAATGAAATAATTTTTTCAACATTATATGTCATATCGGCATTATTTCCGCCAATTTTATCAATTGATTTCACTTCTTTTGGATAGTTATCAAAATCAGTTACACCAACTACATCCTTGCCCTCACCAATAGAAAACAAGATTTCAGTATTACTAGGAATTAATGATACGATTCTTTTTGGCGCTTCTTTAATGCTAATTTCCTTTTTCGTTGCATCTTTAACTGTCATTGGAAAAGTTGCTTGTTCATTTTTACTTACATTCGAATTTTTTTGAGTCGTATCATTATTACATCCAAATAAACCTAAACATAATAACATAATGATAAAACTAGATAAAAACTTCTTCATTTGAATCCTCCTAAATTTTTGGAAAGCATAAAAAAACCCCATTCATTTTGAACGGGGCTGAAACAACAAAGATATACAAGAAGTCTTGCAACTGCTGCTTCAAATTCTTACTCCCCGAAGAATTGAACAAGGATGACTTTAGCAGGTCTACTGACTTTGCTTCAACCTACTCCGTCCTTCCCATTCTTTCGAACAGTGGATATCCGTTTCGTCCACATTACAGTTGCGGGGACAGTTCTGGCTTTTACCAGATTCCCTTTTAAGCAATACTTGCACTAAAATCATCAATATTTCATTAATTCAATCGTAAAATAAATTGGGTAAGAATTCAATAATTTTATTTAAATGTTTATAACGATCATGAATTTATTTATTTTTTCTATATAATTTAGATGCATCTGTACTAATTTAAGAGAAATATGTTTTATATGAAACAAGATTACTCTACATCTTTTTCGTTCATTCGTAAATTATGTGGTAATTTAACTTTAAATGTCGTTCCTTGTCCAACTTCACTAAAGACCTGTATTGATCCTCCATGTGCGTTTACAATATTTTTAGCGATTGATAAACCTAAACCCGTCCCACTTCTACCTCTTGTACGAGCTTTATCAGCCTTATAAAATCGTTCAAACACAAATGGTAAATCTTCATTTGAAATCCCTGCACCTGAATCGATAAATTTAAATGTAGTTGATGTTTCATCTTGAAATACTGTAACAATTATTCTTCCATTTTCATTTGTATGCCTAATAGCGTTGTCAATTAAATTAGTAAAAACCTGTTCCATTCGATCTTCATCCATATAGATATTTAAATGTGATACATTGTCAATCTCACCAAATAACTTTATATTTTTTTCTTTTGATAAGCCTTTAAATTTACGTAAAATTCTATCTACAAATTGGATAATAGGTACAAATTCTCTATTTAATTTAGTAAAGCCATTTTCCATTCTTGCTAAATCTAACAAGTCATTAACTAATCTACCCATTCTTAGTGACTCATCATAAATAATCTGCGACAATTCTTGCATTTCTTCTTTAGACTCTGCTACCCCATCAACAATTGCTTCACTATAACCTTGCAATAAAGAAATTGGTGTACGTAGTTCATGAGATACATGGGCTATAAAATCTTTTCTCATCTTCTCTAAACGCCTTTGCTCTGTAACATCACGAATAACAGCTACAACACCTCTAATATTCGTCTGATTGTAGAGAGGTGACATTAAAACTTGCCAATTGCCTTGTTCTAAATTTAATTCAATAAATTGCTTTTTCTCACTTTCGACAACTAATACAAATAAATCTAATAATTCTTTCGTTAAAACAAGGGATGAAGTTTCTTCCAACTGATCATCATTAAGCATTTCCAAAAATCGTTCGGCCGGTGGATTTGTTGTAACAATTTTACCTTCCTTATCAATCGAAATAACACCATCTACCATGCTTGTAATAATATTTGAGACCTTTTCTTTCTCTTGTTTTAAAGCATTCATATTAAAATTTAATTGTTTACTCATCTTGTTAAATGAGTAAGCAAGCTCTCCGATTTCATCACTTGAATGTATTGGTACTTTCACATTGAAGTTCCCAGAAGTCATACTGCTTACTACTTCCTTCATCTTTCTTAGAGGTGCTGTAATTTTAGATGAAAGGAAAAATGAGAAAAACGTTGTTAAGACGATCCCAATCGAAGCAGCGAGTAAGACAAAATTAGTCGTTTGGTGAATCATCACATTAACAGGTTGAAGTGTTTGGTAAATATAAACGGCGCCTTTTTTTGAGGCTCCATTCACTGGCACACCAACAATCAATTTTTCTCTTTCACTGTTTTCACCATATAATAATCTTTTACTGATTTCTTTATTTTTCGTTAAGGTTTCATTTAATATTTCGTCATTTTTTATTTCTTTAAAAGGTAGTTCCTGTATACCATATGTATTATTTGAATACCACGGGTCTTGCCCATCAATCGATATAATAACACGTGAATATCTACTAACTATATTATTTGATAAATACTCAACATTTGAGATTGATTGACCAGTTTCTATGACTTGTGCAATTTTCGTAGCATCATCTTTCATATTTTGAACTTGAAGATCAATATAAAATTTTTCAAAAAATCCTATTAAAACAAATGTCAGGAATGATAACACAAGTGAGACTAGTAAGATAATTGTCAGCCAAAGCTTTCCAACTAAACTTCTTAAAATCATTACTCCTGACCTACTTCGAATTTATAACCAACACCCCAAACGGTGACAATCATTTTCGCAGCATCCTCTGAGCTTTTACTTAATTTTTCTCGCAATCGTTTTACATGTGTGTCTACAGTACGTAAATCTCCGAAGAAATCATATTGCCAAACTGATTTTAACAAAGTTTCACGATCAAATACTTTATCAGGAGCCTTAGCTAAAAATAATAGTAGTTCGTATTCCTTTGGTGTTAAACTGATATCTTCACCTTCAACGATTACTTTATGAGCGTCATTATCAATCGTTAAATGCGGAAACACAACAATATCCTTTGCTGAAGTATTGTCTGAAGTAAACACAGGAACTGGGGATGAGCGTCTTAATAAAGCTTTTACCCGAAGTACTACTTCACGCGGACTAAATGGTTTAACGATATAGTCATCTGTTCCTACTTCAAAACCTTGAACTCGATTTGTTTCTTCACCTTTTGCGGTTAACATGATGACGGGAGTTGTTTTTGTTTTTCGTAATTCTCTACAAACCTCGATTCCATCAATTTTAGGCATCATCAAATCTAATACAATAAGAGAATATTCATTTTTTAATGCTAAATTTAAAGCATCTTCACCATTATCCGCTTCATCAATACTGTATCCATCACGTTCCAAATACATTTTTAATAATCGTCTAATACGATCTTCATCATCTGCTATTAATATTTTTATATTTTGATCCATTATTACGACCCCCTCTTCATAATTTTACAAAATAAAAATCGTATATTCTAGTATAATTTGTGAACATTTTTACATAATTCTTAGAATTTATTATTTCCATAAAATAGTGAAAAAAAACAAGAGTGTAGTGATTGGATGCAGGATTTAAATAGAAAGAGTAAAACATTAAAGCAGGAATCTTACATAACCATATAAAAAGAACAAGTAAAATTCAAATTTACTAGAATAGAAAAAAGCTCCGTATTGGAAAATTTTTCCTTTACGAAGCTTTTCATTAAGCTAATTAATTAAGCATAAGAGTGTAAACCTGCAATGATTAAGTTAACAGCAATTAAGTTAAACATAATAATTGCAAATCCAATAACAGCTAACCAAGCTGAATTTTCACCTTGCCAATTTCGTTTGAAACGAAGGTGTAGAAATACTGCATAGAATAACCATGTAATTAATGCCCAGTCTTCCTTTGGATCCCAGCTCCAGAATTTTGTCCAAGCAATTTGAGCCCAAATCATGGCAAATATTAATCCACCAAGCGTAAATACCGGAAAACCAATTGCAACAGCACGGTATCCAATTTCGTCTAATAACTCACTATCAACTTTTTGTACAAAAGGTTGTAAAAATGCGCCAATTCGTTTTCTTAAAATTAAACGAATAATTGCATATAATGCCGCGCCTGCAAAAATTGACCAAATGACTGTATTCAATTTTTTAGCGTTTACTATAGCTGGCATTTCTGCAAGTGCTTCAAATTTATCTTTTGTCGTTAATTCACCTTTATGTGGACCAACAATTGAAGGTAGATTATAGACCATTTCTTCTTGTATTTTATCTTTATTAATCCAATTATATTTTGCTTCGTAACCAGATGCAGCAAATCCAGTTGAAATAAGGATGAAACCAACAACAGTTACTAAGAAGTATAAAACTGCTTCTAGCCAAAATGTTTTCTTCGTTGATACTTTTTGATCAACATTTTTAATTAAATAAATTAGTCCCGTAATAAAACTAATCGCTAAAATAGCTTCACCTAAAGCTGCTGTAGTTACATGGATATGTAACCAATAACTTTTTAAAGATGGAACTAACGGTTTGATTTCGTGTGGAAATACTGTTGCATAAGCAATGATGATAATTGACAATGGTAATGCGAATAGACCTATTATATTTAAGCGATAAATAAAATAAATCATGATAAACGCTAAAATTAACATCATGCCAAAGAATGTAATGAACTCAAATAAATTACTTACTGGTGCGTGTCCCGCAGCAATCCATCTTGTTATAAAATAAGTAAGTTGTGATAAGAATCCAATTAATGTAACAGTAATACCAAGTGTGCCCCATCTATTAGGACCATTATCATTTGTTTTCATTGAGCCGCCAAAAAAGAAAGTAGCTATGATATAACAAATAAACGCGGTAAATAAAAAATTACTACTTAGCTCGTACATATTTTCCCCCTAATTAAACACTTTTCTCAGCTTGTTGATCAATCGGCATTTCTATTTTTGTGTCTCCAAACACTTTCTTCAATTCAAGCTTTAAACCATAATAGTTCTTATTTGTAAATGCCGCAACCCAAACTTCCCCATCTTGATTTTGAATCCAAATACGACGATGATACCAATACATACCTTGAATTACACCGATCATAAAGATTGCTCCTCCAATTCCAAGTAACCAAAGAGTTAAATCTTTACGTACAGTTAAACCAGTAGAATCTTTTGTTTCAATACCTGCAAATGACATCTTATATTTATTTTCTCCATTTGGTTCAATATTTTGCTTAATTGCGACAAATGCAACCTCACCTTTTGGTGTTTTTGGAGTAGTCATTTTAAATACAAAGGCTGGATTGTTTGGTTTTCTTGTTTTTGTATCAGGTTGACCATCAGAATTAAAATAAAAATCTGGAAAATAATTTTTAAGTTCTACTTTAAATCCATTTTTTAAGTCATATACTTCTTGAGGATTTTGTAAATCTACTTTTATTGGCCCTAGTTTTTCACCAGTTTGTTTATTTTGTAATGTAAATAAAAATGCACTAAATTCGCCAATTCGATAATCTACTTGATATAGAGCAAAATTTTGAAACTTCAAAGGTTCATTAACTTTAATACTATAATCCTTTACTTTTTTAAGTTTCGGATCTTCCCCTGGTATTAAATTCCCTTCACGCTTATATAAAGTAACATCTGCTTGATAGTTTTTTGGAATTTTGTCATTTCCAAAACGCTCAATCGCTTTTTTATAGACCTTACCTTCTTTATTTTTATCGTATGTTTCCATATGGAAATCATTTAATTTAATATAGTAGTTTTGGTTCGTACCAACAACAGGTTTTAATTCGCCTTCTTGAACCCAAAGAGCCTTATCCATATACATTCCAGGTACATAACGCATCATAACCCCAATTAGGAAGATAATTAAACCTATATGGTTTACGTACGGACCCCAACGAGAGAAACGGCCTTTTTCTCCTAAAATATTACCGTTTTCTTCACGAATCTTGTATCCTCTTTTTCGTAAATTAACTTTCGCTTTTTCTATTTCTTCTGGAAGATTCTCAACTCTACTAATCCCAAACATTTTTTGTCTTTTTAAAAAGTTTGGATGTCTTGTAACTGTTTGTTTGTTTAGAGCTTTATAAAGTGGTAAGATTCGATCTAAACTACAAATGACTAACGATATTCCTATAGATGCTACAAGTAGCATGAACCACCAAGAGTTAAATGTATTATCTAAACCAATTGCATCGTAAACCTTACCAAAGATTCCATATTCATCTTGATAATACGTTGCAGGATTCGCAGTTGGCGGTAGTAAATCTCTTTGTGGAAAAATAGTACCTAATGCTGCGGCTACTAGAGTAATAAGGATAATAACTACAGCAACTTTTACAGATGAAAAAAACGTCCATATTTTATCTATATAAGTTTGATTATTAACGATTGATCTTCTAGCAGTACCTTCATATCGCATATCTAGTAATTCTGTTTCTTTCTCATCTTGAGGTTTACCACACGATTCACATATTACAGTACCTACATGATTAAGGTGACCACATTCACATTTAAAAGTCTCCATTTTCTTTCCCCTAACTAATGTACACTCATCATTTTGGTAATATTTCTTTAATATAACTTTCAAAAGAGCTTGGTGTCATTTGGCCTGTTACAATTCTTTTTATTGTCCCATCAGGACTTACAAAAAAAGTAGTTGGTAAAGGATTAACACCATATATATTTAATATCTCTTGATCTTTATCAATTCCAACTGGAAAACTAAGTTTATAATCGCTTACAAATCTTTGTACTGAAAATTTCGATTCATCAGCGTTCAATGCAAGTAACTCTATTCCTTGCCCTTTATATTTTGAATAAATTTCATTCATAAATGGCATTTCTCTTTTACATGGTTCACACCAAGTACCCCAAAAATTAACAATTACACCTTTCCCTTTTTCACTAGAAAGAGTATATTTTTTGCCAGTATTAAGCTCCGTCATAGCAAAGTTTGGTGCATTACTTCCTTTAGTAATAATTTCATCTTCTTTAAAGAAATTTATGTAAAAAGTATAACCAATTGCACAAACCAAAACTAAAAGGATCATAGTTCGAATTAATGTTCTATTTTTCTTCATATATACAGTTCCTCCCATATGATAGAATATCATTATTTCCTATTCTTGAATAGAAATTTGACACGTTTCAAAAAAGACTAAATTTTCAATCATTTATCCTAGAATTAAAATGTTTAAGGAATAGAAAAAACTCGGTATTTACCGAGTCAGTGTGAAGACAATGGTCCTCAAATTATGATATCAAACTTAATATAAACACATTTCCTAAAATAGGTTAACCAGAAAAAGAGAATCTTTCGAAACTAGGCAAGTCATCCAAGAAAAATTGCGTTTCTATACAGTCAGATTCACCATTAGCGTGGCTTAGCTGAAGCCATTGCTCTTAATTTTTTCACTTCATGAGGTGATAATTCTCTTGCATCACCTGGAGTTAATCCAGTTAAATCTAAAAACGCATATCGCTCACGTTTTAATTTCATAACTGGTGTACCAATCGCCTCAAGCATTCTCTTAACTTGACGGTTTCTACCTTCATGAATAATTAGTCTAATAATTGCAGTATTTTTACCTTTATCAAGAGAAATCATCTTTACTTGAGCAGGAGCCGTTTTCCCATCTTCAAGCACAATTCCTCTTTCTAACTTACGTAGTTGCTCTTTAGTAGGGATCCCTTTTACTTTTGCAATATATTCTTTATCGATTTCATATTTTGGATGCTGAAGTAGATTTGAAAACTCACCATCATTTGTTAATAAAATGATACCTGATGTATCAAAATCCAATCTACCAATTGGGTAGATACGTTGTTTAATCATTGGAAAAAAGTCTGTTACAACTTTTCTACCTTTATCATCTGACACACTTGAAATTACGCCTGATGGTTTATATAAAAGGAAGTAAACTGGTTCTTCTTTATCAATCGGAATCTCTTCCACTTCAACACGATCATTACCAGATACCTTTACACCTAACTCAGTAATAACCTGACCATTTACTTTTACTTTTCCTTCTTTAATTAACTCTTCTGCTTTTCGACGAGAAGCAATACCCGCTCTAGCAATAACTTTCTGTAATCTTTCCATTCGATCATTTCACCTCTTCAACCATCATACAGATTTATACCCGTGAATACAAGTAAAGGTATAAGGTTTTTTAGGTATTGTAGTTGAAGTAAAGCAAATCTAAACTAAAAACCAATTTTTCAAATCTATGTACCATGTTTTCCTACCCATAACATATTTTCAAAAAACTATCATATAATTTACTAGATTTGCAGAAATGAGGTAAAAGAAATGAATTTAACATTAAAACACTCCTCAGCATTTGATCGTTCCAAAATTATATCACCAGGTAGTGTGCTTATTACTAAAAAAAATGAAACAATCTATATGCTTGTTTTTGAAGAGAATGAAGAGGAATTCCCATATGTACTTGTGTCATTAACTGACGCAAAGCTTGTTCAAAATTATGATATCACGCCTACTTTAGGTGATATTGAAGATTGGATTGGTGAAGTTACAATGGTGACTCAAAAAAATAAATTATCGATAACAATACAGGCAAATTACTAGTTTGCTGTTTAATCTATTAACATACCGTCAATAATATAATAAGTAAAATGAAAAAGGAGCTTACTAGTATGAATTATTCTTTTAATCCAGCAGTAAAATATAATTCAGTTGGTTCGTTTAAATTAGGCGATGTATTTTTCACTTCCGATAAACCTGCAAAAGCATACAAATTAATCTATGATTCTACAGAAACTAATTTTCCTTATATTTTATTATGCTTAGATGATGCAATTTCAATTCAAAGCTTTGATGATATTCCAACTATTGAAGATATAGAAGATAATATTGGAGAAATTAAATTTACGGTACCTAAGGAAAAATTACTTCTTGTCATTAATTAACTAACAATATCTATTAAATTTCCATAGTTTAGCAAATAAGTAACGTCATCAATTAAGGTGACGTTTTTCGTGTTGATGAAGAATAATCATGTCAGTTAATAACCAAATTTTCGTAAAGGGAGCTCAGTGATAATTTCCTGTAATAATTGACAAGTTCTTTT
Source organism: Bacillus sp. AFS041924 (assembly GCF_002577195.1). Classification (GTDB taxonomy): domain Bacteria; phylum Bacillota; class Bacilli; order Bacillales; family Bacillaceae_G; genus Gottfriedia. The sequence continues at coordinate 26,549 of NZ_NULG01000119.1, forward strand.
TTCAACAGCATGAAAAAACGTCATCAATTATAGATGACGTTTTTTGATATTAAGCAAATACGCTTTCTAACGTTTCGTCAGATTGCTCGGTCCAATATTTTAACCATTTTTTTGCGCCTTCAAGGTCGTGAAGTTTCGCTTGGCCGCATTGAAGTTCGTTTGCAGCTGGTACTTCTTCAACTTGAATTCCTAGTTCAGCTGTTTTACGTAATAATGCGATTACTTCTGAAATTGAAGGTGTGCCAGCGATAATTAAGTAAAATCCAGTTTGGCATCCCATTGGAGATAAATCAATAATTTTAAATGGGTCACCAGCAGGTACTGCTTCACGTACGTTTAATGCTAATAAGTGCTCTAAAGTGTGAATTGTAGCTGGTTGTAGTGCTTGCTTATTTGGTTGGCAAAAACGGATATCATATTTTGTAACGACTCCGTCTGTTCCAACTGCATGTGTTCCACAATGTCTTACATAAGGAGCAACAACTTTTGTGTGATCTAGTTCAAAGCTTTCAACTGATGGCATATCTATTTCCTCCTAAAGTTCTTCTCTCTATTTTTTTGTAGCCTCAACGATCCATACAAAATCATTATATTGTTCGAATTTCACATCAAACCCATTTTTTTCAAAATGAGAACGAACAACTGGAATAAAGGGATAATATTCTCTTTTTAAATCATCTCTTAAATTGATAAAATTTGCCTTTTCTGCTTTTGTAATTTCATTATTATATTCGTTTTCAGTTAAAAACATTGTATCTGCAAAAACAATTTTTCCGCCTGAATTCAATAATAAGCTATATATTTTAATAGCTTCATATTTTTCAAGATCAGTTAAATGATGAAAAACATATGAGCTAACAATTGTATCAATCGCGGACTGTGGTTTTGGAAAATCAATTAAATCTCCATCGTGAATTGTAATTGTCTCTCCTAATTTTTTTGAAGCAATCATTCTCATCTCAGGAGATGGTTCGATAGGAAATACAGTTTTCCCTGCATCCATCAGTAACTTTGTTAAATTCCCTGTACCGATTCCAAATTCAAGGACGCTTTTTCCACTTCTTTTAACGATTTCTCCAAGTATTTCATCATAACGTCGAAATGCTTCTTTATATTCTGGGTCATGGCCTTGAACAAATGAATCGTAACTTTCTGCCCATCCTGTAAAAACATCTAAAAACTCTCTACCCATTTATCTCACCTTTGATGTTTGAAATATTAATGCTTGTTCTAGGTCTTCAATTAAATCTTCAATATCTTCTAGTCCGATTGATAAACGAATTAATTCATCAGAGATTCCTGAAGCAATTCGTTTTTCTCTTGGAATCGAAGCATGCGTCATTTTTGAAGGAATACCTACAAGACTTTCAACTGCTCCTAAACTTTCAGCTAAAGTGAACCACTTTAACTTACCTACAAATTCTTCTGGATCTAGACCTTCTTTTAATTCAAAAGATAACATGCCACCAAATCCACTGCTTTGTTGTTTTGCTAGTTCATGATTTGGGTGAGTCGATAATCCAGGATAGAATACTTTATTTACATTTGGATGATTCGTTAAGAAATTGACAATTGCTTCAGTATTTCTTTCATGCTCTTCCATTCTAATTCCAAGTGTTTTAATACCACGTTGTAGGATCCAACTATCGTTTGGACCTAAAACTCCGCCAATCGAGTTTTGGTAAAATGCTAATTCTTCTGCAAGGTCATCTCTATTCGTAACAGCAAGACCTGCTACTACATCACTGTGTCCTCCAAGGTATTTAGTACCACTATGAACAACGATATCTGCACCTAATGTAAGTGGTTGTTGCCAGTATGGAGTAGCAAATGTATTATCAACAATCGTGATTAAGTCATACTCATTAGCAAGTTTAGCAATTGCTTTTATATCAGTAATTTTTAATAATGGATTACTAGGTGACTCAATAAAAATCGCTTTTGTATTTGGTGAAATAACATTTTCAACTAAAGTAATATTACTCGTATCAACAAATGTAGCCGTTACACCTAAATTTGATAATACTCTAGTCAGTAAACGGTAAGTACCTCCATATACATCATCGCCCACTACGATATGGTCACCAGTTTTGAATAAACTAAAAACAGTATGAATAGCTGCCATTCCAGATGCAAATGCAAATCCTGCCACACCGTGCTCAATGTCTTTCATTAACTCTTCAAGAGCATGTCGTGTCGGATTGCCTGTTCTGGAATATTCAAATCCTCTATGTTTACCAACAGCATCTTGCTTATACGTACTAGTTTGATAAATTGGAACACTAACCGCACCAGTTGTTTCATCTCTACTAATTCCCCCGTGTATTAACGCTGTCTTTTTCTTCATCTTTTATCCCTCACTATATATGTTTTTACTTAAGTATCTTTCACTACTATCTGGGAAAATCGTTACGATTGTACTCCCTGGTTTTGCTTTTTGGGCTTCCTTTAAACTTGCATATAACGCAGCTCCTGAGGAACTTCCAACTAAAAGTCCTTCTTTCATTGCTAGTTCTTTTACTAATCGAAATGCATCTGCATCAAGTACTGTATAAATATCATCAAATAAGTTTGTATTTACAAAAGGAGGAATGAACTCCATTCCAATTCCTTCAGTGTCATGTGATCCTGGCTCTCCACCGTTTAAAATCGATCCTTCTGGTTCAACAATAACTGTTTTTACACTTTGTAAATGATCTTTTAAATACTGAGCTGTTCCAGTAAATGTTCCTCCACTTCCAGCTCCAGCAACAAATACATCTATTTTTCCATTCAGCTGGTCAAAAAGCTCTGGTCCTAATGTTTTGTAATAGGTTCTTGGATTCGCTTCATTACTAAATTGTGAAGGTACAAATGAATTCGGTATTTCTTGTGAGAGTTCATTTGCTCTTTTAATTGCACCTGTCATTCCATCTTCAGTAGGTGTATTCACAATTTTTGCGCCTAGTGCTTTCATCAATGTTTGTTTTTCAATACTAAATTTTTGAGGAACGACAAATAGGACGTTAACACCATATTTTATCGCAGCAAGCGCTAACCCAATCCCTGTATTTCCAGCGGTTGGTTCAATTACTGTGCCGCCTTTTTCTAATTTACCTTCGTTCATTGCACTTTCTAATAATTCCATTCCAAGTCGATCTTTTACACTACCACCTGGGTTACAGAATTCTAACTTAGCAAATAGTCTTGTTCCTTTTGGTAAAGGGAATGTTGTAATTTCAAGCAATGGTGTTGATCCGATCAGCTCGTGTACTGACTTTACAACTTTCATAGTTTCAAACTCCTTTATGTCACAAAAAGGTTAGTTTCTTCCAATCCATTATATGCAACATGGGTAAAATTGAATGTTGTCTTAATACCAACTATTCTTATTGGTATTATAAGATATTAATTTTAAATGCGCAATAAAAAAGTACTTTTATCCTAAAATAAAAGTACTTTTCAATGGATTCAAATCGACTAGGTTTTAGTTAAGAAAAGAACATCGTCACAAAAATAATTGAAAAAATAATACTGATTGCATCTGCAATTAATCCTACTTTTAATGCATCACCCATTTTTCGAATGCCAACCGCTCCAAAATAGACGGTTAGAACATATAGTGTCGTATCAGTACTACCTTGCATAGTTGAAGCTAATCTTCCAATAAATGAATCGGGTCCATATGTTTTAATTAAATCTGAAGTGATCCCTAGTGCAGCCGAACCCGAAATCGGACGAATAATTGCAAGAGGAAAAACTTCAGCTGGAAAACCTAATGAACTTAATAATGGACGTAGAAGTTCTACACAAAATTCTAGTGCACCTGACGCCCTAAAGATTGAAATGGATACAAGCATCCCAACCAAGAATGGAATCAATTGTACTGCAATTGTAACGCCTTCTTTTCCACCCTCTACAAAAGATTCGTATGTCGGTACCTTCTTCCATGTTCCATGTATTAAAATCGCAGCGATAATAAATGGAATGATATAAAGAGAAATGGTATTCATATATCCCATTTATTTTCTCCCCTTTCGATTTCGCCTACTTGCAAAAAAACTATTTACAGCAAGTCCCCCAATAAATGAAACAACCTGTGCAAGTATTGTAACACCTACTATTTCAGTCGGGTTTGAAGAATGATATGACATTCTAACCCCTATGACTGTTGTAGGAATTAATGTGATCGCACTTGTATTTAAAGTTAAAAATGTAATCATGTCATCACTTGCTTCATTGCTATTTCTATTTAATACCTTTAATTGCTCCATTGCTTTTATTCCGAGTGGAGTAGCAGCATTCCCTAGACCGAATAAATTGGCCACCATATTTGACATAATATATCCAAGTGCTGGATGATTTTTAGGAATTCTCGGAAATAGGAATGATAGAAATGGTTGAAATATTTTTGAAAGTATTTTTAACAATCCAGATTCTTCTGCTATTCGCATTAGCCCTAACCAAAAAACAAGTACACTTACTAGTCCAATAATAATTGTGATTGCTTGTTTTCCCCCGTCAAAAACTGCCTTATTTACTTCGTCCATGGTGCCGTTAATCATTGCAAAAATAAAACCAATTATCGTAAGAGCAACCCAAATAATATTAACCATCTGAGTGCTCTCCCATTAAATTCAATAAAACCTGCTTACTATTTTGGATGATCTCTTTTGTAAATACTTTCACCTTACTACTACTATAAAAAATATTTCTAAATCCAATTTGTTCACCTTCTAGCTCGATAATCGCTTTACCAACAATTGCATCGTTAGCTATTTTTTTATTAGAAGGCTTTTGCATTTCAATCGTAATTCTTACTTGATCTTTCTCTTTCTTTTCTAGCGGATATGAGAAATCATTTTTCAAATAAACATGACCTTTATATTTTTGATTTGTTACTTCCTTAATTCCACCTTTGCTTAATACCTTTGTTAAAGGATAGTTACTAAAACCATATTCAAATAGTGACATATGATCTTGCCAATCTTGACCATCATTTAATGTTACAACAATTAAGTCCATTCCGTTTTTGGAAGCAGTCGATACAAGTGTTCTTCTTGCTTTTTTCGTAAATCCAGTTTTACCCCCTGTACTGTACTTGTACATAAACGTAAGTAACTTGTTTTTATTCTTCCAAACATAATCCCAGGATTCTGCCGTATTTGGTGCACGGTGTACTTTTGTTCCTGCAATTTTTGCATATTTAGGATTTTCCATAGCGTATCTAGTTAATAACGCCATATCGTAAGCAGACGAGTAATGCTCTTTTCCTTGCTGGTCTAGCCCTGAAGGATTGCTAAAATATGTATGACTCATTCCGATTTCTTTTGCTTTTTCATTCATCATATAAACAAAGCCTTCAATGCTACCTCCAACAGTCTCTGCAATTGCATTAGCTGCATCATTCCCAGACCTAAGCATTAAACCATAAACTAAATCCTCTAGTTTAATTTTTTGTCCAGGTTTTAAATAGATGGATGATCCTTCTGTTTGTACTGCTCTTGAACTAATCGTTACAGTGTTTTGCATTTTGCCTGACTCTACAGCAAGGAGAGCAGTCATAATTTTCGTAATACTAGCAATTCTTTCAGAGTCATGCATCGCTTTGCCATACAAGATACGTCCAGTTTTTTGATCCATCAAAACTGCATTTCTAGCACTAACTCCTCCAAATGCTTTAACATTATTCGTCGGAATAATAATCCCGATTAAAAATAAGCCAATGATTCCGATTACTAGCCATTTTTTCATCTTTCGCATCAACTCCACAGTTAGTCCTAATTAGTACAAGTTTACGAATTATATTATAAAAAAATGACATTTTTTATGAAAAAAGTGCTGAATTTGTTCAGCTATCCAACCTGAGCAAATCCAGCACTTCCTATTTTTTAGTCAATTAGTAAAATGGTTGCCATTTTAATTGACTAGCATAATCATATCGATATTTCACATCTGGCCAATTAACGATGTTCCAAAAATTCATAATGTATGCATCTTTATCGTACTTATATTGCAAATAATAGGCATGTTCCCAAACGTCCAAAACTAATAATGGAATTGTATCCCATTGAGTAAAGAATTGGTGTTTCTCTGTTTGAAGAATCTCCAATCGATTCGCTCTCGGAACCCAAACTAAAATCGCCCAACCGACACCTTCTACTTTTTTAGCAGCTTGTGTAAAATGCTCTTTAAAGTCTTCGTAACTTCCGAAGTCATCCTCAATTTGCTTTAAAAGAACCCCATGAGGTTGCCCTCCACCTGATTTACTTAAATTATTCCAAAATATCGTATGCAAATAATGACCTGAACCGTGAAACGCAAGCTCTCTTTCCCAATGCTTAATTAAATCATATTCCTTATTTTTTCTAGCCTTTTCTAATTCAAGCTCAGCTTTATTTAAACCATCTACATAGCTTTTGTGGTGCTTATCATGATGTAGCATCATAATTTCTTTTGTAATATAAGGCTCTAAGGCATTATAAGGGTATGGTAATGGTGGTAGCTCATGTTTACCAATCTCTACTTTCTCTTCAACCTCTATTACCCGATACGCATAGCTATCATCATATTCCTCTTCATTTAATATTGAAATTAACCGTTCCTGGATATCATCAACATCCATACTAATTTCATCTAAAAATGAATTTGGATCTACATAATGATTTGATGTCCCCATTCTGTTTAACAATAATTTAATTTTATATTCTAATAGTTCTTTTTCTTGAATATGGTCAAATCTTTCAGCTAGCAACTGTAAAACATTCGCACACCAGATTTCTACCTCCTGAAAGTAAGTGACGAGTTCAGATTGATTTAACATCATACACCTCCATCAGAGAATATAAATTTCTCTTCTACTTTCCATTGTATGACATTAAATTTATTGCTATTCCAGTATTCATTTACCGGTATTCATTTGTTTAACGCAATGAATCACTATTTTAAAATGTTAGTTTAAACTTTCTAAAACAATTTGATTTTCTGAATAAAACTCCAATTTTAATGAAATCACTTTTTCCAATTCATAAACGATCATCATTAAACTAGCTCTTGTTTCAAACTCATCTCTTGATTTTGGCAATGGCATTTTCCTAAAATCGTTCATCATATGATTAAATTCACCTAATAATTCAATACCGGTAGACTTTTCTTTTAAGTAAACTCCTGTGTCTTCAAAAAATTCTGCGACGATTTTTGAATGAGGATAATTTAACTCAACCTTCTTTAATAATGGGATGATTTGATTAGCTATGATTTCAAATTGACGTTCTCTCATTTCAAAATAATTAATATAGTACAAGTTTGTTTTTATAAAACTATTTTCAACTTGTCGATATGCTAATTTTTTTGCCGTTTGTAACAGTATTTTTGTTTCCTTAATTAAATCTGATTGTAAATCTTCATCCTTACCCTTCATTTTTAAAGCGATTCCTAGAAGCAACATTTTAAAATTTTGTTCAATTTTCTTTTGGGATTCGATCATCTTTTTCTCGATACTTGGCATATATGTATTCATTATTAAAGCAATTAAGATCCCTACGGCCAATATTTCCACTTGATTTAATAAGAAAGAAATTGATTTATCATTGCTTACATAGATTTGTAAAACAATAACGGAGCTCGGAATAATTCCTTCCTGTAACTTCAACGTGACTAATAAAGGAATTGTTAACAGAAAATAAATGACAACTGTTAGTGGAGTATAACTTAAAAATTCAAACATCATCCATCCAATTAACATCGCAATAACTGATGCTACAAATCTTTGAATTGCAACAATAAAAGATCTGCGTTTAGTATTTTGAATACTTAATAGCGTAACGACAGCAGCCGTGCTGTAATTTTGTAGATGTAGCGCTTCGGCAATTAAGAGAGAGATCCCACTTCCTATCGCTGTCTTAATTGTCCTTTGTCCAATTGAATACATTTGTTTCATTTCTAATCCTCTTCTCTTACAAAGAAATTTCAATTGTATTGTAACGTATACTTACTAATAATTTCTAGAAATATCCATTTTTTTAATTTTTTGCACAAAATGAAAAGACTAGAAATTTTCTAGTCTTTTATCTACTTTTACTATTTACATTTAATTATTTTCTAATTACTGTTTGTATTGCTGCATTAATTTTGTTGAATAATCTGTTTCATAATACTCAAGTTCTTCACGCATTTGTTGAAAAACTTTTTCTAATGATGAAAATAAGTCCTGAATTGTACCTGGCACAGCTTTATAAAAAGTAATTGCTTGATTACCTGTGTATGCTGCACGACTATTTTCGTACCAAGCATCATTTTTAGGAGAGAAGAATTCTGCGATACATCTGTGATAAATTTTATGTAATGTGTCTTCAGCTGTCGCTTTATGGAACTGCCCACTTAATATTTTCTCACAAACTTCTTTTGCATCCTCACAATAGACTGTAATTCTACGCAATGAAGAAAGTATTTTCTCTAAGTAGTTAGGATCCACTGCTGAATTTTCATGTTGAAATGACGGTAAAGAATTCTTATTTAAAAACAAATTACACTCTAGACCAACAATCCCTAATTGATTTCCAACAATTTTTAATTGATGCTCTACCATCTTATTCGACATTTTATTCCCTCCGTTAAGTTAGATCGATAGTTCAATTTTATTTGAATTTTGTTTAATACTCCTCACATATCCTACCACTTTATCAAAATCGACACCTTGCAACTCTTTTACAAATTGATCTAATTCATTAATATATATTCTTTTTCTTCCTCTATAGTCAGGATTTTTAATGATTAGAGCTAGTGCCACTACATCACGAAAATCTACTAATTCTTCACTATTAAAACTAGTTAAATTTAATTCACTTACTTCAGAAAGTTTTTCTTCAAAGAAACGTACATATAAAACAGAAGTTACAATTTTTTGACCATTATATTCATATTCAACTTCAGAACGATTAAAAAAATCTTCTGAAGTATTTGGTTGAGCCTTTACTAATTCATACCCATGACTATTATAAATTAACAATACTTTCACCCTCCAAAATATCCATAGTATTAGTTTAACATAGTACGCGGGAAGAATTGCAGAATTTTTTAACTAATCTTGTTTTTCTAATTTGCTAAAAAATAAATCTGCCTCTTCTTCAACCTCTTCCATTTTTAAATCTTGTGGAAGAGGTGGTAGTTCCTTAATGTTTTTAAGACCAAAATAATCTAAAAACTCAGATGTAGTACCATATAGAATTGCACGTCCTGTACCTTCAGCTCGTCCAACTTCTTTAATTAAATATTTTGAGACTAGAGTTTGAATTGGTTTTTCTGTTTTAACTCCACGAATGTCTTCAATTTCTGTCCTCGTAATTGGTTGTTGATAAGCAACGATCGCTAACGTTTCTAATGCTGCTTGTGATAACGAAGAATTTGAAGGACTTTCAACTAATTTTTTGAAATACTCTCCATGTTCTCTTTTTGATGTAAGTTTATATCGATTAGCTAAAATTCTAATTTGTAAGCCTCGATTAGGATTTTCGTATTCTTTTTTTAGACTTTCAATTAGTTCTAATACATCTTCTTTATTTAATTCTAAAGTCTCAGAAAGCTCAACAATTGATATTCCTTCATCGCCAGCTACAAATAAAAGGCCTTCTAGAATCCCTTTTAAATTATTTTCTTGTTCCATTACAAGTACACCTCAGCTTGCTTATCTTCAAAAACTTCACGTGATATTAGAAAAATTTCTGAAAAATTTTGTTCCTGTTCTACTACAATTTCTTTTGTTTTCATTAACTCCAAAATCGCTAAAAAAGTAACGACAATACTTTCTTTATCATTATATGGAAATAAATTTATGAAATTAGTTCTCTTTTTAATACTTTTTAAATAACTAATAATTTCATCCATTCTTTTCTCAATCGATATTTCTTCACGAACGATTTTAGTTTGAAGTGGTTCTTGAAGCTTTTTACGTTTAAATAGCTTTTGCAGTGCACCAAACATATCATAAATCGTAACATCAGATGGCATGACTATATCTTCAGGTCTAGGACCATATTCAGATAAATCAGCTGGATTTCGGGTAAAAATCATTGCACGTTCTGATTCTTTTTCCTGAAATACAATCGCAGCTTCTTTAAATTGCTTATATATAATTAATCGATTCATTAATTCTTCTCTAGGGTCTTCTTCTAGTATTGCATCCCAATCAGCTTGTTCTTCATGATTAGGTAAAATACTTTTACTTTTCATCGCAAGTAATTCAGCAGCCATCACTAAATATTCACTTGCAATATCCAATTCTAATTCTTTCATTGTATGAATATATGAAACATATTGATCTGTTATTTCAGATACAGGTATATCATAAATATCAATTTCAAATCGTTGAATTAAATGAAGTAGTAAATCTAATGGCCCTTCAAATGCATCAATTTTAACTTCATATTGCCTCACAAACTACTCACCAACTTACATTTAAAATAAAAATATACTCTATAACAGTATAAAGTATTATTTCATAAAACTATATAACAGAAAAGGATTTTTCATCGATCAAGTCACTTTGTTCCTATTTTTTTGTTTTTTCGCCTATACCATTTTCTAAAATTTTTCATAAGATATCAGTGCAAGAAGAATTATTTTTTTGGTAAGGAGGTTATTTCATGAGTAAAGGTGCTGTTTCTCCAGAGTTCGGCGGTTTCGGCCACGGCAGAGGCTTTGCTTTAATCGTAGTATTATTTATTTTATTAATCATCGTTGGATGTGCTTTCGTCTGTTAATTTAACCCCGTGAATAAACAAAACGTGAAAGTCTAGACATTAGCTCTAGGCTTTCTTCTTTTTAAATAATTCCATTTCTGTTAATATTTTAGTAATAAAGAGGTGAAAAACTTGGTCCATTACAATAAAAATGAACGATACATAAAATACTTATGTCATTTCCATTTTGATCAAGACTTTTTTGAATGTCATGAAATTCTAGAAGAACAATGGAAACTTGAACTAAACGATGATTATAAAAAAGTATGGTTAGGTTTAATTAGATTATCGGTAGTGTTATATCATTATAGAAGGAAAAACTTTACCGGTGCTAAAAAATTAATGCGACACGTCATTTCGTTTTCAAATGATTCGAGTTTATTGGAAATGGCTGGGATTGATCCAATTCGTTTTAAACAAATCATATCAGATTTACAATTGAATATTCAAAACGAAACAGATTTTCACCATTTTGAGCTCCCAATAAATGACCAAGAATTAGTTAAAGGATATCAAAATCAAAAAGAACACTATGCATCTTTTACGGAAGATTTAATGAATAAACATTCTACACGTGATCGATCAGATGTTATTTCGGAAAGATTAAAACAGTTAGAATTAAGAAAAAAAAAAATAGAAAGTAAACAAAAATAACTCAACGATATTTTTCAATTTTAAAGGAGGCTGTATGATGTTGATTTCCACTGCAGGTTGCTCGCTTTCCATGGGGCGAGACCTGAGCCTCCTCGGCACGCCTGCGGGGTCTCAGCCTTCCCGCATTTCCCATAGGAGTCGATCAACCTTTCGTTCCAATCAACTTATTCTACAAAAAAAGCCTACAACTATAGAACTTTATTAATACCATTTACTTAGAGAAATATATCATTTAATTACTCAGTATTTTTGCCAATAAATATCCTTCTAACATTAAACAGCTTGAATATTTTTAAAATATAAAAACATACCTTATTAAAAGCAAATTATCATTTAAAATAATTTCTATAACAACATCAAAAAATTATTACTTTATTCTCAAATGTTTCGTTTTATAACCGTTTTAACTATTAAACAACGTAAAAAAGGTGCTCATAAATTAAGCACCTTTTTTCTATAATACTTTTAAACTAACATGACAATGTTCAATAAATGAAGCTATTTCTTGCGTTGTTACGATTGTATAGTCTGTATACTGAGATCTTATAGCTTCGTAAAGTGAAGTTGCAATACCTTGGTTTCGGAATGAAGGGTTCACACTTAAATGTTTAATCAAAATAACTTTATCTGGCAGTAGTTGTATTCCAATAATCCCTACAATATCGTCTAATTTCCAAAGGAATAAATGATTATCATCTTTCGTTTCATATTCTTTAATCGTATTTACTAAATTCTTCACATTCTTTTCATTCGGCATAAACGAAAGCAGGCCCATTGCAATTTTCTCATATGTTTTCTTATACCTAATTAACATGTTAACCCCTCTTAAAAATTATTAAAACTCTAATTTCCCCTATAAATCAATACATAATATATGATTGATTTCCCCTCTATAGTACGGCAAATACATAAAATCGTTCCAAATATATCAATATTTCAAATATATAATTCTCACATTTTTCTGTCAAGTCTGAAAAAAATAAAAGAACACGATCGAGGATGGAGGGAAAGAATTAGAAAAATTGAAAATCCTATAAAAAACTTTTCAAATTGTTGAAAAAGAAACGCGTTAATAAAATACCAAATATATGTAAAAGAAGCCCTGTAAGATTGATTTCTTCTACAGGATATTCCCTTTCCTTCTATCTCTTTTCGTTTAGGCTTTTGTCACCAATTAATCTATATTTGAATAAAGTAAATTTTAATTAGATTTTACTAAAAGGATGATCATTATGAGGTTGGATTTAGATTATACATCGCCAAGTATTCAATTTACTTTTGATTTGAATAAGAATCATGCGTTTATAAAGGATAATCAAAACTTAATTAATCAACTTAGTGTTAATGACTTGAATACTTTGGATAATTTATCATTATTAGATATTTATTTAAGTGTTAGTAATGTAGTAGAGCCACATTACCATCAAAACTCGTCAGAATTAGTTTATTGTATTGCTGGATCCGCGGTTGTATCGATTTTGAATCCTTATACAAAGCAGCTTTTAAATTTCCCAATTACGCCTGGGCAAGTTGCAAATGTTCCCCAAGGCTGGTGGCATTATGAAATCGCAACTGTTGACAATACTCATCTATTAGCGATTTTCAATGCACCTAGTCCTGACGTAATTTTATTTTCTGATTTAATGAAGTTCACACCTTCAAATATCGTTTCACATACTTACTGTCTAGATGAAAATCAATGGAAAACTGCAACAGCATCTTTACAACCTTCTGTATTTATTGGACCACCAAAAAACTGTAATCAACAAGTTCAAAGCAGGCAAGGGTATGGAGAACACAATAATCAGACTTACTATCATAATAATAACCAGTATTATTATCAACAACGTTAAACATATTGGAAATATAGAAAAAAAAACCACGAGGAATTTTCTTTCCTTGTGGTTTTCGTTTTCCTATTTTGAAGTCCTTTAAAAAAGACTTTAATTTAATTAGAGACTATTCTTCGTCCCAAACCTTAACTTCTTTCATAACGTCTCCGTTACGCATTCTTAAAACTGTATCCATTCCTTCGATTACTTGACCAAAAACCGTATGTACTCCATCTAAATGTGGTTGTGGCTCGTGAACGATAAAGAATTGGCTACCACCAGTATCTTTTCCAGCATGTGCCATTGATAAAGCTCCAGCTTTATGTTTTAATGGATTACCAACTGTTTCACATTTAATATTGTATCCTGGGCCACCTGTTCCGTTACCGTTTGGATCTCCACCTTGAGATACGAAACCAGGAATTACACGGTGGAAAGTTAATCCATCGTAAAAACCTTGGCGAATTAATTTTTCAAAGTTTTCAACTGTACCAGGTGCATGCTCTGGGAATAATTCGATTAAAATTTGTTCACCATTTTCAAACGTAATACTTGCTTTTTTCATAATAAAATCCTCCTTATGTATGTACAACAATTTCATAAGACTTAATTGTCCTATAATTATCATTACTGAATAAACTAGTAACGCTGATATTATCATACAAAAAACAAAAAGTAATGACAAGTTTTCGAAAAGTACTATAATAATATTGTAAGATGAAAAATTTGGATTAGTGTAAAGGGAGTGTCTCTTTGTTAAAACGAAAGTTAATAGCGTTCACCTTATCAATGGGATTAATAGCTATGCCTTTATCGGTATTTGCTGATTCTGTTCCTGGTGAAACAATTGTTACTCTTGGACAAAATTTAACTGAAACGCAAAAGAAAGCATTATTAGCAGAAATGAATGCACCAGCTGATGCTAGAATTGTTACCGTTTCGAACCAAGAGGAGCATAAATATTTAGATGGTACTGTACCTAGTGCTCAAATTGGTACACGAGCTCTTTCATCTGCTATGATTACAATTGGTGAAAAAAATACAGGCATCGTCGTTCAATCAAATAATATTTCATGGGTTACTAACTCAATGTATACAAATGCCTTAATTACTGCTGGATTAAAGGATGCAAATATTGTTATAACAGCACCATTTGAAGTATCTGGTACTGCAGCTTTAACTGGGATTATGAAGGCTTATGAGCTAAGTTCAGGAGAAGTTATTCCTGATGATGTTAAAAAAGTAGCAAATGAAGAAATGGTTAAAACTGCAGAGCTTGGTGATTCAGTTGGTAATGAAAAAGCCGTACAACTTGTTACGAAAGTGAAAGAAGAGCTTGCAAAAAATCCTAACATGTCGACTGATGAATTAAAATCATTAATCGATCGCTTAGCAAATGATCTTGGCATTACATTAACGGCTGATCAAAAAGCTAGTTTAATGGCTTTATTTGAAAAAATGAAAGATTTAAATATTAATTGGGATCAAGTAGGTAACCAATTAACTAAAGCTAAAAATAAAATCTCAGAATACTTAAATTCTGAAGAAGGTCAATCTTTTATTCAAAAACTAAAGGATTTCTTCTCAGCATTATTTGATGCGATTCTTTCATTCTTTAAATAATAATGAAAAAACCCGGTTACTTAAACTAGTCTGAACCCCATTTTT
>NZ_NULG01000120.1 GCF_002577195.1 Bacillus sp. AFS041924
TAGATCCATGAAGTTTATTTCATTTTTAAAGATATGGTGGAGGATGACGGGCTCGAACCGCCGACCCCCTGCTTGTAAGGCAGGTGCTCTCCCAGCTGAGCTAATCCTCCGTAATAAAATGGTGACCCGTACGGGACTCGAACCCGTGTTACCGCCGTGAAAGGGCGGTGTCTTAACCGCTTGACCAACGGGCCAGTATATTTAGTGCTGAAAGTTTGTGGCGGAGAGCAAGGGATTTGAACCCTTGAGACAGGGTTACCCGCCTACACGATTTCCAATCGTGCTCCTTCGGCCACTCGGACAGCTCTCCAAAATGGCTCCGCAGGTAGGGTTCGAACCTACGACCACTCGGTTAACAGCCGAGTGCTCTACCACTGAGCTACTGCGGAATAATCACAAACCAAGCGACGTTCTACTCTCACAG
>NZ_NULG01000121.1 GCF_002577195.1 Bacillus sp. AFS041924
CAGTCTGAAAATCAAATTTTGGGGACTTTGTCTACACACTGAACCATTCAGATTTTATCTGAATGGTTTTTTTAAACAGCCATTGAAACTTTTTCTTTTCTTTTTTTCATTTTTCGTTTATTATTCCACAATATCCAAGATAAAGCTAACCCGGTTCCAGTTAGGATAAAAAGACCGATGCCGCTTATTAATCCGATAATACCAGTATGTAAGCTTTTTACTGAAAATGCAGATTGCTCAGGTCTATTTTCAAAGTTTGGAAATGAGGCTTGAGTATTTTCTCCATTTTGCTCATTTTGAAGAGTGTTGTTTTGATCACTGCTGATTTGTGAGTTAGATTGCTGGTTTCCATTAAACTGACCACCTGATGGAAATTGACCTTGCATTGAAAACTTTCCTCGATCTTCTCCACCTTTATTAAAATACAGGATAATTCCTGTTGTAGATTCGATTAATAAGAAAACCGAAACAATTACTCCAATCCAAAAATGAATTACTCGAACTTTGTGCATTCAAATATATCTCCTTTTTTTCTTTGATGACATTAAAGTTACGGTAGAAAGCTTAATTTTTACTTAATATCATTAAAGTATTTTCAGTTTTTAAATATGGAGATTATAATATTAAGTGTACAATTGCACGAAAGGGGTGAGGGAATTGGACAATCACTTAAAAGAAAAATTAGCGCTTCTACCAGATCAGCCTGGATGCTATTTAATGAAAGATATTCAGGGGACTATTATTTACGTAGGGAAAGCTAAAGTACTAAAAAACAGAGTTAGATCATATTTCACAGGCTCCCATGATGGTAAAACATATCGACTAGTCCAAGAGATTACCGATTTTGAATATATTGTTACTTCTTCAAATATGGAAGCATTAATTCTTGAAATGAATTTAATTAAGAAATATGACCCGAAATATAACATTATGTTAAAGGATGATAAGTCATATCCTTTTATTAAAATAACTTCTGAAAAACATCCACGCTTATTAATAACGCGTAATGTAAAAAAAGATAAAGGAAAATATTTTGGACCGTTTCCTAATGCTACTGCCGCAAATGAAACAAAAAAATTATTAGATCGTCTGTATCCTTTGAGGAAATGTTCTTCATTACCAGATAAGGTTTGTCTATATTACCATATTGGTCAGTGTCTTGCTCCTTGCGTAAAGGAAGTAACTGATGATCAAAATCAAGAAATAGTTAATGAAATTGCTCGTTTTCTAAATGGAGGAGAAGACCAAATTCAAAAAGAGCTAGAGGCAAAAATGCTAGCTGCATCTGAACAATTAGATTTTGAGCGTGCAAAAGAGTATCGGGACCAAATCGTATCAATTGAAGCTACGATGGAAAAGCAGAAAATGATGAGTAGTGATTTAGTTGACCGAGATGTGTTTGGCTATGCCGTTGACAAAGGATGGATGTGTGTCCAGGTTTTCTTTGTTAGGAGAGGAAAATTAATTGAGCGAGATGTATCTTATTTTCCTATTTACGATGAACCAGAAGAAGAGTTTTTATCATTTATAGGCCAATTTTATGAGAAACCTCATAATATCAAACCGAAAGAAATTTTTGTACCGGATAAAGTTGATACTGATATTCTTAAAGAATTACTAAAAATACCTGTAATTCAACCAAAAAGAGGTCAGAAAAAGGAACTAGTTGTATTAGCAAATAAAAATGCAAAAATAGGTCTCGGTGAAAAATTTAAATTAATCGAGAGAGATGAAGAAAGAACGGTCAAAGCCATTGAAAAACTAGGAGATATATTAAATATTGAAACACCATATCGCATTGAGGCGTTTGATAATTCAAATATTCAAGGTACGAATCCTGTTTCAGCTATGGTTGTTTTTATTGACGGTAAACCCTCAAAAAAGGATTACCGCAAATATAAAATAAAAACGGTTGTCGGACCAGATGATTATGATTCAATGCGAGAAGTAGTACGTAGAAGATATTCAAGAGCATTAAAAGAAAATTTGCCTCTACCAAATTTAATAATTGTCGATGGAGGGAAAGGACATCTAGCTGCTGTTGAAGATGTACTTCAAAATGAATTAGGGTTATTTATCCCGACTGCGGGACTTGTAAAAGATGAGAAACATAGAACTTCTGAGTTATTAATTGGTCAACCTCCTCAAATTGTACAATTAGGTAGACAAAGCCAAGAATTCTTTTTACTACAAAGAATTCAAGACGAGGTCCATAGATTTGCAATCGAATTCTATCGTCAATTGCATAGTAAATCTATGGTTCAATCTGCTTTAGATGGGATAGCAGGAGTTGGTGGTACAAGAAAGAAAGCTTTGCTTAAACATTTTGGATCAGTAAAAAAAATAAGAGAAGCATCAGTTGATGAATTAGTAGCAGCGAAAATGCCAAAAAATGTTGCAGAAGAAATTTATCAGCATTTCCATAAAGAGTGAAGAAAGTACCATCTGAAATTTTTATCTTGACACTATTTTCAAATTAATTTATATTTTAGTTAAAATTAAATGATTTTCTCTCGTAATAGAGGTGCAAAACTTAAGAGTATGCTGTCATAGACGTGTGGCGTTGTAATGGACAGTTGAAAGGATGTTTTGCCGAAATGAAATGAATCCACAATTCATTTTGTTGGGACTGCATTTAAGAAATGTAGTACTGTCGCATAATAAGTATGCGGGGAGCTATTGAAGAGATGTTGATGATTTGTCTATTTTATTATTTGTAAATTAGGCGCGTGAACATTACTTCACGCGCCTTTTTTGTATTCTTTTTTAAGTAAAAGTGAGGATGAGAAAAATGGGAATTATTGTTCAGAAATTCGGTGGTACTTCAGTAGGCTCAGTTGAACGAATTCAGCATGTTGCTGAAACTGTAACCAAATCATATAAAGAAGGAAACCAAGTAGTTACCGTGGTTTCAGCGATGGGACATCATACAGACGAACTAGTTAGTCTAGCTGCTCAAATTAGTCCACAAAACAGTAAACGTGAATTAGATATGTTACTTACTACAGGGGAACAGGTTTCTATTTCCTTACTAGCAATGGCAATTCAAGCAAAAGGTTTTAAGGCAATATCACTAACAGGTTGGCAAGCTGGGATTCAAACTGAATCTGTCCATGGTAATGCGCGTATAGAAACGATTCATACTGAAAGAATTCAACAATTACTTGATGAGGGATATATCGTAATCGTTGCTGGTTTCCAAGGGTTAAGTGACAAAAATGAAATTACCACATTAGGTCGTGGAGGATCAGATACAACGGCAGTTGCGTTAGCTGCAGCCTTAAATGCAGATCGTTGCGATATTTATACGGATGTATTAGGAGTTTATACTACAGATCCAAGAGTTGAGCCAAGCGCATCTAAATTAAGTCATGTCTCATATGATGAAATGCTTGAACTTGCGGCTTTAGGGGCAGCGGTTTTACATCCTAGAGCAGTAGAGTTTGCAAAAAATTATAATTTAGTCATTCAAGTTCGTTCTAGTCAACATGATGAAATCGGTACATTTATTGGGGAGGAAAAACAAATGGAACAACAATCAGTCGTAAGAGGAATTGCATTCGAATCTAATGTAACAAGGATGACATTAAATGGTTTAGATAACCATGTAGATCTACTACCTAAAATCTTTACTTTACTCGCAAGTGAAGGAATCGACGTTGACATTATTATCCAAAGTGTTACTTCAGATAACCTAGTAAATCTTTCATTCTCAATTAAATCGGAAAATATGATGGAAGCAATAACAGTTCTAGAGTCTAAAAAAGAATTTTTAGGTTACCGTTCATTTGATTTTGAGAGCGAGCTTGCTAAAGTTTCAATTGTAGGTAGCGGAATGGTTTCAAATCCAGGTGTAGCTGCAAAAATGTTTAAATATTTAGCTGAGAGTAATATTCCTGTAAAAATGGTTAGTACTTCTGAAATTAAAGTATCTACAGTAATACCAAAATCAAAATTACAAGAAGCAGTCCATGCGCTTCATGAAGGTTACGAATTAAATCGTATTAATGAAGAAGTAGCAGTAGAAAACTGAATATAAATACACCCTTTTAGGCGTACTATTCTTTTATTAATTGGCTCTGAAGTAAGAAAAATGCATCATTACAAAAGAGTCTTAAAGTATAGATAAAGCTTAAAAGGGTTTTTTTATTAATTAATCGAATAAATTATAAATAAGATTCTGTAAATTCTAATAATTTATTCGAGATGGTAGATAAAGGAGGTATTAATATTGAGGCATAGTTTACTTTCGTATGGATATGGGGAAATTGTGCTACAGTTAGTTCTATTAATACTCGCCATTTTGTTTTTTGTTTCTATTTGCATATTTTTGTTAAATTCTATTATTAGAGGTGTTAAAAGAAATAGGAAACTAGGTGGAGATAGAAGGCAGGATCAAGAAAAGAGTAGGAAAGACTGGGAATTTTAGCTGCAAAATAGACTGGATTAGAACTCATATATTAAAAAATATTCTTTTATTTGAAAAAACCACAAGACAATTCTTGTGGTTTTTCATTTTATCTTCTTGTAATTGGATCCTTCAAATCCCATTTTACGATGAATTTTACTTTATCGCTTTTTCTACTTGGCTCTTCATAAGTTTCAGCAATTACATCGATTTGTTGTTCAATTTGCATCGCTAGAAACCCAGCTTCTAATTGGTATGATACAGTATGTTTTTGTTGATTTCTGTATGTAATTAATTCAGATGTTAGTGTTAAATGAACTTCTTGTTTCTTTTCATCTTCTACAGTAAGAGAACCCCAACCAGCTTTTTCAAAAAAATCTATAATTTCTTCAAAGGTTGCTAAAGGATATTTTCTGGCAATCATCTTACCCGCCCAATATAAAATATCATTTTGCTCTTTTCCTAATAGATCATTCAAAAGATCGTTTCGTATAAGCTCATAGCCAAAACTAGAAATATTTCCCGGAATATTTAAATTTTCAATGCCGTTCGTCATGGTCGGATAACTCTCCCTTTCCTAAAAAACATGTTTTTATTATATACAAAATTTAGTAGTAAAAACAATAATTCGAAACCTGTATATTACAATGATAACCAAACTAAATGAGAAGTTTTTTCAGTAAAGAAAAATGTACGCGTTTTCTTGACCTGCTATATTATCAGGAGTAAAATGGTTTGTAGATAAATGTCATAAAAATTTCGACTTTTTATGCGTATTACTTTTTTATTCTATTTTTTTAGAATAATAGAAGAAGGATTAAATTTTCATGTGCACAAACTAAAGGGGGCAGGGGTTTACATGAGCAACAAGAATGGAAGGGAGTTTTTCTTTAGAAAACTTCATTCATTGCTAGGCGTTATTCCGGTTGGAATCTTTTTAACACAGCATTTAGTTGTCAATCATTTTGCGACAAATGGAGCGGAATCATTCAACAAAGCTGCTGATTTTATGGCGAATTTACCATTCCGCTATTTTTTAGAAATTTTTGTTATTTTCTTACCAATTTTATACCATGCGATTTATGGACTATATATCGCGTTCACAGGTACTAACAATGTTAAAAATTATGGATTTTTACGCAACTGGTTATATTTATTCCAACGTATTTCTGGTGTAATTACTTTAATTTTTATTACGTGGCACGTGTGGCAAACACGTATCGCTGCTCAACTAGGAGCAACAGTTGATTATAATATGATGGCTGATATTTTCGCTTCAAAATTTATGTTAGTTTTCTATATAGTAGGTGTTATTTCAACAATTTTCCACTTTGCTAATGGATTATGGTCATTCTTCGTATCTTGGGGAATTACTGTAACACCTAGATCACAACGTATTTCAACATATGTTACATTAGGTGTTTTCGTTGTATTATCATTCGTAGGATTACGTGCTATCTTTGCATTCATTGATCCAACACTAGCGAACTTGTAAGGAGAGAGAGTCATGAGTGGGAAAATAATTATCGTCGGTGGCGGATTAGCTGGTCTTATGGCAACTATTAAAGCCGCAGAAGCTGGTACAAAAGTAGATTTATTCTCATTAGTTCCTGTAAAAAGATCACATTCAGTATGTGCTCAAGGTGGAATTAATGGGGCGGTTAATACTAAAGGTGAAGGTGACTCTCCATGGGAGCACTTTGATGATACAATTTATGGTGGAGATTTCTTAGCAAACCAACCACCAGTAAAAGCAATGGCAGAAGCAGCGCCTGGTATTATTCATATGATGGACCGTATGGGTGTAATGTTCAACCGTACGCCTGAAGGACTATTAGACTTCCGTCGTTTCGGTGGAACGCAACATCACCGTACAGCATTTGCTGGTGCTACTACTGGTCAACAATTATTATACGCATTAGATGAGCAAGTTCGTCGTTACGAATCTGAAGGTCTTGTTCAAAAGTATGAAGGCTGGGAATTTTTAAGAGTTGCTGTTGATGATGAAGGCGTTTGTCGTGGAATCGTTGGACAAAACTTAACATCAATGGAAATCGTAAGTTTCCCTGCGGATGCTGTAATTATGGCATCTGGTGGCCCTGGAATTATCTTTGGTAAAACTACAAACTCAATTATTAATACTGGTTCAGCTGCTGCAGCTGTATATCGTCAAGGTGCGATTTACTCAAATGGTGAATTTATTCAAATCCATCCAACTGCAATTCCTGGAGATGATAAAAACCGTTTAATGAGTGAAAGTGCTCGTGGTGAAGGTGGACGAGTATGGACTTATAAAGATGGTAAACCATGGTATTTCTTAGAAGAGAAATATCCTGCATACGGTAACCTTGTACCAAGGGACATTGCTACACGTGAAATTTTCTCTGTATGTGTTGACCACAAACTTGGTATCAATGGCGAAAACATGGTGTATTTAGATCTTTCACATAAAGATCCACATGAACTTGATGTAAAACTTGGTGGAATCATCGAGATTTATGAAAAATTCACAGGTGATGATCCGAAAAAAGTTCCAATGAAAATTTTCCCAGCAGTTCACTACTCAATGGGTGGATTATGGGTTGATTATGACCAAATGACTACTATTCCTGGATTATTTGCAGCTGGTGAGTGTGATTACTCAATGCACGGAGCAAACCGTTTAGGAGCTAACTCATTACTTTCTGCAATTTATGGAGGAATGGTTGCTGGACCAAATGCTGTAAGATACGTAAATGGTTTAGCGAAATCTTCAGCTGATGTTTCATCTTCTGTTTATGAAGCAAATGCTAATGAAGAAAAAGAAAAGATGAATCGCATTTATAAAATGGACGGTAAAGAAAATGCATACCTTCTTCATAAGGAACTTGGAGAATGGATGACAGACAACGTTACTGTAGTTCGATTCAATGATCGCTTATTAAAAACTGATGAAAAAATTCAAGAACTTTATGAGCGTTATCAAAACATTAATATCAATGATACAGCTAAATGGAGTAACCAAGGTGCTTCATTTACTCGTCAACTTGAAAACATGCTTCACTTATCACGTGTAATCACTTTAGGTGCTTATAACCGTAATGAAAGCCGTGGAGCTCACTATAAACCAGAATTTCCAGACCGTAATGATGAGGATTTCTTAAAAACTACAATGGCTAAATTTGATGAGAAAACAAATTCACCATTATTCGATTACGTAGATGTTGATACTTCATTAATTCAACCAAGAAAACGTGATTATTCTAAGAAGAAGGAGGACAAAGCAAATGCATAATGGAACAATGACTGCTGAAAAGACAATTACGGTAATCGTTAAACGTCAAGATTCACCAAATACTGCACCATATGAAGAAACATTTACTGTCCCTTATCGTCCGAATATGAACGTAATCTCGGCATTAATGGAAATTCGTAAAAATCCAGTTAACTCAAATGGGAAAGAAACGACTGCAATTTCTTGGGATATGAACTGTCTTGAAGAAGTTTGTGGAGCATGTTCGATGATTATCAATGGTAAACCAAGACAATCATGTTCTGCACTTATTGATAAATTGGAACAACCAATTCGTCTAGAGCCAATGAGCACATTCCCAGTAGTACGTGACTTACAAGTTGATCGTAGCCGTATGTTTGATTCTTTAAAACGTGTTAAAGCGTGGATCCCAATTGATGGAACGCATGATTTAGGTCCTGGTCCAAGAATGCCAGAAAGAAAACGTCAATGGGCTTACGAATTATCAAAATGTATGACTTGTGGTGTATGTTTAGAGGCTTGTCCAAATGTTAATAGTAAATCGAACTTTATTGGACCTGCACCACTTTCTCAAGTACGTTTATTCAATGCTCATCCAACTGGAGAAATGAATAAGGAAGAACGTCTACACGCAATCATGGGAGACGGTGGACTTGCTAATTGTGGTAACTCACAAAACTGTGTACAATCTTGTCCAAAAGGAATTCCTTTAACAACTTCAATTGCAGCGTTAAACCGTGCAACTACAATTCAATCTTTCAAAGACTTCTTTGGAAGCGACGAAATTTAATCTTTAAAAGCATGTTCCTAGGAACATGCTTTTTCTTTTTGTACTAAATCATTTAAACGAATATTTTCTAATAAACTCAAGTTAGCTATCATATCAATAATTTAAAAGCAGGAAAGGTGGAAATACACCGTCAAAGAACTGCCACACCTCTGGAGGTGATATGATTGCAACTAAATCAAGTAACTTTTGAAACGAAATGCTATGAAAAAGATTGGAAGATACTTTTACAGACAGATCGTTTGGAAAAGATGATTAACTATAATCAATATCAGTTTAAAGAAAAAAGACTATTTATAAATAACGTAGATAGCATTAGTGAAGTTAGTAGGTATGCAGACAAACTTGTTGCAAGAGGAGTTTTATCGTCCTATACAGTAGTTGAAGATTATGCTAAGGAAGTTCTTAACTTTTTTGAAATTAACAAGGATAGTTTTAAAGGTGGCTATTATTATTCAATTTCAGAATTAGTAAGTATTTATCTGTGCAATACAGACTATTTACTCCATTTTTCGAGTGATTCAATTTTAGATAGACCATTTAACTGGATTGATTTATCAATATCAAAATTTCAAAATGATGATCAAATTAAAGTAGCAAATCCCGTTTGGAATGGAAATATTTATGAAGCTAAACAAGAGTCATTTCAAGAAGATGAAAACTTTTTTATCGGTTATGGTTTTTCTGATCAATGTTATTTAATTCGCTCGAAGGATTTTAAACAGAAGATTTATAATGAAAAAAATCCTATTTCAGAAAGATACCCAGTATATGGGGGAGAACTTTTTGAAAAACGTGTAGATGCATGGATGCGAAATCATCATTACAAAAGAATCACTTTCAAGCATGGTAACTATATCCACCGAAACTTTTAGTAAATTAATAAATGTACGATATCATTTAAAACTATGTCTGTTAGACATAGTTTTTATTGTGTGCTAATGAATGAATATTCATATTTTTCAAGAGATTAATGATATAATAAAGAGCGTTAGGGGGGCGGATTTGATGGCGAGAATGAGTTATGTAACTAATTTAGAAGAATGGCAATCTGAGTTTTCGTTTAAGATAACGATTCAGGTTCGATTTAGTGAGACTGATCTGTTTGGACATATGAACAATACAGTGCCTTTCGTTTATTTTGAAGAAGCTCGTATAGAGTATTTAAATTATTTAGGTCTAATGCAAGAATGGACGAAAAGTCATAATGAGATTATTCCTGTTGTCGCTGACTTACAATGTGATTTCTTACAACAAGTATTTTTTAATGAAAAAATAGATGTATACGTAAAAATTGGAAATGTTGGAAATTCATCAATCGATCTACACTATATGGGCATTAATCCAAAGGGTGAAATTTGTTTTACTGGACGTAATTCTTTGGTAAATATTAGTCGTCATACAGGAAGAAGCGAAAGATGGAAAGACGAATGGAAAGAATTATTAAAAAGTGAAGTAAATAAAACTATTAATGTTTAAAGTAAGTAATATAGTCACATACTGATTAATGGTTGAATAGAATGATAAACAATTAAATTAATCTTTAGATGAGTACTTGAAGTATTGAATGACATTCTATATAATACTTTTATACGAAAAATAAGAATAAGCAATGATCAAGGACACGAGCGTTCAAGACGATAGTAAGAGAGGAATTCATTTGGTGCGAGAATTCTCTATACGTTGAATGACTTACCACCTTGTAGCTATAGTGGGGAACGTAATTTATTTACAAGTAACTACTATCGGTGTAGACCGTTAAAACGTTGAGATTTTGTATACTTATTTTTGTGTACATTAAATTAGGGTGGAACCACGAGCACATTCGTCCCTACGAGTGTGCTCTTTTTTTTATTGTCAAAATTAATTTAAAAAAGGAGTGAACTTAAATGATTTCAATTAAATTACCAGATGGATCAATTCGCGAGGTGGAACAAAATACAACAGTTGAAGATTTCGCGGGTTCAATCTCCATTAGCTTAAAGAAAAAAGCGCTTGGTGGAAAAATTAATGGGAAATTAGTTGATTTAAATACACCTATTACTGAAGATTGTGAAGTTCAAATCATTACACAGGATGATCAAGATGGCTTAGAAATGATGCGTCATAGTTCAGCGCATATTTTAGCCCAAGCAGTAAAACGCTTATACAAAGACCAAAAGGCTGCATTTGGTGTTGGTCCGGTTACTGCAGATGGTTTCTATTACGATATTGATCTTCCGGTTTCAATTAAAGTAGAAGACCTACCGAAAATTGAAAAAGAGATGGAAAAAATTATTAAAGAAAATTTACCAATTACTCGTTCAGAAGTTAGCCGTGAAGAAGCAATTAAATTCTTCACTGAGTTAGATGATGAATTTAAATTAGAGTTAATTCGTGATTTACCAGAAGATGCAGTCATTTCAATGTATACTCAAGGTGAGTTCGTAGACCTTTGCCGTGGACCTCATGTCCCAACAACTGGCCGTGTAAAAGCGATTAAATTATTATCTGTTGCCGGTGCATATTGGAGAGGCGATGCTAATAATAAAATGCTTCAACGTGTTTATGGTACAGCTTTCCCAAGCAAGAAAGAATTAGAAGAGCATTTATTCTTATTAGAAGAAGCTAAAAAACGTGATCACCGTAAATTAGGTAAAGAGCTAGAATTATTCATGTTCTCTGAAGAAGCACCTGGTATGCCGTTCTTCTTACCAAATGGTACAATCATTCGTAATGAATTAGAACAATATGAACGCGGATTACAAACTGCAAAAGATTATAAAGAAGTTCGTACACCGTTCATTATGAACCAAAGATTATGGGAGCAATCAGGTCACTGGCATCACTACCATGAAAATATGTATTTTACTGAGGTAGATGATACTAACTTCGCGTTAAAACCAATGAACTGCCCAGGTCATATGTTAGTTTACAAAAATAAATTACATTCATATCGTGATCTTCCGATTCGTATGTGTGAAAATGGTCAGGTTCACCGTCATGAATACTCTGGCGCATTAAATGGTATGATGCGTGTTCGTACTTTCACTCAAGATGATGCACACATCTTCTGTCGTCCAGACCAAATTGAAGGCGAAATTATTGAAGTAATCAACTTAATTAAAGAAATTTATGGTATATTCGGATTTACTTATAAAGTAGAATTGTCAACTCGTCCAGAAGACTCAATGGGATCTGAAGAATTATGGAACTCAGCAGAGCAGGCTTTAGAAAATGTTCTTAAATCTGAGAACTTAGACTTTAAATTAAACCCAGGCGATGGTGCATTCTATGGTCCGAAAATCGATTTCCATATTCAAGATGCATTAAAACGTAGCTGGCAATGTGCTACAATTCAGTTAGATTTCCAAATGCCTGAGAAATTTGATTTAACTTATGTTAATGAAGACAACCAAAAAGAGCGCCCAGTTGTTATCCACCGTGCAATCTATGGTTCAATTGACCGTTTCTTAGGAATCTTAACTGAACATTTTGCTGGAGCATTCCCATTATGGTTAGCACCAGTCCAAGTAGGTATATTACCAATTTCAAGTGTCCACAATGAATACGCTCAAAAACTTGCTGATCAATTAAAAGCTGCAGGTATCCGAGTTGAAGCTGATTTACGTGGCGAAAAAATTGGATATAAAATCCGTGAAGCACAACTTCGTAAATTACCTTATATGTTAGTAGTTGGTGACCAAGAGGTTGAAAACAATACTGTAGCTATCCGTAAACGTGGCGAAGGTGACATTGGAACTCAATCGTTCGAGAGCTTCCTAGAGATGATTAAGCAACAAAAATTAGAAAAAGTTTTATTTTAATTAAAAAAATCCTCTATTTTTTATAGAGGATTTTTTATTTGACCGATAAATAGAAAGAGACTAGAACATCATTGAATGTATTTTCTGGGAAATATGACGAAATTTGCAAGAATAATAATTTTCAACATTCTCTTAATAGGATAAATCTAGAAAGTATCGAACTTATAAGAAGGATGTCTTTTAAGTTATTTAGTTTTAATAAAATACATAGTTATGTTAAGAGGTGATACAGTTGGATAATCAGAATCAAGATATTCAAACAAAAGTAGAGAAGCTTGAAGAAGAAGTCAAAGAAATGAAGAAACAAATTGAATTTCTCTTAGATAAAAAGGAAACTTCAAATGTAATTAAACAATCAAGTCAAAATAAAGTAAATAAAACATTAACGAAAAAAACAGTTAGTAGACAGGTTAAAATGACAGCTGATATTGACGAAAAGGTAGATTATGAAGCACTTATTTTCCAAAAGTGGTTACCAAGATTCTTCATATTTATTTTCATTCTTGGAGTCATGTGGGGCTTTAAAGCAGCATCCGATTATGGGGTACTAAACAAGTATGCAAAAGTAGGGATTGGATTTGTAATTGCTATAGCTTTATTCTGGTACGGAAATCGTCAAATGAAGGCGAAACGATCAACGCTTGGTCAATCGATAATAGGTGGAGTTTTGCCAGTATTATTTTTAACTACCTTTGCTATGCATCATTTATATCACATGGTCGGGTCAACCATTGCATTTTCTCTTCTAATTGTTTGGGTATGCTTTGGCTTTTATTCAATGAATAGATATAAATCCGAAGTAATAGGGTTGATCAGTATATTAGGAGCCGTTTTTGTACCCTACCTAGTTAAAAGCGATTCACCTAATTATTTATTCTTCTCGATTTATGAAACCGTTATTTATTTATGCTTCATTTTTTATGCAGTACTTAATAAATATAAATTTATATTTATTTCATCAGTAATACTACTACATTTATCATATTTAATTGTTACTCTAGTTAATTTTAATACAAAAGGAATCGAATATTTTGCAATCAGTATTATCATTCAACATATTAGTTTGTTAGCTATTTTGATAAAATCTAAGTTTGCTATTAAGAAGCAAATATTACTTCTACACACAAGTTTTATTTTTACAATTGGATGGATCTTTAGTGGTTATGAAAATCAGACTAGAATAATGATTTTAATCCTTTTATGTGTAGGTTATTTATTCCTAAGTTTTTATTATAAAAAGAAATCGGATTATTTCTTTGCATTTTCGACTAACTTTCTTTTAGCCTTTTCATTTCTATGCTTAGACAGTGTTTCAGAAAATTTATTAAGTACTGTTTTAATCATTCAAGCATTACTAACTTATTTATTCTATTTAAGGTATCGTGATTTACTGAAATTAATCATAGCGGCTCTAACATTCATACCTGTAGGAATATCGATTTTATCGGTTGGTATGGATGCTCTTTGGTCATTTGAAACAATGAATTGGTTCGTATTAATCATCGCCCTTATTGCAATTGCAACTTTGGCTTATAAAAATGAAGATGAAAAACAGTTTATTTTATTAAGCAGTTCTTTATTAATTACGGTTATAATGATCGCTTTTATAACACAAATTGTTCAAATCATAGCAGTAGATTTATCGGACAATATGATTCGATTGTCAATTAATATAAGCTGGATTGTACTCTCAATTTTAGCTATGATACTTGGAAACATGAAGAAGTTTAAAGTATGGACTTATATTGGGATAGGTTTATTATTACTTACACTAGGAAAACTTGTATTAATAGATTTACCAAACATTACATTGATGGTAAGAGCTGGCTTATTCATTCTGCTTGGTTTAATCGGTTTAGTAATTTCTAGAATATTTTTTAAAGGAAACAGTAGTCAAAATAAAATTTAATATACAGGAGTCTTGTAATGCTAATTACTGAAACTAAAAACTTAATATTAATGACTTTTACAGCAGAAGCAATGATTTCTGTATTAAGTGGTAATAAAGAGTTAGAATTTGAGAATCAGTATTATAAATTCGCTAGTGGATGGCCAATTCCCATATATAAAAATCTTTTCCCTTATAAAATCTCACGCTTTCAAACTCATCCTAATGAAGAAGAATATGAAGGGATTATCATTCATAAAAAGGATCGACTGATTATTGGTGATATGGGATTTAAAGGTGGACCTGACGAAAATGGGATAATGGAAATTAGTTACAGTATTGCGCCTAATTATCAAGGTAAAGGATATGCTACTGAAATGGGAAAGGATTTTTGTAAGTGGGGATTGCAGAAGGAGCATGTTACAAAAATTATTGCTATTTGTTCAGTTTATAATTATGCCTCAATAAGAGTTTTAGAGAAAATTGGATTGATAAAAGTAAAAGAAGAGATTGAGAAATATTATTGGTTTTTACCAGAAAAAAATAAATAATACTCATTTGATAGAATGATCAATTTTTCTAGAAGAAGGTGGGCTTATTCTTACAACAAGAAATGCACCAATCGTCTTTATGGTCATAACGAAACGTGATTTTGGTCGATTCCTTTTGTACGATATGATGATTAGTGGCTTAGTATATGGCTCCCTAAAAAAATACTACTCAAGTGATCTAATCGCTATATTTGGTAGTTTTACCATACCTACGATTTTAAAGAGAGTAGCGATAGTATTAGAACGAAGATGAAAAGGATGCTCAAAACTTGAGCATCCTTTAAAATGTTAGCCTTGATATACAGAGTTTTTTGGTTCAGTGTCCAAGCTGATTGATGGTCCAAAGAATTCAAAATAAATTTGAGTATCTTTGATGCCTAATTCTTTTAAACTTGTAATAATAGATTTTAAAAACGGTACTGGACCACATACGTAATAATCTGCATTGTCTAATTTAAGATTGTTTTTTAACCATTCTGCATCGATATAACCTTGCTTTTTGAAGTTGTTATTTTGAAGGTCTACCTCAGAAGGATTCTCGTAAACAAATGATAAATTGAAATTTGTTAATTGTTCTTTTAATTCGTTTAGTTCATTTTCAAACGCTTGTAATTTACCGTTTCTTGAAGCGCTAATGAAGTTAACTTGACGATTCGGTTGACTAGTTACAATTGACTTAGCCATACTCATTAAAGGAGTAATTCCAACTCCACCACTTAAAAAGACAACATCTGAAGCCTTCTCAGTATTTAATGTAAAATCACCGGCTGGAGCAGTGATTTCCAATGTATCACCAACATTAACTTGATTGTGTAAGAAGTTTGAGAATTTTCCTAATGGTTGATTTTCTTCAGCTTCTCTTTTTACTGAAATTCTAAAGTATGGTTTACCAGGTACATCGGATAAACTATATTGTCTGTTAGATAAATATTCTTCACCAGGAATTTGTGATCTTACAGTAATATATTGTCCTGGTAGGAAAGTAGGAACAGAAGAACCATCTTTTGGTTTTAAGTAGAATGATGTAATTACATCACTTTCTTCAACTTTTTCGATGACTTTAAACTCTTTAAATTCAGACCATCCGCCATCTTGATTTGAAGCCTCTTCATACATTTCTTTTTCAATATCGATAAATACTTGAGCTATAATTCCATAAGCTTCGCCCCAGGCACCAAGTATTTCTTCTGTTGCAGCATCACCAAGAACTTCTTTGATAGCTCCTAGTAAATGTTGCCCTACGATTGGATAATGTTCTGGTTTTACTAAAAGACTACGATGCTTTTGCGCGATTTGTTTTACAACAGGTAGAATTGTTTCTAGCTTATCAATGTTTTGTGCTGCAGCTAAAACAGTATTTGCAAGAGCTGTTTGTTGTCTGCCTTTTTGTTGATTAGTATGATTAAATACATTTAATAATTCAGGATGATTAGTAAATAAATTTTTATAGAATACTGAAGTAATCTCAGTTCCCTTTACTTCTAAAACTGGAACTGTTGACTTAATAATTTCAATTGTTTTTTGAGATAACATAAAAAATCCCCCTAGGTATGTTGAAAAGTAGTATTGTGAATACATCTTTATATTAGACCTGAATAGTATTTAAAGCAATATGTAAAATACATCTTTATAGTGTTTTTTCGTGATAATACATAAAAGTTTAAAAAATGTTCACAATTATGCTATGATGAATTTAAACAAAACAGTGAGGACAAGTTATGCGTTTAACAACTTATTCGGATTACTCTCTTCGTGTATTAATATATTTATCCTCTGAACCACGTGAAAAATTAGTTAATATAAAAGACATTGCAGAAGCTTATGATATTTCTAAAAACCATCTAATGAAAATAATTTATAATTTAGGGAAGATGGGTTATATCGAGACTATACGTGGCAGAAATGGTGGAATACGTTTAGCTAAATCACCATCAGAAATAAATATAGGTGAAATTATCCGTAAAACTGAAGAAGACTTTAATATTGTAGAATGTTTTGAGCATGGCAATACATGTGTGATTACACCTGTTTGTTCCTTAAAACATATCTTTAATCAAGCATTGGATCAATTTTTACGAGTATTAGATCAATATACATTGGACGATATAGTAAAAAACAATGCGATGTTTAAAGATTACTTTTCAATTAATCCAAAAGAATAAACACGAAGAAAACCAACAAAGTTTAAATTTGTTGGTTTTCTTCATATATAAAGATAGACTTTTATGCTCGTGATCCAAACGGGCATCTTACAGTGTCACTTAAGTATAAAATGTCTTCTTTAGGTAATTGTCGTATAATTTGTTTGGCAATTGTTAAGCCTTCAACACCTGAGTGAATGACTCCGATTGGTTTATTCAAAAAATCCCCTCATTTTGCTCATAATTTGATGATGTAGTATATTCTTTATTCAAGTATGATTTTACTATACTAATAAATGATAATTTTGTTTATTAATCTCTTTCAAAACATGTGTTTAATAGGTTGTATTAACAGACTATTAAAACAATTAAATGGAAGTTAAAAATAGTTCGTAAATTCAATCAGTATCTGTTATATTTATGATGAAAAGTTTATATATGAGAAAAATGTGGAGGTGCCAGTGTTGCTGGCTGAGATATCGTCCTTAAGACGTCGACTCTTAGAACCTGATCTGGGTGATGCCAGCGTAGGGAACAGTATCTCTTTTAGATATGTTTTTTACAGCGCATTTACGTCCGGATAGTATCCGGGCGTTTTCTTTTTGTATAAACAAAAAACAAAAAGGAGTTTTAATAAATGAAAAAACTAGTAGTTTTTTTAGTAGCTATTTGTTTAATGTTAACTGGGTGTGGTCAAAACAAAACAGCTACTAGTAAAAAAGGGAAGCCATTAAAAAAGGTGACGGTCGTACTAGATTGGACGCCAAATACAAATCATACTGGACTATATGTTGCAAAGGAAAAAGGATATTTTAAGAAACAAGGACTTGATGTAGATATTATTAGCCCTGGAGAGACTGGAGCAGATCAATTAGTTGCTTCTGGTAAAGCTGATTTTGGAGTTTCTTATCAAGAGTCAATTACACAAGCTAGAGTTCAAAATGTACCAATTGTTTCAATTGCAGCAGTTATTCAACATAATACTTCTGGTTTTGCATCACCTGTAAAAAAAGAAATTAAGTCTCCAAAAGATTTCGTAGGAAAAACATATGGTGGTTGGGGTTCACCGGTTGAAAAAGCCGTTTTAAAATCACTTATGTCAGAAGAACATGCGAATGCAAATAAGTTAAATATCGTTAATATGGGCGATGCTGATTTCTTTACAGCTGTAAAAAGAGATATCGACTTCGCATGGATTTATCAAGGATGGACGGGTATTGAAGCTGAGCTGCGTGGAGAGAAATTAAACATGATTTATTTAACAGATTATAGTAAAAAACTAGATTACTATACTCCGGTATTAGCTACAAATGAAAAAATGATTAGCAAAAAACCTAAAGTAGTAAAAGCGTTTGTAGCCGCAGCATCGGAAGGATATAATTTTGCAATTGATCATCCGAAGGAAGCTGCATCGATTTTACTTAAAGATAATCCTGATCTAGATAAAAATTTAGTAGAAAAAAGCCAAGAGTGGTTAGCATCTAAATATAAAGACGATGCAAATCGTTGGGGTGAGCAAAAGTTAACGGTCTGGAAAAACTATGCAGATTTTTTAGCTGAAAATAAATTATTAGAAGGTAAATTTAAGCCAGAAGAAGCTTTTACAAATGAATTCTTACCAAAATAAGGAGGAGCAAAAATGAAAACTACTTTAATGAGTGTTCAAATAATACCCAAAACAAATCATGTTGAGGAAGTAATTCCTGCAGTTGATGAAGCAATTAAGATTATTGATGAATCAGGTGTAAAATATCAAGTACAACCATTGGAAACAACAATGGAAGGTGATTTGAATGAATTATTATTAGTTGTTCAAAAAATGAATGAAAGAATGATTGAAATAGGTTGCCATAATGTTATTACTCAAATGAAAATTCTTTATCAACCCCAAGGGATTACAATGGATGTGTTAACGGAGAAGTATCGTTAATGAAACGAAAAAATATGAAAGGATGGCAGCCATTTGTTGTCATCCTGCTTTTTTTAATCTGTTGGCAGCTCAGTATTAAAATTTGGAAAATAGAGCCATGGTTATTGCCAGGGCCAATTTCAATCTTTAAAGAAGGAATTCAATCATTAAATTCATTACTTCCTCATATTACTTCTACAATTCAATTAACGATTATTGGATTGTTAATTGGTAGTTTACTAGGATTTTTAATAGCCTTTCTATTGCACTTAATCCCAGGTGTGAGAGAAGCTTTTTATCCATTACTAATTCTTTCGCAAAATGTACCAATTATCGTATTAGCACCACTTTTAATTATTTGGTTTGGATTTGGTGTATTGCCAAAATTAATCATTATCTTATTGGTGTGTTTTTTCCCTATAACAGTATCGGCATTAGATGGTTTTCGACAAACACCAAGTGAGTTAATAAATTATATGAAAATGGCAGGAGCGTCCAAAGTACAAATTTTTTGGAAAGTTGAATTTCCGTTTTCTCTCCCTTCAATCTTTTCAGGCTTAAAAATTTCAGCGACCTATAGTGTAATGGGGGCAGTTATATCAGAATGGCTTGGAGCAAAATCAGGAATTGGAGTATATATGACTCTAGCTTCATCTTCATTTAGAACAGATCGAGTATTTGTTTCCATTTTTATCATTATGCTTTTAAGTATGCTGTTCTTCTTCCTTATCGTAATGACTGAACGATTGACTGTTAAATGGAAAATTAAAGGAGAGAAACAGAAATGACATTACAAGTGGAACAGCTATCAAAGAGTTATGGTAGTAATAAACAAGTGCTAGATAATATTTCTCTTTATGTAAATGAAGGGGAATTTGTATCAATTTTAGGTCCATCTGGTAGTGGGAAAAGTACATTGTTCCATCTCATTGGTGGGTTATTAAAACCGGACTCTGGAGAAATAAAGTTAAATGGATCCACCATAAATGGGGAGCTAGGTCACATTAGTTTTATGCCACAAGACCATGCTTTACTACCTTGGAGAACGGTTTTGAAAAATATTGTTTTGTCCCGGGAATTAAAACATAAACCTGATGAAAAGTTGGCAAGAGATTGGCTTAAAAAAACAGGGTTAGAAAACTATGAAAATGCTTACCCTCATGAACTATCTGGTGGCATGAAACAAAGAGTTTCATTTTTAAGATCATTACTAGCACCTCAATTATTTATGTGTATGGACGAGCCTTTTTCAGCTTTAGATGAATTTACTAGACTTGAAATGCAACAATGGCTTTTATCCATTTGGGAGGAACAACGACGATCTATTTTATTAGTTACTCATAATATTGATGAAGCGCTTTTGTTGTCTGATCGAATTTATATATTTTCTGACAAGCCTGCCAAAATCAAAGAAGAAATCATTGTGCCTTTTCCAAGACCACGAAAAAAAGAATTATTATTAAGTGACGAATTTACTGAATGGAAACGAAAAATCTATTTGGCTTTAGAGAAGGAGTAATACGATGAAAATGATAGATGCTCATATTCATTTAGATTCTTATGATATTAGTCAAAGAGAAGAGTTGTTAAATAAAATAAAAAGTCACGAAATCGAAGCAATCATTTCTGTTTCAATGGACTTAAAATCTAGTAAGAAAAATTTAGAATTTAAAAAACAAAATAATATTGTCTATCCAGCATTCGGGTATCATCCTGAACAACAACTCCCTTCTGATGATGAGGTTGAAGAATTAATCGAATGGATTAAAGAACATCAGCATGGAATGGTTGCTATCGGGGAAGTTGGATTACCATATTATAAGAATTTAGAAGAACAAATTGACTATATACCTTATATTCAATTACTAGAAAAATTTATCTCACTTGCAAAAGAAGTAAATAAGCCGATTGTATTACATGCGGTATACGAAGACGCCGAGATCGTATGTAATTTACTAGAAAAATATTTTATTCAAAAAGCGCATTTTCACTGGTTTAAGGGAGACGATCATACAATTAGTCGAATGATAAAAAATAGGTACTTTATCTCAATCACACCGGATGTATTATATGAGAAAGAAATACAAGATTTAGTAAAAAAGTATCCAATTGAGTTGATGATGGTAGAAACAGATGGACCATGGCCATTTGAAGGCCCTTTTGAAAATGAGTGGACACACCCTAAATTTATGCATCAATCGATTGCGAAGATTGCAGAGTTGAAAAATTTAGATTTAATATGTGTATATAAAACTTTGTATGAAAATACTAAGAAGTTTTATGAAATTTAAATAGAAAAATATTTTTGAAGATTAATTTCTAAAGCTTCAATAAGGAAGCCCTATGAGGTTGATTTCTTGCTTTTTTGAGGGGCGGGACCTTAGCC
The DNA here is from genome assembly GCF_002577195.1 of Bacillus sp. AFS041924. Taxonomy (GTDB): domain Bacteria; phylum Bacillota; class Bacilli; order Bacillales; family Bacillaceae_G; genus Gottfriedia. The sequence goes on from NZ_NULG01000121.1 coordinate 21,130, forward strand.
TCCTGATATGAATATTTTTTTATTTCCTTTACTAGAGTAAAACAAATTATTATTTTAGTGTTTTAGATTTCAACACTTTAAAAAATCGTTTTCTTCGAGAAAACGATTTTTTCAGAGTGTTGAAATATAAAGTTGTCAATATTGGAACAATAAGTAAATTTTATTAATGATAAAGTGATCTTAATGTTCTTCAATGCTAA
>NZ_NULG01000122.1 GCF_002577195.1 Bacillus sp. AFS041924
TAGTACTTGGTGGTTCGAAACATCAAGGAAGGACTGAACAAATTAAGAAGAACTGATACTAAGAGACTACATTCTATGAAGAAGCAGATAACCTTAAATAAGGCTTACTCAAAGGAGGAAATGGTGAATACATGGGGGACTTTGAGAAGGTGGAGTAGAATGTCACGCAAATAGACCATCATGTTCACGTAGAAAGGAAATATCAAATGTTAATGGAAAGGATACTAACACGGGAAAATCTTCTGAACGCTCTGAAAAGAGTGGAACGAAACGGGGGCAGTCACGGTGTAGACAACATGTCGACCAAAGACCTGCGTTCGTACATTGTCGTACACTGGGATGAATTAAAAGAGTCACTCGCAAATGGAACCTATAAACCTCAACCTGTCCGTCGTGTCGAAATCCCGAAAGCAAACGGAGGAACAAGGTTACTAGGAATTCCGACCGTGTTAGACCGATTCATTCAACAAGCAATTACCCAAGTATTAACGCCAATTTATGATTCAAGTTTTTCAGAACATAGTTATGGATTCCGTCCAAAAAGGAGAGGACATGACGCAGTAAGAAAAGCGAAAGGATATATAAAAGAGGGGTATAGATGGGTAGTAGATATTGATTTAGAAAAGTTCTTTGACAAAGTAAACCATGATAAGTTAATGGGAATTCTTAGAAAGGAAATCCATGACAAGGTTTTATTGAAATTGATTCGGAGTTATCTAAATGCAGGGATACTGATAGGTGGTATTTTCTCTGAAAGTACGGAGGGTACTCCTCAAGGAGGACCACTAAGTCCATTACTCTCAAATATTATTTTAGATGAACTAGATAAAGAACTGGAAATGAGAGGACATAAATTCGTAAGGTACGCTGATGATTGTAATGTATACGTGAAATCTAAGCGAGCAGGAAAACGAGTAATGTCAGGTATCGTGACCTTTATCGAAACAAAACTAAAACTAAAAGTAAACATGGGGAAATCGGCAATTGACCGACCATGGAAACGAAAATTTCTTGGTTTTAGTTTTACAAATACTAGGGAACCGAAAATACGAATCTCGAAAGAGAGTATTAGAAGAGTAAAACAGAAAATCAAGGAACTTACATCCAGAAAGGCACCAATACCCATGGAACGTAGAATAGAGAAGCTAAATAAATTTCTAATAGGTTGGTGTGGATATTATGCGTTAGCAGATACGCCAAGTCACTTCAAAAACTTTGATAAATGGATAAGAAGAAGACTCAGAATGTGCCTGTGGAAACAATGGAAA
>NZ_NULG01000123.1 GCF_002577195.1 Bacillus sp. AFS041924
ACCTAAAGGGGATAATATCACTAAATGTGGTTTTTTATTTTTTCTTTAACTTATTCACTTATTTTTATAAGTTATCTCCATCATATCTAAATACACTTAGTTAATTTAAAGAAATCATACTCTGTTAGACCTATTCGACTTAATCCTATCTACTTTTTTTAAAATATTTTTTCAATTTGTCATTTTAAATATTTTTCGTTCCATTTACTTAAATATAGATCTTCATTCGTTTTAATAGGTTCTCCTTCAAGAAGAGTTATAAATTCTAAGCTATTTCCATCGGGATCACGGAAATAGACACTTACTGCTGGTATCCAAGTATGTACAACTGGTTCAATCGGATTTAACCAAAAAAAGTTTTCAGTCGGTTGGATTCCTCACTCTTGTAGCCATTCTCTGCTATTCTCTAGTTCTTTAAGATTTACTCCAAAAGCGAAGTGACCCTTGTGAAATTCCGTACCTTTCCCTACCTCCCAAAGTCCGAGCATTTGCTTTTCCTCGCCTATAAAAAAGAAGGCTACTCTTCTTTCTTCTATTTTATGTGCAAGCTTAATACCTAGTTTTTCGTAAAACATAATTGATTCTTCTAAATTCCTTACTTCTAAGTGTGTTTCATATATACTTTTAATCAACTTTTTCACCTCTCGTCTACTGAATTTCATTTTTCTATTTCTTTATACTATTAATCTTTATTTCTCCCCGCTCATTTACAATGATAATCTTTCCATTATCAATGGTAATGACTACAGGAAATATTTCAGCATTTTTATTTGAAAATAACCATTTCCTATTTGGTGGTCCTAAAAGGATAAAACAACCCTTTCCCCCCATAAAGTTTAAACCATTTATCAATTCATTATTATTTCTTTCTAAAATGCCATTAGAGATTAATTGCTTACCTACTGTAAATACATCGTGAGTAGTAAGATTTATTTCACTAATATTTAAGATTGATTGAACCGAGAATGGCATAACACTTTTACGTGAAATAGAGTGTCTTGAAATAAATTCCACAATATTACCGGATGGATCTTCAAAATAAAATGAATGTGCATCTAAAAATTCAAAATAGATCTCATCATGTCCCTCTTCCATTGTTAGTTTTACGATAGATTGTGCCCATTTCTTGGCTTTTTGGAACTGATTTGATGGAACATTAAAAGCAAAGTGGTAGAAGGGATTCGTGCCTTCTTTGGCCTCTACGAATTCTAATAAACTTTCTCCTACTTCAATTGTAAAGCTATTATTTTTCGAGGTTATGCAGTTGAATTTCAATTTGTTAATATAAAAATCTTTTGTTTCATTTAAAAGGCAAGTTTGAATAACAACTTTATTTATTAACATTTCTTTCTCACCTACTTATTCAATTAAGTATTCTTATTTTAGCACTTATCTTTTTGTATTCGAAAAATTCTGACTTTAAACTCATTTCTTCAAATAGGAATTGATTAAATGAATATTATTAAAGATGATATGATAAAATTAACCATTTCATTTCCAAATTTAAGGAGGAATGTACGTGATTTTCCAAAATAATAAGGTGATTATTCGTCAATTATTAGAAAGTGATGTTCCCTTACTTTCAAAATGGCTTTCTGATCCAAAAGTTCTTCAATATTATGAAGGTCGAGATAATCCATTCAGTGATGAAAAAGTTAGAAACATATTTTTTACAAAAGACCCTTCTATTCAAATGTGTATTGCCATGTATGAAAACATTGAAATTGGTTATATACAATTTTATAAATTAGACGGTGATTCAAAAAGTGAGTATGGTTACAAGGATTCAAGTGAACTTATTTACGGAATGGATCAATTTATTGGTGAAGTTGATTTCTGGAATCGTGGGATTGGAAGTTTACTCGTCTCATCAACGGTGAATTACTTAGTTTCAAATCAAAACGCTAAAAAAGTAGTAGTAGATCCACAAACATGGAATGAACGCGCGATTAAGTGTTACGAAAAGTGTGGATTTAAAAAAATTCGATTACTTCCGAAACATGAGTTACATGAAGGTGAGCTTAGAGATTGTATTGTTATGGAATATAAATGATTTAGAATTCATATCAAGTCCAAAATTTTTATGAACAATACTTAATACTTTATGAACAAAAACTAATGCTTAATGATCAAAGTTCACAGCTTTATGTATAAAGTACATATTATTTTCGGTAAAAAACCTTTCAGTACCTGAAAAAAAGATGTCTCTATTGCTTCGAGACATCTCTAATTATTATCTTATAAATCCACCTTCAGAATGGATAATCTGACCTGTTATCCATCCTGCATCTTCACTTACTAAAAATTTAATTAACCTAGCGACATCACTAGGCTCACCTATTCGTCCAAAAGGAAAAAGAGGCAATAGCTCTGTTTTAATAACGTCTGTCATCCATCCAGTATTAGTTGGACCAGGGTTAACGGCATTAACTGTTATTCCTAGTTTCGCAACTTCAGCTGATAATGTTATTGTTAATGCATCAATTGCTCCTTTTGTAGTAGCATAAGCAAGCTCTCCAGGCATTGCTCCTTTAAATTGGCCTGATGTGAGATTAATAATTCTGCCACCACTTTTAAACTTAAATTTTTGAGCAAAAAGTGTACTTAACATGGTTGTCGCCCGAATATTCACTGCATAATGCTTATCTAATTCTTGAAAAGTTAAATTGGAATAATCATTATTTGTTGAATATGCGGCATTGTTAATTAACACCAGCGGATATCCGAGATGTTCAATCACTTTCTCAAAAAGTTCGGTAGGTGAATCTTCCTTTGTTAAATCTAGCTCTAGACTAGATACTCGTACACCTTTTTTTAACAGATCATTTTTCAATTTAAGTGGTTCATTTTCCTTAATTCCCCAAGGCATTTCTTGATCATATATAGACCAGTACGTAAAGAAGATATCAAACCCGTTATCAGCTAATAAGTGACAAATTGACGCTCCGATTCCATTTAAACGACTTGCACCGGTAATAATCGCTATTTTATTTTCTCGCATTGTTTCTCCTCATTAATTTCTATCAGTTATTGAACAAAAACTTGTTTTAGTGGCTGATCAGCTGGACCTTCTAATACTTCACCATAGATTGAAAATCTTGAGCCATGGCATGGACAATCCCATGATTTTTCACCATTATTCCACTCAACCTCGCAACCTAAATGAGTGCAGGTTGTATCAACACAATGAACTTTTCCATTTACATCTTTATAAGCCCCAACTCTTTTGCCATCTAGGGTAACTACGGAGCCTTCATCATTATATAACTCTTCTATTTTTCTAGAAACAGGTTCTAATTTCCCTTCAATTAAATGCTTCGCTACATCTATATTTTGCATTAAGAAATGCTTGATGCTAGGGTCTGCTTGAAATCTTGATGGTGTGAACACATCTTCATCAACTGCTTCTTTTTCTAATATTAAGTTACTTATTAACTGAGCGGAAACAGTTCCATTAGTCATACCCCATTTACGAAAACCTGTTGCTACATATATGTTTTGGTTTTTCTTTGATAATCGCCCGATATAAGGCATTTTATCTAACGTAATTAAATCTTGAGTAGACCATCTATATTTTATTTCATCAATTCCGAAAGTTTCTTCACCAAATAGTTTTAAATTTTCATAAAAACTCATCGTACGAGTTTCCACACCTGTTTTATGACTTTCTCCACCAATTATTACTAATTCTTCGTTATTATATTTAATTGATCTTAATGATCTCTTTGGATTTTCTGCACTTATGTACATGCCTCCAGGGTAGGCTGTTTTTACTTTAGCGGCTAATGCATAAGAGCGGTCTGCATGTAATTTCGTAAAAAACAGTTGATTACCATCATAAAAAGGAAAATGAGATGCACTTACAATATGCTTACATTTTATTTTTCTTCCACTTTGAGTTACAACAACTGGGCGATTTCCTGTTTCTACATTTATTACAACAGTTTCTTCATATACCTTTAATCCGTTTTCTATTGAATCTTTTAATAATTGAATTAAATACTTTAATGGATGAAACTGAGCCTGATTTCTCATTGTAATTGAATATTTTGTATCAATAGGTAATAAAGTTTTCACAGCCCCAAACGAATCAATTCCTAATAGTTCATAAGCTTTTAATTCTTTTTCCAGATTACTAACATAGTTATCTGAATTTGTATAAATTGTTGCATCTTGAATCTCAAAATTGCAGTCTATTTGATTCTCATTACTATATTTCTTCATAAAATCCATCGCATTTTTAGTAGACTGATAAAATATTTTTGTCTTTTCTAATCCAAAATGTTGAATTAGCTCATCATAAATTAAATCATGTTGAGCAGTTATTTTTGCAGTTGTATGACCGGTTGTGGCATTCATTATTTTGTTTGCTTCAAGTATGGCAACTTTCAATCCCGCTTGCGTTAAAAAATATGCGGTCGTAATTCCAGTTATTCCAGCACCGACGATTACAGCATCAAACTCTTCATCATCATTATATGGTTCAAAAGAAGGTATATTTAACCCACTTCTCCATAATGGCTTTGAATGCTTCGGCAAGCCATTATAATCAATTTTTTCATTCATCTAAAAAACCTCCAAATTTGATATGTGGTTATTATTACCAAATAGCTGCTTGTTCATTAATCTAACTTTTCCATTCTACAAATTAGTAAATATTGTTAAAATGGACATAATGATGAATGCTCATCTAACAAAGTAAAAAAAAGTAGTTAATAAATAGTAAAGAAGGTATATTAAATGGCTTATAGAATTAAAGACACTTTAATTTCTGAAACTGATCTCAAAAATAGAGTAAAAGCACTTGCTGAACAAATTGAAACTGACTTTAATAATGAACCCATTATCCTTGTAGTTGTTTTAAAAGGTTCATTTGTATTTGCAGCTGATTTAGTGCGTGAAATGAAGAGTAATATTAATGTTGATTTTATTTCTGTTTCCAGCTATAGTAACCAAACTGAATCAACTGGAAAAGTTAGACTACTAAAAGATTTGGATGAGAATATCACAAATAAAAACGTTGTTGTAGTTGAGGATATCATTGACAGTGGTTTAACATTGTACTTTTTACGTGACCATCTTCAAATGCATAAACCAAAATCCATTAAGATTTGTACCTTATTAGATAAACCTGAAAGAAGAAAGATTGACCTACCAGTTGATTATGTAGGCTTTGTCATTCCAGATGAGTTTATCGTTGGTTATGGTATTGATTATGCACAGCAATATCGTAATTTACCGTATATCGCTACAGTAGAGGAATATTAAGTTATTATAAAGGAAAGCCGTTCAAATTATTAATTGAACGGCTTGTCATTTGTTCATTTTTCGGTTGATTAGCTCAATTAATAAACTTCGATCCTCTGGAAAATTAAGTTCCAATTTTTGAATTTCCTCTATCGATTTCCAAGCAATATCGTAAATTAACTGATCAGGGTCCTGAATTTTGGCATGCCCCCTAATAATTTCTACCTCAAAAAAGTGAACCTCTACTTGAACGCCATACGAGATTCCCTCTTTAATAAACAATTGCTTAATTATTTCTACTTCATAGCCTGTTTCCTCAAAAACTTCTCTTTTACAACATTCATCCATCGATTCATTTTTTTTAAACCTCCCGATGGAACCGTCCAAAGCTTTTTTTCTTCCGGCTTGCCTTGAAGAACCATTAAAATTTGTCCATTACTATTAATACAAATCCCAGCTGCTCCGAACCATTTCTGCATGTAAACCCCTCTCTTTTTATCATTTTTTATATAAGATAACTATTCAATCATTTAATGTTTTAATCATTATTTTCCCTTTTGATATTTCTATAATTTCTTGGGAAAAATAATTCAAAATTAGTAAACGGGGTGAATTTATGAATCGTAAAGCACTACTCATACTCTTAACAATTTTTTGTTTAATTCTTCCGAACTTTAGTTACGCTGAAACTACTAATAAACCATTAAAAATTGCGTTCATTCGCGATGGATTCGTTTGGATAAAAATAAACAATAAAGAGGAAAAAATAACGAAATCAAAAGGAGTTTATTCGGAAAAACCCGAGTGGTCATTTGATGGAAGTTATTTAATGTACCAAAAAGAAATACCTACTGGACCTACTGCTTCATACCCTACCCGCTCGGAAATATGGATTTATAATATGAAAACAAAAAAAGAACAAAGAATCATCTCAGATGGTGAGAATCCGAAATGGTCACCTACTAAAAATATTTTCGCTTTTCAAGATAGTGGTGTATTAAATGTTTCTGACTTCGATAATTTTTATAATATTGCATTAGGAGTAGATGACTATAATTGGATTCCTAACGGCAAAGGCTTTATCGCATCATCAGCTGCAGCACTTAATCCAGACGGTTGGACAAATCCGGTTTTATATAAAATCACCTTGCCTAAGGATTTTAAAAATATTACTAGCGTAACGAGTAGTGTAAAACAATTCTTTGTCGTCCCTAAAACATTAACAAAAGGCAATACTTCAATTCCGTCCATAAACGCGACAACCTTCCAATTTTCACCTGACCAAAAATGGATCTCATTTATTGTTAACCCAACGGCTTCATGGTCTATGGATAGTAACATGCTCTGCATTATTTCTTCAGATGGAAAGATTTTTGAAGTACAGGATGAAATTATTTTACATTTAGATACCCCTAAATGGACTCAAACTAAAAATATATTAGGATATATTGCCGGCGGAGGAAGATTAGTTTTCGGGTATAAAAATAAGAAGATGAATATTACTGAAATGCCAGCATTTACATCTACAAACTTAACGCCACCACATTTTGCAGAATTAGCATTTACTTGGTGTGATGATTCATCGATTGTTGTTTCAAGAGTAAAAGAAAGTGAATGGTCTAATGATGAAACGAAACGTCCAAAACCATCACTAAATGTTATTAATCTTAAGACTCATAAACAATTAAAAATAACAAATCCACCTACAGGAAAGGGAGATTATAATCCAATTTACTCTAAATCTTCCAATAAAATAACTTGGATCAGAAAAGGTGAATTAGATGTAGTTGGAAATGTATGGATTTCAAATTTGGATGGCAGTAAACCTAAGGTATTATTAAAGAATGTAAGTTCATACTCTATATTCGAACGTTAAAAAAGGATGAATCAATTTCATCCTTTTTCTCTTTTAAGGGCATCAACAAAACAATCATTTTTTAAAACTGGAACCACATTGTAACGGTTCATTTGACTACAATGCCTGACATCTTCTTCAAACCCTTTGACCCTAAGTTCTCTTCCACTTCCACATTCCCATATTAAATCTTTAATTTTATGTTTCGAATGAACAAACGCTCCAATACAAACTTCCGCTTCAGGGGATTTTGTCCCTTCTAACTCAGCTAAAATCGCACCAGCCCCTAAATAATCTTCAATTGCAGGACGCATTAAATCTTCATTTTCCCTAGAGTCATTCCAAACCTCTCCACATGGAATCACTGTTATATTTGCATTAAATTTTCTTTTTAACTGATTTGCATATGAAACGACAGAGGACATATTAAGAAACGAACCGATTATTAACGAAGGCACTTTTGAAGCAAGCCATGTACAAAAGGCTCCATTTAGAGAACATAAAACAAATTTATTATTAGTATGACTTTCATTAAATGATACTGGCGAAAGTGTTGCTTTCCCTAAAACTGCCGCTTCATTTCTTCCTAAAATATAGTCCGCTCCAATACTTTTAGCATAAGCTTTTCCATCTAGATTTGGTGGGTAAGGGTAGATGATGGCATTTTGATTTACTGCTGTTACAACAGTTGATGAAAAACTAAGAACATCAACAATTATTGTAATATCACCACGTTTGGCTGCATCTCTAGCACCCCTTTTTCCCCACTCTACTTTGCATTCATAATTAGATTGATCGAACAAACTCTGCATCCCCCTTGTCTTTTTTTTCAAAGAAAAAGATGCAATACTCATTAAGCGTATAACATCACTATTTGGAATTTAACGATATGTAACCTCCGTAAATCCTAAACTGTTTTCAGTTGTCTTCATTGGCTTACTCGGATAATAAAACGCTAAATTTTTATAATTTATTTTATATTTACTTTTTATAAAATACTTGCTCAGATATACTGTTCTCATTTTTTTACCATCTATATAGATTTCTTTCCCTTTAGGTCGGTCCTTATCAAATCCATAGATTAGTTTCTCATTAAAAAAATGCATTCCTATCCCTTCTCCTGCATACAATTGCTCTGCACCCGAAATCGAAGCAAAATTCATATTTAAAATTGATGTTGTTTTATATACATAAATACTATGCGGTATATCAGTAATACAAAGTATGTATGGACTATTTGGGACTTTCACTAATTTATAGTCCTCTTTTTTTAATGTTGGTAAATCTTTATGTATAGCGAAATTAACTGCATTTTCTTTCGTATTAAAGTTTATGGATATATAAGTAATGATGCTCACCAATACTACACCAATAAGTGATAATGTTATGTATTTCTTCATAATCCCCCCTTCCCTACACCCTTTATTTATTCAGAAAACGAGCATACTCTTCCTTTTTAACTGCTTACTATTTATTCAACATTTGTAAACTATTTCCTTTTATAATTAACTCAATAAATAAAGGGTTTTCACTTTATTTAAACAATTATTTAATAATTAGGCTAATAATTGGAGGGGATCTTTTGATTAACATCGTTAAAGTAAAAAAAGAAGAGGAATCTATACTACATAATTTGATGCAATTTTATATTTATGAATTTACTAAATATCTTCCTAATCTTAAACTTGGACAAAACGGTTCTTATCATAAGTTTAATTTAGAAAATTACTGGGCTAACTTAAATCATCACGCCTTTTTTGTGAAACATAATGACGAATTAATAGGATTTGCATTAATTGAGGCCTCGTCAGAGAATTGTATAGAAGAGTTTTTTATTATTGAAAAATATAAAGGGAAAGGGTTTGGAAAAAAGGCAGCCATTGAACTATTCGATCTGTTCCCGGGAAAATGGTATATCTCACAAATTGAAACGAATGAACCCGCAAAAGCTTTTTGGAGAAATGTGATTCACTATTATACTAAAGGTAATTTTACTGAAAAAATAGATGTGAATAAAAAGACAATCCAAGAGTTTAATACGTTCGAAATTATTGAAAAAAACTAAATTGGTGGAGGCTCAGGTTATTGAAAATAGAACATTTAAATTGATTAATGTTATTATTCAATTTAAAAGCAGATGCATGATGTTGATTTCCACTACAGTTTGCTCGCTTTCCATGGGGCGAGACCTGAGCCTCATCGGCGCGCCTGCGGGGTCTCAGCCTTCCATTTCAACACTATTAGCCACCTTATGTAGGTGGCTATAGTATTCTATTAAATTAATTTGCTTTGAAATTATAAAGTGGTTTAATGACTTTAATTACTTCTATTGCTTCCTTTGTATTTTCAATGATTTCTTTCATTTCCTTATAAGCCATTGGACTTTCATCAAGCGTACTTTCTAAAACTGATGTACTCCAAACATCCTTCATCGTTTCTTTAAACTCATCAAGTGAAAGTGTGGCTTTGGCTTTTGAACGACTAAGAATACGACCTGCACCATGAGGAGCCGAATAATTCCAATCAGGGTTACCTTTTCCGATTGCGATCAAACTTCCATCTCTCATATTAATTGGGATTAATACTTTCTCACCTTTTTGAGCAGAAATTGCCCCTTTACGAAGAATCATATGTTCAATATCAATATAATTATGAACAGTCGTAAATTGTTCCACAACGGTTAAATCCATATTCTTCACGATTTCATCCATCATTGCCTTACGGTTCCATAAAGCATATTCTTGGGCAATGGCCATATCATGCATATAGCGATCAAACCAAACCCCTTCTAAATAGGCTAAATCCTTGGGAATATATTCCGACTTAATATCTTTTAATGCAGCTTCAATCTCTTTTTCACGTCCTTCATTCCTTAATTGCTGAATGATCTTTGAACGATTTTCTGACTGACTTTTTAATAGCTCATACGCTTTTTTCTGATAAAATTCCGCAACAACCTTACCTAAATTTCGGCTTCCGGAGTGTATGACAAAATAAATATTCCCGTCCTCATCTACATTACATTCAATAAAATGATTTCCCCCACCAAGTGACCCTAAGCTTAGCTTTGTTCTATTTTCATTTAACTCTTTAAAACAATGAAGCTTAGAAAAATCAATTTTTTTCACGAAAGCATGCTTATTATTACGAATTGAAAAACCAGATGGAACATGTTTACGAATGACCTGGTCTAGCTTTTGAAAATCAATCTCTTTTTGAGAAATTCTTATTGTTTCCATCCCGCAACCTATATCGTACTTTAACCTCTAATTTCTTAGAGAGTGGACTATACCTTCACTACAATCATCGGAGTATGCAGCTCCTAATGTAGGCCCGCCGTGTTAATTATTCCATCTTACATTACATTCTGGAATAATTCTGCACAATCGTCTGCTAACAATATGCAAGTCTCTGAACCATTTGACTATGTCACCATAGCCTCTGGCTGCTGATTGCCCTCGACTATATTTTCCGTTAGGGTTTCCAGCAATTGAGCGAGTTTTTTAACGTTGGAGCCGTTTTAGTTAACCCCAACAAGATTTGGAACAATTTTATCCTGAATCGTCATTGTAGTCCCAATCGTACATCCTTTTCCAGCATGTGTATCAGGCATAATTCTGATTTTCGAATTTTTCACGAACTCTTGATTACATAGCTCGATAATTTGCCCAATAGCACCTTGATCAACATTATCTGTAAATATTTTAGCTTCATTAAATGAACCGTTAACTGTAAGCATTATGTTCTCCTTTACATTTTTAAAAAATATTGTTTTATTCCTTTTATATTAGACTTTCCCTCTACATTAAGTAAAACTGTTAACAGTTTTAAACGTAGCACCTCCCTAATTAATTAAGTTTGATAGTATTAGCTTCCCAAGATTGTTCAAACGATTAATTGTCAATTGCAACACGATAAAATGAAAATTTCCCCAATATGCATCTTTATTTTGCTGGTATCACCGCAGTAATTTCAAGACGATTTTAGTTAAAAGAACCGTAAAAGGTAAAAATAAACAAAAAAATTTCCCGATACAACTATTTTTTATATTGGTATACAATTGACATATGGAAATGCACATATCTATTATTCATATTTCCGGAATAATACTAATATGAGAGGTAGTGAGATATTGTTTAAGAAATATAGAACTCTTACCAGTTATTTTGATAGTGGAATGGACATTAAAGTTAAAGAAGACAATTTAGGTCAAAAAGTGGTAAGCATTAGTACAGCATCACCTAATCGAAAAATTGAAATAATAAAAAAAGACAATTTATTAGAATATACTATTTATGATGTCAACAAGGGGACTCAACAATTTGCAATTCCACTTGCTTTACATAATCAAATCATTAATGAATATCTAAATTAAATTTAGACATTAAAAATAGAGATTCTAAAAATTATCATGACAAATTACAACGTTTTAAAAAAGTAGGTTTTGTTGACCTACTTTTTTGTTAGATCTTCAGATTTTGATCAAAAAATCTTTTCTAAATTTAACGAATAAGAAAGAAATTCCCTATCAACTTGATAGCCATTTTTTTCATACAACGCTTGCGCAGATTTATTATCAATTGCAGTTTGTAAATCAAGTGCCTTTGCTTTCGTTTCAATTCCAAATTCCTTAGCTGCGTCTAATAACATTTGAGCTACTCCCTTTTTCCTTGCAGCTTCACTTACATAAAGATCATTTAAAATCCATAACTTCTTCATTGAAACCGAGGAGAATGAAGGATATAATTGTGTAAAACCTATCGATTCCCCTGCTTCTTTCACAATAAAAATAACGGAATCTTTGTTATTAATTCTTTCCGTTATAAAATCAACTGCTCCATTTAAATTACTTTCCTGTTTATAAAATACCCTGTACTGATCAAATAAATTTGCTATTTCTAAAATATGTTTTGAATTTGCACGCACTACTTCCATATTTTCACCTCTTCTAACTATGAATGAATCTATTAGTAAGTTCGGTACATTTCAACTAAATTCCTCTTATCGCATAGAAGGATTCAAAACCTACATTAATGGTAATTTTTATCGTAAAGTAAATAATATGATTAAATGTTCTATTTATTTTCCAAAATTTAGGTTTTCATATGTATTAACTTATAATAATATTGAAGATGAAAAATTAATTTTATTTATCCTATTTTGTGAAAAAATTAACATACATTAATTCTAGGGGTGATTAATAGATGGTTAAAAAGGCACTTATTATTATCGATTATACAAATGACTTTGTAGCAGATGCTGGTTCATTAACATGTGGTAAACCAGCACAGGAAATTGAAAAAAGTATTCTTCAATTAACAAAAACTTTCATTGAAGATCAAGATTATGTTGTATTTGCTGTAGATGTCCACGACGAGAATGATCCGTTTCATCCCGAAACAACATTATTTCCACCTCATAATATTAGACATACAAAAGGAAGAGATTTATATGGTGGCTTAATGGATTTATACAATTCATCAAAAGGTAAAACAACTATTCAATGGATTGATAAGACTCGTTATTCCGCATTTGCAGGAACTGACCTTGAGATGAAGCTAAATGAAAGAGGAATTAATGAAGTTCATTTAATTGGGGTTTGTACTGATATTTGTGTATTACATACAGCAGTCGATGCTTATAATAAGGGGTATAAAATAGTCGTTCACGAGCAGGCTGTTGCAAGCTTTAATGCAGCTGGTCATGAATGGGCATTAAGTCATTTTAAAAATACTTTAGGGGCGGAAATAAGATGAATTACAACTTTCACGATGATAGCCTTGCACTTCATACAGACCTTTATCAAATTAATATGGCAGAAACATATTGGGGAGACAATATTCACAATAAAAATGCTGTTTTTGAACTTTACTTTCGAAAACTCCCATTCGGGAATGGATATGCGATATTTGCAGGTTTAGAAAAAATAATTAGTTATCTTCAAAACTTTAAATTTAGCAGTACAGATCTTGAATATTTAAAAGAAGAACTTGGATATAAAGATGAATTTATTCAATATTTGTCTGGTGTAAAATTCACAGGTTCCATTAGAGCAATTCAAGAAGGTGAATTAGTATTTGGAAATGAACCAATTTTAAGAATTGAGGCCCCTTTATTAGAGGCTCAATTAATTGAAACTGCCTTATTAAACATCGTTAATTACCAGACTTTAATTGCTACAAAGGCGTCACGTATTAAACATATCGTCGGTAATGATACCCTTATGGAGTTTGGTACTAGACGTGCTCAAGAATTTGATGCAGCAATTTGGGGAGCAAGAGCTGCTTTTATTGGTGGATTTCATGCGACTAGTAATGTTCGTGCTGGTAAGTTATTTAATATTCCTGTTTCAGGTACCCATGCTCATGCGCTCGTGCAAGCTTATCGAGATGAATACATAGCTTTCAAAAAATATGCAGATCGTCATTACAACTGTACATTTTTAGTAGATACGTACGATACTCTTAAAAGTGGAGTCCCTAATGCGATTAAGGTTGCTAAAGAGCTAGGTGATAAAATTAACTTTGCAGCAATCCGGTTAGATAGTGGTGATTTAGCTTATTTATCAAAAGAAGCTAGAAAAATGCTCGATGAAGCTGGCTTCGTAAATACGAAAATTGTTGCTTCGAATGATTTAGATGAATATACAATTTTAAATTTAAAATCACAAGGAGCAAAAATCGATTCTTGGGGTATCGGAACAAAGCTTATTACTGCATATGATCAACCGGCTCTTGGAGCAGTTTATAAATTAGTAAGTATTGAAGATGAAAACGGTAAGATGATTGATACAATAAAAATTTCTCAAAATCCCGAAAAAGTAACAACACCTGGGCTAAAGAAATTGTACCGAATTATTAATACGGTTAACCATCACGCAGAGGCTGATTATATTGCCCTTGAAGATGAAGATCCAGCATCAGAGGAAAAAATAAAGTTATTCCATCCAGTTCATCCTTACATCAGTAAGTTTGTTACTAATTTTGAAGCTAGAGAGCTTCATCATCAAATTTTTACAAAAGGCGAATTAGTATATAAAATGCCTGCGATTAATGACATTCAAGCGTTTGCTGAAAACAATTTAAGTGTACTATGGGAAGAATATAAGCGTGCATTAAACCCAGAAGAGTATCCAGTAGACTTAAGTCAAAAATGTTGGGATAACAAGATGGAAAAAATAGCTGAAGCTAGAAAGAAAACAGAGGAAATGAAAAATGGCTAAAATTGGGATTTACGGCAGTTCGTTTGATCCGATCACAAATGTTCACTTATGGACTGCGAGTACGATTGCTCATCGTTGTCAATTGGACAAAGTAATATTTTTACCTTGCTCTTCAAAAAGAAGAGATAAACAATTACATAATACTGATGAACATCGCTGGAATATGTTAAATCTAGCAATTCAAAATAACACAAAATTTATTGCAGACGATTATGAAATGAACAAAGAGGCTTGGGAAGTTTTTACTTACTATACAATGAATCATTTTAAAGCAAAGTATAGTGAAGACGAAGTTTATTTCATAATGGGGGCTGACCTACTAGAAGATATTGCAGAAGGAAAATGGAAATATGGGGATCAATTAGTTTCTGAAAATAAATTCATTGTCATGGCACGTGATGGAATTGATATGTTAAAAACCATCTCTCGTTCTCCTCTATTAAGAAATAATGATAATGGATCTAGGTTTCATTTAATTGATAAAGGATTAGCCATGGAAATTAGTTCAACTTATATCCGTGAAGAGTTTGCTAAAGGCGGCGAGCCAAGATATTTATTACCTGAGGAATGCTATGCGTATATTAAAAAATACAATCTGTATCAAAAGGAGAATGAAGATTGAACAATTTACAAAAAGAAATAGTTGAAGAAATGAAAGTAAAGCCTGTGATCGATCCTAAAGAAGAAATCAGAATTAGCGTCGATTTCTTAAAAAACTATCTAAAAAAACATCCGTTTTTAAATGGTTTTGTTTTAGGCATCTCAGGTGGTCAAGACTCAACCTTAACTGGTAAACTTGCACAAATCGCAATTGATGAATTAAATAGTGAGCAATCTGAAAAAAATTATGTATTTATTGCAATTCGTCTACCTTATGGTGTACAAATGGACGAAGAGGACTGCCAAGAAGCATTAAAGTTTATCCAACCAACGAAAACCTTCACTGTAAATATTAAAGCTGCAGTAGATGCTAGTGTTAAAACATTAAAAGATATTGGCATTGAACTGACTGATTTTGCAAAAGGAAATGAAAAAGCTCGTGAAAGAATGAAGGCTCAATATAGTATAGCTGCAATGAATGGCTGCGTTGTATTAGGAACTGATCATTCGGCTGAAGCAATTACAGGTTTTTACACTAAATATGGCGATGGTGGATCTGACCTTTGTCCGATTTTCCGTTTAAATAAACGTCAAGGAAAAATGCTATTAAAAGAATTAAATTGTCCTGCTAAGCTATATGAAAAAGTTCCGACTGCTGACCTTGAGGAAGATCGTCCACAATTAGCAGATGAAGTCGCTCTTGGGGTTACATACGAAGATATTGATGACTATTTAGAAGGTAAAGAAATTAATGGTGAATCTCAAGCAAAAATCGAATCATGGTTTAATAAATCTAGACATAAGAGACAAATGCCTTACACTGTTTTTGATAAATTTTAAGATAAAGTCGCCAATTTTTGGTGGCTTTTTTTCGTAAAAGTTTATTAATTGGATATGAAAATAAAAAATTGGACAACGTAATAATACAGTTTTTAAGAAAGGAATGTTCATGATTATGTGGATTTTATTTTTCATTCTTTTAATCTTATGGGTATTAGGATATTTTACTTTCCATATCGCAGGCGGATTAATTCATATTGTATTAATTATTGCAATTATAGTCTTTATCGTTAACTTATTTAGACGCAAAAAGTAGCCATATTAAATAGCAAAGAGAGCTCGATTTTTTCGAGCTCTTTTTGTTTTGTTTTTTATATAAACCGCACTTAAGTATACGAAAGTCTCTTCTATATTCTTCTATTTTTGAATAAACTTCTATGAATATCATAATTAATAGAGGAGCGAAAATATGAAAGTTGTAAGTATGGAGCCCCCTATATCAATGGAACAAATGCTTCAAACCATTCGTACAGGACTACCAAAAACATTGGAACCTAAACATATAATCATTGTTGGTGCAGGTATTTCTGGCTTAGTGGCTGCTTCTCTTTTAAAGGCAGCAGGGCATGCAGTAACGATTCTCGAAGGAAATAACCGAATTGGTGGTCGAATTTATACAAATCGATCTTTTTACGCAAATCAGTATATGGAAAATGGTGCGATGAGAATACCTTCAATTCATTTACTTGTACTAGAATATATAAAGAAATTTAACCTTACTCTTGAAGAATTCATTAATAGCACACCAGAAGATATTATTTATGTTAATAACGTAAGAACACTTCAAAAGCTATATGAAGAAAATCCCAACATTCTAAACTTCCCAACTTCACCATCTGAAAAAGGTAAAACCGCAGAATATTTGGCTCAATACGCAATGCAGCCTGTAACTGACTTTATAAAAAAGAATCCAAAAAAGAATTGGGAAATCGTTATTAAATTACTTGATCGTTACTCGATGGAATATTATTTGAAATACAATCCATATGGAAGAACATTATCAGTTGGTGCAATTGATATGATCAAGGTTATGCTTGGTATGGAAGGCTTTCCGGAACTTTCATTCACCGCCCTACTTCGAGAAGTAATGATTTTATTTACTCCAGGGCTTAAGTTTTATGAAATCAAAGGTGGAAATGATCGTTTACCATATTCCTTCCTTCCTGAATTACAAGACAATCTTTATTACAATCAGAAAATGAAAAAGATTGAACAACACGACTCATATGTAACAATTCATACTGAAGACACACAAACCTCGCAACAATATACCGTCACTGGAGACTTAGCCATCATTACGATCCCATTTTCATTACTAAATTTCGTTGAGGTAATTCCACGCGATTTATTTTCTTACAATAAATATAAAGCAATTCGACAATTACATTATGTACCCTCGACTAAAATCGGATTACAATTTAGAACTAGATTTTGGGAGAAAGAAGGGAATATTGGAGGGAAAATGATTTCTGATTTACCGGTTCGTTATTCCTATTTCCCAAGTCAATCCGTCGGCTCAGAAGGTCCAGGTGTCATATTAGCAAGCTATACATGGGAAGACAACGCATCAATTTGGGATAGCTTAACTGAAAAAGAACAAATAGAGAATGCGCTAGAAAATTTATCCAAAATCTATGGAAAAGAAATATATAATGAATATGTTACTGGTAATACATTTAGTTGGTCAGAAAATCCATTTTCAGGTGGTGCTTTTGCCATTTTCAAACCAGATCAGCAAACTGAAATTGCCCCTTATATATCAACTCCAGAAGGAAGAATTCACTTCGCTGGAGATCACACTTCTACCGCTCCAGGTTGGATTCAAGGTGCAATCGAATCCGGAATAAGAGTAGCCTATGAGGTTAACGATCTGCCTAAATCGGAAGCAAATAAGAATATCGAAACGACTGAACAAGGATAAAGTAGTGAGTTGTGAACTTTGTTCATAAAGTAGAGTTTTTGGTGCATAAACCGCTGACTTTGGTGCATAAACAAGAGTTTTCTGTGCGTAAACTGCTGATTTTCGTTCATAAACAAAAGTTTTTCGTACGTAAACCAGAGTTTTCTGTGCATAATCGATTGAACTCAATTAATTGAACCCGCATATGAGATTTCAAATAAAAAAAACACAAAACCCACAAGGACCTTGTGGGTTTTCTTCATAGTTTTATCCTATTTTCAAATATCCAACTGAAGGAACAAATGAATAGCCTTGATTTATAACCATATCAGTTAGTTCCGTTGTATCAGTATCTCTGACTTGGTGAAATAATTTATATTTTATTGTTTTTACTTTCTTTCCTCTTAATACATTGTTTAAATAAACTAACTCAATTTCTAAAAATGGGATTCTGTACTTTAAATTATTCGTTATTCTATTTGTAATTAGTTCATGGAACTCAATATCAGCAGTATTAACTGAATTATTTTTCATACCTTCTGCTAACTTATTTTGTTTTTCAGTAAACTCACTAATAATATATTCGATTTCCACTTTTGATAGGGAACGAGTTTCTTTTAATGGCAATGTAACTTGATTTGTTTTTTCTTTACTAAATATTCGTTTAAAAAGTTTAATCATAGTCCCGTCCTCTTCAACTTTATTCTTATTTATATTTTGGCACTGTTAAACAAAATTGTAAAAATAATTTTCAAGGCACTAATACTATTCGATTATTAAACCAAAATTCCTTTGTAGAATTGCTTCTCTTTTAAAATTTTTAGTGCATTATTTAGGAAATTCTAGAGGTAAGACTTTCCTCTTGTAAATAGTAATAAAAAACACCTAAAAGTAGGTGTTTTTTTACCTTTCACATGCATAATTATCATGATCATGATCACGATCCATTTGGATAAACTTTTCTTAAATCAGTACAATTCTTAAAATACTGTTTATCGAATGATAAAGAGATTTTTCAATTTCAAGAGACTTTACTTACGAATATAAAGATCTCCATAAATAAAAGGTTACGTAAGCTTCCCAGCCTTTCCATTTTGTAGCTAATTTCTTAATTTCATCAATTGAAGGTTTTTTATCTAATGCTAGTTGATTTTTTATAGCATTATGTATGCCTACATCAGCAATCGGAAAAGCAGTTTTCTCCTTTAAACATTTCATCAGCACATAATCTGCAGTCCAGTTCCCAACCCCTCGAATTTCTACTAGTTTATTTAGTTTTTCCTCATATGAATCTAATCGGTCCAATTTCTCTTTTGAAATGGATCCTTCAGCCATAAGTTTTGCGATGCCAATGATGTATTCCGCTTTTCGTGTAGTGAATTTAAGACTTGTTAAATCTGAAACTTTTAGTTCGGCAATTACATTTGGAGTTGGAAATAGCCAAAAAGTTTCATCCTTCCATTTCAAGCGCTCTCCATACTTTTCTACAAGGCTTCTTTTTAAAGAAAATGCAAATGTAAGATTGATTTGTTGGCCCATAATCGCCCATGTAAATGCTTCAAACAAATCCGGAATTCCTATTACACGAAGTCCGAAATGCTGATTTATTAGTTGCTGTAGCAATTGATCATTTTTACTTAATTGATAGAAATCAGTTAGATCACGATCTAGATCAAATAAATCCCAAACAAATGCAGCTGCAGCTACTTTTGCTTCGTCACTTTGAATTTGGTCAGTAAACTCGATCAATACTTGATTAGGATCACCGCTTATTTTTAGTAAAATTAATTCATTTTCTATTTTAATAACCTTATAAAAATACTCCCCTCTAACTTGATGGAGTACTTCATTTTTCGATCTTGCTAAAAATACTAAGCATTCTTTAAAGCTAAAGTCTTTTGGTGTTAAAATGGATATCGAATTCTTACTTTCATTTATTACTAGCGAATCTTTGAATTCTTTATTCATATTAATCACCTCTCCCTCTTAGTTTAGTATCTAAAAATACATAGTTCATAAATTAACAGTTTCTTTATCTTGATTAGCGACCTTTTCCTTCTGTGATAGATAGCTATGTAAGATCATGCCAACCATTATTATAACCATACCAGTCCAAGAAATGATTGATGGAAGTGCTGAAGATAAGAAGAAAATCTCACCAATTACTGTGAATAATACTTCCATTGATTGTGTTGCTTCTACCGCTCCTAATTTTTGCATATTTCCTCTTACTAAATCAGTGGCATGAAAAAATAATACCGTTGCAATCACACCTGATGCGATCGCTACAATTAATGATTGTGAAATTTGGCTTTGATTTGGAAGCCCTACAGTATATAAACCATAGATTGATAGAATGATCCAAAATGGTAAACTTGCCAAAGTCATTCCTAAAACACGTTGATATACATCCAGTTTTCCATCACATATTTCCATCATTTTTCGATTACCAAGAGGATATGCAAAAGAAGCAATGATAACTGGTAAAATGCCTATTAAAACTGTTGAAATAGCTATTTTTGTAGCTAATTCAACCTGCATTAACAAAATACCAAAAATGATTAATAGCGACATCCCTAATCCTTTAAATGGGATTTTCCCTCGTACCTTCCGCGTTCCATTTGAAGTATGAACTGTAATGAAGAAAAATGGCGCTAATAGTGATCCAGATAAAATGGTTATTTGCCAAGAACTAGCTATAAGCCATCCTGGAGAATAGACGGCTGCGATACATATTGGTGCATAAAACAATCCAAATCCAATTGTTGACCAAATAATCCAGCTTTTAATTTTCCCCTTCATTTCTTTCAACAAATCATCGAAATTTCTTCTAGAGAGTACGATTAACAATAAAAAAGGTACCATAAAAAAGTACCTAAGCGATGCGCTCCAAATCCAACTACCACCTGATATTTCCATTGAGCGATTTAAAATAAATGTGATTGAAAAGAAAAATGCTGCTAATATTCCTAATAATATCGGGCGCATAGAACCACCTCTTAAACTATTTCATTTATCATTTACGATAGAATGATTTCGGTTAGAACTTTATTTAATTTTGGGACAAAATACAACTTCTATCTTTAATACCAACCATTTATTACATTACTTTTCAGTTTTTAAATGGAGGCTTCTTCTACTAAATGAACTCCGCCAACCCACCAATCAATTCCGATTAAATTAATTCGATTTGCTTTGCCAGATAGTACTTCTATTCCCCATCTTGTTAATTCAAGCTTTGCTTTTGGGTTATGTTGTTTAAAACTTGGCAATTCACTATTACTGCTTATTAAAGGATAATCACCTTTCATTAATTCATTTAAAATTGCTGCAAAATATAAATCACTTAATCCATCATTCGTTCTTTGTCTGACGAGTTTATTAAATAGTTCTGCAAAGGTGTTAATCCCTTCATTGATCATTGATAATGCTAAAAATTCTACTTCATTTAATCCATTCTGTGAAGATGGAAAATAAGTTTTGTGACTTAATAAAGCTTGCTTTAAAAATGGGAGTGAATGACATTCCTGAATAAACTCATCAAGTTCTTCCAAACTTTCTGATTGATAAGCTTTCCATCCTGCACATGCCTCTTCAATTTGTTCTTTTGTCATTTCCTGTTTAGTTGGAAGTAATTCAATTAATTGTTCAGATGATAATTGACCTAGTCCATGAAATGGTTCAATTCCTTCATATTCATTCATACTAACCATCGAAATTTTTTGAAATCCAAGTGTCGATAATTCTGTTAATAAATATAGAATCGTCACCTGATCGTATCGATCATGTTCGAACCATAAAACAACTTCCTCAGTCCGAGATAGTTCTTTTAATAATTGATATTGTTTTTGGCAATTTTCAATAAAAAAACTTGAAGGAATTTGCAGCTTTTGTTCAAAAAATTCTGCTCTTCTTCTATATGTTTCTTCTAAAGTCCACTCTTGGCTAAGTGGCCCAAAATCATACATTTCTCTCCATACAATCATTTTACCACTTAAAGATTTTAATTTTCCGCCAACCACGTCACCATTCACAATGTGATTCATCTATTCATCTACTCTCCCATAAAGTTAAATTAATTAGAAAATACATTACTCCAAAATATTGTTGTAATGTACTTTAACAAAATCAAAAAGATTATTTAATTAAATTCTTAATTCTTCTTATTTATAGTCGATTCCTTTTATATTGACAATTATTTTTAAGTTACAATAAAAAACCACCTAGATATAGGTGGCGAAACATTTAAAGTTCAACATTATAAAATTAATCTCTTTTTTGTTTTTTTCTAGTAGAAGACATATGGGTACCTGTTTCGGATGTAGTAGTCCCTTGACCTTGTACATTTGGTGACCCTAAGCCAGCTCTAGACGGATCTTTTTTAGTTTTTCCCATTTCACTCACCTCCATCTTTACTTTTTCTAAACGTTAACTTCTTTATTCAAAGAATATTTTTCCTGTAAATTGCAAATCTTATATTTCTGAGGAGGTGTTTTTTATGGCTAGAATCGGAGTAGAACAATCTTTAACAAATGTCCAAGAAGCATTACGTTCAGCAGGGCACGATGTTGTTGAATTAAAACAGGAATCAGATGCAAATGGTTGTGATTGCTGTGTAGTAACAGGACTTGATTCAAACGTTATGGGAATGCAAGATACTGCTACACAAGGAGCAGTAATTGAGGCAAGCGGCTTAACAGCTGAACAAGTTTGTCAACAAGTTGAAAGTAGATTACAATAACAAATTACCAGCCGAAGTATATGAAACATTCTAAAGAAAACTCGCCGATTAGCGAGCTTTATTGCGAAGATGGTGGCGTTACTGAGTCCTTTTCCTCGCAACAAATTTATACTTACTTAATGTGCAAAAAAGGGTAAGCAAAATTTATTGAAAATTTGCTTACCCTTTTTTCGAATTATAAATTTAATCCACCGTACAACAAAGCTCCCATTACAATAAATGCTGGATGAAGTTTTACTTTTTCCATTAATATGTAGCTAATTACTCCTAAAAACAGAAATTGTCCAATTCCGATTTGAGAATAAGAATCATGAAATGAATTATATGCCATGACACCAAGTAATACTGCGATAGTCGGTTTGACGTATAGTGTCATTCGCTTAACTTGTTTAGAATGACGATATTTATACAAAATTCCCATTAAAGTCAACATGAGGATTAGAGAAGGTGCTACTGTAGCGAATACAGCCAAAAACGAACCTAATATTCCTCCCTCATGGAATCCGATATATCCTGCCATTTTCGTAGCAATCGGTCCTGGAAGAGAGTTCCCCATAGCGAGAACCTCATTAAATTCTTGATGTGATAGCCATCCTCTGCTAACAACTTCTTTTTGAATAAGAGGAATGGTTGCAGGGCCTCCACCATACCCTAAAATATTAGCAACAAAAAACGCCCAGAAAATGTTCCAATATACCATTATGCAGACAGTCCTTTTGATTTTTTACTTTCTACTGTATTGCTCGGCTTAACTACTGCAAATAAAAGTAGGCCTCCAATAATAAATCCTGGATGTATATGAAAATATTGGATTAAAACAACGCCTACCAAAATATGCCCGATTGTAAATGGCCATTTTAACCCTTTAACGGAGCTTTGGACAAATTGCCAAGTTAGCACGCCAAGCATTACCCCAACTACTGGAACGATGGCCTTAGTCATCCCTTGTACCCATTTTAGATCTTTGAATGTAACTAATGTTGTCAATAAAATGACCATTAATATAATCGTCGGTAAGGTCGTCGCAATAACTGCATTGATCATCCCCATCTTACCGCCAACTTTAAATCCGATGTAACCAGCCATTTTCGTATTGATTGGTCCTGGTAGCGTATTTCCAATAGCTAGTACATCACCGAATTCTTCATCACTCATCCATTTAAAACGTTCAACCACTTCTTTATGTACTAAAGGAATGGTCGAAGGTCCACCTCCATATCCAAGCATGCTGCTTCTGAAAAAGGCGATAAAGATGTTTAATTGTTTCATAAAATCCATCCCTTTAGTTTATCTTTCGTTTAATTAGCAATAAGACAAGAGCACTTTTCACATTTGCCACATGGCATCTTCTTAAATGGCTTAGGTTGATTAACCATGCTAACTAAAAGTGAAGTCTCCGTATTACAAAAAGAACATGTTTCACCAGTTGGAGCTTTTTGAATTTGAGGCATTCCTACTAACTTTAAGGCTTCTTTCATATGTTTATCGCAAGCTAACAACATATAATTCACTCCCGCTCCTAAAATTGTTTATGGTGTAGTAGTCACTTTCTTTTTCGGATGATCTAATTTTCGCTTTTTCACTTCTTCTGTTACTTCTTCATTCCAGGAAATCGTTACATCTTCGTCATTGATGAAAGCTTGACAACCTAAACGATAACCTTTGCTTAACCATTCTTCACCAAGTTTTCGACGTTCTTGCACTTTTATATGATCAACAGTACCCTCTTCAATTTTACAAACGCAGGATCCACAAACTCCTCCACCGCATCGATTTGGTAATTCTCCATCAAAACGAAGAGACATACGTAAAATATTGGAGTTTTCCGGTACTTCTAATACTTTTCCACTAGTAGCAAAATTCAGTTTCGGCATAATTTAAATCCTCCCCTTCACCTATTTGGTATACAATATACCATATTTATAATTTTCTGACAATATGTAAATTATATATATTTAGCTATTTTTCTTAATTTATATTACTCTATTTGTTTTTATATTCCGGTCTGATATAATATTTTGTATACCAAATACATCTGAATTTTCAAAAAATAGAGAGGTGATGACTTTGCTTAACACTGGCCTAATAGGATATGGAGCGATTGGACAGGATATCGTCAAATATATAAACGAAGGTAAAGCTGGAGACGTCTTGCTAAAGGCAGTGCTTGTACGAAGAAAGGACCAGTACGAATCGCATATAAACGACTTATTTTACGACAACGAAGAAGCTTTTTTTGAGTTAGGATTGGATGTTATTATTGAAACTGCAGGTCATGAAGCTGTCTACAAGTATGGAAAAACTTCTTTATCTTCTGGTAGTGATTTTGTCATTGCTTCTGTTGGAGCACTAGCGGATGATTCACTATTAGCTGAACTAGAAACGGCTGCAAAGCATCATAACAGCAGGATTATCATTCCTTCTGCTGCAATTGCCGGGTTGGATCGTGTGGCTGCTTCAATGTTACAAAGTGTTGACGAAGTGAAACTTGTAACTAGAAAACCACCAAGTGCTTGGCGAGGGACTATTGCAGAAGAAAAGATAGACTTGAACACTGTTAAAGAGCCGTTTTGCATTTACAGTGGTGTTGCAAGAGAATCCTCTAAGCTTTTTCCGGAGAGCACTAATGTTTCAGCTACATTAAGTCTTGCTGGAGTAGGCTTTGATAAAACAAAAGTTGAAGTATATGTTGATCCGACTATAACCCGTAATACACATCAAATTATCGTAAAAGGCTATTTTGGAGAAATGGATGTGAAGGTGCAAAACATTCCTTCAGCTACTAATCCAAAGTCTGGGTATATTGTAGCGATGAGTATTTGTAATGCTTTAAAAAGTAGAACTTCCTCTATAGTGATTGGAGTTTAATATTTTCTCATTTACTGTATGTGTAATGCATAACTAACTTTCTACGGTAAAAACTTAAAAGCCACTAATAAGATAGACTTCTAACAAGTCTAACTATTAATGGCTTTTATTTCTAACTTAGAAAAAATCAATTCGAACATAACCCGATAGGATCTTAACCCGAGTAAATTTATGTCGTTTTCTCTTTTCTTTTTTCTATGTAGTTCATGTACGCACGTCTAGAATTTTCAATATGAATTTTTGTTAAATACTCCGACATTTCTACTTCTTTATTTCGTACAGCCTTCATGATTTCAATATGTTCCCTTAATGATTCCTTACGTCTTCCAGGTGCTTCGTAACCCATATTGGCAGACATATGGATATAATCTGTTAAGCCGGATAAAATTTCAAATAGCTTCGGACTTTTCGCTGCTTTATATAATAGAAGATTCATTTCAATATGTTCGTTTTCAAAGTTTTCATCCGAGTGTTCTTCAATATAAAGAAGCTGTTCGATTTTTTGATCGAATTCTTTTTGAATTTCGTCCGTCATTTTTTGTGCAGCTAATTTTGCTGCTAACACTTCTAATGAAGATAAAATCGAAAACACTTCCATAATGTCTTCATCGGAAATATTCGAAACAATGACACCTTTACGCGGAACCGTTTTCACAAACCCTTGTGATTCTAAGCGGAATAAAGCTTCTCTAATCGGTGTACGGCTAATGTTCAGCTTTACTGCAAGCTCCCGTTCAATTAAGCGATCACCTGGCTTATAATGCCCTTCTAAAATCAATTCTTTTAAATATCTATACGCATGTTCTCGGATTGAAAGAAAATTTGTTTCCATTTCCATTCAATTCACCTGCCTCCCATTTCTTGCCTATTTTAAAAATAGTTTAACACCATTTCTTCAAAAGTAAATTGATATTTCCATTATAATCTCTTTTATTAGAGTAATCGAGTAGGAGGGCTGAAATACCTACCTATTAACTTTTTATACGACTCTTAGCTTCCCATGTTATTCATAGTCCATTTATCGTATTTTAGGATCTTAACTCACTACTCTGCTAAGTAAATCGACATATAATAATCAACTTTCACTTCTTTGAAATAAGAACTTAACTCCTATTTATTCTATTATGCAAATGCTTGTACACCAAAAAAGGCGATGTAGGGACAACACCTAACCGCCTCTAAACTATTATTTTTTTATGTCTGCATCCGTTACGACTTCATAGCCATCATTTGAAAGTAGCTCCTGCAATGCTTGAAGCGCAGCAGTTCCTACCGCAGTATCCTGTGCTCCATTTCCTCCGCTAATCCCAACGCCACCAATTACCTCTCCATTAACTACAATAGGAAAACCGCCAACAAAAATTGCAAATTTTCCATTTAACATATGTTGTATGCCAAATGCTTCATTTCCTGGAAGAGCTGGTCCATTTGGCTCTGTATTAAATAAATGCGTAGAGCGCTTATGACCTGCCGCAGTATACGCCTTAGCAATCGCAATTTCTGGACCAGTAATTCGAGCACCATTCATACGTTCAAGCGCAATAACGTACCCCCCATCATCGACAATTGCAATTGTCTCTGGCACGTTAATTTCTTCAGATTTTTTCTTTGCAGCTTCAATCATTACTTTTGCTTCTTCAAGTTCTAATTTTAATATTTTTTTCATTAGAAAAGCCTCCTTAATAACCGATATAAACCGTTTTTATTTGAGTAAAGAATTCAAGGCCGACTCTGCCAGACTCACGGAATGTAGAAGTACTAGATCGTTTTACTCCACCAAATGGCGCGTTCATTAAATTACCTGTTGTCGTACGATTTACTTTTACAGTCCCCGCTTGAATATCTTTCGTAAATTGATGAGCAAGTTTCAAATTATTTGTAACAATCGATGCGGATAACCCATATTCAACATCATTAGCAATTGAAACAGCTTCTTCATAGCTTTCAACTTCAATTACAGCTACTACAGGTCCGAAAATCTCTTCTTTCGCAATGCGCATCTCAGGCCTTACATTCGTAAAGATTGCAGGTTCAATATAGTAGCCATTTTCGTATTGACCATACGCAAGCTGTTGACCACCGTATTCAAGTGTCGCTCCCTCAACTTTTCCAATTTCAATATACTTCAGCACATTTTTTAATTGCTTTTCGTTTGCTAAAGGACCAATAATAACACTTTCCTCAAAACCGTCACCGATTCTTAAAGCGCTCGTTTTTTCTACTAATTTCTGAACAAATTGCTCTTTTACTTCTTTCATAACAATAACACGACTAGTGCCTGTACATGCCTGACCAGTAAGATGAAAACCTCCATTCACTGTCAGATTAACTGCCAAGTCTACATCTGCGTCATCCATTACAATTAGTGGATTTTTTCCACCAAGCTCCATTTGTGTTCTTGTCGTAAAGGATGTGTTTTTATGAATATGCTCCCCAGCATTCGTAGATCCAGTAAAAGTAACTCCACGAATAGCGGGATGTTTAACTAAAATATCCCCGATATCAGACGAACTTCCAGTAACAAAATTGATTACTCCCTTTGGAATACCAGCTTCATGTAGCGCTTCCACGAGTCGTAATGCAATTAAAGGTGTATCAGAGGATGGCTTGAAAACAACCGTATTGCCAGTAATTAATGCAGGAGCAATTTTTCTAGACGGTATAGATAATGGGAAGTTCCAAGGCGTAATAACTGAAATGACTCCAAGAGGTTCACGTTCTGTTGTTACTCTCATACTTGGATCATCATTCGGGAATGTTTCTCCTGTAAAGCTTTGTCCTTCAATTGCATAATAACGAAGCGTTTCTGCTGAACGAAGTACCTCCTGTTTAGCTGCGCTTATGATTTTCCCTTCTTCGCGTGTTAACTCATCTGCTAGTTGATCTGCTCTTTGTTCGAGAATAGCTGCCGCCTTATTTAAAATGGCAGCACGTTTAGAAGGAGGAGTTTGTGCCCATGCAGGAAATGCTTGGCTTGCTGCTTCAATTGCTTGCTTCACATCTTTTTCTGTAGATGCTTGAAATATTCCGACAATCTCTTCCTTATTAGCCGGGTTAACGCTTTGGAACGTTTTATTATTTGAAGACTCGATCCACTCTCCAGATATGTAATTTTTAAATGTTTCCAGTTTAGTAGTTAACAAATCGATCATCCTTTCTGAACAAGATGGCAGTTCCCTAGTCGGAAACTGCCATTTTAGTTTTCTACTTATTATGCTTGTACTAAAGCACCAAGGTCCTTCTCAAGATATTCTCTCCATAAGCCATCCATATACATACGGCGCATTTTTGCACCAGTACGTACTACTTCTAAGCAACGTTGTTGTAACTCTGGAGTATCAGCATGATCAAGTACGATTTTATATCCACGCTCTCCATGAATTTCGTCTGATACGATGTGTAAGTCGAAGAATTCAATCTCTTCATCTGTAAAGTTGTACTTCTCACGTAGTGCTGGAGTTTGCTTACGATAAATGTCTGGAACTTGAGACTCAAGTCCTACTACTAATGCAGCAGTTGCAACTACGAAGTTTTCACGTGCTGCTACTGCAAAGCACCAGCTTTGTAAACCTAAAGTTGTTGGTGCCATGTTGTTAGGGTCTAATACGCGCTCACGAGTTGTTCCGCAAGCTTCAGCAAATCGAATTAATAAGTCTGTATGGCGATCGCCAGCGATTTCTTCTTCGTACATATTTTGTAATGTAAAATCTTTTGCATCTTCATATTTTGGTAAGTTTGGAGTGTTATGATAAATATAAGCTAAGTAATCTGCAAAAGGTCCAACATAATGGTAATGGTTTTCAGCCCAACGAGCGAAGTGGCTACGCTCTAATTTCCCTTCAGCCCAAGCTACTGTAAAAGGTGCTTTTTGGCTATGATTCCCTTTAATCGCTTCCTCTAACTCCTTACGAAACTCATCTTTAGATAATAATCTAGACATCTTAACTCCTCCTTCAATATGTTTATGTAGTTTAATAGATTAGGTAAAAAATCGAAGTATACCAAACTGCTAAATATACCGATAAAAATCACTAAATCTGTGCATTTATTTGTATTTTGTATTTGGTATACCAACTAACCTTATAGTAACCTATTAATTTTTATTTGTAAATACATTTTTACTAAATTTTCTAATTTTTCTAAATTCTAAAGAGATGCTCTACCATATAACAAGAGCGACAATGGTAGAGACGATTAATCCTGCAGCAACAGGAAGTAGATTTTTCCTAGCTAACTCTAAAACGTTTACGCCACAAAAACTAGCAACCGCTACCAATGAAGACCATGCAATTAATGTACCGCCACCTGTCCAAACAGACCCCATTTGTCCGATAGCACCTAACGTACCTGCATCCATTCCTACACCTGGAGCCAAAGCTCCTGATAAAGCTCCTACTAATGGTAATCCGGAAAATCCTGATCCTTCTAACCCTGTAATAGCCCCAATGATTAATAGACCAAATGATGTTAAAACCGAATTATGTGGAATAATCGATTGGCCAGCCTGCACTAAATCAACTAAGAACGCTGGCTTTGCTACATTTTCTCCTAAAGAAAAAATAGTACCGCTAAAGTCTGAGCTTCCTAAAAAGAAAAATGCTGCAATCGGAATAACTGGTCCCATTGCGCGAAACGCAAATACAAATCCTTCAGTAATATGTTCACTAATTTTATCAAGAGCTTGTAAACGACGGAACGCTACACATGTTACAACCAACAGCATCGTCGCAACACCACCTATAAATGCTGCACCGTCTCCTCCTTCAAAGCCACCCATTTTGTTATGACCAAGTTTCGTTGAAAACATAAAAATAATAACTGCTAGTAGTGAAAGTGGGACTAATACAGCAAAAATTTTCCCCCATTTTTCACGCTCCCTAGTATCCACAGTAACTTCTGTTGCTGCAGCAATTTCATTTGCAGAAGAATTTTTGTTTATAAGTGACTGTACATATTGCAATGAAGCTTCACTTTCAGATTTACCGATCGATTTTCGTTCAGTTAAGTAAGTAATCGCGATCGCTACTCCCCCTGTAATTAGAGAAAGAACTAACACTTTACCTGATACAGCTGATGTTGGAATACCAGCAGATTTGGCAGTAAGCATTGGTGCGATCTGCATAATATAGTCTGAAGATAGTGCCATACCTTGTCCTGCAATCGAGACAACCATGGCACAAGCAATTGGCGACAAACCAGCCCGAATAGCCGCAGGTACTAATAACGTACAAATAAGCGGAACGGCAGGAGTAGGCCAGAAGAATAAGGAAATAACATACGTTACAACTAGTAGAACAGCAAAAGCGATATGTCCGTTTTTCATCACCTTTTGCATCGGAGCAATCATTCTTTCATCTGCACCAGTATCTTTTAAGGAATGTAATAAAGCTACCATAAAAGTGATGATCAAAAAGATTGTAAAAAGTTCTTTCGCTGCTACAAGGTTTGCATTGAACAACGCTTGAAATCCTCCAACAACTGATCCCTTATAAGCGATGGAAACAAGAAAGGTTCCAATGATGGTAGGAAGTACAACACCTTTTCGAAATAACATTGTTACAATTACAACAAGTGTCATGATACCATAAAGCCAGTGAGCAACAGTTAAATCCATAAACTCCACCCTCTCAATATAGGTACTTACAACTTACTTTCTTCTAGATGCAATAGCTTTTGAAGCTCGTGTGAAATGTTTTCAAGTGCTTCTTCTACAATCTTTTCCCCTATTTCGTAACTTGCTTTCGTTGCATCCCCAATGCAACCATTAGTCGTCATTTCTTCATATCGATAAAATCCTTGAATTGCTTTACCGGGTCGTAGCTGTTTCCACCTACCCTCGCTACAGATACTTCCTTTTGTAATTTTATTTGGTCTAATTAAGTGAGGAGCCAAGTAAAGTGCCTCTGACACTTCTCGTTCACAGCTGTGCCCGAATAACGGCGAGTGAATAGATTCTGAGATTGAAAGTTTGGCGGATGCTGTCGTTTTAGCATAATAAATCTCAGCATCTAACTCATCTGACAGCATAGTACAAGCAACATTTAATGTTGACTGATTGCCACCATGTGAGTTTAGTAATAAAAACTTGGTAATTCCATGATGTTTAAGAGAACTAATCATATCTTTTAAAATTGCTATAAGCGTAGTCGGTTGTAAAGAGATGGTACCCGGAAAATTCAAATGATGGTGTGAAACTCCCATATTAACTGTAGGTGTTACAATTACATGAGGATGCATATTTTCTGCTAGTTTCTGAGACATTCTCTCCGCTAATACAGCATCACAGCTTTCAACCATATGAGGGCCATGCTGTTCATGCGCACCAATTGGAATAATTGCGAGCTTTACAGTATGTAACGCATCTTTTACTTCTTCCCAGGTCATCTCAGTTAACAAGTATGCTTTCATATATTCACCTCCTTTCACGGTAAGTGTATCCGCTTACAAAAATTTCTGCTTTGGTTATGTGAATTTAATTTCAGAATAGTGAGGTATATTGTATACCTAAATGATGCAAAAAAATTATTGGGCATTGACTGGTTTTGCAACTTTCGGCATTGGGGCAATTATATTTTCCTGTGAAATGACAATATCATCTTTGATCGTTAGCTGACAGCATAAACGCATGCCTTCTTCTACTCTATCGCCTAACATTTTCTGCTCTTTCCAATTTGGCGGATCAAGCTTGTCTGCTCCTTCTAACACTCTACATGCGCATTTTGTACATTTCCCCATCCCACATCCATATTTCAGTTTTGGGAATTGACGGATACCTGCTAACACTACTAAATTCGCGTTTTCACGCACTTCTTGTTCAATTACTTCTCCTTCAACATGCAAGCGTACTTTTGGCATATGTATCCCTCCAATATAATTTTCTTAAAATTTCAAAAATTTACTCTGATTATAATTCTAATTTTTTAGAATGTAAACACTATTATTAATTTGGAAATCTTTAACATTAAAAAATTAATGTATTTCCAATCTTAATTTTTCTTCAACACATTCGGCTTTTTTATTAAAAATTCAGAAAATTATATTGCTTAATACTTTTTTATGTATTACACTATGAATAGAAATTTGGTATACAAAATACCTAATGCTCAATACTACATAATTAGATGAGGAGTGTGCAAAGATGGGTAAGTATATTGTATTAACGAATAAAGACACGTTTCAAACGATCGTTGATAACGAGGGTTTAAAGGCAATCGAAACATACCACTTCTACTTCTTTAATGAACTAAAAGCGAAATATACCATTGCCGAAGTGTTAGATGACAATATTAAAATTAAACTGTACGAAAAGTATGAAGGAAAAGAATACGTGAATGAAATTCGCGTAAAGTTCTTTGAAACATTTGAAACAATCGAAGCAGCACTAGAAGAGTTATACGAAATCGTTAAAGCTCAAGGCAACAGTGAGGACTCTCAGCATTCAAAACTAGTAAAGTCGGACGTATTAACTGTATAGATTTTACATAGAAATAGCACTGCTCCAGTGCTATTTCTTAATTTTTACAAAAATAAAAACATGATTAAACTCAATCAATCAAAGTAAACATCACTTAAACTTATTTATTCTCCCTAACTCACTATTCGGTAATTAGTGAAAAGAAAGATAAAAAAAGACAACCATTAACTGTTGTCCTTTCGATCCCTCTAAATAATCCACTCTAAACCAAACAAATAAAACATAACAATCATTAAATAACTAATTGTATATGGAATATTCCAATTCGATACTTTAAACGAATTCTCTTTCACGATGCTCGACATTAATCCGATTGTGGCATTGTACGGTCCTACTAAAAATGCAGAAATAGCTCCTGCCAGTAACGATACCGTTAAAATATAAGGTGAAATGCCTAAACTGTGCGGGTCAAGCGCTTCTGCCATTAATGTCAAAGTTACCGCGGGATGAAGTCCCGTAAAAGCAAAGGCTAAAGGAATTAAAGGTAAGAGAATTAAAAACACTTCTGGTCCCACAATATCCTTAAAATGAGTAACAGCTATATTTACTGTTTCATTTATATTCGTTCCCTTTACTACGGAAATAAAAAAGCCGGCTGACAAAAATATAAAAAATTGGTCTTTCATTTTAAAGGAATAAGTATGAAAGTAATCTTTTAAATTATGTAAAAATGCATGTTGTTGCTTAATGAGAAGAGACCAACCGAGTGCAAACGGAATAACTAAAATTGATACGATAATAACAAATGAATAGGAAAAAAGATGTTCTGCAAACGAAATAATCAGATTAAAAATAAGGATCGCTATGAAAATATGAAAAACTCTTCCTTGAGTAGTTACTCCTTCTAGTGAAGCAGCCGTTTCATCTTTTATTAAATCATTTCTAAGACCCTTCGTAACATTTTTTCGTGAGTTCCTTGAAGCCATGATCCAATCTAACGCAATCCCCAATATACTTAACGGTACAACATATGGCAAAATGGATACCCAACTTACCCCAGTTACACCAATTACAATCCCTACAATTGGTGTAATTGGTGCCCATAGCAATGGCATCGCAAATCCATGAGTAATTGCTCGACTCATAAATCGATCTTTTTGTTGAATGGAAAAAAGACTTAAGGATGGTTGAATAGAATAATATGTCATCGGTAGGGTTGCCAAGTTCATAAACATACTTAAAAAATAAGAAATACCCGATGTCATGATATACAACTGTCCAGATGTTTTTACTTTCTTCTGTATGATCGCTTGAATACCGTTTGCATATCCTCCCAATTTAACAGGAAAACCTAATATTGGAATTAATGCGAACAAAGTAAGTAAGTCTAGCATTGGACCGAATGAAAGAATATAGTCTTTTAAACTAGCATTGCTTCTCCAAAGAAGAAATAATCCAATCAGTAAAAAAATACTTCCTATTGTTCTAACAAGCGATTTAACAGTAAACATCGTATATAGAACAATTAAAATACATAAACAAGAGATAAAAAATTGTAAATCCCACTGAAACAAAGAGGATAATAAATAGAAAAAGATTACTAAAGCAAACATATACTTCAACACGTATCAACATCCCCCCTTCATCTTGGTATACCAAAATTGAATATTCACTATATTTTATAAGAGATTATACCATAAAAACCCTTTTTTGGTATACAATTTTATCTTTTATCACTTTAGGAAGATGAAATTTACTTGAAAAGATGTTGAGTATTATCAATTAGGAAGTAGGTATCTTAAAAAGTCTAAGTAAATATGTGCAAATTCTCTAAACGGCATAAGATTTTACAGTGTTATTATATTCAAATTCAAATAAGTTTAAACAAGATTAAGCAGCTTAAAAATAACAGGTTAAATAAAATAAGTAAAAAACCTTATCGGATTTATAGTGAACCCTTTATG
>NZ_NULG01000124.1 GCF_002577195.1 Bacillus sp. AFS041924
TTTTTTCAACAGCATGAAGAAAATAAGTACTAATATCAGTACTCATTTTTCTGTTTACTGACTATCTATTAAAGTAAAGTTTTAACGATCCATAAAAAATAATTTCAATCCAATTCCTGTGAAAATTGCACCTTGTGCTAGATTGATAATTTTAGAAGATTTCTCATTTTGTAACAGTTTTTCACCTAAGCTACCTGCAAAAATCGCTATAATAGAAAATACAACTAGAGTTAATATCATAAAAGTTAATCCTAAAACGATCATTTGTAGAGGAATTGCCATACCGCTCTTGTCTATAAATTGGGGTAAAAATGCTAAAAAGAATAAAGAAACTTTTGGATTTAATACATTCATTAAAAACCCACGTCGGTATAAAGCAGGTAAAGTTTGTTTTTTAGGTTTCGTAAATGAACCTACTTCATTACTTGAACGAAATGCCTGATAAGCTAAGTAAAGTAAATAAATAGCACCTAAGTATTTTAAAATGGAAAAAGCGATATCTGATTTATATAAGATGGCAGATAATCCAATCGAAGCAGCAAGTGTATGAATTGTAACTCCTGAACAAAGGCCAAATGCTGTTGCAATACCTGCTTTTTTTCCATATGAAATACTTTGTGCCATAACAAAGATATTATCTGGTCCAGGTGCAATTATTAATAATAAAGATACACCTATAAATGATAAGTAAATTGTTAAATCCAATTAAATACCTCCTTTTATGAATTTAGTAGAATTTAATATTCATACTTTAACACATTAGTGGCACGAAATAATAGGTAAAAAGGAAAGAAGGGACTAGAAAAAGATGAAGGATGAACTTATGAGTGAGAAGGAAAAAATGATAAATGGGGAGCTATACTTAGCGTGGGATCCCCAGTTGGTTGAAGAGAGAGTTAATGCTCGACGTTTAACACGTGAATTTAATTTAACACTTGAGACTGAAAATAGTAAAAGGGAAGATCTATTAAAACAGTTATTTGGTTCGACTGGAGAGGCCTTGTACATTGAACCGACATTTCGTTGTGATTACGGATACAATATTCATGTGGGTGAAAATTTTTATGCTAATTTTGATTGTGTCATTTTAGATGTATGCCCTGTTCATATTGGAGTAAATTGCTTTATGGCACCTGGTGTACATATTTATACTGCTACACATCCACTTGATCCAGTTGAACGAGCTAGTGGAGCAGAGTATGGTAAACCAGTTAAAATTGGTGATAATGTTTGGATTGGCGGAAGAGCAATCATTAATCCAGGGGTGAAAATTGGCCATAATGTAGTGATTGCATCTGGTGCTGTTGTAACAAAAGATGTGCCTGACAATGTGGTCGTTGGGGGAAATCCAGCGCGAATTATTAAGGAAATTAAGTAAGAGAATTTTGGGGAAAGTCCTTTATAGAAAATCTCACAGTGTGATGAAAATTTACCAATGTGGAAATGGAGAGGCTATATGTTAAATCTATTTTTGATTTGCATAGTACTAAGTTTTCTTTTGTTAGTTTATATGTTTAGAGAAGCCCAATTAAATATAGTAAGAAAACATGAATTTTCTTTTTCAAATACTCCTCTTGAAAAGCCGATTAGAATATTTTTTATATCTGATATTCATAGAAGAAAAATACATTCTTCTATTATAGAGAGAATGACAAATCAAGTTGATCTTGTCATTATTGGTGGAGACTTAGTAGAAAAGGGAGTTCCTTTTAATAGAATCGAAGAAAATCTTCAAAAACTAAGTAGTCTAGGGAAGGTCTATTTTGTTTGGGGTAATAATGATATCGAAATTGAAAAGAAGGATTTACTGACTATTTTTAATAGATGGGATGTAACTGTTTTAAAAAATTCTTCTGTTACGATCAATCATTTGCAAAGAACATGGGCATTAATTGGAGTAGATGATTTGAAGACAGGGCATGTTGATATTGATCTTGCCTTTCAAGGTGTTGAGCAAGATGGATTTAAGCTTTTAGTTAGTCATAATCCAAGAGTGTTGAAATTATTAAATGAAGAACATGGAGTATCACTTGTTTTAAGTGGTCATACGCATGGGGGGCAAATTAGGATCTTTGGATATGGACCTTATGAAAAAGGAAAAACTCATATGTATAATGGTATTACACAATTAATAAGTAATGGATATGGAACAACATCCATACCGTTTAGATTAAGTGCAAGGCCAGAAACTCATTATATTGTTATTAAAAATATATAAAATCAAATAATATAGCCTGTTCATCAATTAGTAAAAGTTGTCGAAGTTCGACAACTTTTTTTTAGATTATTAAAGACGCATTAAAAAAGATGTAAATATTAGGAGAATTCAAATGATTTGTTTGAAAAAATCCAGTAAAACCATTAAAATCCCCCAAATTATAATATGTATGTTCTAATTAAGGAATAAAAGAATTTTCAACGCAACTTATCANNTGATAAGTTGCGTTGAAAATGAATGAAAAATTACGGAATTCCCCCAATACACGATATTTGTCGACTTTAGTAAAATTGTTTTAATATTAAAATCTTATGAAAATTAGTAAGGTTCTAATATTTCATGAAAATTGACTATCAATCAACATTATTAAAGGGGGAGAACGAATTGGGAAAGTACAAAATTAGAAAAGTACTTGCTAAGGCAACAATCGGTGGCTTATTACTTACTACGTTAGTTCCATATAATGTTTTGGCTGCTTCAGGCATTCAAAATACGATACTAGGATCAAGTGGTACAAGTAATCAGTCTAAACCATTAAATCTTACGACTGAGCAGTTAAATGCACTTAATAGTTTCAGTACAGAGAGTGAGATAAAAGTAGCTCCAGAAATTAATGTTAATAGCTCTGCGCCTGTTCGGGTTATTGTACAATTCAAGCAGGCTCCAGCAAAAGTGGCAGTTATTCAACAACAAGTAGCTGGAAAAGAACTTTCATTAACTGAAGCAAAACAAGATGTAAATGAAAGTCATAAACTATTTAAAGAATTTATTCTAAGAATGGTACCATCAAAAGGTGAAAGAAATGGTACCAGTCATTATTCTATGGCTCCTAATACTGATTCTTCTGCTAATTCAACGAATCAATCTGAAATTAAAATTACGAATGAATATAAGAGCGCGTTTAACGGGGTGGCGATGACACTTCCTGGTACTTATGTAAACCAGCTTTTAGAGTCAGGATTAGTCAGTAAAATTTTTAAAGATGAAGTTGTAAAGCTTGATCCAAGTGAACTAGAAGGTCCAACTAAAACTACTTCTACAAAAGCTCAAGCGAAAACGTCCGTAACAACATCTGTTAAACAACAATCTACAGTAGAGCAAAATAATTATCCGAACACAATCGAAGAGAACTCAATTCCATTACCGGGAATAGAAGACTTGCATAAAGAGGGGATTAAAGGTAATGGAATTAAAGTCGGTGTACTTGATACAGGGATTGATTACAACCACCCAGATTTATCAGATGTATATAAAGGTTATAAAAAAGTAAATGGACAAGATCCAGCTAGCATAGATCCTAATACTGTTAAAGGATGGGACTTTGTTGATAATGATGCTGATCCAATGGAGACAACTTTGGAGGATTGGAAAAATGCTGGATCACCTGTTGTTGAAGGACACACATATGAGACGTATCACGGTACGCACGTGTCAGGAACGATTGCAGCGCAAGGGAAAAACAACGTAGACTTTCCTGCTCTAGGAGTGGCTCCAGATGTTGAATTATATAATTATCGTGTGTTAGGTCCTTATGGTAGTGGAAATTCGAGTTCTATTATTGC
The DNA here is from genome assembly GCF_002577195.1 of Bacillus sp. AFS041924. Taxonomy (GTDB): domain Bacteria; phylum Bacillota; class Bacilli; order Bacillales; family Bacillaceae_G; genus Gottfriedia. The sequence continues at coordinate 3,781 of NZ_NULG01000124.1, forward strand.
GGGAATTGATAAAGCCGTAAAAGATGGTATGAACGTTATCAACCTGTCACTAGGTTCTCCAATTAACAATGCGTTAGCTGCAGAGTCGGTGGCAATTAATAATGCTACAATTGCAGGTGTAACTTGTGTCATTTCAGCAGGTAACTCAGGTTCAAATGAAGGGACGCTTGGTTCACCAGGAACAGCAGCATTAGCTATTACAGTTGGGGCTAGCGATTTTTCAATGAATATCCCTACAGGATCAGCAACTGTTGGAAATGAAGCGTTCAATAATATGAAGCTTTTTGGTAGAGGCTTTAATGATAATTTAAACTCGTTAGTTGGCAAATCATACCCTGTTGTTTACGTTGGTTTAGGTGGGGAAAACGATTTTAAAGATGCCAATGGACAAGCAATTGATTTAACGGGTAAAGTTGCATTAATTCAACGTGGTACGTATGGATTAGCTGATAAAGTTAAAAATGCAAATAAAGCTGGTGCAGCTGCAGTTATTCTTTATAACAATGTAGATGGTGAAATTGACTCTTATTTAGCACAAGATACTGGTCTTATACCGACTTTCCGCCTGACGAAAGCAGACGGAGAACGATTTAAAAATGCAGCAACTGCTGAATCTATTAAATTCACTAGCATTGGCTCGATTTTGACAGAAGGTAATAATCTAGCAGGATTTAGCTCAAGAGGTCCAGTTACTGGTAGTTATGATATTAAACCTGATATAGTAGCACCAGGTGTATCGGTATATTCTACTTATCCAGAATATATTCATAGTCCAGAAGATGGTATCGATTATTCATCAGCTTACGCGCGCATTTCTGGAACATCAATGGCATCACCTCATGTTGCGGGAATTGCAGCTCTTATTTTACAAGCTCATCCAGACTACACACCTGCTCAAGTTAAAGAAGCGTTACAGAATACAGCAGATAAATTAAAAGGTGACTATTCTGTGTATGAAGTAGGAGCTGGATTAGTTGATGTGAAAGAAGCAGTTCATTCAGATGTTTCGATTGAAGTTCTGAACCAGACCTTAAACTTTGATGCTGGAAGTGGTACTAATAAGCTGATTGACGATAAAACTGGATCGATTGTTTATGGTACGATCTATAAAAAAGCAACAGGTTCAAATACTGGTGTTAAAAATTTCTCTATTAAAAATAAAGGTACACAATCAAAACAATTTGATATTAGTTATGAATATTCGAAAGCGAAAACTGGTGTCCTAGACGCGGTTTCAAATAATGTAGTCATAACGACATCTACTCAATCAGTTACTGTTGATGCTGGAGCTTCTTCAAATTTAACAGCGACGATTAGTGTTCCATCAACTGCTCAATCAGGTAGATATGAAGGTTATGTGAATGTTGTGAATCATGATAATCCTACTGAGAAATATCGAATACCGTTTGCAGTACGTGCAGTAGAACTAGGGATTGGAAGCAGTTCATCTGCGAACCCGGCTGTCAGTCAGGTGAGTTGGCTGCCTGCGCACCCATTTATGGGTCAGCCAGGTATAGCATATTTAAAATACAGATTAAATAGTCCGATGAAGTCAGTTCGAGTAATTCTTTATAACAAAGATGGTCGACCATTAGGAACGACATCTAAAAATGAAGAAGTTTCAAATGCGGCAACAAAAACGCTTAATCAAGATATATGGGCAGGAATTGCTACAAATGATTACCTACCATACGTTGGCGATCCAAAGGATGAGATTGTGGATGTAAACGCACCACACGGTAAATTAACAGAAGGTCAATATTTTGCAAAATTAAGATTTACAGACATCGACGGCACAACTAAATATGAAACACCATTGCTACCGATTGTGATCGATAATAAGTTACCTGAGCTGACATTCAAGGACCATGCACCAGGTAAGGTATACGAGTTAAAAGATTCGGACTTTACAACAGAATCATATGAAGGTGTTGCGTATAATGCATTTTGGGTTCATACAAAACTTTATGATGAAGGAACAAGTAAATTAGCACCTTTTGGAATCACTCAATCAGATAACACGCTTTGGTATTACTACAACCAGAAGATATTCCCAGATGGAGATTTTCCAGTTGATTCAGATGGAAATGCGAAATTCGCTATCGAAAGACAGGATATCGAGAATGGTCCAGCTACCGTTACTCTATTCCCAATGGATAAAGCAGGAAATGCCCATCTGTTAAATGAATTTTATAATTATGCGTTTATTAAAGAAGGTTCACCTTATGTTGTTCCATCGTACGATAAACATAAATTATATAAAGATGAAACATTGACGATGACTTTAAGTTTGAACAATGTTGAAAAATTGATTTCTGGTTCATATAACGCTAGCTTCTATAATGATTATCTTAAATTTGTTGATGTAAAAGTAAATCCAAAGTTCAAAGAATATGCAGATGCAAATGGTCTAACTGTGAAAGTAGACGAACCAGTCGTTAGTCCAAACCCAGATGCGAGTAGACAAGATATCGTAAAAGTAGGTGCACATGTTAGCGGAAATGAAGGGTTTAGTGGCGACATGCCATTCCTTGATGTCACTTTTAAATTATACAATGATGAGTATAATATTCTTTACTCAAATATTAATCCAGAACTTAATACAACAACGTTTTCTTATACGAAAAAAGGTGAAACGGAAACGACAGAAATCCCTGCGTTTAACCAAATTGATAACTTTAAAATTATTCAAACTCACTCTTATGTAACGTCATATGCACGTTTACAAGGAGTAGGATCACCTTTAAAAGATAGTGGGCTTTCGAAGTTTGTAACAAGTGCCTATGCTCAAAGTTCTGATGGGAAAAAATACCCAGGAACAGTTGATGAAAAAAACTATATTGATATTCATAGTATTCCACTTTCAAATGACCCATACGATATCGTAGTTGAAGCGCCAGGCTATTTAAAAAGTATCCAAAAAGTGAAGCTAGGTACAAAAACAACTTGGGGCGAAGACGTGGGTGAAATAAAATTCATCGCAGGTGCTCAACCGCAGGCTTTAGCTGGAGAGGTAAATGGCGATGGTATAATCGATGTCTTAGATGCGAAGCAAGTATTTGATAAAATGGGACAACAGGATAATGTGAATTATCTAATTGAAGATTTTAACAAAGACGGTATTGTTGATAAAAAAGACATGCAGTCTGTTGCAAATAATATTTATAAATCAAATCCAGATGTAACGACAAAACCAAAAGAAGTAATCAAAGTTGACGGTAAAGATATGTACGCCACAGATTTCTTCAATTTAGCAAAAGTATACAGCAATGTAAACACGTTTAAAGTTGATTCAAAAAAGGCTAGCTCAGCTACACTTAATTGGTTAGCGGTAGATCCTGCTGGTGTAAACGGCGTGAAAATTCAGCAACAATCAAGTAAGGACGGTATCACGTGGCCAGATAACTTTACTTGGACGGACGCAAAACTGGAAACACCGATTACAATTAGCTCAACAAGTGCGAAAGTGACAGAATTAAGTGATAGTACGTACTACCGTTTTAGATTGGTAGTAACGGGTGGTTTGAATGGAACACTTAACGGTGGTTATTCGAACGTTATTCAGGTGACAACATTACTTTTAACACCAACAATTGATGTAATTGATGATAATGATACAACGATTACTGGTAAAGGAAATGCAAATGTTAATATTGTTGTAAAGAATGATGGCAATGTAGTAGGTACAGGGAAAACTGATGCAAGTGGTAACTATACTATTCAAATTAAATCACAAATTGCAGACAGTGTATTAACAGTAAGTGCTACTAATGAGTCTGGAAATCAAAGTGAACCAGCATCGATTATTGTATTAGACCGTACAGCACCAAACGCACCAGTCGTTAATAAAGTAACGAAAAAAGATCAAACTATAACAGGTAGAACTGAAGCAAATGCGAAGGTTATGATAAAAATCAAAAATGAAACAAGTGAAGTACAAGCAGATAAAAATGGGTACTTCAGCTTAGCAATACCTCATAGAAATTATGGTGAGTTCACTGGAACTGTCATCTCTGTTACGGCAAAAGATGCAGCAGGGAATGTAAGTGTTGCAACTGAAACAGTCGTTTTAAACAAATAGTAATAAAAATGGAGAGCCTCTGAAAATGGGGCTCTCTTTTTGATTTAAATGTCCAAATCGCAAAAAAAGCCATCTAGAAAAAAACTGGATAAAAGAAGTTTCCTATATAAAAAGGTATTTTGTTACTTTATGGCGAATAGTTTATACGTGTATTTTTCTTTGGAGGCTAGAAAAAATGAAAAAGGTTTTAGTATTAGGTGGTACGAGGTTTTTCGGAAAACGACTTGTTCATAAATTAATAGACAAAGGTTATGATGTTTCAATCGCGACAAGGGGTCTTACGGAAGATAGCTTCGGTGATCAAGTTAATCGCTTTGTCATCGACCGACGAAATCCTGAGACTTTAACTAGTTTAAGTAATCATAATTGGGACCTAGTTTATGATAATATTTGTTATACTCCAAATGAAGCGAAAGAAATTATTAAACTACTAACTAATCACGTTAAAAAATATATTTTTACTTCATCTTTAGCAGTATACGATACTGGATTAAATCATGTGGAAAGTGACTTTGATCCATTCATTTATCCAGTTGAGTATAACAAAGATAATGAATATTCTTATGCGGAAGGGAAACGCCAGTGTGAAGCTGTTTTATTTCAGGAAGCAAATTTTCCAGTGTTTGCAGCTAGATTTCCAATCGTATTAGGACCAGATGATTATACTAAGAGATTGCTTTTCCATGTTGATAAAATTTCAAATAATGAAGAAATGATTATTTCTGATTTAAACAAAGAGATGACCTTTATTGATTCTGATGAGACTGCTGAGTTTTTACTTTGGTTAGGCGAAAATGAATCGATTAAAAGTGGTCCTTTTAATGCGTGCTCAAATGGTAGTATTCCATTTAAAGAAATCGTAAACCTTTGTGAAAAGGAAACGGGAATAAAGGCTATTATCAGCTCTAGTGGACCTATCCAACACCAGTCACCATTTGATGCATATAGCAATCAATCTTTGAGCAATGAGAAAGCAAAAAAAGAAGGATTCCAATTTTTAGAAGTACATGATTGGATGAAGAGATTGATTCATCATTATTGTTCACGGTAAAATGTTCACAAAATATTCGAAAAGTAAAATTCCGAATTTCTGGAATTTCCAGGTTTTCGGAATTTTATTGGAGTGGAATTCCGAAACTTCGGAAAAACTCCATTAAAAATAGTTTGAAAATTATAAATTACCCTAATATTATTAGTTTTATAAAATAAATAAATATAGTGTAGACAAAGTCCTAAAAAAATTTTGATGTTCAAACTGATTGAAAACGTTTGTCTTTCGAGGCNNTACCCTAAACGGTAATGAGCACCGGAAGCAGACGAAGAAAGATGAAAGCGGGCGTTTGGCGGGCAGTCTGAACAAAATCCAATAATAACTTGGCATACTATTTGCTTAAATAAGAGCAGAGGACAATCTGTTTGAAAGGAGCAAAATACAGTAAATAGTGGAATTTAAACTAGTTTACTAGTTTGAATGAAAGCGTTGTCAAAAAGTGCCAATACGTAAAGATAACAAGGAGGTTATTATGGAAATCTTAATTATTTTATTAGCATTAGGACTTTTAATGTTTGTTGCTTATCGCGGGTTTTCTGTTATTTTATTTGCACCAATTTGTGCTTTATTTGCAGTACTTTTAACTGAACCAAGTTATGTTTTTCCGTTCTTTAGTAATATTTTTATGGAAAAAATGGTTGGTTTTATTAAGCTATATTTCCCTGTGTTTTTACTTGGAGCAATATTCGGTAAAGTTGTTGAAATGTCAGGAATTGCTGAATCAATCGCAAAGACGATTATTCAAGTAGTTGGAGCAAAAAGAGCAATTTTAGCGATTGTATTAATGGGAGCAATCCTAACATATAGTGGAGTAAGCTTGTTTGTTGTTGTATTTGCTATTTATCCATTTGCTGCAAACTTATTCCGTGAAGGGAATATACCAAAACGATTAATTCCAGGAACAATAGCACTTGGTGCGTTCACGTTTACGATGGATGCATTGCCTGGTACTCCACAAATTCAAAATGTTATTCCGACTACATTTTTCAAAACAGATATTTATGCTGCACCATTTTTAGGTATTCTTGCAGCAGTCTTTGTACTTGCATTTGGTCTTTGGTATTTAGAATCTAGACGTAAAAAAGCAGAAAAAGCAGGTGAGGGTTATTTAGGGTTTAATGGAGAACTAGCTGCTGCACAGGAAACTCAACCAGAAGTTCCTTCATTAACGACCAATACTCCTACAACAGTTTTAAAACAGATTTTAGCATTTGTTCCACTATTATTAGTTGGATTTTCAAATAAATTTTTTGTTGTTTCATTCCCAAAATGGTATCCAAATGGATTTGACTTTAAATCAATCGGACTAGAAGCTTTTGGGGTTGTTCAAATTCCTGCAGTTGTTGGTATTTGGTCAGTTGAATGTGCTCTAATTATTGGGATTCTTTCAGCGATGATTTATGGCTATAAGAATATCCGTACAAATCTAAAGACAGGTATGAATGCAAGCATTGGTGGAGCACTACTTGCTTCGATGAATACTGGTGCTGAATATGGTTTTGGTGGAGTAATCTCTGCTTTACCTGGATTTGGAATGGTAAGTAAAGGGATCTCTCATACATTTACCGATCCATTAGTAAATGGAGCTGTGACAACTACAACATTAGCGGGTATTACAGGTTCTGCATCAGGAGGTATGGGTATTGCATTAAGTGCAATGTCAGACAAATACATTGAGGCAATTAATAAATACAATATTCCGCCAGAAGTTATGCATCGCGTTATTTCGATGGCATCTGGTGGTATGGATACTTTGCCACATAACGGTGCAGTCATTACATTATTAGCTGTAACTGGTTTAACACATCGCCAGTCATATAAAGATATTTTTGCTATAACAATTATTAAAACAGTTGCAGTATTCTTTATCATTGCAGTATTTAAACTAACAGGACTTGTTTAAGTACGTTAAACTACTAATCTTACTTTTGAAGGGAGCAAAATAATGGGCAAGAATAAGGTAATTACTTCAGTTGAAGAGGTTGTTTCACAAATTCATGATGGCGCTACTATTATTGTAGGTGGCTTTGGTCTTTGCGGTATTCCTGAAAAAATGATTTTAGCATTACGAGATAAAGGGACAAAGGATTTAACAATCGTAAGTAACAACTGTGGAGTTGACGATTGGGGACTTGGACTTCTACTCGCAAATAAACAAATTAAAAAAATGGTTTCTTCATATGTTGGTGAAAATAAAATTTTTGAAAAACAGTTTTTAAGTGGTGAGCTTGAAGTTGAGCTAGTTCCTCAAGGGACTTTAGCAGAGCGTATTCGTGCAGGCGGCGCTGGAATCCCAGGATTCTACACAGCTACTGGCGTAGGAACTCCAATTGCAGAAGGAAAAGAACATAAAGTATTTAACGGTAGAACTTATTTATTAGAAGAGGGAATCGTAGGTGACTTTGCATTTGTTAAAGCTTGGAAAGCTGATAAACAAGGAAATCTAGTTTTTAGAAAAACTGCTCGTAACTTTAATCCACTTGCAGCAATGGCTGGAAAAATTACAATTGCAGAAGTTGAAGAGCTTGTAGAAGTTGGGGAAATTGATGCTGATGCAATTCATACACCGAGTATTTATGTACAACATGTATTCCACGGTGAAACATACGAAAAACGAATTGAACGTAGAATGACTACAGGAGTATAGGAGGCTAATAACATGAAAGATATTCGTCAATTAATTATTCAAACTGCAGTTAAAGAAATTCAAGATGGCATGTACGTTAACCTTGGAATTGGACTACCTACTTTATTAGCGAACTATCTTCCAGAAGGCATTGAAGTAATGCTACAATCTGAAAATGGTTTACTAGGAATTGGACCTTATCCAACAGAAGCTGAAATTGATGCTGATTTAATCAATGCAGGAAAAGAGACAGTAACTGCAGCTAAAGGAGCTTCTTATTTTGATAGTGCTGAATCTTTTGCCATGATTAGAGGAGGTCATATCGATTTAGCTATTTTAGGAGGTATGGAAGTCTCTGAAACTGGTGATCTAGCAAACTGGATGATCCCTGGGAAAATGGTAAAAGGTATGGGCGGTGCGATGGATTTAGTAAATGGCGCTAAGAAAATCGTCGTTGTCATGGAACATGTTAATAAATATGGTGAGAGTAAAGTTAAAAAAGCTTGTACTTTACCTTTAACTGGAAAAGGCGTAGTTCATAGATTAATTACTGAATTAGCAGTTTTTGATTTTACAGAAAAAGGTATGGTTTTAGTAGAGTGCGTTGGAGGGGCAACGATTCAAGAAATTACTGAAAAGACAGAAGCTACTTTTACAATTAGCCCAAAATTATTAAATAATGTGAACTAGTCTTTTAAGGGAGGCAAACAAATGCAGCAAATGCTTTCTGAGAAGGTTGCACTAATAACTGGTGCCGGTAGTGGAATTGGCTTCGAAATTGCTAAAACCTTTGCAAAACAAGGAGCATCAGTTGTGTTAACCGACTTAAATGAGGAAAATGTTCAAAAGTCAGCTTCTTCATTACAAGAGTTAGGTTATCATGCGATCGGTTATGCATGCGACGTAACAAATGAAGAACAAGTAGTTGACACGATTCATAAAGTAATCGATCAATTTGGTGAATTACATATTTTAATAAATAATGCTGGTTTACAATACGTATCATCAATTGAAGATTTCCCTACTGAAAAATTTGAATTACTTGTTAAGGTTATGTTAACAGCGCCTTTTATCAGTATTAAACATGTATTTCCAATCATGAAAAAGCAAAAGTATGGACGAATAATTAACATGTCTTCGATTAATGGATTAATAGGATTTGCTGGTAAAGCAGCATATAATTCGGCGAAGCATGGAGTAATTGGTTTAACAAAGGTGGCTGCATTAGAAGGTGCTTGTGATGGGATTACAGTTAATGCAATCTGTCCGGGTTATGTTGATACACCACTAGTTCAAAACCAATTAGCTGACTTAGCAAAGTCAAGAAATGTACCACTTGAAAGTGTAATTGAAGAAGTAATTTATCCATTAGTACCTCAAAAAAGATTACTTTCAGTAAAAGAAATCGCAAACTATGCAGTATTTCTTGCTAGTGAATACACTGGTGGGATCACGGGTCAAGCAAATGTAATAGACGCAGGATACACAGTACAGTAGGTCAGGAAAAGAAGGCAGGAATAACTTCCTGCCTTATCCTTTCCTAAACACCTTAGTTCCTGCTTTTAAAGTGAGGTATGGTATGAATAGCATGATAGAGAGCCTTCCACTTGGTTGGATTCAAGAGATTATAAATCTTGCAACTGAATGGATTGTTGTAGTTAACCGCGATGGAAAAATTTTGTATATGAATGAATCGTATTGTGAGTTTGTTGGGCGTACTTCTAATGAAGTAATTGGTATGGCAGTTGAAGACGTTATTGAAAATTCAAGAATGCATATTGTGGCTAAAACTGGTCAGGCAGAAGTGGCAGAAATACACCCAATAAAAAATACGGAAATGGTAGCAAATCGTTATCCACTTTATGTAGGGGATGAATTAGTAGGTGCTGTCGGAACAGTAATGTTTCGAAATGCTCAAGAGTGGATTGAGTATTCTAAAAAAGTAGAACCACTAGTAGAAGAATTAAATTATTATAAAAGAAAATTTGAGAAAGAGTTAAGTAGTAAATATAGCTTCAATCAATTAATTGGTGAAACACCTGTTTTCAACGCTGTAAAAAATTTGGCAGCACAGGTATCCGCAAGTTCATCTGCAATTTTGCTTTTCGGAGAATCAGGTACTGGTAAAGAATTATTTGCACACGCAATTCACGATGCTAGTCCAAGAAGAAATTTTCCGTTTGTACGAGTGAATTGTGCTTCAATCCCAGAACACTTACTAGAATCAGAGCTTTTTGGTTATGAAGAAGGTGCTTTTACAGGTGCAAAAAGAGGTGGGAAAAAAGGAAAGTTTGAAATTGCGAACCGAGGAACGATTTTTCTAGACGAGATTGGTGATATGTCTTTGCATATGCAAAGTAAATTACTGCGAGTACTTCAAGAAAGAGAAATAGAAAGAATTGGTGGAAGTTCTCCAATCTCCATCGATGTACGAGTTATAGCTGCTACTCATCGAAATCTTGAAAAAATGGTTGTATTAAAAGAATTCCGTCAGGATCTGTATTACCGCTTAAATGTAATTAAAATAGACATTCCTCCACTTAGATCAAGGATAAATGATTTACCTCTCATAGCAAATTCGTTACTAAAAAAACTCGAAAGGAAATTTCATAGAAACGGTATTCAAATTTCAAATGAAGTTTTTCAAATTCTTAAGTCACATCATTGGCCAGGAAATATTCGAGAACTAGAAAATGTACTTGAGAGATGCATAAATGTCCTAAATGGTAAAGTGATTACACCAAAGCAATTACCTCTCTATTTATATGAAAATCCAACCAATCAAAAAAATACATTTGAATTAGAAAAAGATGCATCTCAATTAAATAATCAAAAATCCTTAAAATCGTTAAAAGAAATGATTGAAGAGACAGAAAGGGAAGCAATTAAGAGAGCTCTAATTGAATCTCAAGGAAATAAGATTGAAGCTGCGAAAATGTTAGAAATAAGCAAGTCTACATTTTATGAAAAATGCAAAGCTTATAACATTAAAAATTAATTCGTTAAAAATGGTTTGGTTCATAAGGATAAAATAAAAAGGGGGAAATAAAATGCGTGAGAATGTTGTAATCGTTAGCGCTGTTAGAACTGCAATCGGAAATTTTAGTGGTACATTGAAAGATATAAGTGCGGTAGAACTAGGTGCTAAAGTGATTAAAGAAGTGATTAATAGAGCAGGTATTGAAGAGAATCAGGTTGATGAAGTAATAATGGGAAATGTACTTCAAGCTGGCTTAGGCCAAAATCCAGCTAGACAATCAGCATTAAAGGCGGGACTTCCAAATACAGTCTCTGCCATGACAATTAATAAAGTTTGTGGTTCAGGGTTAAAATCAGTCCATTTGGCGACTCAAGCGATTTTAGCTGGAGATGCTGATATTATCGTTGCTGGTGGTATGGAGAACATGAGTCAAGCTCCTTATCTACTCAAAGGTGCAAGAGATGGCTATAGAATGGGTAACCAAAAAGTTGTTGATAGTATGATTGCAGACGGACTTTGGTGTGCATTAAATGATTATCACATGGGAAACACTGCTGAAAACTTAGCAGTTCGATATGAGGTTTCTAGAGAAAAGCAAGATGAGTTTGCGGTAAATAGTCAACAAAAAGCTGAGATTGCAATTAAGGCTGGTAAATTTGAAGCTGAAATTGTTGCAATTGAAATTCCACAAAGAAAGAAGAATCCAATCATTTTTAAAGAAGATGAGTATCCTAAATTTGGTGCTACAGTAGAGAAAATTTCAACTTTAAGACCAGCCTTCGATAAAAATGGAACAGTTACAGCGGCAAATGCTTCGGGAATAAATGATGGCGCAGCTGCAGTTGTATTGATGAGTGAAAGTAAAGCAAGAGAACTTGGTATTAAACCGTTAGTAAAAATTAATGCGAATAGTAGTGCAGGCGTTGATCCGAGTATTATGGGAATTGGAGCGGCCTTTGCAGCTAAAAAAGCAATTGAAAAATCATCGATTGATTTAAGTGATATTGGCCTGATTGAAGCAAATGAAGCATTTGCAGTGCAATCGCTTTCTGTACTGAAGGAAAGCGGATTTGATGAAAATATAGTCAATGTTAATGGAGGGGCGATTGCATTAGGGCATCCAATTGGTGCAAGCGGGACTAGAATACTAGTTACATTGATTCATGAGATGAAGAGAAGGGAAACGCAATATGGTCTTGCAACGCTCTGTATTGGTGGCGGAGAAGGTGTTGCAACAATTATTGAAAATTGTTTTGAGTAAAGAATCATAAAAAAGCGGTAGGGCAAAATTTGCTCCTACCGTTTTATTTCTGTTTAGATAATTCTTACTGAAATAACGCCCTCAATCTCTTTTAATAATTGTTCGACTGGCTCGTTGATTGTTTCATCAAGGTCAATCATTGTATAGGCAAAAGCACCTTTACTACGGTTAAGCATATCAGCAATATTTACTTGATAGTTTGCTAGTAAACCTGTAATTTGACCGACCATATTTGGAATGTTTTTATGTGCGATCGTAATTCTCTTTTTCCCTGTATAAGGTAATTCTACATTTGGAAAATTAACTGAATTCTTTATATTACCTGTTTCCAAATAATTTTTTAATTGTTTAGCAGCCATACGCGCACAGTTCTCTTCTGATTCAGTTGTTGAGGCTCCTAAATGAGGAATCGGAATAACATTCTTCATACCAATTACCTTTTCATTTGGGAAATCTGTCACGTAAACTCCTACAGTACCGTTGTTTAGTGCATATTCTATAGCAGCATCTTCCACTAATTCTGAACGTGAGAAATTAAGTATTCTAACTCCTTTTTTTACGACTGATAACAGCTTTTCATTCACAAATTCTTTTGTTTCAGCTGTTAGTGGTACGTGAATCGTTATATAATCACATGTTGAAAAAATATGCTCCAAATTATCGATTCGCTGTACATTTCTAGATAAACGCCAAGCTGTTTCGACTGAAATATAAGGGTCATAACCATAAACTTCCATATCTAATGCAAGAGCATCATTTGCCACAAGTGCACCAATTGCTCCTAATCCAATAATTCCTAATTTCTTGCCTGCGATTTCTGTTCCAGCAAATTCTTTTTTACCAGCTTCTACAATTTTGGACACATTTTCTTCACCAAATAAAGAACGAGTCCATTCAATCCCTTCAATAATTCGGCGTGAAGAAAGAAATAAACTTGTCAAAACTAGTTCTTTAACTGCATTTGCATTTGCACCAGGCGTATTAAATACAACAATTCCTCTTGAAGTACATTCATCAATTGGAATATTATTTACGCCAGCTCCGGCCCTTGCGATTGCCTTAACACTGTTTGGAATGCTCATCTCATGCATACTATGACTTCTTAAGAGAATTCCATCTGGTTCAATTAAATCATTGTTAATGCTATAGTTTTCCAAAGGAAATTCTTTAATACCGTGCTCAGAAATATTATTCAACGTTTGGATTTTTATCATCTTACTATCTCCTCTAAAATTTTCTTTTCAAATCTGCTCATAAATTGAACTAATTTCTCAACGCCCTCTATTGGCATCGCATTATAAATACTAGCTCGCATTCCTCCTACAGATCGATGCCCTTCTAGATTCACAAGTCCAGCTGTATTTGCCTCAGCAAGAAACTGTTTATTTAATTCATCAGTAGTTGAAGTAAATGGGATATTCATAAGTGATCTGCTCTCTTTTTCAATTGGAGAAGAGAACAAGTCAGATTGATCGATAAAATCGTATAATAATTGAGCTTTTAATAAGTTATTTTGATGAATACTAGATAAACCGCCAGATTCTTTTATCCATTCTAAAACTAACATCGCTACATAAATACTAAATGTCGGTGGTGTATTATAAAGTGAAGATGCTTCCATATGTGTTTTGTAGTCGAGCATTGTTGGACAAAGTTTATCTGCATGACCAATTAGATCATCTCGAATAATAACAATCGTTAATCCTGCAGGGCCGATGTTTTTCTGAGCTCCAGCATAGATTAATCCGAATTTAGAGACATCAATTGGTTCGGAAAGAATATTTGAAGAAAAGTCTGCAACTAAAGGTGAAATTGTTTTAGGGTAAGTAGAGTATTTTGTCCCTTCAATTGTATTATTTGATGTAATATGTACAAAATCATATGATTCGCTTACATCTAAATCTTCTAAATTAGGAATATATGAAAAATTTTTATCCTCAGAAGAAGCGATAACATCAACAGCCCCATATTTTTTTGCTTCGGAAATTGCTTTTTTAGACCAAGATCCTGTATTAATAAAAGCAGCCTTTTTATACTTTTTTAATAAGTTTAGTGGAACCATTGAAAATTGAGTAGAAGCTCCACCTTGTAAAAACAATACTTTATAGTTTGTTGGAATTTCTAAAATTTCGCGTAATAAGCTTTCGCAGTTTTTAATAATTCCTTCAAATACAGTTGAACGATGACTCATTTCCATTACCGACATTCCAGCTTTTCCGTATGAAACAAGTTCATTTTGTACTTTTTCCAATACTGGCAGTGGTAAGACAGAGGGACCAGCAGAGAAATTAAACACACGGTTCATCAAAATCATCCTCACTTCTTATTTTTTTAATATTCTAACTTTAAACTACCGCCATTCGTTGGTCAATAAAAGATGAAATAAAATAATAAAAATTTCACAAAATGATATAATTTTCAAATTATATAGAGGGTCGTAAGTAATGGCAGTAAAGGAATTAGAAATTAAGTCGATGTACTTCTTCTATTACTCCCAGTATATTCTTAGTCCTGTTTTACACTTGCTTAAAAAATGAATAGTTTATGATAATAAAGGTAAATTTAAGGATTATATATTATTTAGTTAGGAGATTAAATGTTTTCTAAATGGTTTAATAATCCAGTTTACTTTCGTTATGCTTTTTATATTTCATTTGCTGTTACTTTGCTATTTAATCTAACTTGTTTTGAAAAAAGTGATAATTTTTATTTTATGTACATGCTTGTTACAGTCATATTTGGCTTCGGTTTTTATAAACGTTCTAATTGGATTATTTTATTAGTTGTTACAATTATAGCTCTTTGTAGATTTTATTTAGTTCCCCAGTCTGCACATATTTTTAGTTACTTAATTACATATTACTTAATCATGTACATATCAGTCGGTTTTATGAAGCAATATCAAAAGTAAAAAGTGGATCTTTGGAGTTAATCTTAGCACTTGCAAAGGCACTAGATTCTAGGGACAAATACACTGTGCATCATTCTGAATGTGTTGCTAATATTGCTTATAATATTGCAAAGAAAATGAAATTAAGTAAAGGTCTTTGTACAGTAATCCATCAGGGGGGATTATTACATGACATTGGTAAAATCGGGATACCGGAACATATTTTACTTAAGAACGAGAAATTAACTGACGAGGAATATAATACAATTAAACAGCATCCCGTTATCGGATATGACATAATCAAGCATATTGCCATTTTTAATGAAAATGGCATATTTGATATTGTTCTATATCATCATGAACGATACGATGGGAAAGGTTATCCAGAAGGGCTAAAAGGTGAGCAGATCCCATTAACGGCAAGAATTGTAGCAATAGCAGATAGTTATGATGCCATGATCTCAAATCGCTCATATCGTAAAGGGATGCCTGTAGAAGAATGTTTAAAAGATATAGAAAAGTTTAAGGGGATCCAATTTGATCCTAAGATTATGGATGTATTTCTTAGCTTATTTAATTCTGAGAATGAAATAATTCAAAAAAAGTAGCCTTATTGATGAAGGCTACTTTTTTGTTGTACCAACTTGGAATAGGTTGATTATGATCCCCTAAGATCGTTCGAACCCTTTTCAACATTGATTCAATTAAATGTGGTGTAGTCTTGTAGCTGACTGTAAAAAAGGAACCTTTTGTATTATCCGATTGTTTAATTTCAAAAGTACACCTCCGAATTTATTACTTATTATGTAGATTTTTATATGTTCATTTTGTAAACTGTTGATTTTAATGGTTTTGATTAAACTAACTAAAAATAAAATTAGATTGGAACGTAAGGTGCTCGCCTTATGGAAAGCCAGCCAGCATCCTGGAGCGGAGATCAACGCACCAATTTCTTTAAAAACAACTAAGAGTTAGAAATATTTTGTAGAACTGTAACGTTTGACTGTATACTTTCTAAATTATATAATAGTAATACTATCTATTTAAAATGGGGAGGGTTGTCACTTGGGATCGAGTATCGCATTGGAGAGTTAGCTGAAATAGCTCAAGTTTCAAAAAGAACAATTGATTATTATACAAAATTAGGGTTACTAGAAGCAAAACGATCAGAATCAAACTATCGATATTATTCCACAGAGGCAATTGAAACTCTTAGATTTATTGAACACTGTAAAAAAATGAGAATATCCTTAGAAGAGATAAAAGATTTACTGCAAACTAATTATAATCAAAAAAATTGTGTTTTTGAACAAATTCAACAAATATCAAATCAAATGATTGAACTTGAAGCTAAATTAGCTCAATTAGTTCCTGTAATATCTGACATGAATGATTGTGATAAAAATGCTTTAGTAGATTCATTGTCTCATCATACATTTCCGTTATTTGAGACCTTAAAGCATTTTGTAAAATAATAATTAATTAAATTTAAAACTAAACAATTTATAGGCTATAAAATATGTGCGTTTTACTAAATTATGGTAATCTATTAAGTAAGTAAAATAATAATTTTATATTTTTGTAGATTGAAATTCTCAGGAGGTGAATACTCGAGTAAGATACTCGAGTTCGTCATTGGACATAGTTAACTTGTTTATGATTGCAGTTTTAATCGCACTTACAGCTTTTTTCGTAGCAGCAGAATTTGCGATAGTGAAAGTTAGATCAAGTAGAATTGATCAACTAGTAGCCGAAAAAAAGAGAGGTGCATTAGCTGCTAAAAAGGTTACGACGAGTTTAGATGAATATTTATCAGCTTGTCAATTAGGTATTACGGTTACAGCTTTAGGATTAGGTTATTTAGGTGAGCCAACGTTTGAGCATCTTATACACCCAGTCGTAGAATTTCTTGGATTAAACGGTACAATCGCTACAACAATTTCGTTTATTTTAGCTTTTTCATTTATGACATTTATTCACGTTGTAATTGGTGAGCTAGCTCCAAAAACGGTTGCTATTCAAAAAGCTGAGTCACTTACATTAATACTTTCTACTCCACTTATTGTATTCTATAAAATAGCTTATCCATTTATTTGGGCTTTAAATGGTTCTGCAAGATTTTTTACAGGATTATTTGGCATTAAGCCAGCTTCTGAATCAGAAGAAGTTCATACTGAGGAAGAATTAAGAATCATTTTATCAGAAAGCTTTGAAAGCGGAGAAATTAATCAAGCTGAGTATAAATATTTAAATAATATTTTTGAGTTCGATAACCGACTTGCAAAAGAAATTATGGTCCCTCGTACTGAAATTATCGGTTTATATGCAGAAGACCCAATTGAAGAGCAAATTGAAATAATTAAAAATGAAAAATATACTCGTTACCCTGTGTTTGGTGAGGATAAAGATGATATTTTAGGTATGGTAAATGTTAAAGACTTTTTTATCCGTTATCTAAATGGAAAAGTTGAAAAATCATACGATTTCGCAAACTCTACTCGTCCAGTCATTCAGGTTATTGAAACGATAGCAATCCATGATTTATTATTGTTAATGCAAAAGAAACGTATTCCACTTGCAATCTTATATGATGAATACGGTGGTACTGCAGGATTATTAACAATGGAAGATATTCTTGAGGAGATTGTTGGAGAAATACGTGACGAATATGATGATGATGAAAAACCAGCAGTCCAACATATTTCAGAAACGCATAAGATTGTAGACGGAAAAGTATTAATTACTGAAATTAATGATTTATTCGGACTTTACGTTGAAGAAGATGATGTTGACACAATTGGTGGTTGGATTCTAACTCAAAATCATGATATCCAACAAGGTGAATCTGTATTATTTGAGGACTATGAATTTAAAGTAGTTGAATTAGATTCACATCAAGTTAAATTAGTTGAAATAAAAAAAAATGAGTTTGTAGAAGCGATAAAATCATAGATCATATTAAAAAGAAGGGATAAGGATTCTTAATTCCTTCTTTTTTAATGGTACTTTGTACAATTATTCACAAAAACTTAACAACTCGGAACTTCAATACAGTTTCATTTGTTATAAAATAAAGTTGTAAGGTTGATTTGTGCAGAAGTATTATTTTCTTCCGTATTGTAGAAGACAAGAAGATAATCTTCTAATTGTTAAATACTAACTATTTCAATCAGCTTATTTTTAATCGTTTCGTACAATACCTCATTTTTCCCCTCTACTTTTTAAAGTATGAGGTCTTTTTTTTGCATAATTTTTCCTAAATTGAATACATATAAAGTACATATTTGTAAAGGATTGTCGATAGTTAATAATTTAAAAAACTTGAAATAGGGGTGTGAAGTGCTTGTCAGATGCTCCCTCGGGTAATGGTATAAAATTACTTTTTAACTTTATTAACCGACTTTTTTTTAGAAAATCAAAGGATCGTAAAAATGTGGATTCTCAAGAAGAACATCATTTAATTCAGAGCTATTTATTTGATGTTGATGAAGAACTATCTAAATTGTACGAAGATGACCTATTATTAAGAACGATGACGTTTAAAGAAAAAAAAGTAAGTGATATTTTAACACCCCGAACAAAGGTTGTTGCAATCGATATAAATGAATCCGTAGATTTAATATGGGATTTATTTTTACAAGAAAGATACTCCAGAATTCCAGTTTATGAACAGGATATGGATCATATAATCGGGATAATTTCCGAAAGAGAATTTTTAACGAAATTAGTTCAAAAACAATCAGTTAATATTCGTGAACTAATAAGAGAGCCTGTTTTTGTGATGGAATCAATGAAAATTTCTACGGTATTACAAATTCTTCAGAAACAAAATGCGCATTTAGCAATTGTTGTAGATGAATTTGGTGGAACTTCGGGAATTGTAACGCTTGAAGATATAATCGAAGAATTAGTTGGTGAAATTAGAGATGAGTTCGACGAGTTAGAGGATGATTTTTTCCAAATAAATGAGAATGAATACCAATTCCAGGCCTCAATTGACCTCACAAGTTTTTTTAACCAATTTAATATAAAAAAACCTAGTAGTAGGTATTTAACATTAGGCGGATGGTTATTTGAAAGTTTTAAACACATTCCAAAAAATGGAGAATTTCTACAATATAAAAATTTAACGTTTATTATAAATGAAGTTCAAAATAGAAGGATTCAAAGTGTTATTGTAAAAATAAATAACCAAAATTTGCAAAGTAAACTCGGTTCTTAGGACCGAGTTTTTTCTTGAGTTTTATTGGAAGATAGAAGCCTAAAATTAAGAAATCGTTCATGAAATCCTATTGGAAATCAGCCTCGCGTCATAGCTTCCTAAAGGAATGTAATATTCAATCATAAAAAAGAATTAAAAAGCTAAAATGAAAAATAATAAAAATATAAGATTTTTTTGTTGTAATTTTTTAATACATGCAATATATTTAAGACACACAATTCAAAACAAACAATTCCGATAAGGTTAAGGGAGATTAAAGAATGAATATTAAGAAAATTGGTTTAACATTAGGTTCGTTAGTTTTAGCAGCAGGTTTTATGGCAGGCTGCAATTCAAATAAAAAAGAAGAAACAGCTATAGGGAAAGATTTATTAACGCAAGTGAAGGATAGTGGAGAGTTAAAAGTTGGTACTGAAGGTACATATGCACCTTTCACGTTCCATGATAAATCTGGAAAGTTAACTGGTTTTGATGTTGATTTAACAAATGAAGTTGCAAAACGTTTAGGTGTAAAACCAAAATATTTTGAAACTCAATGGGATGCAATGTTTGCAGGTTTAGATGCAAAACGCTTTGATATGATTGCGAATGAAGTGGGTATTAGACCAGATCGTGAGAAAAAATATTATTTCTCTGATCCATACATTACATCATCAGGTGCACTAGTTGTTAAAGCAGATTCAAAAGTTACATCATTTGATGAAATTAAAGGATTAAACGCTGCTCAATCATTAACAAGTAACTATGGCGATTTAGCTAAAAAATATGGTGCTAAATTAGTTGGGGTAGAAGGCTTTAGCCAAGCAATTCAATTAATTGAAACTGGACGTGCTGATGTTACAATCAATGATAAATTATCAATTCAAAACTATTTAAAAGAAACTGGTGACACAAAAGTTAAAATTGCAGCTTTAGAAAATGATGCTTCTAACAGTGGATTTATGTTCCGTAAAACGGATGATTCATTAGTAAAAGCTGTTAACAAAGCACTTGAAGATATGAAAAAAGACGGAAAGTATGATGAAATAGTACAAAAATGGTTCGGTAAAGATGGACTTAAATAATATACTCAGTCAAGAGTGGATTGACAATTTAACCATTGCGAAGGATTCTTTCCTTCCAATGGTTAAAACTGCTTTAATTGGTACTATTCCATTAACGATTATTACATTTATTGTAGGTATAGTTTTAGCATTTGTTACCGCGCTTTTCCGTCTATCAGGTAATAAATTCCTAATTGGAGTAGCCAAATTTTATGTCTCAATTATTAGAGGGACACCTCTATTAGTGCAATTATTTATTATTTTTTATGGATTACCTTCAATAAATGTAACAATTTCGCCTTATATTTCTGCTATTATTGGCTTTTCATTAAGTGTTGGTGCATACGCATCAGAAATTATTAGGGGATCAATTCAGTCGATAGATAAGGGGCAGTGGGAAGCTTCTTACTCGATTGGTATGACATATAATCAAACATTAAAACGAATTATTATTCCTCAAGCTGCGAGAGTTTCATTACCGCCGTTATCAAATACTTTTATTAGTTTAGTAAAGGACACTTCTTTGGCCTCATTAATATTGGTAACTGAGATGTTTAGAACAGCTCAAGAAATAGCTGCAACTAATTATAAATTTTTAGTTGTCTATACAGAAGCTGCAGTCATCTATTGGATAATCTGTTTCTTCCTTTCAATTATTCAGGGTAGATTAGAAGCTCGAGTGGAACGTTATGTTGCTAAGTAATGGAGGAAGGAAATATGATAAAACTAGAAAATATTAAAAAAAGCTTTGGTGAATTAGAAGTATTAAAAGATGTTAGTCTAAATGTAGAAAAAGGTACTGTTACAGCGATTATTGGCCCATCAGGTTCTGGGAAAACGACATTTTTAAGATGTATTAATGTTTTGGAACATCCGACAGATGGAAAAATTACAATCGATGATCAGTCGATAGATTTTTCTAATAAAGTTACTAAAAAAGAAATTATTTCTTTAAGAAGTAAAACAGGAATGGTTTTTCAACAACATCATTTATTCCCTCACTTAACAGCGTTAGAAAACGTTATGGAAGGTTTAGTAACTGTACAAAAAATAAAAAAAGATGTTGCGAAAAAGAAAGCAATTGATTTACTAACTAAAGTAGGATTAGAAGAAAAAATTAATTTATTACCACATCAGCTTTCTGGTGGTCAACAGCAACGTGTGGGTATCGCTAGAGCATTAGCTTTAGAACCAACTGTCATTTTATTCGATGAACCAACTTCAGCATTAGATCCAGAGCTTGTACAAGAAGTTCTTAAGGTAATGAAGGAATTAGCTGAAGAGGGAATGACAATGATTGTCGTAACGCATGAAATGAGATTTGCTCGTGATGTTGCGGATGAAGTCATTTTTATGGATGGCGGTTATATTATAGAGCAAGGTCACCCAAGTGATGTTTTAGAGAAACCTAAGCATGCAAGAACAAAACAATTTTTACAATTAATACAGTAATACTACAATATAATAATTTATAAATTAATATAGAAAAAAAGCACTAGGCCATGGTCTAGTGCTTTTTTAATCCCCAAAAAGGAGAAAAACAAAATAAAATGTTATTTCCAAAATTTACATTAGCTAAACATACATATGTTAATCGAATAGAGTCATACTATCATTACACTACTTAAGGAGGTGAGACAACATGGCAAACAACAACAGCTTAGTAGTAAATGGTGCACAACAAGCATTAGATTCTATGAAGTATGAAATCGCTTCTGAGTTTGGAGTAACTTTAGGTCCTGATTCTACAGCTCGTGCTAACGGTTCTGTAGGTGGAGAAATCACTAAACGTTTAGTTCAAATGGCTGAACAAAGCTTAGGTGGTTATTCAAAATAATAACATGGATAAAGGGATGGAGATGAATCTCCATCCTTTCTTAATGAAGGGAAAGAAAGTGGGGGGATCTAAAATGGATGGCATTTGTCCACTATGTAATGGGATTGAGCATTATAAATTATCATGTCCCATTTGTGAAAATCATAGTGAAGATAAAGGTAGAGCAGTTGATTATGATGATAAATATAGTCCATATTTAGATTATGATATTTCAGCAAAAGTTGATGGATTAACCGAGCAAAATTCAAATCAGTATTGTACACATATGTTTAATTGTCCAGATTGTAATGAAGGCTTCCTAAAAATTATAGAGAAAATAAAATAACGCAGTACCAATACAAATGGTACCGCGTTATTTTATTTATTAATTATCGAATACGAGCTTCAGTTTCTTTATCAAAGAAATGAACTTTGTTCATGTCTACTGCTAATTTAATTACTTGACCATGTGTAAATGTTGAACGTGCATCTAATCTTGCAACTAAAGTATGTCCTTCAAAATTAGTATATAGCATTGATTCTGCTCCTAAAAGCTCAGCTACTTCAATTTTCAAATCAAGAACAGTACCTTGAGATGCTTCGATAAATACTGGTTCATCATGTAAATCTTCCGGACGTACACCTAAAATAACTTCTTTTCCAACATATCCTTTATCGCGTAATGTTTTCATTTTCCCTTCAGGTATAGCAACTTTTTTGCTTCCTAAGTTAAAATGACCATCTTCAACTTTACCTGAAACAAAGTTCATTGCAGGAGAACCAATAAATCCACCAACGAATACGTTTTCTGGGCGATCGTAAACCTCTTTAGGAGTACCGACTTGTTGAATAATACCATCTTTCATTACAACTAAACGTGTAGCCATTGTCATAGCTTCAGTTTGGTCATGCGTTACATAAATAGTTGTTGTTTGAAGACGTTGATGTAATTTTGAAATCTCAGAACGCATTGCAACACGTAATTTTGCATCAAGGTTTGATAATGGCTCATCCATTAAGAATACTTTTGCATCACGCACAATTGCACGCCCAAGAGCAACACGTTGACGTTGTCCACCTGATAAAGCTTTTGGTTTACGAGATAAATATTCCTCAAGACCTAAAATACGAGCTGCATCTTTTACACGGCGATCAATTTCTGCTTTGTCAAATTTACGTAATTTTAATCCGAAAGCCATATTATCATATACAGTCATATGAGGGTATAGCGCGTAATTTTGGAATACCATTGCAATGTCACGATCTTTTGGTTGAACGTCATTTACACGCTTTCCATCGATAAAGAAATCACCTTTTGAAATATCTTCTAAACCAGCGATCATACGAAGAGTAGTTGATTTTCCACATCCAGACGGACCAACGAATACGATAAATTCTTTGTCTTCGATATGAAGATTAAAATCTTTTACAGCCGTTACATTATTGTCATAAATTTTATAAATATGATCTAATTTTAATTCTGCCATTGATACTACCTCCAAATAGTTGTAATCGGTTTCATTAATTAAATTGTAAACATTTAAACGTCTTCCTACAATGGCAAAGGTACACAAAAAAAATAGCCTCCTTTGTACAAGGTGCACAAAAAAAGCTATTGTTAAGTTTCACTAGTTAATTCAAGTAGATGAATTGCTAAAAAAATAACAAGTCCATCCTCAAAATGCTTTAAATCGATACCGGTTTGTTCAGAAAATTTATCAAGTCGGTATTGAACAGTATTACGATGTAAAAAAGCTTTTTTTGAAGTAGCTGTGACATTTAAATTTTGTTGAAGATAAATTTTTACAGTTGAAAGAATTGGATCATCAATTTTCATATCATTCAAAAATAGATTAGGTAATTCCTTCTGTAGTTGTTCTGGTAAAAATGAAAGGATGTAATGAAGCATTTCTTTTGAAAACCATAGAATATGTTTTTGTCTTTTTACAGATAAAGCTTTTTTAAAACATTGATGCTCAATGTCAAAGTAAAGATATAAATTCGCTAATGGGGAGTACCGTTTACCAACTAAAAAAGTTACATCATGGTATAAATCAGCTGCAATGATCTCTTGCATATGCTCGAGAAATTCTTTATTAAATGGTTGATCGTTTATTTTTTCAATAATGACGCCTTCCTTTGCAGAGTTCCAAACTACTATTACCTCTTTATGAAAGAACGCATTGATTGCTTCCTCAAACTCAACTTTATGTGTGAATAACTGATTACTATAAAAATGGATAAATCGAATAGAGGAAGGGAGTTCATTTTCATTTTCGAAGAATAAAGGGTTATGTCCTTTATTGAAATATAAATATTGAAACCACTCGCTTTGTGCAGATGGCATCATGATTGTATTCGATTCTAATTTTGTAAAAAGACATTCTAATAGGTTATTTTGTTCTACTGTTAATGAACCTGTTTTAATTCCGAAAATTTCTTGATTCTCAGTAGAAAACCAAGAGTAATCCATATATGTATTTTGATCAGGCGTGACTGAAACGGACTCTTCACCAAATAAAGACTTAATTTTATCAATCATATTTTTTACCTTTCGGAGCATTATTTCATTTAAGTTTATCACTGTTAGTTAAAATAAAAAAGAACAGTAGTTAATCACCTACTGTTCCAGACTGCTCGCTAAACGGTCGCTTTTTTCATTACTACGCATGTCTGCGGTACTCATCACCGTTTAAGGTAACTACGCTTCTTATCAGTTTCGCGCCTCAAAAGACAAGGGATTTCAACCAGTCTTTAAATCAACATTTTGGAGCGAACGACTAATGATTGAAATTCGAAAGTTCATAAAATAGATGAATTAAGTTTTCAAGTCCTTGTTCTTTTATTGCAATCTCGTCAAAGACCATTGGTTTAGAGTTTATTTCAAAAATATAGTAATGTTCGTTTTGAATGCCAATATCCATAGAGAATTCAAAAAAATGAGCATCATCTTTATTTAAGGCAATTCCTGTTTGTTTGACAATTTCCTGTAATAAAGAAAAATTTAATTCAAGCGGTAGTTCTTCAATACCAATAATGGTGCCACCTCTAGGTACATGAGTTGTAATGCCATTAAATGTACCTACTCTTACTCCGATACCAGAAAGAATAAAATTATTTTCTTTTTTGTGTGCAAGAATACGAAGATCAAACTTTCTCCCATCTGGTAATTCGCTTACTATGCCTTGTTGACAAATAAAATCCTCGTTTAAGGAGTTAAGGAATTTCCAGCAATCATTAATTGATTTCACTAATTCTACATGAAATGCATTTCGGATGATGACCGTATTATCACTTTTCAAAGAAAGCTTGAACACGCCAAATCCTCTTGATGAATTATGCTTCTTAATATATAGAAATTTCCATTTTTTCAAATAGAAAGATAAATCTTTTTCGCTTGTTAATTCGATTGTCTTAGGAATATAACTTTTTAAAAAGTCATTAGTGGATAAAATTGAAGTTGTTTGTATTTTTGAGAGATAGGATTCATTAAAAAAAGGAATGTTTAATGCTGAAATTTTTTCACGAAACTCTTTATAATCATCATTCGATTCATACTGGACAGATGGAATTCGATTATAAATTACATCTGGTAAAGGTGAAAATAATTTAACCCACTTTTTTGATTTGAAACAAAACGTATAACATTTTATAGAATGATTAGAGAGGGCGGCAGGGGTTAATATTATTGGAATACCGCCTTTTGATAGAACTTTCTTACATATTCTTTTAAAGGTTTTGATATTTCCGCTAAAAGGAAGTCGATCCTCATTTGTTAATATACCGACGATTGGGCCTAAATGTATACCGGCTTTTTTTACCTGAAATTGAATCGTATTTGAAGCATCGTCCTGAAATGGTAGTATCGGTAGTTGATTATGACCTATGGAACATCTTGATTCAATATCGTCATGTGACCATGTATTTGTCTCAAGATGATAAAAAACGGAGATCATTTCATTGAAACCTCGAGTTCATTTCCTTTTTTGGATAAATGGGTAGCGTATTCCAAAAAAAGTTTTTTGATCTGTTTGTCGTTTTCTTGGAAGCTTGGGTTTGAAAAGATTGATCTTCCAGGTTTAGAATTCGCTTCAAAAAGCCAGATTTTTTCATCTTTATCAACGCCTATATCAAATCCTATTTCTCCTATATAGCCATCTACTTGACGATCTAAAGATTCACTAATTTTTAAAGCTGCCGTTGATAATTTTTCATGTATCCTTTTAGCCTTTTCTGAATCAAATAATTCTTCAAGAGTTTTGACTCGACCGCCATTATTGATGTGAGTAGTGGTACTACCCTTTCCTGCTACTTTTGCGGCAATAACTGTTACATGCCATTTACCGAGAGCATCTTTGTTTGTATGAACTCGGAAATCGACAGGCTGATGCTCGTATCGAATTAGTGAAATGCCTTGCTGCACAATAAAGTCATGTAACTTCATACTACGAAAAACATGACTAATTAAAGATTGGAGTGATGAGAATTTTTGTAGTTTATTTGTTTCAAAATCCCGATACCTACAGTAATAAATTCCTTCTTCTCTCTGGTACCGAATTAAGATTACTTTTGAACCGAGACTACCATTTTCAGGTTTAACATAAACAAATTGATATTGCGATAATAACTCTTCAATCGTGTCAAAATTATGGAATTTCACTGTTTTAGGAAGATAATGAGCAACTGATTCCTCATTTTTTAATTTTAAATATAGGTCCCATTTATTAAAGAATCCAGGATTGAACCATGGGATTTTATAATCTTTTTCCAGTTTTTGACGTACACGTTTAATTGATTTATGAACTTCAACTTTTCTATT
This sequence comes from Bacillus sp. AFS041924, assembly GCF_002577195.1. GTDB lineage: Bacteria > Bacillota > Bacilli > Bacillales > Bacillaceae_G > Gottfriedia. The sequence continues at coordinate 30,570 of NZ_NULG01000124.1, forward strand.
TGGTAATCGATTATAAATAACTGTTGGGAATGGGACGACCTCTTTGGTCCATCTTTTATTCGTAAAGAAATACCCTTGAATTGTTTCATGTTCCCAATCAATACCATGGGTACCAAATACGAAGATAAAGCTATTTTTATGATTATTTTCCGCAATTAAGTTTGCAAACATAAAGCTACGATCACCAATTGGACGGAGAAGTGATTCTGTAAAGCCAGCAGTAAAAATGCCAACTAGAGGTCCAAGCTGTAAAGTATTTCCGATAATAATGGGTTCAATTGAACCTTCAAAAGGTATACAGAGCATTTCAACTAAATGCTCTGATATTGCGATGATTTTGTGAAGTGTATTCATCGTAACTAGTTGACAAGGGTATTTTTTTTGACCGAAAGCAATATATTCAATATTTCTTGATGTAGTAAGTTCTTCAGGTATACATACTAAGTTTTTACTCTGTCGATGTGTAACGATTTTATAAACTTCATTCATTATTTAATTTCACTTCTTTCACTTTTAGATTTCGATTGTAAGTGTAGACAATACTGAATTGGTGCTGAGTACAGCTTATGTTGGATGGAAGGGTCAGTTTGTAGTAGAACCTTTCTTCCAGGTTTTGAATTAACGTCTAAAATCCAGATTGCTTGATTAGAATCAATTCCTAAATCTAATCCTATTTCAAATAACGGTAAAAAATTCTTTTCAAGGGTAATCGGCAATTGTTTACAAATAGTTTCAATATCTTGCTGTAAAATTAGGGCTGTTCTTTGATTGAATTGAGTAATCCACTTCTCAAACGAAACGGCATTACTGCCTGAACTTAAATTGGCAACAATTGAATTAGGCTGACCAATGCGAATACCACTACCAACTGTTTGCCACTCACCTTTTTCATTTTTTTGTAAAAGAATTCGTAAATCAAATGCTTCGCGTGATTTTGTTTGAAGGTCTAAATAGTTTTGATAAACATATCCCTTTGATTCAACAATCGGTTGTAACCATTCAAAAAATTCATCTCTTGTTTCGAAAACCGTTTCAACAACTTCCTTTTGTTTTTGAGTTGAAACACTAATTGAATATGCACTTAAAGTAATAAAATAAATATTGATTCCTCTTGATCCATGGATCGGTTTAATAACGAGCTTACGTGTTTTTCTAAGTTCTTCAAAAAATACAGCTAAATGTAATAATTTTTTTGTCTTAGGGATGTATGGATTTAAACTTTCATCAGTCGCAAGTGCCTGATAAGTTTCCCATTTTCCTGGTAGTCCATAACCTAAAAAAGTAATGTCTTTACGTTTTTTTAGCCAATCAACAATAGGTTTTGCTTGCTTACTTTTAATACTAGGGGAATAGAAGCAGCGATCATAAATATAATTAGGAATTTCAAATGTTGTTTTCTCCCATTGTTCTGTTTCTGCTATATACTTCCAACCCATAATTTCTTCTGTAGCTGGTTGAATATTAAAAGGGGTAAATTGAACGAATTCATAACCAAGTTTACTTGCTTCTTTCGCCATATGCTGTACGTATTCACCTTCTTGTCTTTCTTTAAGAGATAAATAACCTATTCTCATTCTTTTCACTCCTTGTACTTATAAATATGATTGAACAAGAGAAAAAATAGCTTTTGTTGAAGGTCTAATTTTTTGAATTGGGTCTGATACTTGCAAATCCTTAGATGGCTTCGAATTTATTTCGATGACCCAAGGGTTAAATTGATGATCTATAGCGAGATCCACACCAAACTCTGCGAATAATCCATCAAAGGAGGAGTCAATACAAATACAGCATTCGATAGCTAACTCTATCAATAATCTTTTAAAGTGGATTCGCTCTTTTTTTGGTAAATATTGACTTAAAAATTCATCAATTTTTTGAAGGTCTCCTCCGCGAGCTAAATTACTTACAAACTGTGTTGGATGACCAATCCTTGCTACAGTTGAAGTTACTTCCCATTTATTAAACTTATTTTTATGACATAAAAATCTAAAATCAACAAGTCGATCATCTTTACTGATTAAAGCTAAACCTTCTTGTATGATAAAAGATCGTTTACTTAATTGTTGTTTTATTGGTTGAAAGAGCTGAGATATTGTTTGGTATTCTGTTTCACTTTCAGCGCTTTGACTATTTTTTAATCGGTACAAATCTTTATCTTTTGTAACCTTAAAAATATTTCTTCCTTGACTACCATGAATTGGTTTTATAAAAACAGAATCATATTTTTGAATAAAATTTCCTAATTGCTCGGCTGAGCAGCATTCCTCTGTGTATGGTACGTAAGGTTTTATATAGGCTATATCAATTAGCGCTTTAAACACTTCAAGTTTATTTAAGAAACGCGCATTAAAAAAAGGTATTTGCTGATTTATTAGCGAAGAATTAAGTAATTTAAACTCATTAGTACGTTCTAGCCTTCTAGAATGAATACGGTTATGAATGACCGTAGGGGGAGGAACATTCATTAAAATCCAGCCATTATCTGACCGTTTATAACCTTTTAATTCATTTGTTAATAGTTTTTTAAATGTAGTGACATAGAAATTGATATCAGAGTCTCCGCATAACTCTGATAGTTCTTCACAAAGTGTGGTTATGGAACCGAGCGGATTTAGTGATTCCTCATTTATTGAATCAGTGACAATCGCAAAAGATTGTTTTTTTTGATTTTTAGGAAAAGATTGCAACATTTCTCCTCCTTTCCAAAATAATGTCGTTGTATACTATGTGATATTCGCCTAGTTGGTGAATGTCTTAAGGAAATTTTTAGGGAATAAAGTTAGATTTGTTTTTGAAAGACTGACATATAATAGAATGTTTGCTATAGTGGAGATACAAAAGTTTATAGGAGGTAGTAACATGGCAGTAAATATTTATGATATTGCATACTCACTACAAAATGCTTTTAAGGAGCAACCAGAATTTAAAAATCTACAATCACTATACTCTCAAGTATTAGCTGATCCAAGTGCGAAACCTTTATTTATGGAATTTCAAAACTTCCAAAAAACAATGCAACAAAAAATGTATCAAGGTGAACCAGTTACTCCGGAAGAAAATGCTAAAGGACAAGAAATTGTTGCAAGAGTGTCACAAAATCCTTTAATTGCAAATTTAATGCAAACGGAACAAAGACTAAATTTAGTCATTCAAGATGTAAATAAAATTGTTATGAATCCATTAGAAGAATTTTATAAATCTTTACTTGAACTTTAATACTTAGGGCAAAGAAGAGCATAAGCGCAGGAAAATCAGGGGAAATAAGGAACAAAGAGGTATCTTAAGTCTATTTTCACCTGGTTTAAGCTGTTCTTCAATCTTGCTCAAAATTTAAGAGAGACTTCATTGAGATGGAGTCTTTTTTAGTATAGGAATGGATATAATACAGCCTACAATGTTCTAATTAAATGAAGCATGTCATATATTCTAGTAAGGTATTTCTTCGCGAAATGGGGGAGATTAAGTGATTTATAAGTTACTTGCAATTAATATAGATGGTACTTTATTACAATCAAACGGAAAACTCTCAAAAGAATCGAAAGAAGCTGTTGAATACGTTCAAGATAAAGGGATTTATGTTACCTTATATACAAGTAGAAATTTCCAGGCTACAAAAAAAATCGCAAAAGCTTTAAAGGTTAATAACCTTTTGGTTTCGCACTCAGGTGCCTTTATCTCTTCTAAGCTTGATGAGCCATTCTTTGAAAAAAGGATTGAAGAAGAAGAAGCTTATGACATTGTTAAAAAACTAGAAAAATATGATTGTAATATTCGATTATCACATGAGCATTTTTCAATTGGAAATCGAAAAAAATTACAGTCAAACTTAGTTGCTAAGGCAGTTCTATCAAATGCGGATCCTGTATTTTATCCAATCCAATTTGTTGAATCACTTTCAGATAGTATTCTGGAAAATTCAATTTCTCCGCTAAAAATAGAATGTTATTTCTCTGATGAAGTAGAGAAAAACAAAGTGAAAGAGGAATTAGCTTCAAAGTATCCACATTTAGATTGCTTGTGCGATGAAGATAAGAAAATTGAAATCGTCCGAAAAGGAATTTCAAAATATTCAGGATTAAAACGACTAGGTGAACATCTAGGAATTTCATATCATGAAATGGTTGTAATCGGAGATAATTATAGCGATTTACCGTTAATCGAGCATGCAGGTTTAGGAGTTGCAATGTCAAATGCTCCTGTTGAGATTAAGAAAGTTGCAGATTGGATTACAAGATCAAACGATCAAAATGGTGTTCCATATATGATCAAGGAACATTTTAGGAAACAATTCCCACTACCATTTTTAAAAACACATTTAAAAATCGAAAAATAAATAAAAGCCTGGCTTTCAAGAGAATTCTCTTCGAAAATCAGGCTTTTTTAGTATATTTTAATTAATTGACCTAGTTACTCTTTAATTTTATACTTAAGTGATAACTTAAAAAGGTGATAAAAAATGAAAATATATATTAAAGGTTTAGAGGATATTCGTTTTCAAAGACCGTTAGAGCTATTAGCTCAATTATTTTTTGAAGACTGTGCTGTATCGTTAGAAAAATTAGATGCAGATCTAGAAGTAAGTTTTGAGTTAGATGAGCTAAATAAACATGTCTCGGGTAAATTAGAATCCGGGTTCCAAGCAAATACAAACTATGTAGATGGTAAAGATGAAAGAGAATCATTTAAATTTAAAAAGAAAGCAGTTAACTTTGTCTTTTTATCATTACTTCAAGAGCATACTGGAATTCAACAAAAGTGGGGGATATTAACTGGTATTAGGCCAACGAAACTCCTTCACTCAAAGCTTAAAGCTGGTATGGCAAAGGAAATGGCTCATGAAGAACTACGAAATGATTATTTAATTCATGATGAGAAAATTGAATTAATGCAATCAATTGTAGATCGTCAATTGAAGGTAATACCTGATTTATATAATTTGCAAAATGAAGTAAGTATTTATATAGGAATCCCATATTGCCCAACAAAGTGTGCGTATTGCACTTTCCCAGCCTATGCTATTCAAGGTAAACAAGGTGCGGTAGATTCATTCTTATATGGATTACATTATGAAATGGAGAAAGTCGGTGCATTTTTAAAGGAACGCGGGATTAACATCACAACCATTTATTATGGTGGCGGTACTCCAACTAGTATTACAGCCGAAGAAATGGACTTACTATATGCTAAAATGCACGAATCTTTCCCGAATATGAAGCAGGTTCGTGAAATTACGGTTGAGGCTGGAAGACCAGATACAATTACACCAGAAAAATTAGATGTATTAAATAAATGGAATATTGATCGAATTAGTATTAATCCACAGTCGTATATTCAAGAAACCTTAAAAGCGATTGGAAGACACCATACTGTTGATGAGACAATAACAAAATTCCATTTAGCTCGTGAAATGGGTATGAATAATATCAATATGGATTTAATTATTGGTTTACCTGGAGAAGGTTTAAAGGAATTCCAGTACACATTAGATGAGACAGAAAAATTAATGCCAGAATCGTTGACTGTTCATACACTTTCATTTAAACGAGCTTCAGAAATGACGCAAAACAAACAAAAATATAAAGTGGCTGATCGAGACGAAGTACAGCAAATGATGAATGAAGCAACTGTTTGGACGAAAAATCATAATTATCATCCATATTATTTATATCGCCAAAAAAATATATTAGGTAATCTTGAGAATATTGGATACTCAGTAGATGGTCAAGAAAGCTTATATAATATATTAATTATGGAAGAAGAACAAACAATAATTGGATTAGGCTGTGGCGCATCTAGTAAGTTTGTAAATCCTGAGACTCGTCAAATAACACGATTTGCAAATGCAAAAGATCCTAAATCATATAATGAAGGTTACGAGCATTATACAAATGCGAAAATCAAAATTTTAGATGAGTTATTTTCAAAAAGTAATGAGTCAAATTAATAAAAAATAAAGGAAATTCCCCTTACCATGTTTAATGTTTAAGTTAACAATGAATTTAAGGGGGATTTTTGTATGTCTATTTCGAACACGGCAGACCATGTTTTATTAAGAAAAGAAGGTCGAGTTGCAACTGTTGTATTTAATCGACCTGAAGTATTAAATGCAATGAATGAAGATACATTCAGACAGTTTCGAGATGTACTGGATGAAATTGCTAACTCAGAAGTCGATGTAGTAGTTCTTTGTGGAAATGGTAAAGGCTTCTCTTCTGGTGGAGATTTAAAATCTATGCTAAGTAATACAGATGAAGCTGCTTTTGGTCCAGTAATGGATTTAATTTCAGAAGTAGTAGTAAAATTATATACTTTACCTAAAATCGTTATTAGTGCGATACATGGTCCAGCTGCTGGTATTGGTCTAAGTTTTGCTCTTTGTAGTGACTTCGTTATAGCGCACGAATCAGGTGTACTTGCAATGAACTTTATCGGAATTGGTTTAATTCCTGATGGTGGTGCACATTACTTCTTAGAAAAACGATTAGGTGAAGCAAAAGCTAAACAACTGATTTGGGAAGGTAAAAAATTAACCTCAGCACAAGCATTAGAAATCGGTTTAATTGATGAAATCATTAGTGGTGACTTTGAACAAGAAATTAATGAACGAGTGAAGTCAATACTTCACAAGCCTGTAAGTGCAATGATTCAAACGAAACAAATTTATTGCAAAGGTAATTTAGAAACATTAAAAAATGTCCTATTATTTGAAAAAGATGGACAAAGTGCAATGAGAAGAACAGTGGATCATCAAGAAGGTGTACAAGCATTTTTGCAAAAAAGACTACCGGTTTTCACTGGTAAATAAGTAAGTGAAATCGACCAAATCTGGTCGATTTTATTTGTGCGAACGAAAGAATAGAAGTGTAAAGAATAAGTTTAAATCTGCAGTTAAAAATTCTTCTTATATAATTATTGAAAATCTATTTTTCCTATAGTAATTTTAAAATTATTAAAGAAATCTTCAATTTTTTTACGAAATAATTAATTTTGTGATACAACACTTCAAGTTTTTCACCACACATGGTAGAATGATAACATTCTCATTTTTGGGAGAGGGTTAGAATGAATAATTTACAAAGTAATTCACGAGCAACTACAAGAGCAAAAAGAAAAAAAGGTAAACTTATTTTATTTGGATCAATTGGAATCGTACTTATACTACTCACATTTGTTTCGTATTCCATTTTTTCGCCGAATGATGATAAAGCAGGATCTGGGTTAAATGATTATGCCTCAGCTAAAGACAGTAAAAATAAAGATAATAATGGTGTAAAAGAAACTTCAACAACTGTTCAAACAATTGAAGACCCATCGTCCGAAGATAATGACAATAGCTCAATTGCACCGGAAGCACCAGAACAAACTGGTGTGAAGCATGCTACAAGCTATGATTCTAAATCGCAAGACTGGCAGGAGATGCTACAGGCAATCTCTACTGCTACTAGAATAGATCAAAGCAATATGACTGTATGGTTTTTAGGTAGCGATAGAAGTAACCCAGGTGGCTCGGTAGGAACTGTATCAGAAAAGACAAATGGTTCGCAAAAATATCGTGTATATCTCATATGGGATGGCTCTAGCTATAAAGCAACAAAAGTTGAACCTGCTTCATAAAGTTTGCACCTAAGGTAAATCCTAAGGCTGTCGAGAAATATTCGACGGTCTATTTTTTTACATTAAGGGAGTTATAAATTTGCAGCGACGATGTAGACTCGATGTATTTGCAAATTTTTGGAATTAAGTAAAAGTGAGTGAAATCAATACAGATCCTAAAAGTTCACAACGTTCTACTTGAAAAAGTATTTCCACGCCAATCAGGGGTTCAATCGGTTGAGACTTGGATAAGTACGATAAACTTGACTGGGGTCTACTTTTACAAAATGGTTAAAACTAAAAGAAGCTGCGACTAATGTTCGCAGCTTCTTTTTAAGGGTGAAATAAAAGTAATTTACCAGTTTGGCTAATGCAACGGTGAGTTTTATCAAGTGCACCGATTTCCGAAAGCTTTTCTGTACCAATATTTTTTGCTTCTACGTCAGAATTAGCTTCAAACTGTTCATCTACGATTGATTCTCCATTTTTTTCAAAAGCAGTTATTCGATATGTTGCCATGTTCTAGACCTCCTTGATCAGTTGCTATATTACTATTTTGGCATAGATTGAAAAGGCATGTAAAGTAATAATTAGAATTATAAAAAAATTCTGTTATAAATTTAAATGATGAATTGGTAATTTGATAAAAAGATCTTGGTAATTGTTAGATTATGTCTTAATTTTTGTATGATCATTGTTGGGCTAAGTAACTATTTTGACGTATAATAGGATAAGTAAAACGACTAATACATAATTTGAATTTCCTCTATATTTTGGTGAAATTGGTTTTCCAAAATATTTTAAGCTATTAATTTTCGAACGATCTAATTTAATTTGTTCAGTATTGCAGAGGAAACCTATACATATTGGAGGTACTTATGGATAAAAAAGTATATGATCATGAAGTTGGCGAACGATTTGTAGCATTTTTATTTGTTAAAGCAGTTACTAAAGGTGTAGCAAGTAATCAAAAATCATTTTTATCATTAACTTTACAGGATCAAAGTGGTGATATAGAGGCTAAGCTTTGGGATATTTCTTCAGAGCAAGAAGAAGCTTATGTAGAAGGCACAGTTGTAAAAGTTGAAGGTGAACTACACGATTATAGAGGGAAACTTCAACTGAAATTACGCCAAATTCGTCCTGCTAAAGATACAGACGAAGTAAATCCAGAAGATTTTTTTGCAAGAGCACCAGTTTCTAAAGAAGAATTATATGAGAAAATTACTTCATACATCAATAATATGACTAATGAAAAATTAAAAAAGCTAACGGAATATCTAGTATTAAAAAATCAAGAAGAATTCTTAGATTTTCCGGCGGCAACTAAAAACCATCATGAATTTGTTTCTGGTTTAGCATATCATGTGTATTGTATGTTGCAATTAGGAGAATCAATTGCAAACTTATATCCTTCAATAAATAAGGATTTACTATATGCTGGAATCATTCTGCATGATTTAGGAAAAGTGAGAGAATTATCTGGCCCAGTTTCTACAAAATATACTGTTGAAGGTAATTTGTTAGGTCATATCTCACTTATGGCAATCGAAATTGGTAATGCTTCGATCGAACTAGGAATTGCTGGAGAGGAAGTTACTGTGCTACAGCATCTTATTTTAAGCCATCATGGTAAGTATGAGTACGGTAGTCCAAAATTGCCATTAATTAAAGAAGCGGAAATATTACATTACATAGATAATATTGACGCAAAAATGAATATGTTAGACCGTGCACTTGAAAGAGTGGAACCAGGTGAATATACAGAGCGTATTTTCCCATTAGAGAATAGGAGTTTTTATAAACCAAAATTTTAATTTAATCATACTTTCTCCTTATTAGCCATATAATGAAGCAAATGCTTGTCTACTAAGGAGGAAGTTCAATGCCATTATTACCATTTTGGATGTATATTGTAATTTTAGGAATCTTTGTAAGTGGATTTATGGTACTATACACCTCAAAACAAGAAAGAGATGCCGATGAAGCTTTCATTGAAAAAGAGGGAGAAATTTACTTACAAAGAATTAAAGAAGAAAGAGAACGAAGAGAACAATTACTTATTAACTCTGAAATTTCATCAAATTAAAAAACCTGCCAATTTGGCAGGTTTTTTATTATGATTTTTTATTTTGGCTTTCTAAATCTTTATCTTTTACTTTAAATTTAGCCTTTTTAAGAAGTTCATCAGAGAATGCTGAGAAGTTTTCTTGACTTAGTTTAGACTCAGCGATTTTTTTGCGAGCTTCTTTTTCGTTAACAGTCTTTTTATCAGTTACTTTAATAATATGATATCCAAATTGTGATTTAACTGGTTGGCTAACTTCTCCAACTTTTAAAGCGTAAGCAGCAGCTTCGAATTCAGGTACCATAGCACCTTCTCCAAAGTAACCTAAATCTCCGCCTTTTTCTTTTGAACCAGTGTCAGTAGAATACTTTTTAGCTTCTGCTGCAAAATCTGCACCTTTTTCTAATTCTTCTTTGACTTTTTTAGCTGTTGCTTCATCTTTTACTAAAATATGACTAGCTTTAATTTCAGGTTTATATTTTGCAATCTCAGCTTTTGTTATTGTAGCTTCAGCAGCCTTTTCAGTTAATAAATCGATTTTAACACGATCTTTAAACGCTGCTTCATCTTTGAATCCGTATTGAGCTAAGAACGCTTTGAATTGATCACCATTTTGTGTTTTATACTCATTGAACTTTTTGTCAACTTCTTTATCGCTAACTTTGAAGTTTTTCTTTAAATAATCTTCAATAGCCATTTGCTTAAGCATGGCTAATCCAGCTGTATCCTTCATCTTATTATATAAATCTTTAGATGTGATATCTCCTGCATCAGTTGTAGCAACTACATCATTACTAATACCAGCTGATCCACATGCTGCTAGTCCGAATACTGAGGTAGCTAAAACTGCAGATACGATTAACTTTTTCATTTAAACATCTCCTAATAAAAATTTAAATTGATTTCTTACAAAGAAAAATTTTACTTATTAAAGTATGGAGCTTAAATCTTAATTTTTCCTTTAATTTAGGCATACCTTTTACTGGAAATTACTTCACTTAATATAACATATTTTCCTTCAATGTGACAAAGTTTATCCAAAAAAAGAATAATTTGGTATACATTTTAAGTAAATATAAATCAAATTCAAGGAATCTTGAACTAGTTTTAATTAAAAAATGAGAATTTATTAGATTAAATGTAAGAATTGGAGGGGGATAGAGGGCTTATAGATCATATAACAAAATTTTCACACCGAAATTGTTGTAATACTCACTTATCCAGTAAATTAAAGGCTTGTCATTCGTGACATTCGCCCAATCATTTAAGGCATTCGTCTATATATTATTATGAATTACTTTTAGGAGGGTGGAAAAATGGAAGGGAAAACATCACGTGAATTTATTTTAATTGTGATCCTATTTATTTTGCTAATCATAATTGGGTGTTCATGTTTATAAGCAATATGAATCTTCGAAAATGAAGGTTATTTATACATTTGCCCAGACCATTTTTTACGACACGCATAAGATAAGATATGTAGCAAAAGGAGGTGTGAATGATGGGCGTAGGATTCCATGGTGGAGGATTTGCGTTAATCGTTGTATTGTTCATCTTATTAATTATCGTAGGAGCAGCTTGCATCTAATTTGTAAATAAGACAAATATTCGACCGGAGGTATTGTACCTCCGGTTGAGTTTTTTAAAGATAATAATTTTATATTAAATTAATCTACTATTTACTTAGTGTTATTTTGAATAGTAATGAGAAGTGAGCCTGAGGATTTAAAAGAAGTATTTATGTGAAAATTTGAACAAAAGTGGCCGAAATAAAAAGCGGAAGGATTGATTTAATCTTGCCCCGCTTCTATTTTTTACAACTACAAGGACAAATCAACTCGCAATTGCCATTTTTAAAGAAGAAATTAAGGTTTTTTTATTAAACGATGATCTTCTTCAATAAATTCTTTATCTATATTACCTAATGTTGTTTCAAAAATATCCATAAAATCTTTTCCGTAAATATTACGTAAAATAGCCATAATTTCCATATTTTCTGGAAATTTACCATAAAATTCTTTTAATGGTAAAGTACCTTGAAAAACAGAATTTGTCTCTGGATCAAATTCTCCTAGTATCTCTAAAAGCATATTTTTACCTTTTTCTGTTAATTCAATATAAGTGTTACGTTTATCTTCTACTTTTTTAGAAAACACTAATAAACCACGTTCTTCTAGCTTTTTAGAGAAGTTAAAAGCAGTTGATACGTGCATTACACCAAATTTAGCAATTTCAGAAATAGACGCACCCTTTAAATGGAAGGCGATCATTAAAATATGATGTTCATTGATATTTAAATCATAGGGTTTGATCCATTGCTGCCAGTCCTTTTCAACTGACTTCCATAATGCTTTAGAAATTTGGGCAATTCTTTGACTAAAAATCAAAGCTTCTTTCATTGTGTATATTTTTTGTTCAGTTTTCATCAATTCACCTTCTTTTCTATTTAACTATCTATTTATTATTATGCCAATAATATGTGAATAAATAAAGAACTTTTAGTTAGAATTTTTAAAAATTTTCACAAAGTCGTTGATAAAATTCTACAATTTTATATTATAATTAAGTGTTATAGGTTGGTAAAAGTATGTTTATATAATAATTTTAGCGAAAGCATAGAGAGATTGTCGAAAAAATATTAATGGTAATATAGTAAATATATAATAATAATCTTTAAAAATATAGTGTAAAATGCAGAAAATAGATGGTATTTTAATGAAAAAAAGAAAAACAGGAGAATTTTATCCTCCTGTTTTTCTATTTAAATGGAAAAAATTTATTATTTTTTAATAACATTATTTTCAATTGATTTTGCCATCTCTTGAAGCGTTTCATTTGTGTATTGATCTTGGTTTGATTGCCACTTTACATCAAAGCCATCATTTTTTCCATATCGTGGTAAAATATGCATATGATAATGAAATACAGTTTGACCTGAAACTTCACCACTATTATTAATAATATTTACACCTTGAACATTAAATGTTTCTTTCATCGCATTAGCAATTAGTGGCACTTTTTTAAAGTATGTACTTGCTGTTAATTCACTCATTTCGAATATGTTTTCAACATGATCCTTAGGAATAACTAATGTGTGCCCTTTAGTAACTTGGCTTAAGTCTAAAAAGGCTAAAACATCATCATCCTCGTATACTTTTGAAGCTGGGATGCTACCTTCTACGATTTTGCAAAAAATACAATTAGCGTCATGAGTCATCTTATAACTCCCTTTCACTTTTTTCCTTATTTTAACATATGCGTTGGTTTAAGGGGAAATAGGCGTAGTAAATTAGAAAAAAACAAGAAGCAACCTACGTTTTGGAAATATACAATAGGT
>NZ_NULG01000125.1 GCF_002577195.1 Bacillus sp. AFS041924
TTAGGGGTCTCAAGTTTCCCGCATTTCCCATAGGAGTCTTCGCACCTTCCATTTCAATTAGTCCCGAATTTAACTAAAATCAACAATTAATATTAACAGAGCCTAAAATTTAAGGAATATAAGGGGTAAAAGAAAAGAGAAATAAGCTCTAAAAATTCATTACCTTATAAATAGTACACTTTGATTCTTTAAATAACCTTAAATTTTTATATCATAATTACAAAAAGCATCCTAAAAGGATGCTTTTTAATTCAGATTAATGAGGAAGAACGAAAAATTCACTCATATAGTCTTCATTTATTAAATGACTAGCACTTGCTTTTAGATCCTCTACAGAGATAGATTGTAACACAGATACAATGTCAAATAAATGCATATCTAAGAAAGCGTATCGTGTAAATTGGTTTGCGATATATTCTGGTGAATTTAATGATCGTAAGAATCCGCCAATTTTCTTCTTAACTACACGATCAACAATTTCCTTTTCCCAATTATGATGAATGGAGTTTAATAAAACTTCCTTTACTTTTTCAGAAAGTTTTTCTGGTGAGGTTGAGTCTCCTCCAATAATTGCGAACGCAAAACCATTTTCAGCTGAGTAATCATATGAGAATGTATCGTCGATTAAACCATCTTCATACATTTCTTGATAAGTATTTGATCCTTTGCCAAATAAATAATCTAATAATACGGAAACTGTTAATTCATGCTTTAGTAATTCGTTTCCTCCTATAGGTGCTGTAAAGTCTTTAATTCCAACAAGTACTTTCGAAGATTGAACATTCATATGCAGTACTTTTTTCTTTTCTGCAGATTCAGGAGTTTCTTCTGGGAAAAATCGTTTAATTTCGTTAGCATCTTTGAATGTTTTTTTGCTTTGGTTGTCTCTAATTAAATTCATTGTCTTTTCTGGATCTACTGGTCCTACAACAAAAAACAACATATTACTTGGGTGATAAAATGTTTCGTAACAAGTGTAAAGTAGCTCTTTTGTAATTTTTGAAATTGATTCAACCGTGCCAGCAATATCTGTTCTAACAGGATGTTTTCCGTATAAATTAGCAATCATCCCAAAATATTGTCTCCAGTCGGGATTATCTTCGTACATCTTAATTTCTTGCCCGATAATTCCTTTTTCTTTTTCCACACTTTGATCAGAGAAATATGGATCCTGAACGAAATCAACTAATGTAATTAAATTTTGTTCTACATTATCCGTTGCTGAAAATAAATAAGCTGTCCGTGTAAAACTTGTAAATGCATTTGAAGAAGCACCTTGTTTACTAAAAACTTGGAACACATCTCCATCTTTCTTTTCAAACAATTTATGCTCTAAAAAATGGGCAATTCCATCTGGTACAACTAATTTCTCATCTTTTCCTAATGGAATAAATTCAGAGTCAATTGAACCATATTTTGTTGTAAAGGTCGCATACGTTTTGTTGTAGCCTTGTTTAGGAAGAATATATACTTTTAATCCGTTTTCAAGCTCTTCGAAGTATAGAGTTTCATTCAATTGTTCAAAATACTTTTTTTCCATTATGCTCCCTCCTGACCTTTTAAGAAATATGTTGTATGCAGTTGTATTTTATTCGCCACAGCTACAATTTCATCTTTAGTAACTTTTTCGATTGCAGGAATCCAGTCTTCAATCGGACGTTCGTTACCTGCAGCTTGATCATTGAATAAAGTTTCAATAATTCCATATGCAGTGTCCATACTTTCTAATAGACTATTTTTAATAACTAATTTTGTTTGAGCAATTTCCTCTTCTGTGAAATTTCCTTTTTTCATTTCTTCAAGCTGCTCAGCGATTATTGTTGTAGCTTTTTCATAATTTTCACTAGCAATACCAGACATGACCATTAAAATTGATTTATGGCTTTCAAAACGTGATGCAGCATAGTATGCTAAGCTATTTTTTTCTCGAACATTAATAAATAATTTAGAATGTGAAAACCCTCCATAAAGTCCATTAAACACTTGAAGTGCAAAATAATCCGGGTCTTTAATTGAAATCTCTGTAGTATATCCAATGTGTAGTTTAGCTTGGTTTAATTTTTGTTCTTCAATTACTTCATTAGGAGTTTCAATCGGTTTTGCTTTTTCTGTTTCAACACTCAAAGATTCACTAGTAGTATTTCGAAAGTTTTCTTCTACTAATTGTTTACATTGATCAAATGCAACATCACCAATTATATAAAGATCAATTAAATCCTGCTGTAAAGCTTTTTCATAATATTTATAAAGAGATTCAGCTGTTATTGAATTAACATCTTCAGTTTTTCCATTTGCAAGTAATGCATATGGTTCATCCTTAAACATTTCTTCTACTAGTCGTTGATTTGCAAATTTTAATTTATCATCATTAATGGATTGGATTCGTTGTATTTGGGTTCTTTTTTGAGTTTCAACATGTTTAGCTGAAAATGCACCATTTTCTAAAAATGGATTTTGCCATATTGAAGCTATAAGCGAAAGTGCATCATTTAATAAAGAGCTTTGATTTGAAAGGTATTTTTCATTTGCAATATCAATTGTAAATGACATAACATGATAATCACCTTTTTTAGATACGTCTACAAAGAATGTAGCCCCGTATAAATCCTCTAATTTCCTTCTAATTTCGCCATTAGTAGGAAGATCTTTTGTACCGCTTTGTAATACATAAGGTAAAATTCCACGGAATGATACTGTTTCTTCTTCTAGCTTTCCACGTACTTTTAACGTAATCGAATTTGTTTTAAATTTTTCTGTTGTTACCACATGTAGTTTAATACCATTAATATCGCTATTTTTGTACTGTAACAAATTCAAATTGAACCCTCCTTAGACAATTACTATTTACTCATATTTATTTCCAATATCTTCATTGTATCTCTAATTTTACCAAAAATAAAACCTACTGCTTAGTTTACCCAAAATTATTATTTCAAATAAAAAAGGCTTTTATAATTGTCACTGTAACTTACAATTCACTCGAAACTTATAATGAAAAAATTTGATTCTAATATAAAGGTTAGTAGCGTGGAGTATTATCAAGGGGGGATCTCGGTTTTTTAATAATTTGATGCTTTACATTTAATTGCAGTTTCGTTAATTTTATTTGCGTTTCTTCCTATTTATATTTGTGATTTTCAAAATTTATTTACAGTAAGCAATTTGCACCTTTCCCTAATCGCAAAGACAAACGACTTAATTGCAATTGGCTATACATATTTGCAATTCAACTATACCTACCGCTACGCTTCTATTAATTACACCGATTTTATTTTCGAACATAAAAAAGAAAGTGCCCCAAAGGACACCTTCTTAAACATTTATTTATCGTTTACCTTTTTCATAAGCAACACCAACTGATTTTGGTGCTTGAGATGATTTTGAGAATAGTACTAATGCAATTAAAGTTACAACGTATGGGAATAACTTTAATGCTAATGGTGGTATTTGAGCCAAGCTAGGAATTACTTGTGATACATTAGCAATTGTAGTTGCAACACCGAAGAATAATGTTGCAGCTAAGATCCCTAGTGGTTTCCATTGTCCAAAAATTAATGCAGCAATTGCAAGGAAACCTAAACCAGCAACTGATCCTGTAAACTCACCAGAATATGTTACAAGAATGATTGCTCCACCTAATCCTGAAAAAGCACCTGAAACGATTACACCTAGATAACGAATACGATATACGTTAATCCCAGCTGCATCAGCTGCTTGAGGGTATTCACCACAAGCACGTAATCGTAATCCAATACGAGTTTTATAAATAATAAATGTGCTAACAATTAAGATAACAAGTACAAGCCAAGTCGTTGGATACGCATTTTTAAAGAACAGATCTCCAATAACCGGTATATCACTTAAAACTGGAATATCACTTCGGATCATACCATTAATACGAATGTTACCTGAACCTGTTAAGTTTCTTGCTAAGAAAATAGTTAATGCTCCTGCAATCATATTAATTGCGATACCACTAATAACTTGATCCGCATTTAAATTTATACTTGCAAATGCGTGTAATAGTGAAAATAAAGCACCCGCAACCATTGCTACAAGAATCCCTACCCAGATAACCCAAGTTTCAGTTGGATATGTTTCTTGTAATTTTGAAATTGTTAAAGCACTTGTAAAGCCACCAACTACCATTAAACCTTCTAAACCAATATTTACGACTCCACTTCGTTCAGAAAATAAACCACCTAAAGCTACGATTAATAAAGGAATCGTATAGGCAATTGCATATGGGAAAATTTGTATGATTAAATCCATTGCCTTATTTCACCTTCTCTCCATCTTTGCTGTTAACTGCTTCATTTTTGTATTTACGAGATTTACCAACACGATCGATAACTTTTTTAATTAAAACACTTGTAGCAGCAAAGTAAATGATGATTGCAATAATTACGTCAGCGATTTCTGGTGGAATCGCAGTCATCGCACTCATAAATCCTTTACCAGAGTATAAAATACCAAAGAATATTGCTGAGAAGAATACACCAATCGGTGTGTTCATACCTAATAATGCAACCGCAATTCCGTCAAAACCTTCTGTCGGTAAAACACCAATCTGTATTAAAGAAGAGTTACCAGCATATTGAGTTACACCAGCAAGTCCAGCTAGTCCACCTGATATCATCATAGATAAGATAACATTGCGATTTACTGAAATACCTGCATATTCAGCAGCACTACGGTTATAACCTACAGCTTTTAGCTCATAGCCTAAAACAGTACGATTAATGATAAATGAAATGATAATTACCATAATAACAGCAATAAATAATCCAAAATTAATCCAAGACCCACCAAATAAATCAGTTAGAAATTGCATTTTTAATGTTGCTGCATCCGGTAGAATTTTAGATTCAGTTTCTGTGTTTCCTTTAAAGTACTGAGGAACTAAATAGTAAATTGTCCAATAAGCAATCCAATTCATCATTATCGTTGAAACTACTTCGTGAACATTGAACTTTGCTTTTAGTAGACCTGGTATAAATGCCCATAAAGCACCCGCTAAAGCTCCTGCAATTACCATAATTGGAACTAAAATTAAAGTCGGTAAGTCATAAGTTAAACCGATTGCTGATGCTACAAATCCTCCGAAAAGCATTTGTCCTGATGCACCGATATTAAATAAACCAGTTCTGAATGCAAATGCAACAGAAAGTCCAGTTAATATTAATGGAGTAGCAGTAGCTAAAGTATTTCCAATACGCTCAGGATCCTTTAACCCACCTTGAAATAAGTATGAAAAACCTTCTACTGGATCATTTCCAGTAATTAAAATTAATAACGCTCCGGCAATTAATCCTAAAAATATGGCAATTAAAGAAATTATTCCTCCCTTTTTCATGCCCTTTCACCTCTCTTTATACCAGCCATCATCAGCCCTAATTCATCTTCATTCGTATTTTTCGCATCAACTATATCAATAATTTCACCGGCATTGACAATTGCAATACGATCAGAAAGATTTAATACTTCTTCAAGCTCTAAAGAGATTAGTAGTACTGCTTTACCGTTATCTCTTTGTTCTATTAATCTCTTATGAATATACTCAATAGACCCTACATCTAATCCACGTGTTGGTTGACAAGCAATTAGTAACTCTGGCTTTAATTCAATTTCACGCCCGATAATTGCTTTTTGCTGATTTCCACCAGACATCGACTCAACAACTGTTTTCGCTCCTTCACCTGAGCGAACATCAAATTCCTCGATGATTTTCTTAGCATGTTTAGCAATGGCTTCTTTATTTAACACTCCATATTTTGAATATGGGGCCTGATTATATATTTCTAAGACAACGTTTTCTTCAATTGAATATTCAAGTACTAATCCACGTTTTTGTCGATCTTCTGGAATATGTGCGATTCCACTATGAATTCGTTCACGAATACTGTTTTTTGAAATATCTTTACCTTTTAATTGGATACTTCCTTCTTCAATTGGTCTTAATCCAGTAATCGCTTCTACAAGCTCAGATTGTCCATTTCCTTCTACTCCTGCGATCCCAACAATCTCACCAGCACGAACTTGTAGTGACGCATTTTTTAGACCAAGTACTTTTTTATTATTTTTCACACTTAAATTATTAACTTGAAGGACAACCTCACCTGGCTTAGATTCAGTCTTATTTACTTTGAAAGAGACCTGACGTCCGACCATCATAGATGCCATTTCAGCTTCAGAAGTTTGTTTAACATCCACAGTACCGATGTATTTACCGTGACGTATTACAGTACATTGATCAGCAACAGCTTTAATCTCTTTTAATTTATGAGTAATGATGATAATTGACTTACCTTCTTTTATTAAGTTTTTAATAATACTCATTAAATCTTGAATTTCTTGAGGAGTTAAAACAGCAGTTGGCTCATCCAAGATTAAAACATCTGCATTTCGATACAAAGTTTTTAATATTTCAACTCTTTGTTGCATACCAACAGAGATATCTTCAATTTTTGCATATGGATCCACGTTTAAACCGTAAGTTTTTGATAGCTCTTCAATACGTTTAGCTGCTGTTTTGACATCTACAACTAAGCCTTTTTTCGGCTCAAGACCTAAAATAATATTTTCAGTAACTGTAAAGTTTTGAACTAACTTAAAGTGTTGATGAACCATTCCGATTCCTAGTTCATTTGCAACATTTGGATTTGAGATTTTTACTTCTTTACCTTTGACTTTAATCATACCTTTTTCAGGTGTATACATTCCAAAAAGGACGGACATTAAAGTTGACTTCCCTGCTCCATTTTCACCAAGAAGAGCATGAACTTCACCTTTTTTTAATCGTAGTGTAATATTATCATTTGCTATAATACCTGGAAATTCTTTTGTTATATTTAACATTTCCACTACATATTCCATAAACTTCCTCCTCGTATATTACGAAATCATTTATTCAAAAACGCATCACGTGAATTCGAAATATTTTATCATTTATTTTTATATTTTTAGGGGGGATTCACCCTTTACTCATGCCCTAAACAATTAAAAGCGCTACTTACAAATTGCTTTCAATTGGTTAAGGCATGAAAATTCATTTTAGGTCAGAAGAAGCATAAATAGGGTCAACCTTACTTATGCTTCTTCTTATATTACATAGATTATTTAATTAAACTTCCTCTTTCGCTTGCTACAACGATTTCGCCAGACTTAATTTTGCTATATACTTCGTCAACTTTTGTAACTGTTTCATCACTTAAGTTTGGATTTTCTTTTGGTAAGCCTACACCATCATTTTTAGCATCGAAAATTAATGTTTGTCCACCAGGGAATTTTCCATCTTTTTCAGCTTTCATCATATCAGAAGCTGCTTTAGAAATATCTTTCATTGCAGAAGTTAAGATTGTTGATTTCTTACCTTCGTAAATACCTTCAGAATATTGGTCAACGTCTACACCAATAATCCAAGCTTCTTTACCGTTTTTAGCACGAGCTTTTGATTCGTTGATTGCACCAACACCTACACCACCTGCAGCAGTGAAGATTGCTTTAACTCCACGGTCATACATTTGTGCAGCAATTTGTTGTCCACCAGCTACATTGTTGAAGCTACCTTCGTATACAACGTTCTCAGCTTTTAAAGACATCTTTGTTCCAAGGTTATCATTTGCATATTTAACACCTTGTTGGAATCCCCAATTGAATTTTTGTACTGCTGGAATTTCCATACCACCGATAAATCCTAAATCACCAGTTTTTAATTGAAGAGCAGTTGCAACACCAGCTACAAATCCAGCTTCATGTTCTGCAAAGAAGATTGATACAGTGTTATCTTTTACTACTGGTTTCATATCATCTGCAGAGTGCGGTGTACCATCGATAATAACAAATTTATCATCTTTATATTTATCTTGAGCTTTAAATACTGCAGTTTCGAATTTAAAACCTGGAGTTACGATAAATTTAAAACCTGCATCGTGTAAGTTACCCATTTCTTTTAAATAGTCTGCTTCAGTTGTTCCAACTGGTTTTAAATATTTTGTATCTTTTTTAAGATCGAACCCTAAGTCTTTCGCTCCAGCTTGGATCCCTTCCCAAGTACCTTGGTTAAATGACTTATCATCAATAGTACCAGCGTCTGTTACCATACCTACTTTAAATGCGCCTTTTGCGTCTTTTGTTTCTCCACCTTTACCACAAGCACCTAAAATTGTACCTGCTGCTAAGGCCATTGAAAGAACAAGACCAGCTTTTTTCATCTTCATGAAAATTTGCCCCCTTAAATTTTTATTTACTTTTGTACTAGCTTGGTTTATAATCGTTAACTTAACGATCCACCTCCCTAATAATTTAATGAAATTTCTGTAAACAATATTTAAAAACTAGCCAATAATTATTTTTCGTAAAAATAAACTTGGCTATTCAATTTAATTTCTCTTTCTTAAGACATTAAAGCTGAACTGATCCGCTCTGAAATAATTATAAGAATGAAGAACGGCACGGTTTAAGTCATCAAAATGTAGTTGTTCGATTAATAATAATGAAACATCTGGTTCACACTGTAATAAAGGAGATACTTTATCGTTGTATCCAATTGGTTCGATTCTTGCACTTGAGTACTCGATATTTCGACCAGTTTCTTTTTTAATGAATGAAAAAAACGAATGATCTTCATATGATGGAACCTGTTTAAAATAATTAGTTGGTAATTTATCAATACAGTAAACTACAGGCTCTCCATTTGCAGTTCGAATTCTTTCAACTACATGCATACGATCATCTTCTGTGATTGAGAAGCTTTTTAAATCTTCTTTAGTTGGTACTAATAGTTTAGAAGATAAGAAGATTGTACCAGGCGTCTTACCTGCTTCAACAATCATTTCTGAAACACTACTTAATTGTTCAATGCCTGTCCTAAAAATAGGTTTTGGTTTCACAAATGTCCCTACACCATGTCTTCTAACTAGAATATTTTCTTCTTCTAAAACTCTCAATGCTTCTCTTAATGTTGCTCTACTGACTCCAAATATTTTAGATAACTCATACTCTGATGGTAACTTATGATGTGGCAAATAAATACCATTCTCAATATCTTGTTTTATTCGATCCATCACTTGGAGATATAGCAATCTGGTATCCGTTTTAATCTTCATTTCCCATCCCCCAAACTTCGGATTTCAGACATCAGTTGTTAGACATCTGTCGTATAATCCTTCTTTACTATACTGTTATTTTTTAATCATTTCAACACTTTTTTGAAAACGCTTTACTTTTTATTTCGTTAATGAATCTTTAGACGATTTTAAACATAAAAAACTCTTATAATCTACAGTTTCACTAGGTGAAAAAGCTAGATTATAAGAGTTTTTGATTTCTCGTTAAAATATAAATCATTTCTCCATAATAATGCTTTTTCCCCATAGTATTGCAAATATTGGTTGCAATGTAGAAACTTCCGACCCATAACGTCGAAATTATATGAGGACTATCAATTTATCTGAAGAAATAATATCATTCTATGTCTAAAATTGTCAACAATGTTTCGACAATTTTTTCATTTTTCTAAGACAATGCTTGTTCATCTTCTACTGGTTTACTAATTAATACTTCTCTAGGTTTACTACCTTCATACGGACCGACTATTCCATTTTCTTCCATCGCATCGATCAATCTAGCAGCTCTTGTATATCCAATTCTAAACCTTCTTTGAAGTAGTGAAACAGAGGCTGATTGCATATTTGTTACTAAATCAACAGCTTCATTATAAAGATCATCATCCACTTCCGATTTCCCATCTTTTTCCTCTTTTACCATCATTTCTTCTTGGTATTGAGCCTTTTGTTGAGAGATTGAAAATTCGACAACTCGTTCAACTTCATCATCTGATAAAAATGCTCCTTGAACGCGAAGTGGTTTTGATGCACCGATTGGTTGATACAACATATCTCCTCTACCTAATAGTTTTTCTGCTCCTCCAGTATCAAGTATTGTACGAGAATCTGTTTGTGATGATACGCTAAATGCAATTCGAGACGGTATATTTGCTTTAATAACCCCAGTTATAACATCAACTGATGGTCTTTGTGTAGCAATAATTAAGTGGATACCTGCTGCACGAGCCATTTGAGCTAATCTTGTAATTGAATCTTCTACATCACTCGAAGCTACCATCATCAAGTCTGCTAACTCATCAACAATCACTACGATAAATGGTAATAAAGGTTGTTTAGAATCAGTCATTGCGTTATTTTGCTTTGTTAAATCGTTATAGCCTTCGATATTTCTTGTACCTGAGTGAGAAAAAAGCTCGTATCTTCTTTCCATTTCACTTACTACTTTTCGTAAAGCTTGTGATGCCTTTTTAGGATTTGTAACAACAGGTGTTAGTAAATGTGGAATTCCATTATAAACATTTAATTCAACCATCTTTGGATCAATTAACATAAGTTTTACTTCAGACGGTTTTGCATTCATTAGGATGCTAACAATGATTCCATTTATACAGACACTCTTACCACTACCTGTCGCTCCAGCTACTAATAAATGCGGCATTTTATTAAGCTCTGCAAATACAGCATCACCGGCAATATCCTTTCCTAAAGATACTGCTAACGGATTTTGTAATTTAGGATTTTTTGCTTCGAGAACTTCTCTAAGCAAAACAGTCGTTATATTTGTATTTGGCACTTCAATACCTACAGCAGATTTACCTGGAATAGGAGCTTCGATTCGAATATCTTTTGCAGCAAGTGCAAGTGCTAAATCATCACTAAGATTTACAATTCGACTAACTTTTACTCCTGCCTCAGGATATACTTCATATTTCGTTACTGCCGGTCCATGATGGACTTTTGTAACTGTAGCCTTTACGCCAAAGCTTTGAAATGTTCTTTCAAGCTTGTCCGCATTTTCTTTTAATTTTGATTCATTTTCACGTTTTTTAGCGCCCTTTGGATAGGCTAATAAGTCCAATGAAGGCAGTACGTAATCTACCTTATCATCATCAACACCAACTTCTGCAACTGGCAATTCGATTGAATGATCTTCTTCCTCTGCAAAATGAGCTTGAATTTGATTTGAGTCCTTTGCGATGATCAATTCTGGTTCCTTTGGTGGTTGATATGTAGGAGAATATTCGATTTGAATTTCTTTTTTCGGCTTGGTGAATTCATCTTCATATGAATTATTTACCTGATAATTTAAATTATTACTTATCGCAACTTCTTCCTCAGGATCTTCATATGAATCCTTTTTAGCTTTTCTCTTTTGTTTAGCCTCAGCTCGTCTACTTGTAGTAGTTTTTTGTTCGCGACCACGCTTCCAGAAATTTGTAAAATCATTCCAACTATCTGAAATTGTATTTCTTACTTTCGGCATTAGATATTGATATATATAACCCCCAAGTGGCTTTCCGGTAATAAATAATACTCCCGCAACAATTGCAATGATGCCAAAAAGAATCGCACCTGTTCGATCAAATAAGAAGTATAAAACTGCAAAAAGTAATGCGCCAATCATACCTCCGCCAAGATCCACCACGCCAATTTTCCCTTTCGCTTCTTCTAAGAATAAATCTAGCGTTCTTTTAATGACAGATTGATCTTTAAATTGATTATTTTTTGCTATTAAATCAAATAGAGTAACATGACTAAACATCAATATACTTAAGAAGATCAACAATCCACCAATCGTTACGCTCGAAACAAATGGAGGTCTTTTTCGATAAATGATACTATATGCTGATAAACCGATTATAAAAAGAAAGCTAAGCATATACCATTCTCCAAAGAAAAATCTTAGGAATAATACAAAGGCTTTACCTACTATACCAAGCTTTAAGATTGTGACGATCGATAGTGCTATAAAAATCAAACCAGTAATTTCATACCATATTGAACCATGTCCATTTGATGACTTTCGAGCTTTTGATTTTTGCTGCTTCTGCTTTGCCATGTAATTCACCCCCATCTAAATATACTGATTCGCCAAAGAAAGCAGCCTTTTGGCTGCTTTCTTAAATTGAATTTATTATAACATATCAGAACATATGTTTACCATGTATTGTTAATAATTACCTCAAGTTGGAAGAACTAAAATTCTTTGACCAGGTGAATATTGCATAAAATGCTGAGGATCAGTGCTAACAATTCTTTTAATTTCAAAAGCTGCTCCTCCTACACAATCAACCATCATTGGAACACCATTGTATTCCATAAATTGCTCAGAAGTATATTCCTGCTGATCAATAGGAAAAATCGATTCAAGTGGCATAATTGTATAAAGAATCAAAATTCATTCTCCTCTTTAGTAGAATTTTCTTTTCTTTCGTCAATTAATTCCTGTAATTTACTTAGTGCTTGACCTATCCCACCAACATCGTCAATTAGTCCATATTTTACTGCGTCTCCACCTACTACATTTGAGCCGATATCTCTAGTTAAGTTACCTTTTGTGAACATTAGTTCCTTGAAACGCTCTTCAGTAATATTTGAATGCTTTGTAACAAAACGAGTTACCCTTTCTTGCATTTTATCAAGGTATTCAAATGTTTGTGGTACACCTATTACTAAACCAGTTAAACGGATTGGATGGATCGTCATTGTAGCTGTTTCAGCAATAAATGAATAGTCAGTGCTTACTGCTATTGGTACCCCAATACTATGTCCTCCTCCTAAAACGATTGAAACGGTAGGTTTCGTTAAAGTTGCGATCATTTCTGAGATAGCAAGTCCAGCTTCTACATCACCACCGACTGTATTTAGAACAATTAATAATCCTTCAATCTTAGGATTTTGTTCAATTGCTACTAATTGAGGTATTAAATGCTCATATTTAGTTGTCTTATTTTGAGGTGGTAATGCTACATGACCTTCAATTTGTCCAATAATCGTTAGACAATGAATTTTTGAATCATTACTTGTTGGAACATTTGTTTGTCCTAATTGCTGAATTTTTTCAACAATACTCATATCTTTTTGATCATTTGGCTTTGGAGGTGCTTCTTCGTTCGGAATAGGTGTTTCATTATTTGAATTTGTCAAAACGGTTCCCCCTATCATTTTTCATACAAGTTAGTATGTGAAAATAAGAAGGAAATCATACCCATTTTAGAAGAAGAAGTACATCTTTTCATTAAATTTACACTTCCATTAAGATCGGAAGAATCATCGGTCTTCTTTTTGTTTCTTCATATAAGTAAGCGCTTAAACCATCTCTAATTGAATTTTTTAATAATGTCCATTCAATTTGGTCATTCTGTAACATTTTTTCAGTGATGTCTTTTACGATTTCTGTTGATCTAGTTATTAATTTTTCTGACTCACGAACATAAACAAATCCACGAGTAATAATTTCTGGACCGGAAATGATCGCCCTTTTTTGCTTATTAAATGTTACAACCACTATTAGAATTCCATCTTGAGAAAGTAGCTTACGATCACGTAAAACGATATTTCCAACATCCCCAACACCAATTCCATCAATTAAAACGTTACCAACCTCAATTTTTTCAGTTCGAGTAGCTTGACCATTTTTAAACGAGACAACGTCTCCTTTTTCAATTATAAATATATCTTCTTTAGCAATCCCTACTTCTTCTGCAATATGAGAATGTGCTTTTTGCATTCTATATTCACCATGAACTGGTATGAAATATTTAGGCTTCATCAATTCAAGCATTAACTTTAATTCTTCTTCGTATCCATGACCTGATACGTGTACTTTTTTATAACCATAAATAACATTTGCCCCTGCTCTAAATAATAGATTAACAGATGTTGCTACTAACATTTCATTCCCTGGGATCGGTGTTGCTGCCATTAAAACTGTGTCACCTTTTCGGATTGAAACTTGTTTATGAGTACCTTTTGCGATTTTAGAAAGAGCTGCCATTGGTTCTCCTTGAGTACCTGTCGTTAAAATGACGATATCTCTTTCTTTATAATTATCTGTATCAACTACAGAAATCATTAAATCTTCAGGGATTGATAAGTAATCTAATTCCTTAGCCAACTCAATCGATTTCATCATGCTACTACCGACTACTGCTAGTTTTCGCTCAGCCGCTACACTTGCGTTAATAACTTGTTGAATTCGATAAATATTTGAAGAAAAGCAAGCTACTAAAACTCTACCTTTTGCATTTATTATTTCTTTTTTAATTTCTTCCGCTACTTTCTTCTCAGACCCCGAAAATCCTTGTCTTTCTGCGTTTGTGCTATCAGAAAGTAAACATAATACACTTTTATCACCTATTAATGCTAGTTTTCCTAAATCAGCACCTGGATAAGGGCTTTTCGATTGATCAAACTTGAAATCTCCTGTAAAAACTACTGCTCCCTGTGGTGTATTTACGCAAAATCCAAATGAGTCAGGTATGCTATGAGTAGTTCTAAAGAAACTAATTGAGCTATTTTCAAATGTTAATAAAGTGCTTTCGTCATATAGTTCAAATTGCTCAAGGTTTTTAATGCCTTTTTCACTTAATTTTTCTCTAATAAATAGATAAGCCAATTTATTCGTGTAAAACTTTACTTCCGGAAGTTTATTCATAATATATGGAATCGCACCAATATGATCTTCGTGTCCATGTGTGATAAAAACCCCTACTACTTTATGAGCGTTTTTTTCTAAATAACTTACATCAGGTATGACATGATCTATTCCGTACATTTCTTGGTCAGGAAATTTTAAACCTGCATCTAGCACGTAAATCAATTCTCCAACTTCGACTATATACATGTTTTTTCCGATTTCACCTACCCCACCAAGGGCAAAAACTTTTACATGTTCCTTCATTTCCTTCACCACAACCTGTTCCTCCTAGTTAATTCTTTAAATTTACAGACCGTTCAAAATCTTACAAACATTATATCCTAGACGGAACAAGTAAAACAAGATACATTCTTCCTTAAATAGGAAAATCGAATTACTTAAGGTATGATATAATCAATTTTCACTTCAAAGATGTTCATTAAAAATGAAGAATAGTTGATTTTTTCTAAATGAACGACTTTGTAATTTTTCCATCTACTTTATGTATCCCACTTTTTATTTAACTTTCCTTGATAATTATTTAAACAAAAATAGAGCCAATAGTATGGCTCTATTTAACTTAACTACTGTTTGCATGGTCGAAAAACTCATTCTCATTTTAATTTTTTTAAACTGATGTTTTTTTTAAAATAAGACTAAATTATTGAATCATGTAATTCAAAGCCGAAACTTAGCTAAGTATCGATTTTGTATATTCAGAGGAAAATGAAAGAAAATGAAAGTTCATGAAAACTGATAATTTAAATAATAAACTTATTATTCTTTATTATCGTTTACAATCGAATCTTGGTTCGAATTTATTTCATCCTGGTTTACATATTCGTCTTTTTCATCTATTTGCAAATCAATAACTGTATTTTCTTCTTTTGGTTTTACAACTGCGTCACTTTCTTGATTTAGATGATTATGATAATTTTTCATTGGAATATTGATTGTAAAACCGTCTTTACCATGTTTAATGGTAATACTGTCAGTTGAATTGTTATCGATTACAATACTATCAGGCGGACTACTGTCAGAAGAGTTGCTATCAGTGGAAAAATTCTCAGTGGAATTGTTTTCAGAAGAAATGTTAACCGTTGAAATGTTAACAGTTGAATTGTTAACAGTAGCTTTGTTATCAGTAGAACTGTTATCAGTAGCATTATTAACAATGGAATTGTTATCAATAGAACTGTTATCAGTAGAGTTACTATCTGTGGCATTACTATCTTTAGCATTGCCATCAATTATACTACTATCAATAATGCTACTATCCGTAATACCGCTATTAGACAGAGTACTATTCATTACAATACAAACCAAAATAGTACTATTTGTGATAATACTATCAGAAATCTCACAATTAGTAATCTTACAATTGGTAATCTTACAATTGATAATCTTACAATTAGTAAGATCAGTATCATAAATACTTACACCATTGAAACTGCTATCAAAAGAACTACTTACATTAAAATTACTATCAATAACATTCTTATCAGTAGAATTGCTTAATTTATTACTAACATTAGTATTGCTATCAGATGACTTACTTGTATTTATATTAATGACATTATCATCGCTATCGGTTGAATTAGTATTATTTGCACTACCTTCAATATTACTATTATCAGTTGGACTGCTAAACTTATTAGCAACTTTATAAAAAGGGATACGTTTTCTTCTTGGATCAAAAGTTGACATTTTTATTCCTCTTTCCAGTTTGTACTTAGGCATCTTATTTTTAAATTTGTTTTAGAATAGTTATTGTTTAAACACAATGTAGATTAAACAATTGATTGATATGAAAAGTACGGGATGGGATTTCTTTTAGAGCATATTTCGCATGGATTTATTGGGTTTTATGAGAGTATTAATGTTTGTCTCTGGGTGTGTGTAATGGAACGGTAAAAAACTATTCACTATTAATTAGTAACAAAGTTTTAAAATTGCCTGTACAAGCAATATATGTGGACAAAGTTCATGGCGATTATGTAGCTACCCATTGGAAAATTTTACTAATTTCAAAGTAAAATTTACTTATTTTACTCTTCACATGAAATGGTTTACTGAAATGATACTATAGCAACACAATAACAAAACCACTTATGTCATCCCAGTAAAATGGATTGTGCATAAGTGGTTTTATTATATATAATATAAAACTTCACCTAATTGGTTCATTTATAAATTTAACGTTGTGCCTTCAGTTTCTGGAAGTGGCACCAGTGTTTAAACATCTCCAAGTACCTTTCCTATTACATGTAAAGCTCCTTAATACAGCACTTTTTTAAAATTAATGCGCATAATTCTCAATCAATTATTTTCCCCTTTGGATTTTTTACTTATTGAAAGGTCAATTTTTAGTTAAATGGAGAATATGAATAATTTAGAAAAGGGGGATCTGAATGAATATAAATGAAAGAGAGTCTCATGACTTGAAAAACTTTTCCATAAAACGTACACCTCCCAATAGCTATTATGAAGAACAATGTAATTACACATCTAGTAACCAATGGAATAGTAATAAAGAACGTTCAAATAAAATGATTCTCTCTAAATTTGTAGATGAACTCCCCATTCCGCCCATTTTAAAACCTCGTTGGAAAGATCAATTTTATACTTATTATGAAGTAAGAATGACGGAGTTTAATCAATCATTTCATAGCGAGTTAAATGACACAACTGTATGGGGCTACGAGGGTAGTTTCCCAGGACCGACAATTCGAGTTGAATCAGGTGAAATCGTGTTTATTAAATGGATTAATAATCTCCCTGATCAGCACTTGTTTCCTATAGACTATACGGTTCACGGTGCTCATAAGGATGTGCCTGACGTACGCACGGTAGTGCATGTTCATGGTGCTTGTGTTGAATCAGCAAGCGATGGCTATCCTGAAGCTTGGTTTACAAAGGACTTTAAACAAGTTGGGCGTTATTTTACCAAACAAATATATCGATACGATAATTGCGACTGTGCTTCCACTCTTTGGTATCATGATCATGCACTTGGGATTACTAGACTCAATGTTTATGCGGGACTGGCCGGATTTTATCTAATCAGTGATCAAAATGAACATAGATTAAATTTACCGAATGGGAAATATGATGTCCCACTATTGATTCAAGATAAAAGTTTTCATTACGATGGTTCGCTTTTGTATCCTAGTCAACCAGATAAACCCGTCAAAGAATTACAAACGTCTATTCTCCCTGAATTTGTTGGAGATACAGTTGTTGTAAATGGTAAAGTGCATCCATACTTTAATGTAGAACCAAGAAAATATCGATTTAGACTACTAAATGCTTCTAATTCGCGATTTTTTCGGATTAAGCTAGATTCTGGTCAACTTATGTATCAAATCGCTACAGATGGGGGATTCATTCAGCATCCGGTAGGAATAAATGAACTTATGTTATCACCTGCGGAACGTGCTGAAGTAATTATCGATTTTACGAATCTTGAAGGAAAGTATATTATGATGACAAATGATGCACCCGCTCCATTTCCAAACGGAAAAACTGTTGATGAAAACACAGGTACGGTGATGCAATTTAGAGTTTCCTTGGACTTGTCAAATATAGATACAAGTATGATTCCCAGATATTTGCAGGATGTTCCAAAATTAAATGCACGGTCTGCTTCCATGTCGCGTTACCTCACATTAAATCACACGATGGATCAGTTTGGACGAGAAATTATGTTATTGGATAATAAAAAGTGGGATGCTCCTATTTCAGAAACCCCACAGCTAGGATCGACCGAAATATGGTATTTAATTAACTTAACGCCTGATGCTCATCCTATACATCTTCACTTAATTGATTTCCAAATCTTAGACCGGAGAAATTTTGATATAGAAAAATATAAAAAAGAAAGGGTAATTCATTATACAGGGCCAGCAATTCCACCTGAACCACAAGAAAATGGATGGAAGGACACTGTTCAATCTTATCCAAACCAAGTAACTAGAATCATAATGAAATTTGGTCCTTTCACAGGGTTATATGTTTGGCACTGTCATATGTTAGAACACGAGGACTATGAAATGATGAGGCCATTTATTGTGATTCAATAATAGAAATCATATTATATAGACTAATAAGTGCAACAAAAAACCACTTACGTTCATCCAAAATTGGATTGTACATAAGTGGTTTTGTTATTAATTATTTTGTAGTGCTTCGTCTAATTTGTTAATGAGTATGCCTAATGTTGTGCGTTCAGCTTCTGAAAGTGGTACAAGTGGTAAACGAACTCCACCTACATCTAGACCTTTCATTTGTAAAGCTGTCTTGATTGGACCTGGGCTTGGAGCCATGAAGAACCCTTCAAATAACGGTAATAGCTTACGGTGTAAGAATTGTGCTTTAGCCATGTCTCCTGTGAAGAAGCATTCAGCTAATTGTTGCATTTCATTTCCTAACACGTGAGATGCTACTGAAACAGTTCCTTTTGAACCAATTGCAAATGCAGGTAACGTTAAACCGTCATCTCCACAATATAATTCAAAATCTTCAGGAGTACGATCGATAATTTCAGTCATGATACTTAAGTTACCAGTCGCATCTTTAATTGCAACTACGTTTTCGATTTCTGCTAGTCTTACAACTGTGTCTACAGTAAGGCTGGCAACTGTTCTACCTGGTACATTATAAAGCATTACAGGCAGTTCAGTACTTTCAGCTGCTGCTTTAAAGTGTTGATACAGTCCTTCTTGGTTCGGTTTATTATAATAAGGAACAACAACCATTATTGCGTCTACACCTAAAGCAGAAACCTTTTTCGTTAATTCAACTGTTTCGCGAGTATTATTACTTCCTGTACCCGCGATTACTGGTACTCTTCCATTAGCAGTTGAAACAACATGACTAATTAACGCTAATTTTTCTTCAGAAGTTAATGTTGGTGATTCGCCAGTAGTACCGCAAACTACGATTGAATCAGTTCCATTTTCTATCAGGTAATTCACAAGCTTTGTTGTTTTTGTAAAATCAATATTTCCTTTTGAATCAAAAGGTGTTACCATCGCTGTTGAAATCTTACCAAATCTGCTCATTGTTCCACTCCGATCAAATATTAATCCACTTTAACTGAACTTAGTTCAAATGCATCATGAAGTGCAGTAACTGCTTCGATCATATCCTCATTTTTTACAAGCACCCAAATTGTCGTATGACTGTCAGCCGATTGTAAAATTTGAATACCTTTTTCAGCAAGTGCAGTTACAATTTTTGAAGTTACACCAGGTACTCCTGCAATTGCAGCCCCAACGATTGATACTTTTGCACAACCTGTTGTGTATGATGGCTCATAGCCTATTCCTTTTAATACATCAACAGCTTTTGAAGCAACCTCATCACTTACAGTGTAGACTACACCATTAGGTGAAATATTAATAAAGTCTACACTTATTCCTTTATTAGCCATTGCTTTAAAAACTTGAGAATGCAAATCAAATGTATGTTCCTTTGATGTTACTCTAATTTGAGTAACATTTGGTACATGCGCAATTCCTGTAATTAAACGATCTTGAATACCCTCACCAATAATACGTTGAGTTGGATTCGATGTTACAAGCGTGCCTAAACTAGTTGAATACGTTGAACGAATTCGAATCGGTACTTTCCCTTGCATCGCGATTTCTACAGCTCTAGGATGAATTACTTTTGCTCCTTGATATGCCATATTACAAATTTCTGCATAAGTAACAACGGACAGTGGTCTTGCTTCCTTTACAATTCTTGGATCTGCTGTCATTACACCTTCAACATCAGTAAAGATTTCAATTGTTTCTGCACCGACAGCAACACCAAGAGCAGATGCAGAAGTATCACTACCACCTCTACCTAATGTCGTAATATCACCATTAGATGTTGATCCTTGGAACCCTGCAACTACTACAACATCAAAGTTTTCTAATTCTTTAAGTAAACGGCCACATTTCATATCAAGAATTTTTGCATTACCAAATTCATCATTTGTTCGGAAACCTGCTGATGCGCCTGTCATTGCCATGGCATGAATACCGTTTTCATTCAATAAATTTGAAAATACAATTGATGAAATTGTTTCTCCACATGACATTAATAAATCAAGTTCTCTTTGTGTTACCTTACTTTTTTTCGCACCAACTAAATTTAAAAGTGTGTCTGTTGCGTACGGTTCACCTTTTCGGCCCATTGCAGATACAACTACTACTAATTTATATCCTTTTTCTAATGCGCTTTTTATATGCTTAAGTGCGTGCTTTCTTCCATTTTCGTCACGAACTGAAGTCCCACCAAATTTTTGGACTAATATTTTCATTCTTGCACCTCTCTAGCAGTTTTCACTAAATGATGCTTAACTCAATTAATCTTTCAGCAATTTGCACTGAATTCCAAGCAGCACCTTTTAATAGATTATCTGAAACGATCCATAAATGGAATCCAAATGGATTATCTAAGTCTTTACGGATACGTCCTACATATACTTCATTACTTCCAATACTATAAAATGGCATTGGGTATAACTGTTGATCTGGATCATCTTGTAAAACGATACCAGGTGCATCACTTAAAAGTGATTTTAGCTCAGCTACTGATACCTCTTTATCAACTTCGATGTAAACTGACTCTGAGTGACCAGAAATTACAGGAAGTCTTACACAAGTTGCGCTAATTTGTAATTCAGGTAAATGCATGATTTTTTTTGTTTCATTAATCATTTTCATTTCTTCATAAGTATATCCATTTTCAGTAAATACGTCGATTTGTGGAATTGCGTTAAAAGCAATTTGATAATGTTTCTCACCACTTTTTACTGGTAATACTGATGGAGTTGCTTCTTCGCCATTTAAGAATGCTTGTGCTTGTTCCTTTAATGCTTCAATTGCAGTAACTCCAGCACCTGAAACAGCTTGATAAGTAGATACTACTACTTTATTTAATCCAATTGTTTGACGAATTGGTTCAAGAGCAACAACCATTTGAATTGTTGAACAGTTAGGATTAGCAATAATACCTTTATGATTAAATAAATCTTTATCATTTACTTCAGGTACAACTAAAGGTACATCTTCAGCCATTCTGAATGCACTTGTATTATCTACTACAACTGCTCCTCTTTTAACTGCTTCAGGAGCTAGTTCCTTCGATACAGAGCCACCAGCACTGAATAAAGCAATATCAACACCTTCAAAAGCTTCCGGAGTAGCTTCTTGAACGATAACCTCTTCACCTTTAAATGTTAGTTTTGTACCTGCAGAACGTTTTGAAGATAAATATTTAATTTCTTTTATTGGAAAATTTCTTTTTTCTAATGTTGCAATCATTTGTTGACCAACTGCTCCAGTTGCTCCAACTACAGCTACTACATAACTTTGTTTATTCCCCACTTTTTTGCACCATCCCTATTTTCACTTTTAATAAATAGTTTACGTCAAATGAAGTTGATATTCAAAGGTTTTCACTTGAATAATTCTTTTCATAGTAACGAGTATGTATCTTAATGACACATACTCAATTTTCTTCATTCTAACATAGAAAAAATAGTTCAGTCCTATTTTTTCTAAAATATTTATTGTAGATCACGATATTTTTCAACTAATACAGGTTGAAGTTGTTTTCCTTCAATAGAAGATTTCACTGTGTCAAGTAATGCTTCCATTCTTGCCACTAATGAATTTGGTTTTTTTACTGGATCATCTTGGCCAAATGGAATAAAATAGATATTTTTTGTACTCATTAAACGCATTAAATTATGACTTAGAGGATAATACCTGTTTAAAAGGAATATCATTGGTCTGGGACACAAAAAAATTGAGATCAAAAGGAGTCTCTTAAAGGATTTATTAGGGGATATAACAGTAAGCTTAAAGAAGTATTTCAACTTATTGATTATGATTAACAAAATAGTTTGCATATGCATAATCAAGTTGTTTTTTTATGCAAGTATTATAAAAAGCTTGTTTATAATCCGTAAATAACACCTTTAAAAATCGCTTTCTAATTGCTTGAATCGTCAAATTATGAAACCGTAAATAGCATTCAGTCCAAAACAACATATTTTTAGAAAATGTTTCATCGTCAATTTCAAAAAAAGTTCGGACGGCCCTAACTCCGATATTCCCCATTAAAACAGTAACATCTTCAACATCAACATTAGCATCTAGTTCAAAAATAATAATCTCATAATCGTTTTCTTGTCTATTTGTTTCATTACTAACAGAATAGCCGATTAATTCACCATTAGTAAGATTAATAGCCACTACACCTTTAGCCTGATCTAAAGTCCAGTTATTATATGCTAGTTCCACCACATCTTTATTTCTTACATTCATTATTAGCTGTTCAGCATGCTTACGATCAATCAGTTTTTCCTTTGTGAAAAATTGTTTTTTTAAATGATATTCGATAATAACCAACATTCCTCTCTTTGATGAAGATTTAGAATCACTATCACTATAATTACTACCGTTATGTAAAAAAAATGACAGATTTTTGAATAATCTGTCTCAGTAATAAACACTTCAAGTAAATTTGCTTTATTTGGTTATGCAGTATTATCAAAAATTATTAATCGTCATTCACATTATTATATCTTCCGTCAAAATGATTGCATATTTAGTTTTTTACCGTTAGAAATGGACAAAAAAATGATTAAATCTAACTAAATAAAAAAGCACCCTTTTAGGTGCACATTCAATACATTATTTAGTTTCATTTTTATAAAATTCTTGTTTAATAATCTTCCGACCAATTGTATGGATCTCCTCAAGTATTTTATTTATCTCTTCTTCTGAAACATCATTTGGCCCAATCATATTAACTTTTGTTTTTCCAAATTGATAGGTAGCAGTATATTCTGTTTGTTTACTCAGTATCACCACCCCCATAATTAATTGTATGTTTAACCTGATTACGGACTAACCACTATTTTTATAGGTTAAGTGTTATGTTCAACAATTAATTAATTCCTTAATTAGTCATATATATAGTCTATGAGGTGATATAAAATGGAACGAATTGCATTGTACTTGCGTAAAAGTCGAGCTGATTTAGATGCAGAGGCTCGAGGGGAAGGTGAGACTTTATCAAAACATAAAGAGCAGCTTCTAAAATTCGCTAAAGAAAATAATTTAAACATCATTCGGATTCGACAGGAAATTGCTTCTGGTGAATCACTTGTCTATCGTCCCGAAATGTTAAAGCTTTTACAAGAAGTTGAAGAATTTAAATATGATGGAGTTCTTGTCATGGATATGGACCGTCTTGGTCGCGGTAATATGAAGGAACAAGGAATCATATTAGAAACCTTTAAATCGTCTAAAACAAAGATCATAACACCTAGAAAGACATATGATCTCCATGATGAGTTCGATGAGGAATATAGTGAATTTGAAGCATTCATGGCCCGAAAGGAATTAAAAATAATAACTCGTAGACTTCAAAGAGGTCGAGTTTTATCTGTCCAAAGAGGGAATTATCTTGGCACCTTCGCACCGTATGGATACGAAATATATGAAACAAAGGAATTCCGCTCATTACAAATTAATAGTGCACAGTCAAAGGTAATAAAAAGTATTTTTGAGTGGTATACAAAGGAATTGATTGGCGCATCTGAAATCGCTAACCGTTTAAATCAAATGAATATACCATCTTTTTCAGGAAAAAAATGGAGTTATCACTCAATCTTAGAGATGATCAAAAATCCTATCTATATCGGGAAAGTAACCTGGAATAAAAAGTCGAGTAAGGGGATTCGGAAACCAAAATCTGAATGGTTAATCGTTGATGGGAAACATGAAGCAATCATTGATGTAGAAGTATTCCAATTAGCTCAGGATATATTAAATAGTCGATACCATGCACCTTATAATAGTAAATTAAGTAATCAATTAGCTGGTTTACTTTTTTGTGGTAAATGCGATTCAAAATTACAGCAGCGTTATCCAAAAGGAAAGCCTAGACAAATCGTGTGTACAAATAACCGCTGCAATACAAGATCTTCCTATACTCATTTAATTGAAGAAAGGCTCATTCAAGCGTTAGAAATCTGGTTAAAAGAATATAAATTAAGTTTTACGAATCAAACTGATCAGGACGTTGACGAAGTTATTCATTTAAAAAAGCATGCACTTAAACAAATTGAGATGGATTTGATTGAATTAACAAATCAAAAAAATAATTTATATAATTTATTAGAACGAGGTATTTATGATGAATCGATCTATCTTGAACGTTCTGAGATCCTTTCTAATCGACTAAAAGAGCTTTCAGATAGTAAGACCTCAATTTCGAATGAACTGTTAAAATCTAACAATCGAGAGCAGTTAAATGAACAAGTGATTCCAAACATTGAAAAAGTGCTAGATTTATATTTCCAAACTACTGATATAGAGCTTAAAAATCGACTACTTAAATCCGTTTTAATCAAAGTTATATACAAGAAAGAACCAAATCAAAAATTAGATGATTTTACTCTAACTCTTTATCCGAAGCTCCCACAATAAAATTGTATTTCATTTGGTATTACCATCTAAGTCACATTAAATTTGTTCCATTTAAACCTAAAGCGTCATTTGTAGAAATACCTAAAACAACAGGTTTTCCATTTCTTAAAGTAGCTTTAGCTGCCATTAATACAGGACTATCAGTTTGAGCATTAGCAAACTTACTCATTGAATTACCTGTTAACGGTGCAATGACCATACAATCTAATTGTACTTTTGGTCCAAATGGTTCTGCCCCGACAATTGAATCAACAGTTTTACGTCCTGTAATTTCTTCAATTTTTTTGATCCAATCTTCGCCAACACCAAATCGTGTTGTTGTGCTTTTTACTGTAAATGTGACAACAGGATAAACTTCAGCTCCATCGTCTACTAACTTTTGAATTTGAGGTACTACCTCTTCATAAGTACAATGTGAACCTGTGATACCAAATCCTATTTTCTTACCTTTCAAACTCATTTTGGTTGCTCCTTCCTTTTGTCTAATTCTTCTTTTAATAGCTGTGTTAGTACATTTCCGATTATTTGACCTGCTGTTTTAGGAGCAACGATTCCTGGTAAACCTGGTGCTAATAAAGCCTTAATCCCTCTTTTTTCAGCATAACGAAAATCTGTTCCTCCAGGTTTAGATGCTAAATCAATAACAAGGGCATGTGGTTGAAGTTTTGAAATGACACTTGCTGTGACGATTAGAACAGGAACAGTGTTAATGACAATATCAACATCTTTTAAGGCATCTTCAATATTCTTAAATTCAAAAGCTTCTAGACCCATTTCAACGATTCGAGCAATATGCTCAGATTTACGGGCACCTACTTTAACTTTTGCACCTAAGCTATGAAAAGTCCTCGCTACACTCATTCCTGTACGACCTAAACCTAATACTGCTACTTTTGAATTATGAATTGTATATTCCGTATGTTGAATTACCATCATTATTGTACCTTCAACAGTCGGAATACTATTATAAATAGCTACATCGTCTCTTTCAAATAATTTTACTAACTTTCGATTTGAAGCCGCAACTATACTATCTAAGTAT
The DNA here is from genome assembly GCF_002577195.1 of Bacillus sp. AFS041924. GTDB lineage: Bacteria > Bacillota > Bacilli > Bacillales > Bacillaceae_G > Gottfriedia. The sequence goes on from NZ_NULG01000125.1 coordinate 26,029, forward strand.
GAGTTACTTATCCCAGAATAGATCGTACAATGAGCAGGAGTTTTGTCTAAGATTTCTTTTGTCAGAACAACTTTTTCGTTTGAAAAAATTGTATCCACTACTCCCTCGATATTCGTACCTGGTACAGGTAGAAGTATCGCATCTAGATCTTCAAAGTCTGCATCTGCCATTAATTCTTTAGATGCACTTGTAAAACCACTATCTAATTGTTCAAATCCTATTAATGTTACCTTTGCGTCTAACTCTGTTAACTTCCGAATAACTTCCAGCTGTCTAGCATCTCCACCAATGACAGCAATATGCAAGCCAGTTAACATGCAGCATTCACCTTCTTTACATCACTATGGTAAATGGAAATTAATCTCTGTAAGCAGGACTACCGCCTAACATCTTTCTCCTAAATATCTTATGAATCTTCCTTTGCATTGGTGAAGGTTCTTTCTAAAATTAAAGCCCAGTAATAAAAAAGTATTGAAAACTATGTCATTTACGTTTTTTCTTAATTTTTTTCAGCTACTTAAAACGTGAAAAAGAGGCTCCTTATCAAAAAGGACCCTCTAACTTTTTAATCTTACTGTTTTAAATTTGATGGAATTACTCCATCTGGACTTACTAATGCTACTGCATAGTCGTCAGTAAATACAAATTTTGCAATATCGTTTACTTTATCAATTGTAACTTCATCTATTAACTGAATAACTTCATCTAAAGAACGGTGTTTTCCTAGCATTAATTCATTTTTACCATTTCGGCTCATTCTGCTATTTGTGCTTTCTAAGCCTAACATTAAATTACCTTTTAATTGCTCTTTACAGTTATTTAATTCTTTTTCTGTTATCCCTTCAGCCTTTAATATGTTTAAAGTTTCTTGGATTGTTTCAAATAATTGATTTACTTGGCTTTTTCCAGTACCTGCATAAATGGCAACTGTTCCGCTGTCTTGATATGCAGAATGATAAGAGAATACTGAATATGCTAGCCCTCTTTGTTCTCGAACATCTTGGAATAATCGGCTACTCATACTGCCACCAAGTATATTATTTAATGCAATTAATGGATATAAGTCACTATGACCAAGTTCAAGACCTCTATATCCAACACAAAGATGTGCTTGCTCTGTTTCTTTTTTACGTGAAATTTGTCCATTATGAATCGTAGGGATTCCGAAGCTTATTTCTTTCTTTTTCCCTTCATAAGTTCCAAATAAATCTTCAACTCGTTGAATAAAAGATTCATCAATATTACCCGCAATCGAAATTACGACTTGATCAGGTGTATAAAAATCCTTCATGTATTGGCGTAAAGTGTCACCGTTAAAAGATTTTAATGTATCTTCTGTACCTAATATCGGATAACCTAATGGATGATTTTCATACATCACTTTACTTAATAAATCATGTACTAAATCATCTGGTGTATCATCATACATTTTAATTTCTTCAAGAACTACATTTTTTTCTTTTTCTAATTCACCCTCATCAAAAGTTGAATTAAAAAACATATCTCCTAAAACCTCTAAAGCATAATCAGCATGAGTATCTAACACTTTAGCGTAATAACAAGTATATTCTTTTGAAGTAAATGCATTTACTTGTCCGCCGATTGAATCGAAACTTTCTGCAATTTCTTTAGCATTTCGAGTTTTAGTACCTTTAAAGAACATGTGCTCAAGAAAATGTGAAACACCATTTAGTTCTGGTGTTTCATTGTATGAACCTGTTTTTATCCAAACACCCAGTGCAACTGAACGGACAGTTGAAATATTTTCAATTACTACTCTGACTCCATTTTTACAAGTATGTCGTACAATCATGTAATGCCTCCTATGTATACACCATCTATTTACACTATTGTAATAAGATTGAAATATTTAACTATATTTTACAATCATCTTAACAAAGCTGAATGCAAATGTCATTTGTTTTCAACTTTTTTAATTATATCGTACCGTTTTTCATCTAATAAAGTTGAAATATTTACAACTCTTCGACCTGATGCCTCTATTTTTGTAATTAATTCATCAAGTGCATCAGCTGTTGGTTTCGTTGGATGCATAAGAACGATCGTACCATTTCCTACTTTTTTCATAACCCGATTAATAATGACTTCTCTTGGCGGTTTCTGCCAATCAATCGTATCAGCTGTCCACATGATTGTTTTTAACCCTAAACTTGAAGCTATTTTTACAACTTCATCTCGATAGCTACCGCTTGGAGGAGCAAACCATTCAACTTTTTGATCGGTTGTAGCTAATATGACTGAATTTGTTTCCATTATTTCATTTCTTATTTCCTGACTACCTAATCTTGCCATATCAGGATGTGAATAAGAATGGTTCCCAACTTCTTGGTCTGCAGCAGTGATTAATTGAGCAATGGTTGGATTATTTTTAACCCATCTACCTTCGAGAAAGAATGTTGCTTTTGCATTGTGCTTTTTTAATACTTCTAACATTTTCGGGACATATTCATTTCCCCACGCAACATTTATTGTAAACGCTACCATTGGTTTTTCTGGATTCCCTTTATACACGGGTGATGGAGGTAAATCTTTTAAGTGAATTTTAGGAGAAACTTCTTTAATAACAAGTTTATCCTGGTCAAACTTGCCTTTTGATTTCATTTTCTTATATGATGCGTCAATATCAACTGATAAGCCGTTATAACCGGGAATAGCCTTCCATACTGAGTCCAAATAAGCATCTTTTGGGGGAATTTCGTATGATGGCGCTTTCGATTTGATTTCATCATATAAACCATTAGTTTTCGCTGTAACAAACGAAGACTTCTCAGTTAAGTTCCTTACATATTGATTCGTATACTGATTTCTAACGACTAAAATTGCTAGAAATAATGCCATAACGAATGCTAAGACTTTTAACCGACTTCTACTCATTTCCTAAACACCCTCCTACTAGAAGGAATATGATATTTTTTTATTAAATAGAACAAGCTTTCTACAAAATTATGCAAGATCCAGTTAGCTAAATACTAATTAATTTGGTAATTTCTAGTTCTACTTTCCTTATTGTAACCAAAAAAAATTTAGACACACATTTAATTCAGGAAAATATAAGGGAGATTTGGTTTGGGAACTAAAAAAACAACAGACTCACTTATTAATGTGCCTGTTGTTTTTTATTGTTATGGAAAGACAAACATCTTCCCTTATTTAGTTTTGCTCAGCTTTTTCTTTTTGTTCTTTTAATACTGCTTTGCGTGATAGGTTTACACGGCCTTGTTTGTCAATTTCAGTTACTTTTACAAGGATTTCGTCACCAAGTGATAAGACGTCTTCTACTTTTCCTACACGTTCTTCTGCAAGTTCAGAAATATGAACTAAGCCATCTTTCCCTGCAAAAATTTCAACGAATGCACCGAATTTTTCAATTCGTTTTACTTTACCCATGTATAATTGACCGACTTCAACTTCACGTACAAGATCTTCAATAATTTGTTTTGCACGTTCGTTCATTGGTTGATCTACAGATGAAATAAATACTGTTCCATCTTGTTCAATATCAATTTTTACGCCTGTTTCTTCAATAATTTTATTGATTTGTTTTCCACCAGGTCCGATTACATCTTTAATCTTTTCTGGATTAATTGTCATCATTAAGATTTTTGGAGCAAACTCAGATAATGTTGTTCTTGGCTCGCTAATAGTTGCAAGCATAGAGTCAAGAATTTGCATACGTCCAATTTTTGCTTGTTCTAATGCTTCTTTTAAAATTTGTTCTGATAGACCTTCAATTTTAATGTCCATTTGAAGTGCAGTTACACCTTTAGCTGTACCTGCTACTTTAAAGTCCATATCTCCTAGGTGATCTTCCATCCCTTGAATATCTGTAAGAACTGAATAATGTTCTCCAGATTTGATTAATCCCATAGCAATACCAGCAACCGGTGCTTTAATTGGTACACCAGCATCCATCATTGCTAGCGTACTTGCACAAATACTTGCTTGTGAAGTTGAACCATTTGATTCAAGTACTTCAGATACAAGGCGGATTGTATATGGGAAGTCTTTTTGATCTGGAATACTTGGCTCAAGTGCTCTTTCGCCTAGTGCTCCATGTCCAATTTCACGGCGACCTGGTCCACGAATTGGTCCTGTTTCACCTACACTAAATTGTGGGAAATTGTAATGATGCATAAATCGTTTTGACTCTTCAATGCCTAATCCATCAAGGATTTGTACGTCACCTAGTGCACCTAATGTACAAATGCTTAACGCTTGAGTTTGTCCACGAGTGAATAATCCAGAACCATGTGTACGTGGTAATAATCCAACTTGTGATGATAATGGACGGATTTCATCTAATTTTCTTCCGTCTGGACGAACTTTTTCAACTGTAATTAATCGGCGCACTTCTTCTTTTACAAGCATTGAAAGGATTTCTTTAACTTGTCCAATTGTCTCTTCGCCCGCTTCATTTTCTTCAAACTGTTGAACAACTCGTTCTTTTACTACATTAATCGCATCTTCGCGAGCATGTTTTTCATGAACTTGAATTGCTGCGTTTAATTCTTCTTCACAAATTTCGCGAATTTGTTTTTCTAATTCCACATTAATTTCATGAAGTTGAATTTCCATTTTTTCTTTACCAATTTTAGCTACTATTTCTTCTTGGAAAGCAATTAATTTTTTAATTTCTTCATGACCAAACATGATTGCTTCAAGCATCACTTCTTCTGGTACTTCGTTAGCTCCTGCTTCAACCATGTTTATTGCATCTTTCGTTCCAGCTACTGTTAAATTAATGTCACTGTTTTCAGCTTGTTCAACAGTTGGATTAATAATAAATTCGCCGTTTATACGTCCGACTACTACTCCAGCAATTGGTCCGTTAAAAGGAATGTCAGAAACACATAGAGCTAATGAACTACCAAACATAGCAGCCATTTCTGATGAACAATCTTGGTCGACACTCATTACCATACTGATTACTTGTACTTCATTACGGAATCCATCAGCAAATAATGGTCGAATTGGGCGGTCAATTAAACGACTCGCTAATATTGCTTTTTCACTTGGTCTACCTTCACGTTTAATAAAACCACCAGGAATTTTACCTACTGCATATAAACGCTCTTCGTAATTTACTGTTAATGGGAAAAAGCTAACTTTTTTAGGTTCCTTTGATGCAGTTGCTGTTGCTAATACGACTGTATCTTCGTATCTTACTAAAACTGCTCCATTTGCTTGCTTTGCTAATTGTCCTACTTCAACAGTAAGAGTTTTACCCGCAAGCTGCGTGGAAAAAACGTGCTTTTGTTGTTCCATATGGTATAAATACCCCTCTCTAATTTACAATTCAAAGCCTAAATTATTATGTAAAAAAATCGTATATTCTCTATTATCTCCTATGTTTAGTAAAGAAATCAACTAACGTGAAAAAGAGAATAAATATTTATAAATTTAAATCTCAATTGTTCACTAATTTCAAAATCGATATGTATAAGAAAAAGCGGGAAGAATCCCGCTTTTTCTAAAAGTATCAAATTAATACTCGAAATTAACGACGTAAACCTAATTTGTTAATTAATTCACGGTAACGAGTAATGTCTTTGTTACGTAAGTAGTTTAGTAAGTTACGACGCTTACCAACCATTTTTAATAAACCACGACGAGAGTGGTGATCTTTTTTGTGAGTACGTAAGTGCCCATTTAAAGAGTTAATGTTTTCAGTTAAAACTGCAATTTGAACTTCTGGAGAACCAGTATCGTTTGCATGAGTTTTGTAAGTGCTGATGATTTCGTTTTTACGTTCTTGAGTTAATGCCATGTTTTTTCACCTCATAAAATTATTGTTGAACACCTATCACCTAGCAGTCGTCGGTGAATCGATTTGCCAAGCAACGGTTTTTCAAATACGTTATTAAGTTTACATTGTTTTAATAATAAAAGCAAGTCTTCTAAATTAGTTATTTAGAAAATAACTTTTTACAGTTTCACGATCTTTTTGTAATTGATCGATTAATTCATTTATTCCATTAAACTTCTTTTCATCACGAATTCTTGCGTACCAAAAAATTTCAACTTCTTTTCCGTAAATATCTTCATTAAAATCAAAAATATTTACTTCAATTGTTTGTTTTTGGAACTCATGATAAAAAGTTGGTTTGTATCCAATATTACACATACCTTCATATAATTCACCGTTCACAATACACTTCACAGCATAAACGCCTACTGAAGGTAATGCATACGGGATGGAAACTGAAATATTAGCAGTTGGAAAACCAATCGTTCTACCGCGTTTATCTCCATCTACAACTATTCCTTTAATTTGATACTGTCTGCCAAGTAAATGAGTGGCTTCTTCCATTTCACCAGCTTTTATTGCTTCTCTAATTCGAGTTGAGCTTACTTTTTCATCATCTAAAATGAATTTAGAAACAGTTGATTGAGTAAATTCACCTCTAGCATGAAATGGTAATGATTCCATATTGCCTTTACCATATTTACCGAATGAAAAATCAAATCCAGCAACAACATGTTTAGCATTTAAAGAAATAATATATTGATCGACAAATTCTTGTGGTAGGAGATTTGCAAATTCCTCTGAAAATTCAACAACAAATAATTGGTCTACACAAAGTTTCTCCATCCACTTCACTTTTAGTTCCAAAGGGGTCAAATAAGAAATCGCGTCGTCGCGATTCCCTAGAATTGCTGATGGATGAGGGTCGAATGTCATTACTGATAATAATAATCCTTTTTCATCCGCAATTTCTTTGGCAGTTTTTATGACTTGTTGATGTCCTTTATGTACTCCATCAAAAAAGCCAAGCGCTAAGACCGTTTCTTTATAATCTTCTTTTTTTATTGAATGAGGATGGGTGATTTTTATTATTTTTGTCATATTTATCACCTTTTCTATAATCAAGTCTCTTTTCCCATTATAGAACAATGAATAAAATTTATATAGTTTTTTCTATTGGTTATGAAATACTCTTGTCGGTTTTATTACTTTATTATTTTTAGGATTTGGGGTGTACATTGCAATAATCTTATTATTTTCATTGTATACTCCAATGAATTCCCCTTCTTTACAATTCATCTTATTTGGAAAAAAGCCACCATTAAAAACCTTTTCTTCCTCCTCTGAATTTACATTCAAACGTGGATATTCTCTTAGTGCTTGTTCCATTGTTAACATAACATGATCAAGAGTAGATGACTCAGTAGCCTCTGCTAGCTCCTCTAACGTTACGCAATCATCAATTGTAAATGCACCAGCCTTCGTTCTAGTTAAATAAGACATATGGGCAGGGAAACCTAAAATTTCACCCATTTGAACAGCTAAGGTTCTAATATATGTACCTTTACTACAAAACACTTCAAATTTAAAGGATATTGTATCACCTTCAAATAGTTCACGATCATCTAATAATACAATTTCATATATAGTAACTGTTCTAGTTGGTCGTTCGACTTCAATTCCAGCACGGGCATATTCATAAAGCTTTTTACCATTCACTTTAACAGCGGAGTACATTGGAGGGGTTTGCCTGATTTCACCAGTTAATTGATTTAATACAGTTAAAATTTCTTCACGAGTAATAACTCGATTAACTTTTTTTTGTTCAATTATTTCTCCGTGTGCATCTTCTGTAGTAGTTGAAAAACCTAATGTAATCTCTCCAATATATTTTTTCCGATCATCAGTAAGATATGGTATTAGCTTTGTAGCTTCGCCTACACATATTGGTAGTACACCGGTTACTTCTGGATCAAGAGTACCCGTATGACCAACTTTTTTTGTCTTTAGGATCTTTCTAATTTTAAATACACAATCATGAGAAGTAAGACCCGCTGGTTTATTCAATGCTATTACGCCATTCATCTTATCACCTATTGTTTATTTTTTAGCATGATGAAAAATGGATAGACGAATCACTCGCCTATCCATTCATATCAGTTATTCTCTTTATTAATTTGAGTTAGCAACGTCTCAATTCGATTACCATAATCGACTGATTCATCAAATTCAAAAATTAATTCTGGAGTCTTACGTAAACGAATACGTTGACCAATCTCAGAACGAATAAATCCTTTTGCTTTCGCTAATCCAATTAATGTATTTTGACGTTGTTCATCGTCACCTAATACTGAAATATAGACTTTAGCTTGTTGTAGGTCACCAGTTACTTGAACATCAGTAACTGTTACGAAGCCGATTCTTGGGTCTTTAATTTTTCTACCAATGATCTCTCCAAGCTCTTTCTTCATTTGTTCCCCAACTCGATGTGCTCTAACTTTCATACTTTCACCTCAATCTTACAAAGCAAAACAATACGTGCTTCCATACGATTAGTTTAACTAATTGTATAAATAATTATTTATTATGCTGAACTTATTCATTTGTGAAAAGTCCATATTTTTTAATTACCTATTCAAATCATCTTCTAAAAGAAGATAAAATGATGTCTAGTTCCAAAAGCTAGCTCTTCGGTAATATTCCAACTACTTTTGAAGTGGACAAACCACCACTTCTTCAAGTTGTTGGAGATATTCCCTTCAGAGCTGGGCAAGCTTTTTCCACTTTTCGTAATGTCTAGTTCCAGGCGTTAGCCCCTCGAGGTCATAAGCCCAATAGCAGTTAAGGTTTAAAACCAACCTTTTCTGCTATTGTTCTTATGCTTGTCGGGGCTGAGCAAACGCCTTCCACTTTTCGTTATTACTTACGTTTAATTTCTTCCATTACGTAAGCTTCGATTACGTCGCCTTCTTTAATATCATTGTATTTCTCGATTGTAATACCACATTCATAGTTTGTAGCTACTTCTTTAACGTCATCTTTGAAACGTTTTAACGTGTCTAATTGACCTTCGAATACAACGATACCATCACGAATTAAACGAACTCCGCTCTCACGAGTGATTTTTCCATCAGTTACATAACATCCAGCAATTGTACCAACTTTTGATACTTTGAATACTTGACGAACTTCAGCTTGACCGATGACTTTTTCTTCAAATTCAGGGTCTAACATACCTTTCATCGCTGCTTCAATTTCTTCAATTGCTTTGTAAATAATACGGTGTAAACGAATATCTACATTTTCTAAATCCGCAGTACGTTTTGCATTTACATCAGGACGTACGTTGAAACCAATAATAATCGCATTAGATGCAGAAGCTAAAATTACATCTGATTCAGTAATTGCACCAGCACCTGTGTGGATGATTTTTACTTTTACACCTTCAACTTCAATTTTTTGTAATGAAGCCGCCATTGCCTCTACAGAACCTTGAACGTCTGCTTTAACAATTAAATTAATTTCTTTAACATTACCTTCTTGAATTTGTGCAAATAAATCTTCAAGAGATAATTTTGAGCTTTCGCTACGTTGTCGAAGTACTGCTTTTGAAGCACGAGCTTCACCAACTTGACGTGCACGTTTCTCATCAGCAAATACCATGAAACGGTCACCTGCTTGAGGCACTTCATTTAAACCAGTAATTTCAACTGGAGTTGATGGGCCAGCTTCTTTAATTCGACGACCTAAGTCATTTACCATCGCACGTACACGACCAAAAGAAGTACCAACTACGATTGGATCCCCAACTTTTAGAGTACCATTTTGAACTAATAAAGTTGCAACTGCACCTTTACCTTTATCTAATTCAGCTTCAATTACAGTACCTAATGCTTTACGTGTAGGGTTTGCTTTATATTCTTCTACTTCACTAACTAAAAGAATCATTTCAAGTAACTGTTCAACACCATTACCGTTTAATGCTGAAATTGGAACAAAGATTGTATCTCCACCCCATGCTTCTGAAACAATACCATGCTCAGTTAATTCCTGCATTACGCGATCTGGGTTTGCAGATTCTTTATCCATTTTATTCACAGCAATAATAATTGGTACTTCTGCTGCCTTTGCGTGATTAATCGCTTCTACTGTTTGAGGCATAACACCGTCATCTGCAGCAACAACGATAATTGTAATATCAGTAACCTGTGCTCCACGTGCACGCATAGTCGTAAATGCTGCGTGACCAGGTGTATCTAGGAATGTAATTTTCTTTCCTTCGATTTCTACTTGGTAAGCACCGATATGTTGAGTAATTCCACCTGCTTCTCCAGCAGTTACTTTTGATTTTCGGATGTAGTCAAGTAAAGTTGTTTTACCATGGTCAACGTGACCCATAATTGTTACAACTGGTGGACGTTCTTGTAGACTTGTTTCATCATCAGCTTCATCAATAAAGCTTTCGAAATCTGTTTCATCAACAATAACTTCTTCTTCCACTTCAACGCCGTAGTCACTTGCTAATAATTCAATCGTGTCTTTATCTAGATCTTGATTAATTGTTGCCATAATGCCTAACATAAATAATTTCTTAATTAATTCTGATGGTTCTTTTCCTAATTTTTTTGCAAGCTCAGATACTTTTAATGAACCTGAGAAAATGATTTTATTAGATGTGTTCTCTGCTGAGTTATTTTTTTGATTCATATTTTGATTGCCCTTCTTTATCCCTGACGTTTGTCGATCTTCATTTTGACTGCTTTGCTTTTGGCTATCAGTCTTTTTCTTTTTATTACTGTTCTTTTTCGATTTAACTGTTGTATCTTCTATTTGATAGTCTACTACATAATCAAGCTCATCACTTGCTTCTACATTAAATGCAGGAATTACCTTAAAAGAAGATTTGGACACAGCTTTTTGGGGTTGTTTTATCTCGACAGATTTTGGTTGAAAGCTCTTATTTAACTTTTCAACAATATCTTCTGCAATTGTGGCCATATGATTCTTTACTTCGATTTTTAAATCCTTGAGTCTTTCAATAATTTCCTTACTTGAAACATTTTGCTTTTTAGCATACTCATAAATTCTAATTTTCGTCATACGTTCACCCCCAGATTAGTCCATTAATTTAATAATGTCTGAAGTTTTGTTGCAAATCCTTGATCGGTAATTGCAACGACCACGCGAGCATCTTTCCCAATTGCGTGCCCTAATTCATATCGAGTTTCAACATAACAAAGCGGAGTATTGTAATAAGTCGTTTTGTCTTTTATCTTCTTCGCTGTTAAATCAGAAGCATCTTTTGACAAAATAACTAGTTTTGCTCTTTTTTGCTGGACTTCTTTAACAACAAGCTCCTCGCCTGAAACCACTTTTCGAGCTCTCGCTGCAAGTCCTAATAAAGACAATCCTCTATCTGTCATGCTTTATCCTTTTCGATATAAGCTAAAAGTTCCTCATATAAACTAGAATCAATTTTAGCATTTAATTGTTGCTCTAAAGTATTTTTTTGTTGAGCTTGTTTTACCACATCAACAGATTTTGTTAAGTATGCACCACGACCCGATTTTTTTCCAGTTGGATCAATTGATACTTCTCCTTCTTTAGAACGAACAATTCTGATTAATTCTTTTTTCGGTTTCATTTCTTGGGTAACAACACACTTACGTAATGGAATTTTTCGATTCATGAGTTTACTCACTCCTCATTAAAGTCGTCAGCGTAAGCTTCAAAATCATCTTTAGAAACTGTCACTTCTTTAGCTGGTGATGTATAGTCAATACCAATTTTATCTGCATCAGACTGTGATTTAATATCAATTTTCCAGCCTGTTAAACGTGCAGCTAATCTAGCATTTTGACCTCTTTTCCCAATTGCAAGAGATAACTGATGATCAGGTACAACAACTGTAGTTGCTTTATCTTCTTCATTAACTAAAACTCGAATAACTTGAGATGGACTTAATGCATTTGCAACGAATTCAACTGGATCAGAAGACCAACGAACAATATCAATCTTTTCACCTTTTAATTCATTAACAATCGATTGAACACGTTGTCCTTTTTGACCTACACAAGCACCTACTGGATCTAAATCAGGATTGCTTGTATAAACTGAAATCTTAGAACGATCTCCTGCTTCACGAGCTACTGAACGGATTTCTACAACTCCATCATAAATTTCAGGTACTTCTGTTTCAAATAAACGCTTTAATAAACCAGGGTGAGTACGTGATACAAAGATTTGTGGTCCTTTAGACGTTTTTTCAACCTTTGTAACAAATACTTTAATGCGGTCATGAATTTTGTATTTCTCAGTTGGAATCTGTTCAGTTACTGGAAGAACTGCTTCAATTTTACCTAAGTTAACATAAATTGCACGCGAGTCAATACGTTGAACAGTACCTGTCATCATATCTTCTTGACGGTCAATATATTCTGAATAAATTACACCGCGTTCAGCTTCACGAACTCTTTGTGTTACAACTTGTTTTGCAGTAGTTGCAGCAACTCGTCCAAAGTCTTTTGGCGTTACTTCAAGTTCAATGATGTCTCCAACCATAAAGTTTGGATTATGCTGTTGTGCTTCTTCAACTGTAATTTCTAAACGCGTATCAAACACATTGCTTACAACTTCTTTTCTTGCAAAAACACGAATTGAACCGTTATGTAGGTTGAAATCAACTCGAACATTTTGTGCTTGATTAAAATTACGTTTATATGCTGAAATTAAAGCTGCTTCAATCGCTTCGATGACAACATCTTTGCTAATCCCTTTTTCTCTTTCAATTATTTCTAATGCTGTTAATAACTCCGAACTCATTAAAGTACCCCCTACTTAAAAAAACGTAACAGCAAGTCTTGCACTTGCGATTTTTGGTGTTGGAATTGTAATCAATTTTTTTCTAGTTTTAATTGTTAACTCTAATTGAACTTCCTCTGACGTATAGGATAATAATTTTCCTTCAAATTTCTTTTCGTCAAGGATTGGCTCGTAAGTTTTGATGAAAACTTGTTTACCAATTGCTTTTATAAAATCTTGTTCTTTCTTTAAAGGACGCTCAGCACCTGGTGATGAAACATCTAAAAAGTAAAGATTTTCAATTGGATCTTTTTCATCTAAGACTTCACTAAGTTTTTCACTTACTGCAGCACATTGCTCCAAATCAATTCCAGACTCATTATCTATAAATACTCGAAGGAACCAGTCTTTTCCTTCTTTTACGTATTCTACATCAACTAATTCTAATCCTAGTTGTTCAATTATTGGTTGTGCTAATTCTGTTACAACCTCTGTGACCTTCTTACTCAAGAAGTATCCTCCTTCCAAACATTACAAGATGAAAATTCCCTGCTATTTAGCAGGGAAATTATCTTTAGTATTTCCAATTTACGCAATAATCGTAACTTAAAATTCAAGTTACATTCAACGTAAGAGATGAATTGCGTCATAAGGGTAATAAGAAAGAGCAGGTTGCCCCTGCTCTTCAAAAAAAATCCCGTGCTAAATTACATCTGTAAATACTATACCATATTTCCCAAGTTTTGCAAACTGTTAAAAACCATCGAATAGTGATAATTGGTTTTGATCAGGTAAATTTTGTAAACAACCTTGTTTATCTAAATACTCTAATACAGTTTTTGAAATTTTACTTCTTTGTTGTAAATCTTCTTTCGAAAGGAACTCTCCGTCTTCTCTAGCCGTTACAATATTTTTAGCTGCATTCGTACCTAATCCCGGAATTGAATTAAAAGGAGGGATTAACTTGTTACCATTTACTAAAAATTCATCTGCACTAGAACGATATAAATCCATTTTTTCAAATGCAAAGCCTCTTTCACACATTTCTAAAGCTAACTCAAGTACAGTCATTAAGCTTCTTTCTTTTACTGAAGCATCTAATCCTTTAATAGCAATTTCCTCTATTTTAGCTTTAATCGTACTCGGACCAGCAATCATTGCTTCGATATCGAAATCTTCAGCACGTACTGTAAAGTATGCAGCATAATAAAGGATAGGGTGATGAACTTTGAAATATGCAATTCGGACTGCCATTAAAACATACGCAGCAGCGTGGGCTTTTGGGAACATGTATTTAATTTTCTTACAAGAATCAATATACCATGCAGGTACATTATTATTTCTCATTTCTTCTTCCCATTCTGCTGGTACACCTTTACCTTTACGAACAGATTCCATTATTTTAAATGCTAATGAAGGTTCTAACCCTTGGTAGATTAAATAAACCATAATATCGTCACGACAACCAATTACTTCAGAAAGTGAGCAAGTTCCACTATTTATTAGTTCAGATGCATTTCCTAACCATACGTCTGTACCATGTGATAAACCAGAAATTTGAACTAATTCAGAGAATGTAGAAGGCTTCGTATCTTCTAACATTTGACGAACGAATTTTGTTCCAAATTCAGGAATTCCATAGGTACCTGTTTTACAGCCTATTTGTGCTTCTGAAACACCTAATGGTTCCGGTCCAGCAAATATTTTCATAACTTCAGGGTCATCAGTTGGAATCGTTTTTGGATCAATTCCACTTAAATCTTGAAGCATACGGATTACTGTTGGATCGTCGTGTCCTAGAATATCAAGTTTTAATAAATTATCATGAATTGAATGGAAATCAAAGTGTGTTGTTTTCCATTCAGACTTTACATCATCAGCTGGAAACTGAATCGGTGAAAAATCATAAATGTCCATATACTCTGGAACTACTATAATTCCACCTGGATGTTGACCTGTTGTTCTTTTAACACCTGTACATCCCATAGCTAATCGATCAAATTCTGCACCACGTAAATTTAAATTATGATCATTTGCATAACCTCTAACATAACCGTATGCTGTCTTATCTGCAACAGTACCAATTGTACCTGCACGATATACATAGTCCTCACCAAAAAGCACTTTTGTATAGTTGTGAGCAGTTGGTTGATATTCACCACTAAAATTCAAATCAATATCGGGAACTTTATCCCCTTTAAATCCAAGGAAGGTTTCGAATGGAATATCATGGCCATCTTTTTTATATGCAGTTCCACATTCTGGGCAATCTTTGTTTGGTAAATCAAATCCAGAACCTACTGACCCGTCATTGAAAAACTCTGAATGTTTACAATTAGGACAAACATAATGTGGTGGAAGTGGATTTACTTCCGTTATTTCTGTCATTGTAGCTACTAATGAGGAACCTACCGATCCCCTCGAACCTACTAGATAGCCATCATCTAACGATTTTTTAACTAGTTTATGCGAAATCAAGTAAATTACGGCAAAACCATGTCCAATTATACTTTTTAGCTCTTTTTCTAGACGAGCTTCTACAATTTCCGGTAACTCATCTCCATAAATAGATCTTGCCATTTGATAGCTCATATCACGAACTTCATCTTCAGCACCTTCAATTTTTGGAGTATATAAATCGTCCTTAATTGGTTTGATATCTTCAATTAAACTAGCAATTTTTTGAGTGTTCGTAACAACGATTTCTTTTGCTTTTTCTTCACCTAAAAATGCAAAAGCAGATAGCATTTCATTCGTAGTTCTAAAATGAACATCTGGTAAACGATGACGATTCAATGGATTTGCTCCACCTTGTGAACCAATTAAAATTTTACGGTAAATCTGATCTTCTTTTTGTAAGTGATGTACATTACCAGTACCTACTACAATTTTTTCTACCTTTTCAGCCATTTTCACAAGCTTTGAGATTACTTCTCTTAGATGTTGCTCATTTCGAACAATTTCTAATTCCACTAAATGTAAAAGTGTCTCTGGTGGCATTACTTCGATATAATCATAAAATTCCATTAGCTTTTCTGCTTCTTCAGGGGACTTTTGAACACTTGCCTCAAAAACTTCACCCTTATCACAAGCAGATCCAACTAAAATTCCTTCTCGATGTTTTACTAATAATGATCTAGGAACCCTTGCTACTCGATGATGATAATGGATATGAGAATACGAAACAATTTTAAACAAGTTTTTTAGTCCAGTTTCATTCGTAGCTAAAAGGGTTGCATGGGATGGTCTTGCACGTTTATATGCATCACCTTTCCCCATGTTATTGTTTAGCTCGTCATGATAATTCATATCCTGCTCAGATGCATCTTTCAGCATTTTTAACAATAAGAATCCAGTTGCCTCAGCATCATAAATCGCCCTATGATGTTGAGTTAAGTTAATATCGAATTTTTTACATAATGTATTTAATCGAAAGTTTTTAAAATCTGGATACAAAGTTCTAGCTAACTCAAGCGTATCAATTACGCCGTTATTAGTAATTCCAATTTCATATTTTTTAAAGCCCATTTGAATAAAGCCCATATCAAACGAAGCATTATGAGCTACAAGTATATCGTCACCCATCCATTCTTTAAATTCACGAAGGACAACATCAACGTTTGGGGCATCTCTTACCATTTCGTCAGTTATTCCCGTTAATTCAATCGTAGTGGCAGATAGTGGATGATGTGGATTTGCAAATCGTTCAAATCGATCGATAATTTCACCCTTATGAATCTTTACGGCAGCTAACTCGATGATCGTATCATAGACGGCAGAAAGACCAGTAGTCTCAACGTCAAAAACTACATAGGTTGCTTCTTCTAAAGAGACATGAGACGGGTTATATGCAGTTGGTACACCATCGTTTACTAGATTTATTTCGACACCATATAGAATTTTAACTCCATGCTTTTTACCTGCTCCAAATGCTTCAGGAAAGGCTTGAACAACTGCATGATCAGTTATGGCAATTGCTTCATGACCAAATTTACTTGCTTGTTTTACTAAATCACCTGCTGATACGACTGAATCCATTTGACTCATATGTGTATGAGCATGTAATTCGATTCTACGCTCACCTTCTGGAGCTTCGTCTTTACGTTCATCTGGTGTTATTTCATTTATATCATTTGCAATCATTACTAAATCGCGCACAAAAGTATCGTTTTGTACTGACCCTCTAACTTTTAACCACATACCCTTTTTAATTCTATTCAACATTGGGATGTCTTCTTTGTCTCTAGAGAACATTTTCACAAGTATTGAGCTAGTATAGTCAGTCATTTTAAATGTAATTAAGACACGTCCACTCTTCAGTTCACGAACTTCCGAATCGAATACATACCCTTGGAGGACAACTCGTTTTTCTTCTTCAATGATTGACGATATCGTATTAATTTCAGTTTCTTTAATATAATATCCGACAACAAGAGGACCCTCGGGCTCACCTCCGTCAGTTTCTTCGGCTTCTCTCTTATCTAGTTCAACAAGTACTTCCATCGCTCGTTTTCGATCTTCTTCAGCTTTTTTCTCAAGAAACTCGGCTTTTTCTTCAACATTATCTTTAATTGTGTTCTCAAAAATTAATTTAGGAAAGCCTACTTTTTGATATAGGTCTTGCAGCTGAGGGACATATCTATTTGTGAATGTATTTTCTTCAATTAGACTATTTAAATTGATCATTACTTTATTGTTTTCTACAGAAGGTAATGCGGATTCAATATGTTGTAATATTGGGGATTTTGATTCAACTGATTGAAGCATAAATGACCAATAATCGATTACTTTTTGTTCTTCAATTTTTGGATTATCTGTTTTAATAACAACTGAAACATCCGCTATATGTTTAAAAGTTCTTAGTAAACTTGTAACAAATACTTGAAACGTTGCGAAAGGTAAAACATTTTCTATTTTAAAAGTAAACTGCCATTTTTTTTCACTTTTATTCACTTCAAGATTTACGATTTCTCCATTTTTAAAATACAGTTCACGCATTTCTTGAGGAAATTGCAGCTGATCTAATAATAGCTGAAAACGTTCATGACGAGTTTGTCCCATTTTTTCACCCACCTTATTAAAATTGCAATGAAAATGCCAATATATTTGAAATCTTAAATGTCCAAAATCAAAATGTAGGATTTTCTGCACAAATGGAAAGTACCTCTACAAATAAGAGGTACTTTTTCTTTGTGTGCGACCTCCATAGGGAGTCGCTTCCACTTTTATTTTATTTTAACATATTTATTTCATTCACAAGGTTAGAAATTTCTACTTCTTTACTAACTTGTCCATCTCTTGTTTTTAATTCAACAATTCCTTCTGTAGCTTTCTTACCAACTACAATTCGAACAGGAATTCCGAAAAGATCTGCGTCTGCGAATTTTACACCTACACGTTCATTTCGGTCATCTAGTAATACGTCTTGTCCAATCTCTTTTAACGTTTTATAAATATCATCTGCTAAATTTACTTGATCTTCGTTCTTTGTATTTACTGTAATTACATGCACATCAAAAGGAGCTAGATTTTTTGGCCAAACAATCCCTTTTTCATCATTATATTGTTCTACAATCGCAGCTAATGTACGAGATACACCAATTCCATAGCATCCCATGATGATTGGATTCGATTTACCATTTTCATCTAGGAATGTAGCATTCATAGACTCAGAATATTTTGTACCTAATTTGAATACATGACCTACCTCAATACCTTTTGCAAATGAAATTGTACCATTACCATCTGGTGATAGGTCACCTTCTTGAATAAATCTTAAATCTACAAAATCTTTAACATTATAGTCGCGATTAACAGTAACATTAATGTAGTGGTGACCTTCTTCATTTGCTCCACAGCAACCATTTACTATTCCTTTTATTGCATTATCAGCTAAAACTAATAAATCAGATTTTACACCGATTGGTCCTAATGACCCGATTTCACAGTTCATTAGCTCTTTTACATCTTCTTTGGAAGCAAGCTCTACTGAATGTGCACCTAAATAATTTTTTAATTTAATATCATTGATTTCGTGGTCACCACGTGCAAGAACTAATACAAAATTTTCATCTGCTTTGAAAATTATTGATTTAATACTTTTTTCAATCGGTAAATTTAAGAATTCAATTACTTCATCGATTGTTTTTTGATTTGGCGTTTCTACTTTTTGAACTTCTTCTAATTTCTCATCTGTTGGTTCATAAGTAGTAATAACAGGAGCCATTTCAATATTTGCTGCATAGTTCGATTCATTAGAAAACGCGATAGTATCTTCGCCGATGTCAGATAACACCATAAACTCATGTGTATCTTTACCACCCATTGCACCTGAATCAGCTACAACCGCTCTGAAATTTAGTCCACAACGCGTAAATACATTGCTATAAGCTTTATATAGTCGATCATATACTTCATCTAAACTTTCTTGTGAAGCATGGAATGAATATGCATCTTTCATTAAGAACTCACGACCGCGAAGTAATCCAAAACGTGGACGCTTTTCATCGCGGAATTTTGATTGTACTTGATACAGCGTAATCGGTAATTTTTTATATGATTTTAATTCATCGCGAATAATAGAAGTTACTACTTCTTCATGAGTCGCACCTAGAGCGAATCCTCTACCATGGCGATCACGTAAACGCATTAATTCAGGACCAAAATTTTCCCAACGACCTGATTCTTCCCATAATTCTTGTGCTTGCATTGATGGCATTAACATTTCCATCGCACCAGCATTATTCATTTCTTCTCGAACGATGTTTGCTACTTTTTGAAGAACTTTATTTCCTAGTGGTAAAAAACTATATATACCAGATGCATTTTGTCTAATAAAACCTGCTCTTAATAATAACTGATGGCTTTTAATATCTGCATCTGATGGTACTTCACGAAGAGTTGGACTATATACAATACTTTGCTTCAAAAGGATTCACCTCATATTTTCTTTTATTCTCATATTCTTTCTAAAAATTCTTTATGAATAACGATAAGAATCCGCTCCCACTAAAAACAGGCTAACTTGACAAACAATCTGTCACTAAGCCCGTTTTATTAGCAAGTAAGTCGCGGATTCTATAAACAAAATTCAAGAAATTACACGTTTAAATTATACAGAGCTTCTTATAAGAATAATCTTTTAATATCGTTCCAAGTTACAATAATCATTAATAACATTAATAACGCAAAGCCAATAAAGTGAACTACACCTTCCTTTTGGCGATCAATAGGTCTTCCTCTTAATGCTTCTATTGCAAAAAATGTTAATCTACCACCATCAAGAGCTGGTAATGGTAATAAGTTCATTATACCAAGGTTGATACTTAAGAATGCTGCCCATTTCATTAAGTAGAAAATGCCTGATTGTGCAGCTTGATCAGTTACTTGATAAATACCGACTGGACCTGACAAATTGTTGATTGAGAATTGACCAGTAACTAAATGGCCAACTGCTAAAACAATTTCTTTTGTCCATCCAACCGTTTCAGTTATACCATATTTAATTGATGAAAAGACATTTTTTTCAACAGGTGCATATACACCGATTAACCCATTCACTTTATTATCAATTTCTTCTGATTTTGGAGTGATCGGAATTGAAATAACTTTGTTATCTCTTTTCACTTTAAATAATAATTCTTTACTAGGGCTTTCTCTTACAATTTTAACTACTTCTGCCCATTTAGAAACATCTTTATTATCAATTGATAAAACAATGTCGCCTTCTTTTAGACCTGCAGTTTGTGCTGCACCTTTTGGAAGTAATTTACCAATTTTAGCATCATTTACTGGAGTACCTTGAAGTAATCCAAGTAGGATGAAAATTACTAAAGCTAGTACAAAATTCATCATTGGACCAGCAAAAATTGCAATCGCTCTTTTACCTACAGATTTACTATTAAATTGACGGTTATAAGGCGCGATTTGATGACCTTGTCCCTCACTATAAACGAACGCTTTTTCATGTACATTGAATTTAGATACTTCTTCAGTACCTTCTTCAGTACCGATGATTTCTAACTTATGTTCTAAATCAATTGAATCAACTTCAACAAAACGAAGGTCTTGAAAACGATCAAATTGATCAACTACAATTTTAGTCACTTCTCCATTTGGATTAAATTGCAATCCAGTATGTGAACCCGGCTTTACTTGTACCATTTCTGGGTCTTCACCTGCATAACGAACATATCCACCAAGCGGTAATAATCTTATTGTGTATGTTGTTTCATTTCGATAAAATGAGAAAACCTTTGGACCAAATCCAATTGCAAATTCTCTACATAATATACCAGCACGTTTTGCAAAATATAGATGTCCAAGTTCATGAAAAAATACAAGTGCGCCAAAAATTACAATAAACGCGATTACTGTATTCATGTAATTACCACCCTTACTTTATTAGTGATGAAACGAATGTTCTTGTTTGATCATCAATGCTACGAATTTCTTCTAATGAAGGTTTACTTATTACATTGTGTTTTTCAAGAGCGATTTCTATTAAATTCTCAATTTGTAAGAATGATATTTTTCTCTGTAGAAAAGCAGCTACTGCTTCTTCATTTGCCGCATTTAAAACAGTCGGTAAACTACCACCTATTTTTCCAGCTTGATAAGCATAATCTAAACATTTAAATCTGTTAAAATCCATCTCTTGGAAGTGAAGTGTTCCAAATTTTATTAAATCTAATGGTTTATGATTATGAACTGGCTTTCTCGCAGGATAGTTTAGTGCATATGCAATCGGTACTCTCATATCGGGAGTTCCTAATTGTGCCATAACACTTCCGTCTTCAAATTCAATCATAGAGTGAATAACACTTTCTCTATGAAGGACAACATCAATTTTTTCATATGGCATATTAAACAACCAATGGGCTTCAATTACTTCTAAGCCTTTATTCATCATTGTAGCTGAATCAATTGTAATTTTAGCACCCATTGACCAATTCGGATGATTTAACGCATCTTCAATTGTCACGTCCATTAATTGATCTCTTGTTTTATCTCTAAAACTACCACCGGAAGCTGTGATGATTAATTTATGTATTTCATTAGGATTCTCACCATTTAAACATTGAAAGATTGCTGAATGCTCACTATCAACTGGTAAAATTGAGACACCGTATTTTTCTGCTTCAGCCATTACAATATGACCTGCTGTTACTAATGTCTCTTTATTCGCTAGTGCGATTGTTTTTCCATTTTGTATTGCTTTCATAGTAGGTACTAAACCTACACTACCAACAACGGCATTCACAAGTATTGTACTGTCTTCATGAACTGCGACCTCAATTAATCCTTCTTCACCATATAAAATTTTAGTTTTTGAAGGAATCCCTAAGCTCATTAGCTTATCCGCTTCTACTTTCCCTGCAACTGAAACTAGTTTTGGTTTAAATTCTAAAATGATCTTATACAATTCATTAATATTTCTCCCAGCAGAACACGCGACTAATTCAAAATCATTTGATTGATTTCTAATTATATCAAGTGTTTGTATACCGATTGAACCAGTTGCTCCGAGTAAGCTGATTTTCTTCATTTTCTTATGTCTCCTTAAATACAAAACCTAATACTATATTGTAAAAAGTAAATAGACGATTGGTAACGTGAAAATGATACTATCAAACCTGTCCAAAATCCCACCATGTCCAGGAAGTAAGTTTCCTGAGTCCTTTACACCGTAGAATCTTTTATATGCAGATTGAACAAGATCACCTAATTGACCAAAAATCGATACAAGAACAGCTACTAGTACTAAATATAGTATTGAATGATTTAAAGTTAACATAATCGATAAAATTACTGCAACAACAATAGCACAAATAATTCCACCTATTGAACCTTCAATCGTTTTATTTGGACTAATATCTGGCCAAAGTTTTGTTTTACCAGTTGCTTTACCAATAAAATATGCTCCTGAATCAGTTGCCCATATGACGAATAATGGGAAGAAGAAATATGAAATACCCATATTTCTCATTTCATACATATAATGAAAACCGAATCCTACATATAAACTACTTAGTACTACAAAAGAAGCATCTTCAAAAGTAAATGTATTCTTAGTAATTACCGTATATGATAAAAGAAATAGGATTAACACAATCGAAATTTCAGTTTTACCAATTTCGATTGGAAAAATCTTATTAGCCAAATCATTTGGAGTTATTGCTACCCAAGTTAAAATTAATCCGAGTACGGTTTGCGCACTAAAATAATTAAACTTTTTCATTTTAATTAATTCAAAATAACCGATACTACCCAGTGCAAATACAAGTAATCCAAACGGCCATTTACCATATATTACTAATCCTAAAAATAATGCACCAGCTATAACTCCTGTTATAATACGCTGTTTCAAATTCGTTCACCGCTTTCTTAAATACCACCATATCTTCTTGCACGATTTTGATATTCCTTCACCGCTTCAACTAAACTTTCTTCAGTGAAATCGGGCCATAATACATCTGTAAAATATAGTTCAGAATAAGCAATTTGCCAAAGCATAAAATTACTAATCCTCAATTCTCCACTTGTTCTAATTAATAAATCTGGATCTTTAACGTCACTTGTCATTAAGTAACGTTTAAACAATTCTTCATTAATTTCTTCTTTATTTAGTTTATTATCCGATACATCTGAAGAAATCTTTTTAACTGCCGATATGATTTCATCTCTGGATCCATAATTTAGTGCAAAGTTCAAAATCATACCTGTATTGTTTTTTGTTTCTTCTACAGCTTTTAATACTGCTTCTGTTGTATAGCTTGGTAATTGCTCTTTATTCCCCGTTAATCTTACCTGTACATTTTCTTCAATTAATTCTGGCAAAAACGTACCTAGAAATTCTTGTGGCAACTTCATTAAAAATTCTACTTCAGTTCTTGGTCTTTTCCAATTTTCAGTTGAAAATGCATAGAGAGTCAAAGTCTTTACACCTATATTATTAGCAGCTCTTGCAATTTTTCGAACTACTTTCATTCCCTCATAGTGACCTTTTACTCTTGGTAAATTCCTTTTTTGTGCCCATCTACCATTACCATCCATTATAATTGCAACATGCTCAGGAATTACTCCATCGACCCCATTTAATTGCGAAATTGGAGGTACATTTTTCTCTACTTTATTTCTTTTAAAAAAAGAAATTAATTTAAACATCTTTAATCCTCCGTTTAAGTATATCTAATTAAAGCATTGAGTAAAAAAACCCCCTTAAACAGAGGGTCTTTTTACTCAAAGCGCTTAGTTGATTTAATTATAATGCAATAATGAGATTATGAAATACCATAAATTGAAAAATTCATTATTTTTCTAAGCGCTAGTAAGATATACCTTGCAATGCAGTATTAAACTTCCATTATCTCTTTTTCTTTATCTTTTGAGATTCCATCGATTTTTTCGATATGTGAATCTGTTTGTTTTTGAATGTCTTCTACAAGACCACGTAATTCATCTTCAGTAATATCGCCATTTTTTTCTGCTTTCTTTAAATCATCATTTGCATCACGGCGGATGTTACGAACTGCAACTTTTGCATCTTCTGCTAATTTTTTTACACTTTTAACTAAATCGCGGCGACGCTCTTCAGTTAATGGTGGGAATGTTATTCTAATTACAGTTCCATCATTTGAAGGATTTAAGCCTAAATCAGCTTTTTGAATTGCTTTATCCATATCATTAATAACAGTTTTATCATAAGGAGTAATTAATAATAATCTTGCCTCTGGCACTGAAATATTTGCCATTTGGTTAAGTGGTGTTGGAGCACCATAGTATTCAACTAAAACTCGATCTAAAATAGCTGGATTTGCACGACCAGCACGAACAGTCGCTAATTCTCTAGAGTAAGCTGAAACAGCTTTTGTCATTTTTTCTTTTGCTAAAGAAATGATTTGATTAGACATTTTATTTCCCCCTTACTATTGTTCCAATATTTTCGCCAAGAACGGCACGTTTAATATTACCTTCTTCCATAATTGAGAATACAATTAATGGAATGTCATTGTCCATACATAATGAAGATGCTGTTGAATCCATTACACCTAAACCTTCTTTTAATACATCTAAGTATGTAAGTGTTTCGTATTTTACAGCAGTTTTATCGATTGATGGGTCAGCTGAGTACACTCCGTCAACATTATTTTTTGCCATTAAAATAACATCTGCTTCGATTTCAGCAGCACGTAATGCAGCAGTAGTATCAGTTGAGAAATAAGGATTTCCTGTACCAGCAGCAAAAATTACAACACGTTTTTTCTCTAAATGACGAATTGCTTTACGACGGATATATGGCTCTGCAACTTGACGCATTTCAATTGATGATTGTACACGAGATTGTACACCAAGCGTTTCAAGACTATCTTGAAGAGCTAATGAGTTCATTACAGTACCTAACATACCCATGTAGTCTGCTGTAGCTCGGTCCATTCCCATTTCGCTTCCAGTTTTTCCGCGCCAAATATTACCAGCACCAACTACAACTGCAACTTCAACATCTAGTTCTGCAATTTCTTTAACTTGTTCAGCAATTGATTTAATAACTGCAGGATTAATTCCAAATCCTTGTCCACCTGCTAGTGCTTCTCCACTAAGTTTTAATACTACGCGATTATACTTTGCTTTACTCATAATACCCTCCATTTACGTACACCTATGTATTTACGTTTCTTTAAAAAATAGGGAACACATAGTGTCCCCTATTTTTCTTCAAAGTAACTAAATTAGTTACCTTTCACTTGATTCATTACTTCTTCAGCAAAGTTATCTTCACGTTTTTCTAAGCCTTCTCCAACTTCGTAGCGAACGAAAGATTTAACAGTTCCGTTAGCAGCTTTAACGAATTGACCTACTTTAACGTCTGGGTTTTTAACGAAAGATTGATCTAATAAGCAGATTTCTTCGAAGTATTTACCAATACGTCCTTCTACCATTTTAGCAACGATGTTTTCTGGTTTACCTTCGTTTAATGCTTGTTGAGTTAAAATTGCACGCTCATGCTCAACTTCTTCTTGAGAAACAGCATCACGAGAGATATATTTAGGGTTGATTGCAGCGATGTGCATAGAAACGTCTTTAGCAACATCTTCTTTAGTTGTTCCTTCAACTACTGAAAGAACACCGATACGACCGCCACTGTGTAAGTAAGCACCAAATGCATCAGCATCTGTTTTAGAAACTAGTTCAAAACGACGTAAAGAGATTTTTTCTCCGATTTTAGCAATTGAGTGGTTGATGAAAGTTTCAACAGTTTCACCATTTTCCATTGTTTGCGCTAAAGCTTCTTCAACAGTTGCAGGTTTGTTTGCAACGATATGTTTAGCAAGTGTAGATCCTAATTCTTTGAAACCTTCGTTTTTCGCAACGAAATCAGTTTCAGAGTTAACTTCGATTAGTACTGCATCGTTTCCAGCTACTTCAACGAAAGTTAAACCTTCAGCAGCGATACGATCACCTTTTTTAGCAGCTTTTGCGATACCTTTTTCACGAAGGTAGTCGATTGCTTTGTCCATGTTACCTTCAGTTTCAGTTAACGCTTTTTTGCAATCCATCATACCAGCGCCAGTTTTTTCACGTAATTCTTTTACCATTTGTGCAGTAATTGCCATTTCATTCATCTCCTATATGTAAGCTTATTTTATTCAATCGTTTAATAAGGTAAACATTTTCCGATTATTTTAACCTTAAAAAAAGGTGATAAAAGGCTAAACCCTCTTATCACCTTTTTAGTTTCATTAAGCAGTTGTTTCTTCGCCTTGTTTCGCTTCAAGAATCGCATCTGCCATTTTTGATGTAAGAAGTTTTACAGCTCTAATAGCATCGTCGTTTGCTGGGATAACGTGATCGATTTCATCTGGATCACAGTTAGTATCAACAATACCGATGATAGGAATGTTTAACTTACGAGCTTCAGCAACAGCGATACGCTCTTTACGAGGATCAACAACGAATAATGCATCAGGAAGTTGCTTCATATCTTTGATTCCGCCTAAGAATTTTTCAAGACGTTCTAATTCTTTTTTAAGTTGAATAACTTCTTTCTTAGGTAACACTTCGAATGTGCCATCTTCTTGCATTCTTTCGATATCTTTTAAACGTTTAACACGTTTTTGGATTGTTTGGAAGTTTGTTAAAGTTCCACCTAACCAACGTTGGTTAATGAAGTACATACCTGAACGGATTGCTTCATCTTTAATAGCTTCTTGAGCTTGTTTTTTAGTACCAACGAAAAGGACGTTTCCACCTTCAGCAGCGATACCTTTCATTACGTTGTAACATTCTTCAACCTTTTTAACTGTTTTTTGTAGGTCGATGATGTAGATACCGTTACGCTCTGTGAAGATGTAACGTTTCATTTTTGGGTTCCAACGGCGAGTTTGGTGACCGAAGTGAACACCAGCTTCTAATAATTGCTTCATAGAAATTACTGACATTTTATTTCCTCCTAATGGTTCTTTTTCCTCCGCTCACGTCGTCTTCTCCTATCACTCCCATACTGGGTAGCACCAATAAGAAAATCGGCAAGCGTGTGTAATAACACCATGGACTACTATAGCATATGCATCATTAATTATCAAGTGGTTATGAGTATTTATTGTCGAAGTTTCGACATTTTTTACTTTTCCTACTTAATTAAATCAATTATCTTCTATAATATTATAGTCTAATTTTTTAGATCATAAACAAATCGTTCTGTTCACTTATACGATCCGATCCGAACATTTCTACTGTATCCTTCGATTTGCTAGTCCATTAAATTTGGGCATTCGTCTAATCCGATTGAATCCCTGGATTATGTAATAATATTATCAGTATTGGAAATTTCTGTTATTTTATTCATTCGAAAATAATCTTCTCTAAATTGATTTTTCATAAGTAGTATATAAATTTTAACTATTTTATGAATGAGCAAATTTTTTTCAATTTATAATCAAATTTTCGTAAAGGATGTCTTGTGAGGTTAATTTCCACTACAGGTTGCTCGCTTTCCATGGGGCGAGATTCTTTAGCCTCCTCGGCGAGCCTGCGGGGTCTTTAGGCTTCCCGCATTTCCCATAGGAGTCCTCGTACCTTCCATTTCAATTAGTCTCGAATTTAACTAAAATCAACAATTAATATTAACAG
>NZ_NULG01000126.1 GCF_002577195.1 Bacillus sp. AFS041924
AGCGCTCGCAATCAGTCTGAAAGTCAAATTTTTGGAATTTGTCTATCACTGAAAAGAGGAAAAATCCTCTTTTTACATTTGTTCGAATATCGATTGAATTCTAGCTTTAATAGCTTCTGGTGTTGAGCCTTCGATTTGTTCACGAGGAATAAAACCAACTACCTCTTTACCTTTAAATACTGCCATTGACGGTGAAGAAGGTGGGAAATCCACTAAATATTCTCTTAATGTAGATGTAGCTTCTTTATCTTGTCCTGCAAACACTGTCATAATGTTTGCTGGCTTCTTTTCTGATTCAATAACTGCTTGAACAGCAGAAGGTCTTGCAAGGCCTGCAGCACATCCACAAACTGAATTAATGACAAAAAAAGCAGTATCATTTAATTCATTCATAAATGACTCGACTTCTTCCCCAGTAGTTAATTCTGTAAAGCCATTTGAAGTTAATTCTTCCCTCATTGGTTTTACAATACCTTTCATATACTCATCGTATGCATTCATTTGTTTGTTTCTCCTTTATCATTTTCTAATTTATTACGTTCAGTCATTTGTTTCCAAACTGAACCTAATGCTTCCTCACCGTTTTCAATTCGATGTAATGCAAGTTGAACTTGTAATTTCACTTCGAATTCTGGATCATCTAATGCCGCTTTTAATGCAGGAATTGCACTTTCATCGCCTAGTTCAAAAAGAAACATTGCAGCACGCCATCTAACCAGTTTACTTGGATCCTTTAATGCTTCAATCATAGCAGGCATTGCTTCTTCAAAGCCTAAGTCTGATAAACAATCTCCAGCGATTCTTCTTACACCAACTGCTTTATCCTTTAGTGCCTCATATAAATAAGGTAACACTAAATTAGATTTTAACATACCTAGATAAGCTGTAGCTAATCTTCTTATTGAAACATGCTCATCTTTTAAAGCAATTTTTAGTAATGGCAAATCTTCAATTGTCGGATCGACTTTAACAAACCTAGCATATCTTTTTTTCCAATCTTTTTCATCAAAAATATCTGCAGTAAATGCTTCAAATTTAGGAGCTTCTTTCTTCTCTATATTTGAATTGGTAGCATCGTTTGTTATTACATCGTTTACTATATTTTTAATATCATTTTCAGTGTGAGTTGCTGTTAATTCATCAATAATCTCTTTTTCAATAGTTGATAACTCACCATAGCGAATTCCATAATCTATCCACTGTCTTTCAAATACAACATTTGATGCAGCTGTAGTTAATTTCATTATTGCTTCTTTATAGTACGGTGGTAAAGCTGCTCTTTGTTCTTCACCATTTACAATTAGTTTCAATTGCATTGGGATATTATGATACATTTGAACGAATACTTGCACTTCACCAAAATGGGTATCAATGTTTGTTTCATTAGCTGCTTCACCGTTTACCTCTTCACCAAATACATTTCTAACTTGAAGAAGTATATTTTGCCAATTTGCATTTGACTTACGATCAATGGCAATAAAATCAGCTACATGGTAGACACTTTTAATGCCTTCTATTTTCAATATATCTTTTATTACTAAAGGTGCCTTATCATGATTATCTAAAGAATAATGATTTCTACTTCCCGCTGGTAATTCTTCATCCAATAACACTTTCATCGTATTTGGACTAGGTGTCGGTTCAATTGATTTAATCTTCATCTTAATCTCCTCTTCTTGTTATTTATCCATTCTATCAAAAAGAGGAGAATCTCACTATTGTAACGCCTTCACGAATTGTTCAAAGTCATTTGTACTTGATTCGACTACGTTGTGAGTTAACTCTTCAGATTGACGAGTAAAAAGGTGAAATTTCTCAACCATTATTTCTGTCACGTAAACAGGTTTCTCAGATTCCTTTACATAGCTTGAAGTTTTAATAATTCCTTCTATTGAAACTTCCATACCTTTTTTTGCTTTTCTTGAAGCATATTCAGCAACTTGACCCCATAATTTTACAGATACATAATTTGTTCGTGTTTTTTTCAGATAATCCGAATAAACATTCGTTGCGATATTAATAAAAGCTGTTTTCTTTCCATTCGGTGTAGTTTGTAAAAAGGGCTCTTTCGTTAATCTTCCTACAATTACAACATTATTAATCATTATTACCATCTCCTTTATTTTTTTCTACAATACAAAATTATTGTAAGTTCGTAAAAAAAGGAAAATAGTAATTTAAATAACTTTTTAGATTAGAAATTAGAATATGAGATAAAAAAACATAAATAGTGAATAGTATCTATCATTTAAATCTCAAAATTTATAATCTACTTTAAACTTTCAACTAAATCACTTAAAACCGACCAACGTTCCATTTTTTGCTCTAATAAGCTTTCTTTTTCCTCAATCTCCTTCGAAAGCTTATACGCCTCATCAAAATTAGAACCTACAGCTTGTAATTTTTCATTTAATTGCTCGATCTCATTATCCAGCTTTTCAATATCTGATTCAATACTGTCCCATTCTTTTTGTTCTTGATAAGTTAATCGTTTTTTCTTTTGTTCTTTTTGGTAAACTGGTTTTTCAACCGCAACTTTTTCTATTTCAACTTCACGTTTTTCAATTGATTGACGTTCTAAATATTCCGTATAGCTTTCTAATGTAGATGATACTTTACCTTTACCTTCAAATATTAATAATTTATTTGTCACTTTATCTAAGAAATAGCGATCATGTGATACTGTAACAACTACGCCGCTAAAATTCTCAATATAATCTTCTAATACCGTTAACGTATCAATATCTAAATCATTTGTTGGCTCATCAAGTAATAATAAATTTGGAGCAGTCATTAATAGTCTTAATAAGTATAATCTTCTTTTTTCTCCACCTGAAAGTTTCCCTAATTGCACTCCATGTGAATGAGTGGGGAATAAGAATGTTTCTAGCATTTGCGAAGCTGAAATTGTTTTACCATCTGGTGTATGAATAACTTCTGCTTCTTCCTTAATATAGTCAATCATTCTCATCGTTGGATTCATGTTTTCTTGTATTTGAGTATAGTAAGCTACTTTAACTGTTTGTCCAATTTCAATTTCTCCTGAATCAACTTGTTCTTCTCCAACAAGCATTTTCAATAAAGTAGTTTTACCCGCTCCGTTTTCACCAATAATTCCAATTCGATCAGTTTGAAGCAATAATAAATTAAAATTATCTAAAATCGTTTTTTCATCAAATGACTTATCAACATTAATAAACTCAACAACTTTTTTACCTAAACGAGTTTGTTGAAAATTCATTTCCATTTCTGCTTTTTCTTGATTATTGATTTTAACAGAAAGGTCTTCAAATCGTTGAATACGAGCTTTTTGCTTAGTTGTTCTGGCTTTAGCCCCTCTGCGCATCCAAGCTAATTCTCTTCTAAATAAATTATTTCTTTTTTCATTTGTTGCTGCGTCTTGTTCTTCTCGAGCAGCTCTTTGCTCAATATAATACTGGTAATTACCTTCATAACGATAAATATTACTATTTGATAGCTCTAATAGTGCTGTTGTTACTTCATCTAAGAAATAACGATCATGCGTTACAAATAATACAGCGTTTTGTAGTCTCTTTATGTATTCTTGTAAAAATACGATACATTCATAGTCCAAATGGTTCGTTGGTTCATCTAAAATTAATAAATCACATGGATGTATTAATGCCTTTGCTAGGGCTACTCTTTTCTTTTGACCACCTGAAAGAATAGAAACATCTATATTTAAATTAGATAACCCTAATTTTGATAAAATGGTTTTTGCGTTTGCTTCTAGGTCCCAGCCATTTAATGTATCCATATCAGCTTGTAATTTTAGTAATTCATTTTGTAGCACTTGATTAGTTGGGTCTTCCCCAAGTGCCTGCAATGTTTTTTCATATGTTTTTACTAAAACCATTACTTTATCTTCACTCTCAAATACCGCTTCGAGAATCGTTTGATTTTTATCAAAGTCTTCATGTTGAGGTAAATAACTGATTACATAATCCTTTGGAGTAGTAATTTTTCCTTCATCAGCTGTCTCAACACCAGCAATAATCTTTAATAAACTCGATTTTCCAGTACCATTTATACCTAATAATCCAATTTTCTGTCCTTCACTTACGGTGAATGAAATTTTATCAAATAAAGTTTTTTCCCCATAAGTTTTAATTAGATTCTCTACACTTAAAATCTTCATAGTTTAAAATTCCACTCTTTCATAAATTCGTCAATGAATTTTTCTACAAATTGGTGTCTTTCTTCAGCCAATTCTAGTGCTGATTTTGTATTCATAAAGTCTTTTAGCTTTAATATTTTTTCATAGAAATGATGTAAAGATGAGCTTTGGTCACTTCTATATTCTTCGATTGTCATGTTTTCTCTAATAATAAATTCAGGGTTAAACATACTACGCCCTTTTTTACCACCGTACGCAAATGTTCTTGCTACGCCTATAGCTCCGATTGCATCCAAACGATCAGCATCTTGTACAATTTTACCTTCAAGAGTAGTTGGAATAACTCCATTTCCTCCTTTATAGGAGATATTTTCAATTATGTACATTATTTCATTTACATCTTTTTTACTATTTAGTAGTTCATTTAGAAATGTTTCTAATTGAGTTTTCTGAGCTTCTAGATCATCATATAATTTATCATCAATTACATCATGCACCAGTGCAGCGCACTCTACTATGAATTGATTTGCGTTCTCTTTTTGTGCAATATGTACAGCCAAGTTTCTGACACGATCAATGTGATGCCAGTCATGTCCACTACTATCACCTTGATGAAGATTTCGAACATAATTTTCTATTTGTATAATGATTTCTTGCTGATTCATACTCGTACCTCCATAAATCGACTAGTGATATTATATCATTTTTCTATCAACGAAAAACATTAATAGAGTAAGTGAAAACCAAATTTACGAAAAAACCTTCACGAATGTGAAGGTTTCAGTGTGTAGACAAAGTCCCAAAAATGTAATTTTCAGACTGATTGCAAGCGCTTGTCTTTCGAGGNNTGATTTTCAGACTGATTGCAGTTACCCTAAACGGTAATGAGCACCGCGCAGGCAGGCGAAGCTACGAAGAAGGCGAGCGTTTGGCGGGCAGTCTGAAAACTTCACGAATGTGAAAGTTTTACGCTTTCAATAACTTCTCTATTGTCGACTTCATTTCTTGTGGATTTGTTTGAGGTGCAAATCGTTCGATTACTTCACCTTTTTTATCAATGATAAATTTAGTAAAATTCCATTTAATTGATTTTAACCCCATAATACCAGGGGCTTTCTTGCTTAAATATTTAAATAATGGATCTGCTTTTTCACCATTAACATCAATTTTTCCAAAAATAGGGAAGGTTACGCCAAAGTTTAATTCGCAAAAACTTTGAATTTCTTCGTTAGAACCAGGCTCTTGATTCATAAATTGATTACATGGAAAACCAAGAACTACTAATCCTTCTTCTTTA
The DNA here is from genome assembly GCF_002577195.1 of Bacillus sp. AFS041924. Lineage (GTDB taxonomy): Bacteria > Bacillota > Bacilli > Bacillales > Bacillaceae_G > Gottfriedia. The sequence continues at coordinate 5,436 of NZ_NULG01000126.1, forward strand.
TATTCTTCATATAATGCCTGTAAATCTTTATATTGAGGAGTATATCCACATGCACTTGCAGTATTTACAACAATAATAACTTTTTCTTTATAATTTGAAAGAGATACTTCTTCACCTTTGCTATCTTTTACTTTAAAATCATAAATACTCATTTCACATTCCTCCTACTTCCGTATAATGTTATAGTAATTATTTTCCATGAAAAAGTCTAATTCTAAATACTTTATTTTGAAAAAATTCTTCAAACATATTAGTATTTAACTTATAGTTAATTTAAAGTATTTATTTCTTCACCTTTTAACTAATGAATGGAGGTAAGAGCATGCAAGATTTAGGATTTAATACATATTTAATTGATTTATATGATTTGTCATTTCCAGAACGAACAGGTTGCTATGTTATTTTAGATGAAGATATTACAATCATTGAAACAAGTGCAACTCCTTCTCACGAGCATTTATTACAAGGATTAAAAGAGTTAAAAATTTCATTAGACAAAATTAAAAATGTTATCGTAACACATATTCATTTGGATCACTCAGGCGGAGCCGGATTATTAATGGAAAAATGTCCTAATGCAACTCTTTATGTACATCCTAAGGGCGCAAGACATTTAGAAGATCCGACAAAATTAATTGCAAGTGCTAAACAGGTTTATGGTGAAGATTTTGATCGATTATTTAATCCAATTCTTCCAATTAACTCTTCTCAAATTTATCAGGTAGCGGATGGTGAGGAGCTTGTTATTGGGAATAACCGTAAACTAACTTTTTTATATACTCCTGGTCACGCTAATCACCATATATCAATTTTTGATTCTATAAGTAAATTTATCTATACTGGTGATACATTAGGAATATATTATCAACAGCTTCAACAGGAAATAGGACCATACATATTACCATCGACATCTCCTAATCAGTTTTCATATGAAGCAACACTTAATTCATCTAGAAAAATTCAAGAATATAAGCCAGAAGCTATTTGCTTCGGACATTACGGATTAACTAGAGATACAAATTTCGTATATGAATCATTAAAATCATATTTAGATCGCTTTTTAAGCCTAACTGAATCCACGATTAAAGAAAATAAAGATAAACCTTTTTATGAGAAAAGTAGGATTCTATCTGAATCATTATTTAATGAAATAAAAAAAGATCTTAAAAGTAAAAATATAGATGATAGTCACCTAGTATTCCAAATCATTAAATTGGATTTAGAAGTTTCAGCTATGGGATTAATACTTGCTATGGATCGAAATGAATAAAACTTCAGCCCATAATGCTGAAGTTTCTTCATGCATTTGTATAAAAGTATAAGTAGATTGATTTCCACTAAAGGATTTTCGCTTCTTGTAGGAGCTACTTACTTATAAAAGTTATTTTTCCGATTTTGTTACATTCTAATGCGAACCAGACGGCACCATTCTTGTCACATACAATTCCGTGTGGTTCGGCATTAGGCGTTTTAATTGTATACTCCACAATTGAATGGTCTCTTGTCAATCTTCCTATTTTATTTGCACCCCATTCAGTAAACCATAAATCAAATTCCTCTCCAGCAGCAATAGCATGGGGGCGTGCATTTGATGTTGGAATGTCATATTCCATTATTTCACCAGAATAAGTAATTCGACCTATTTTATTTCCAATTATTTCTACAAACCAAAGTGCATCATCAATTCCTTTTGTAATGCCTACGGGTCCCGATGCGGGCGTGGGAATTTGGTATTCCGTTAATTCTCCGGATTCGGTTATTTTTCCAATAGCATTGTTTTGGTTTTCAGTGAACCAAAGAGCGTTATCAGAACCTAGCGTTATAAAAGAAGGATATGAACCTTTGTTGGGTAGATCGTATTCATGAATCTTCCCTTCTGAAGTCAGTTTACCTATCCGATTTCCATTCATTTCAGTAAACCAGATATCCCCATTCAGACCTTCTGTAATTCCATATGGTGCTGAATTTGGATGTGGCAAAGGATACTCTGTAAATACACCACTTGTAGTGAGCTTTCCTACTTTATTGACTCCATTTTCGGTAAACCAAACATCTCCCTTTGAAGATACTGTTAAACACAACACTTTAGCATTCGGAGTGGGAACATCATACTCATGGATCTGTCCTTCTTGATCAATACAACTAATCTTATTTGCTTTATGCTGGGTAAACCATATTTTTCCGTCGTGTGAAGCAGCTATCCCATAAGGACTAGAATCAGCATGTGGAATATTTATTTCTTGAAGTTCAAATTTCATTATAACCCCTCCATTATAATAACTTCTATGAGTCGTGAAATTGTACCATTGTGAAACATATTAAGCACATTTATTTGTCCAAAATTTTTCATGTTTCTAGCTTCTTTTATACACTTGTGAAATGTAACTATTGCATGCGTTAATTGAACAAGAACTCACATTTCCAATTGGGAAATTCCTGATTATGTTCTAATAGATAATCTTTCATAATAGTCGAATCTTCGGGTAATCTTATTTCTAATTCTGACCACCCAACAAACCTGATTTTATTTGGTAACTCTATAACACCAGAAATGATCTCCCAAAACGAGTCCCAGTCCTCGTTATAATAATCTGGGAATTTCAGTTTTTTTTTCAATAGTGAGTGCAATTCTTTGGTAGTTCGTACGTTCGATACATTAATGTACAACGTAGGTGTTTCAGATTTTTTCTTTTCAATTTTGAATAGAAATACAATAAAATAAGGCAAGACGAATAATAAAAATAATAAAATAAAACCTTTTACAAAAATTGTCATCCTATTACCCCTTACATCTCAATAAGTGCTTAGACAAAACTATTTTAATTAAATCTATACCCATATTTTACCATATTTAAGTAGATCCTAAGTATTAAAATTGCATGTGATTTTCAATTAACTGCTAACACAACTTTACTCAAATTGAAAATGGTATGATATTTTTACTGTTTGAAGCACTTTATGTATAAACTTAACATAATTTTCGTACTTTACATTTTAGACTAAAACATAATACACAATTAAAAAACTTCAGCTCAAGGCTGAAGTTTTTCTTATTTTTTAATTTTTTTCATTGGTTTATTTTTACTTGTAACAGGTTTTTTATGTTGATTTGAATCTGGTTTTATTCTTTTTTCTTTTAATGGTTTTTCTTTCGTTATATGTTTCTGTATTTCACCGTGTGAAACCATTAATTGTTCAAAAAATAGTTTTTGCGTACCTCTTAAGCTAAATAAATTCTTTTTCTCACGAGGTGTTACTAAGTTTATAACAGTACCTTGATTACCCATTCTTCCAACACGGCCACTGCGGTGAGTGTATTGCTCAACTTTCTCTGGTACATCAAGCGTAACGACATATGGTAACTCCTGTAAATCAATTCCTCGGGCAGCTACATCAGTTGAGAAAAGTAATGAAATTTTACCTGACTGTAAATTTTTTAAAACTTGGCTTCTTTCCATTTTCCCTAATTTTGAGTGCAGAACAGCTGTTTTAATTCCTCTATAATTTAATTTAGAAGCATATCCTTCTAGTTTAAAAGGATCATTACTAAACACTAGTGCTTTCATACTTGGAACAGAACCAATTCTTCTAAGCAACTCTAGCTTTTCTCTTTCTTCACAAGGTATAAAACCATGGATTATATTGCCCTCTAAGCTTTGTTCAATCGAAATTTCTTTTAAATTTAAACTTGTTTCCTTTGCAAATTTCATTGCCGCCGGTGTGATCGTTGCAGATAAAAATACCAATTGGCGATTTTTCATCGTCGCTTTAATAATTTGTGGTAAATCATTTTGATCATCTGTTTTAATTAATTCATCTACTTCATCAAAAACAATTGTCTTAACACAATGCATTTTTAATTTTTTTTGTTTAATTAATTGAGAAATTCGACCAGGTGAACCGACAATAATTCTTGGTTTTTGTTTTAGTTTCTCGATTTGACGTTTTACATCAGCTCCCCCAACAATTGAGGCAACCTTAATATTTGTATTTTGTGTATAGTCTTGTACAACCTGAAAAATTTGCATAACAAGTTCACGAGTTGGAGCCATAATAATAATTTGTGGATTTTCTTCCTTTTCATCAACCTTATTAATTATAGGTAAAACATATGCAAGAGTCTTACCTGTACCAGTAGGAGATTGTGCTATTACATCATTCCCCTCAAGAATTGCAGGGATTGCTTCCTCTTGTACCGCTGTCCATTTCGTTATATTATTTGCCTTTATTTTTAAGATAGTTTGTTCTGCTAATTGAAAATGTTCCATTTAAATCTCCTTTAATATTTGCTCATCGTACCATTGTAACATTATTTCTGATATATGTACCAATTCTTCTACTAGATCGAAGTCTTCTTCAGTCATTTTGTTTTGAAATTTTATGTTCACTGAAGATTCAATTATATTTTTGTCAAAAATAGATTGTTTAATGTTATAACATGGAATATATTGTTCGGCTGTTTTATTTTGAAATAATAGAAGGCTTCTTTGAATAATTTCGATTTCTAATGTCTTAGGAAAGAAAAATTCAATTTCAATAAAACACCCTACTTCAGTATTCCCTTTAATCAATTCATTATATAAATCGCTAGCTGTTGTTTTCATTGAGAATCTACAGCTAGTTGTCTTTGACTTTGACCTAATGTTTAACTTTCTATATTGAATTGAGAATAATCGATCCATTTTTGAAAGATTAATATAGTCATTTCGATCGATGATTTCATATTCTCCATCTAAATCCTTGTCATATATTAGTCCTTCTATTACAACCTTCATATTATCAAACGCAGTCGGATCAAACATTTTATAAACTCCTTTAAATTAAAGTTGCTCAATTCTCTTGCTTTCCATTAAAAAGGATAAAAAACTACTAACAATAAAATATCCGATAAAATTTCTTAAATCAATTTTATCGGATATTTTTTTAATTAATTAGTTCAAATTGACTATTATAAACTTTATTATTAACTTATACTGAAAAAACTCGCATCAAGTGCGAGTTTATTTTCAGTAATTTTTATTAAGTTTGATTAAAATAATCCTTTTGGACGACCTAGATCGTCTACATCCATATTTAATGCAGCTGGTTTTTTCGGCAAACCTGGCATTGTCATCACGTTACCTGTTAGCGCAACAATGAAACCTGCACCAATTGATGCTTTTAGTTCTCTTATTTCTACTTTAAAACCAGAAGGTCTTCCTACTAAAGTTGGTTGGTCTGATAATGAATATTGAGTTTTAGCCATACAAATTGGTAGGTTATCCCAACCATTCTCATTAAATTCCAAAATTTGTTTTTTCGCTTTTGGAGAAAAATTCACTCCATTTGCACCATAAACTTCTTTTGCAATTTTTTCTATTTTATTTTCGATCGAGTCTGATAATTCATATAAGTAATTAAATTTGTCCTTAGGATTTTTCAACATATTAACAAGTGATTCAGCTAACTCTACGCCACCTTTACCACCATGCTCCCAAACCTCTGTTAGAACAATATTTACTCCATTATTTTGACCCCATTGTTTTAATACACTAATTTCTTCCTCTGAGTCAGTAATAAATTTATTAATTGCAACGACTACAGGAACATTGAATTTACGAACTGTTTCCACGTGCTTTTCAAGGTTTTGAATCCCATTTTCAACAGCTAAAGCGTTTTCATTAGACAATTCATTTTTATTTACGCCACCATGCATTTTTAATGCTCTAATAGTTGCAACAATTACAACTGCATCAGGAGTAACACCTAAAGCTCTAGTTTTAATATTTAAGAATTTCTCTGCGCCTAAATCTGCACCAAAACCAGCTTCAGTTACAACATAATCGCCTAATTTCATAGCCATTTTTGTTGCAATAACACTATTACAGCCATGAGCAATATTCGCAAATGGTCCACCATGGATGATTGCCGGAGTGTGCTCAATTGTTTGAACCAGGTTTGGTTTAATTGCATCTTTAAGTAATAAGGAAAGAGCTCCTTCAACTTTTAAATCTCCTACAGTTACTGGCGATTTATGTATAGTATAAGCGACAACAATTCGTTTTAACCTTTCTTTTAAATCTTGAATTGATGAAGCTAAACAAAGTACTGCCATGATTTCAGATGCAACAGTTATATCAAATCCATCTTCTCTAGGAACTCCCTGAGATGGACCTCCTAAACCTACAACGATATTTCTTAACGCACGATCATTTAAATCAACTACTCGCTTCCAAGTAATTCTACGTACATCAATTTCAAGTTCATTTCCTTGATGGATATGATTGTCAATAAATGCTGCTAAGGCATTATTAGCTGTTGTAATTGCATGAATATCACCATTAAAATGCAAATTAATATCATCCATCGGTAGAACTTGAGAATAACCTCCACCAGTAGCTCCACCTTTTACGCCCATTGTTGGTCCTAAAGAAGGTTCACGTAATGCAACAATTGCATTTTTGCCAATTTGGTGAAAAGCCTGTGCTAGCCCAACAGTCACTGTTGATTTCCCTTCACCTGCTGGCGTTGGATTTATAGAAGTAACTAAGATTAATTTACCATCTTCGTTTTCTTTTAAACGGTCAAGAATTGATAATGACAATTTTGCCTTATAATGACCGTAATTTTCAACATCATCCTCAAAAAGATTTAAATTATCTGCAATTTCTGTAATTTTTTTCATTTTTGATTCAAAAGCAATTTCTAAATCTGACTTTACTTTACTCATCCAATCATCTCCAATTGCACTTCATTATAATCAAAATTATAGCACAATTTTACAAAAAATTCATTTTCTAAAATTCGAAATTCTTTAATCATTTCAAGCAAAAATTACTAATACTTACTACTTATCAACGGATATCAAAGTTACATACTAAAGATAAGGCATTAAAAGAAAGGAGTGTAATTTTATGTATCGTCATAAAAAGCATAAAGAACATAAACGTAATCACAATTTACCTAAGGATCAAAATGAAGAATATAGTGCAGAGTTTTATCCCACAAGGAATACATTTTATACAGAAACAACATCAGATAAATCTCATGCCACTGCAATTGTAATTGGATACGTAGCTCTATTTTTTTCACTATTTTCGTTATTTTTAATGCCTGTTTTATTTGGGATCATTGGAATTGCACTAGGAATATACACTGTTACTAAGGGTCATTCCACTTTAGGATATACAGCAATTGGATTTGGATTATTTTCAGTAATTGTAACTATTTTCTATAATTTATTAATTGTATTAAGTGCAATTCTTTAAGAATAAAATGGAAAAAAGCAAAAAAACCTTTAAGGTCCATTCAGATTATTGACCACAATCTGAATGGATCTTAAAGGTCTTTTTATTCGATTTCTTCACACAATAAAGAATTGAAACAAGTCCTTTAAACTTGAACTACAGACCATACATCATCTTTCTTCGAATAAGTCAGATTTGCAAAATGATTTGTAAGTTCTTTATATTCTTCTACATTTTCTAAAATCTCATCTACTCCAGAATAAAAATCAACTCGGAAAATAGGAATTTCAATTACTTTTCTATTTTCAACTCGTTCACTTAAATCAATGATTAACCCATCCTCCATTAAAGGATATAAGGTCAACATCAATTTAATATTGATTGGATTAATTTGTTTTGAACGATTAAATATATTTAAACTTCGTCTTTGAAGTTGTGTAATTTTATAAGATATAACATTACAAAGCATAAAAATAAAATCATTAGTTCGTTTATAATAAACCTTTTGGTACATCCCATCACTTATATTCATATAAGCAAAAGAATTATTTAATCTAGGTATAAAGGATTTTTGTAATGGTTCTTTTTTGTGAGCAAGATATAGTAACTCTGCAATTTCTTTCGGTTCTAGCTCATCTAAATCTGCTAATTCTTCAAAGTCTACCCAACAAAGGTCTTCATGCTCACTATTTTCTAAAATAAATTTATTAATATCTTCTCGTTCTACATAATAAAATGAAGAATTTAAATTAAATTCGGACCATTGAATATCGTGTTTTAGCAAAAGAATGTTTTGTAGAGGAAAAGGAAGTCCTTGCACAAACTCTTTATAATTTATTCCAGATGTTATAAAGCAATGATTATGGTTGTCACCATAAATATAGATAATCTCCTTTATTGAATCAATTCCTGCCAACGATATTGCCACCTTTAATTTTTTTCTTTATCATATCATACTTTATACTAAATTTATCATCAAAAATGATAAATTTAATTCTTTTTACCTAATACACTTTTACTTTTTTTACCAAATTCTCACATATCCCAAATTAAACATACCGTTATACAGGGGGTCTACATAAAGATGTAGTTTTTGTTTGAATTGGTTCTTTTGTTACAGATCGTATTTTCCACTCACCGTCATCATTTGAAAAGTTAAATTTGACAAGTGTATATGGTGGCTGCTGATCTTGTTTATATGCAACTAATTGAATTGTTGCACCAAATACATATGTACCATTATACTTCTTTTTTAAGTTTGTAATAGCCGCACAATTATATTGTTCACCTGGTCCAAACATTTTGTATAATCGACTATTTATAGTTGGAAATAAGATTGATAGTACTGCATCCTCAAGCATTTCATTTTGTACAGCAAATACATACGATGGTTTTGATGTTCCAATTAAACAAAATAATAGTATGATAATGAACTTTTTTTTCATATCTAATCCTCCATCTACACATTTTAACAAATCACTTAGTATCTATTCTTTACAATTTACTGAGTGTTATGAAAGAAGTTAGGAGAATCAAGGGTGATAAAAAAGAAAGACCTAGAAAAAGATTTCTTTTTCTGGTCTTCCCTGCATACTTCGCCATTACTGATGATCCCAATAGTATTTACTCAAGATTTCTGATAGTAGGTCAATCGTTCTATATAGTTCTGGTAATGTATTATCAACCCCACCTACTTCAATTAATAATGAATTTGGAGATAAGTCTTGGTTATAAACACCATTGCCTTGTTTATAATTTTTGCTAAATATTCCCCGTGTTAATCCTTTATTAAATTTCGATATTTCTTTATTTATATCTTTAGCTAATGCTAAGTTCTTTTTATAATTTTTGTTTTCTACACCTACAATGAAGTATAGTTTCGCATATTTTTGACCATTAATCTCAGTAGTTGTTACATTTTTTCTTTGATCATCACGGTGTAAGTCTATTAGGAAATTCAAATCCTTGTCTTTTGATAGTGCTTCCTGAACAATTAAACGGGACATTTTATACGAAGATCCCCACTCCCAATTTTTCTTCTTTAATTCAGCTCCGATATTTGTTTTATCGTCCATTGCACCGATTCCATTTGCTTCTAAATTCTTTTTCAATCGTTCACCTAATAAACTGACATTAACTTTTACTGAAGATGCCTGATTTGGTGTCTTCGCTCCAGGTATCAAAGGTAAAAATGATTCCCAACTATGTGTATGATAAATAAAGAAAACGTTACGACCATCAGTTGTTTGTGAAGGTGGTTTGGTTGGATTCATTGGTTCGTTTACTGGGTCTTTAACCGTTGGATTTTGGTTAATTTCGTCAATTGTTAAGCTTGATTCAATTGGTAAATTGGTGAAATCAATTCCTTCTCCAGCAACAAGAATGTTATTTTCAAACTTAGTCATGCTTGAAATTTCATGAACTAATAAACTTTTTGGATCATACAGTCTAATATTTGTAATAAATGAAAAAAGTATATTTCCTATAGGTTGTCCATTTTTATTCGATTCGTCTCCTAACCTAAAATGACCATTTTCATATTCAAATGCTTTAATAAATCCTTCATAGCTCATTTTTTCAAACCATTGATGCATATAATATGACTTTGTATTCTTCATTGATGTAACAAATAAACTTGCCAACAAGAATAATAAGACAATGCCTACGAAGACACTTGCCGTCACTCGTTTAAGATTAATAGATTTTATATAGATTGATTGTCTCATTAAATCACCTCTAATAAAACGTATGTACAAGCCCTTTAAAATAGACTGAAAAATTTATTAAATCGTTTTAATAAGAATAGAGGTAATTATCTTATCGAAATAAATTGTTGGTTTCAACCCTAGTTTGCTAACTTTTATTATTAAATATAAAAAAGAGATGTCAAATCGACACCTCCTAGAAAAAGTTCGTATATTGTAAATGTCAAGTAAGTTTCTTAATCATAAATTATCTATTACAGCGATTGAAAGCTGTAAACGGATTTACAACGCATCCACTTCTTGCAGCTTCTAATTGTCTTTCACAGAACGAGCTTTCTGCAGGCGATACCATAGAATTGTTGTTTGATCTTTTTCTTTTATTACAGCCACAACTTCTGCTCTCAGTCATAGCAGGCTTAACTTCTTCCACTGTTTCAGCCATTACCACTTCATGCTCTTCTTCTTTTTTACATGCTTTACGAACTTCTACAAACTCTCTCATATCTCTTACAGGAGACACTTCTTCTCTTTCTCTTCTACGATTGCAACCACAAAATCCCCACATTTAAGAACACCTCTATAATTATTTATTGTACATTTATAACATACGTAGAAATTTCGATATTGAATGTGTACATGTCTAGATATGAACAAGTTTTTTATATTATTTTTGTAGATTCTATGCTATTTCGGTAAATGAAATTTTCAACCCAGTCATTTTTAGAAGATTTAGCTAGTTATCTATCTTATAAATAAAAAAAAAGAGCCATGTAGGCTCATTTTACTTATTTCGGTAAACATACTCATCTTTTGGTGGTTGAATTTCATTCATTTTAGAGACGTCTAAATAAGGAATGTTTACTTTAAATGGTTGATAGTACATTTGTTGTATTTGACCAGTTACTTCAATCCATTGATCATTTTTATAAGTCTGACCATCAGGTAATTCTATTAGCATGCCATATACCCCGGAATCAGCAACGCAGTGAATGATTCCAAATCTAAATAGGAAAACCTGATTTTTATTTAATCCTTTTTCATGATAAATAAAACCTTTATAAGTTAACTCCTTACCTAAATACTTTCCAGGCTCATCATATAATACTTCCATTCCTTTAAGGAAGTCATAATCATTCAATTTGATCCTTTTTTTGTTTATATATTCTTTCGATTCTTGTTTAATTAATTTTTGATAACCTTCTTGTCCATAATAAATACTTAAATCAGGTTTTAAATATTGTCTTTGCATGAAAGGATCATTATTACCTGGTTCTGATACTGGGAAATGAAATCCTTTTGCTTCTACAATCGTAGAGTCCAAACTTGCAACTGGTAAGAAGATACCTGTGAACAGAGGGAAGATGAAAACGAATCCATATAAAAACTTTTTAATACCTTTTGCTTCTTTATGAACATGTCCGTGTGCACAAGTATAATCACATTGATGATCATGGCTATGGTCGTGATCATGATCGTGGTTATGTTCATGATCATCGTTACTCGTTCTTAATACATGAATGACTTGTATCAATGTTAGAAATGCAAATAATATCCCAGCTGTTAGCGATAAATAAGAGTATTTCATATTAATATATTTTGAGATCGTACCTTTAATATGCAACTGCATTAAAAAGAAGGTAAATCCTAATAGTACGTATGCTCTTGCCATATCGATTCTCCCTTAAATTAATAATGTAGTGATAAATGTTAATGAAATTACCAATCCCATAATAATGAATACATAGCGACTATTGAAATGTTGGAACAACATTAATGTATTTTTTATATCAATCATTGGACCAACAACCATAAATGCTACGATTGAGTTTAAAGAAAACGTACTTTGAAATGATGACGCAACGAATGCATCAGCTTCTGAACAAAGTGATAAAATAAAGGCTAATGCCATCATGACTAAAATACTTGCTACTTGCCCATTACCTATATGCATTAAAGTAGAAGTAGGAATAAATGTTTGTACGAATGCCGCAATAAACGCACCTAAAATTAAAAACTTACCCATTGAGAAAAACTCTTCTATAGCATGTACACAAACACTCCATAATTTTTTCGTAACTGGAATTGTGTTGTCAACTGGTATTGTAACTAGATCATTTTTTAACGGATTTTCGATTTTTAAATATGATAAGACGATCCCTATTATATAAGCTACAATCATAGCAGCTCCTGCGCGGTAAATAACCATTTCAATATTATTACCAAATGCAATAAATGTTGCAAACAATACAATCGGGTTGATGATTGGTCCAGTTAACATAAACGCGATTGCTACATAATGTGGAACACCTTTTTTTATTAACCTACTTACGATTGGTACAATTCCACACTCACACCCTGGAAAAATAAAGCCTAATAAAATAGCAACAAATACTGCTTTATATCTATTCTTAGGTATTAATTTATATAACATTTCTTCTGTAATAAATATTTGAATAATCCCTGAGATAAAAACACCGATTAAAATAAATGGTAATGCTTCGACTACAATCGAAATAAATATAGTATTCATTTGTAAAAAAGAATGATAGAAATTTGTACTCATACTCTCTCTCCCAAGTGTACAATTAAAAAATGAAAACTCACAAAACCTCCGAATGACCGGCGGCTTTGTGAGTTAAAAGTACCTTTTCTTCCAAAATATTAATGCAATTGTCGTTGATAAAATTGCAGAAATTCCAATTACGATTGGAAACGCATGTGGAATCTTTGCTAATGGTATACTATCAACATTCATCCCGTAAAAACTAGAAACCATTGTTGGTATTGACAAAATAATTGTAATTGAAGTTAAAAATTTCATTACAATATTTAAATTATTCGAGATAACTGAAGCAAATGTGTTCATCATTCCACTTAAGATATTACTATAAACTTCTGCCATCTCGATTGCTTGTTTATTTTCAATAATTACATCTTCTAATAAATCTTCATCATCCTCATACATTTTTAGGATATTCCCTTTAAGAATTTTTTGCATGACGATTTTATTAGATTTTAAAGAAGTAGTAAAATAAACAAGACTTTTTTCAAGGTTCAGCATTGTAAATAACTCTTGGTTTCTCGTAGATTGATGTAATTCTGCTTCGATTTCATTTGTTTTGCGATTAATTTGTTTAAGATATCGTAAATAATATGTTGAAGTTGTATGCAATAATTGAAGTGCAAATCTAGTCTTTTTAAAAGTAAAAAATCCTTTTACTTTTTGATAAATAAATCTTTCGAAGATCGGATTTTCACTTAAACAGATTGTCACAAATGTATGAGATGAAATAATCATCCCGATTGGTATTGTATCAAAAATTGTGTGCCCATTATCATCATGAGCTACAATTGGAATATCAACAATAATTAGAGTGTGTTCCCCTTCAACCTCTATCCTTGAACGTTCTTCGTCGTCAAGTGGGTCTTTAATAAAATCTAAATCTAAGTCTAACTTTTGAACTAGATATTGAATCTCTTGTTCTGTTGGATTAATTGCATTAATCCAGCAACCTTTCTCAATAATATCGACTTGATTTAGTTTCCCTTGTGCATCTGAAAGATAAAAATTTAGCATCTTAATTCACCTCTAATTCTAAAACAAAAACTACTCAATTATAGCATACGAAACATTTTTATATGTTTCAACCTTTATTAAAAAGAAAGTCAAAATTCTAATAAACAAGCGCTTTTAATGCTATTTCTGTGAGCATTTATTCTATTCATAAATAAAGAAAAAGGCCACTTATAGTGACCTATTTTTTAGTACCCGCTTTTATAAAAATAATGCATATCACTTAATTCATCAATGTACTGATATACTTCTAATTGGCTCTGAAGTTGTTCCTTTGTATGTATTGAATAATCTTCTGCATTTAATTGATTTTGAACGCTTGAAAGAGTATTTGATAGATCAGATTTTAAAGCATCATATGACATAGAATACATAAAATTCATCCTCTCGATTGAAATTTATCATATTATATGTAATATCATGTGAAACAAATCATATTTATTTTATTTTCGACCTTTTGAAACTAACTTTTTAATTAAAAAGTATACAACAAAAAGGGCGATTGCAATAATGATTAACATCGGCGTATATGGAGCTAAAACCTCTTTAGCCGTTTCCCAATTTTTACCTAGCTTTTCACCTATTTTAATAAAAAGTATAGTCCAAGGAATAATCGCAACAATTGTATATAGAGTAAATTGTCCGACTGGCATTTTTGCTAGTCCTGCTGGAATTGAAATGGCATGTCTCACAACTGGAATAAAGCGAGCCGTAAACACAACACCTACGCCATATTTTGAAAACCATTTTTCTGCTAAATCTAAGTGATGCTTATTAATTAGAATATATTTTCCATATTTTTCGATCATCGGTCGACCACCAAAATAACCAATCCAATATAAAAATAATTGTGCAATAGTTCCCCCTATAACTCCTGCTACTAATGCACCGAAAAAATTTATATGTCCTTCGGCTACAAGATAACCAGCATATGCTAAAACGATTTCACTTGGAATAACCTCAATCATTAATCCTAATGCTACCCCTAAATATCCTAATGATGCAAAAAAATCTAATATTTGATGTATGATATTTGTCAATAGGATCCTCCTCTCGAAACAACTTGTACTACAATGATAATACTTAGGAAGTTAAAATATGTCAAAACAAAGCAATATTGGCTGAAAGTATAATTTTTCTAAACTTTCATATAAAAAAGGCTGTCCTAGTCAGGAATCTGACTATTGAACAGCCTTTCATTATTTCTTAATTATTTAATTACAACATTTTTGTAAGTGTAATCTGATCCGAATGAATGCTCAATTAAACCTGTTACTTTTGGCTTCATTACGTATGCAATCGCACGTTGGTAAATCGGAAGAATTGCTGCATTATCTTGAACTAAGATTTTCTCTGCTTTAACGAATGCGTCAGAGCGTTTAGCTGGATCTAATAAGAATTCTCCACCAGCTTGAGAGATTAACTTATCATACTCAGGGTTTGAGAATCCCATTTGGTTGAATGGGCTTTGAGTAGTCCACATATCGAAGAATGTCATTGGGTCTTTGTAGTCTGGACCCCATCCGCCGAATGATACTTCATAATCTTTCTTAGAGTTTAGATCTAATTGTTGTGCAAATGGAACTGATTTGATGTTGATTTTTAAACCTGGTAAGTTTTTAGTTAATTCACCTTGTAGGTACTCACTGATTTTTTTGTTTGTTTCAGTATCAGAACCTAATAATTCGATTGTTACATCTTTCTTATCGATTTCTTTTAAACCTTGCTCCCATAATGTTTTAGCATTTGTTGGATCGTATTTAACTAGGTCTCCAGATGCTTCACGGAAGTCTTTACCATTTGCATCTAAGAAATTACTTGGTGCTAAACCGTATAATGGTACAGAACCATTATTTAAGATTACGTTTGTAATGTCTTCACGGTTAAATGCTTCGTTTAAAGCTTTACGGATGTTTACGTTTTTAAGAGCTGGATTTTTCGTTTCGTTTACACGTAAGAAGAATACAGTTGGCTCTTTTGTAGTACCGTAGTCAGGGTTGTTTTTATATTTGTCAACAAACTCAGCTGTTAAACCAGCACGGTCAACTTCACCAGACTCATATAAGTTTACAGCAGTTTGTGGGTCTTTTACGATTTTAAAGTTGATTTCTTTTAAAGATACGTCATTAGCACCGTAGTAATCAGGGTTTTTAACTAATTTGTAACTTTCATCATGTTTCCACTCAGATAATTCAAATGGACCATTGAAGATTAACTTGTCAGCTTCTAGAGCGTAATCTTTACCTTGAGATTCAACATACTTTTGATTTAAAGGTAAGAATGTTGGGAATGTTACTAAAGAATCGAAATATGGAATAGCTTTAGCTAGTTTAACTTCTAAAGTTTTATCATCGATTGCTTTAACACCTAATTGATCAACTGGTTTTTTACCAGTTGTAACTTCTTCACCGTTTTGTAATACGTTCATCATGAATGCGTACTCAGAAGCATTTTTTGGATCTGCAGCACGTTTCCAAGCGTATTCAAAATCTTTAGCAGTTACAGCTTCACCATTAGACCATTTAGCATCACGTAAGTGGAATGTATAAGTTAAACCGTCTTCTGACTTATCAGTAGTTTCTGCGATACCAGGTTGTACTACATCATCTTTACCTAATACATTTAAACCTTCCATAATGTTACCTAAGACGTTGAAAGATTCAGCATCAGTAGTAGTACCAGAATCAAGGCCTGGAAGTTCAGCTCCGCCTAGTAAGTTCAGAACTTGTGGTTTTGCTTTTGCTGTGTCTTTTTTTCCACCTTCATTTGTTTTGTCTGAGTTACATGCAGTTAAAAGCATGCTCACAGCTACAGATAAAGATAGAAAATACGATACCTTCTTTTTCATTAGATTGCCTCCCCAAAATTAAACAATTAGACTTAAAAACTATTAAAATATTCAAACAATTTATATTGTCCGAATAGTTAATAACCTTTAACTTACTTTTTATTTTACATGCTTTTCAGAAAATATCAACAAAAAATCGACATTTTTTTCAAAAAAATTAATAAATTTAAATAAATCTTTACTTTTTTGTAATCAATAGCAACATTTTAGAAGTATTTTTTGCATATTAAATCAAAAACTATTAATAATTGCCCCAATTTCAATAAATGATTAAAGTGGGACAAATATGTATATTTTTTTTAAGATTTTAAAAAAGCTTCATTTTTTTTAGTACGATTATGTACTTTTCAAGCTCATAATCATTTAACTAATAGGCTTTGTTAAAAAAGAATGTTGATTTTCCATTCCAGGTACTTCGTTTTCCATGGGGCGTGACCCTAAGCCTCCTTTAGCAAGCCTT
>NZ_NULG01000127.1 GCF_002577195.1 Bacillus sp. AFS041924
TGTTAATTCTACTTTTTTATCATCTGAAGTCTTTCCAGTTGTCTTCTCATCTTTATTAGAACATCCTGCTAACATACCTGTAATAGCCATTGCAGCAAATGTTAATTTTAATCCACGTTTCATTTTATATCCCCCTAAAATGATTGTATTTATTTTTGTATTTGTTTTTGTTTGTTATCTCTTACATTCTCTACTTTAAAGTATTTAAGTTAAGCAAGTTTTAATCAATCGTAAAGAAATTGTAAATCTTTTTAAGAGGTGTATATTTAATTGGTTTTAGGGCATTTAGTCATAAAAAAGCTTACTTTCATATAAACAACATTTAATTTCTTACTAGCATTTTCGAAAGTCACTTCTGGGAACAAGTTAAAACTTCTACCTGTAGAAATACCACCCGGTGATTTAATAGAGGGAGAAATCGTGTATTGTTTTGAAACTTCCTGATCAGAAAAAGAATCACTTATTAAAATATTCGTAATCAACAAATCAGGATTGTACAAAAAATCAAAAGCATTCTTTGGTAGAATTCCTGAAATGATGACATTTCCCATGTATGTTTTTGGCTTTGAAACTTGAATATCTAACTCTAATCTCCCCTCAGATGACTGATACGTTTGGGCTCCAATTTGAAAGTTTTACTATTTGAAGCGAATTCAAAATAATTTTTCATCACCAGTTCTTTTGATTCCTTTTCCATTGTATGTATGTATCAGTTAGTGTAATATTCTGTAGTAAACGTTATTTTAGTTAGTTTTTGATGGCTAATTATGTGATAGATTGAATAAACCTTTCAAAAGATCAAAATGCGTTATTACTTAAAGATGATTTGTATAGAGTAGAAACATTAGAAAGGTGTGCAGAAATGTGAACAAAAGAATATTTTTGAATTTATTTACTGTGATTTTAATATTTGTGGGTTGCGGAAAAATCACTGAACAGTCTTCGTCAAAAAAAGTACAATCTCAAACGAGTATGGCCTCTAAGACTGTTGAAACCAATACGAGTACATCTACTGATGACTCAGAAAAACCAACAAGTGATAGTGAACCCAACAAGAATGTTCCTAAATCTAGCACATCAAAGGAAACAGGTACAAAGGATGGAATTGATTACAGCAAGTATACCCTAATTAAAGTAAACGGCGGGGATATGTCAGGAGATAGACGGTCGAATGTCAAAGTAGATGTCGGATTTGGAAAACGGGAATATTGGGCATATACAAATGAATTCGGTCAGTTAATTCGTGTTGAGGCGAAAAAAATAACACTTCAAAATACGAATACCGATCATGTTTTGTCATCAGGTAGATATTACTCTGATGAAGCAAATGTTCCTGGTACAGAGAGTCCAACCTTGGATAAAGGGCATGTGATTGCTGACTCGCTTGGGGGAGTATCAAACGCATATAACATTACACCTCAGGACAGCAATCTCAATAGGCACGGTGATCAAGCCTATATGGAAAAAGTGATTCGAGATGCTGGAGGTTGCACTGATTTCGTAGCAGTGATTCAATATCCAAATACTAAGACGCAAATTCCTAACCATTATAAATTCACTTACAAAATTCAGGGCAGAACCATTACAGATGAATTTGACAATGTAAATCCAGATGAAGTGAACAAAAATTTAGGGAAAACGACAGGTGCGAGCAGTACGCCACCGAAAACAGTCAAAGTACCTTCAAACAAAACAATAAATAGTAATGAAGATGTTAGTAAAGTGGATACCAACCATAACGGAAGTGTTACGATCGCTGAAGCCAAAGCTGCTGGCTTTAAAATGCCAATTACGCGCGATTCGTGGCTTTATAAATATATGGATGATCGAGATGGTGATGGCTTAGTAGGTGAATAAAGGGATTTCTTTTCTTCTTATTGAAGGTAAGAGGCAAGCTATAAAATGATATTGGTTTTTATTTCCCTTGATAATTTGTTTTAAGTATTTTGATCTTATTAATTTGTTAATATAGCATCAGTGATATTTTGGAAATATAGAGTTTCTTATTAAACTAAATCATTTCATTAGTTCAACAAAGATAGACTGCATTCGGCGGTCTTTTTTATTGCACTATTTTTAAAAATAGCTACGATCCTAACACTGAAATTACAAAAAGAGTGACAAAAATCTTTTTATTTAAATCTGTATTGTTTGACTTGATAAAATTAAATTTGGTGAAAATACTATAATATAGTAAGATAATACTTTGCTAGGCATATAAGACCGTCATTCATCATTGAAAGGAATTTGAAAAAATGCAATCAAATAAATACAATCACCTTTTATTTGCAAGAGGTTATATTATCTCGAAAAAAGGGATTAGTTCTCCACATTCTAACTGGAAAAAAATGAATATAGGAAATTACATAGTACAATTTGATCCAAAACTTGATTATTATTTTGATGAAAAGATATCTTCAAACGGAAATCAACTTTTTATATTAGGTATGATTTATGATATCTCTGATTCTACATTATCTAATAAAGAAATATACTTCAAATTAATTGAAAAATTAACATCCTCTGAGGATTCTTTCTTTGATTATTTAGATCAACTCGCAGGTCGATACTTAATTTTTTATCAAAAAGATGATTCTTTTAAAATCTTACAAGATGCAGCTGGTTTACGATCAGTTTACTATTCGAAAAATGAAGAAATCATTTCATCACATGTCGAGTTATTAGCACAAATATGTGGTTCTCACCCAATTAATAATGATTTATTAACTAAATCTCTTAAATACACTAGTTTCCATTTACCCGGAAATATATCTAGATATGAGGATCTTTTTTGCTTAACACCGAATACGCTACTTTGCTGGCCTAAAATAAAAGTATCAAGATTTTGGCCAAGAAAACCAATTGCAAATTATTCAATCGAGGAAGCTACTACAAAGATTTATGATCTAGTAAATGAGCAATTAAAATATTTTAAAAAAATAGATAAGAAGATATTATTTTCACTAACTGCAGGCATCGATAGTAGAACATCTTTAGCATTATTAAAAGATCATATTAATAACTGTGAATTTTTTACCTACTATAAGAGCAATACGGCACCTGTAAAGTCTTTAGCGATTGACTTAGATGTATCAAAAAATCTAGCTTCTAATTTAAGATTAAATCAGAAAATCCTTGAAATTGATTACAATGTTGCAAATACTGAATTCAATCAAATTTTATCAAAAAACAATGAGATGAATCATAGTTATCGATTAGCGAAACTATATTATGATAATTATGATGACAGTTATATTCACATTCGTTCAAATATTTTCGAGATTGGACGAGCATTTTATAAAAAAGAACTTAAAAAAAATTTAAAACCATATGATGGAAAAAATATTAATCCTGTTGAAATCGTTAGATGTTATAATTCTAAAGCAATTGAAGATATAGAAATTTTAAATTTATTTAAAACATTCTTAGAAACAGTAGAATTCACGGCTGATAGAATATTTAATCTAGATCCATATGATCTACTCTATTGGGAGTATCGAATGGGTGCTTGGCATAGCAATATATTACTTGAAAGTGATGTAGCCTTTGATACTTTAATTTTATTTAATGCAAGAAATATTTTAAGTATTATGCTTGGGGTAAACCTTCGAGCACGTCTTCAAAATGATTTATTTAAAAATATCATAACTACTTATTGGCCAATATTAAACTATTGGAAAATTAATTCAAAAGAAACAATTGCTGATTACTATGATCCTTTATTTGATGAGTTCGGAAAAAATCTACCGTCGATCTTAATAAATTCAGGAAATACAAAGAATACTAGCAAACAAGTTGAATATATGGCTAAACAATCTTTAAAAAGATTACAATTCCATCTTGTTGATTCAGCACCAAAATTAGGTGATTTCGTTGAAGCAACAATTAATTTAGATACGGAAAAATCTAAAGCATACAAAGCTTATTTACACTTAAGAACTCCTTATCAAAATGCATCGAAATCAAAAAGGCTTGAATATAGTGTATATTTAAATGAGACGCTTTTATTTAAAGAAGACATCGCTTTTTCAAATGAAACAAATCAAATCCAATTAAATTGGATAGCAAAATCTGATCATGACAATATTAAAGTACGAATTTCTTCATTAAAAAATTGTGAGTCGTCTAACTGGGGTGTCGCTGGAAAATTACTAATAGAAAGATTTACAATAAATCATTCTGATCTAGAAGACTTTACAATCAGTATCTCTAGTCCATTCTCAATAATGAATAAAGAAATATTAGATATTGTAGAGTAGAGAACTGATTTCAAAGGGATAGCTTATGCTATCTCTTTTAATTTCAGCTCCCCCTATTCTATTCTCCAGATTCAGCAAATTGTTTAATACGAAGTCCTATTTGATCACGAACTCTTTGGAATACACTCCATTCTTGACCTGCCGGGTCATCAAATCCCCAATGAACACGTTTTACATGTGGTGGTGTTACTGGACACACATCATTCGCATGACCACATAATGTCACTACTAAATCTGCATTGTTTAAGATATTATTATCGATTACATCTGATGTTTGATTTCGGATATCGATGTTAACTTCATCCATTGCTTTAATTGCATTTGGATTCACACCGTGTGCTTCGATCCCAGCTGATAAGACATTCCATTCATTTTCTAAATATTGTTTCCCAAAAGCTTCTGCCATTTGGCTACGGCAGGAGTTTCCAGTACATAAGAAGTAAATTGTTTTTTTATTATCTGGCATGTGTGTTCCACCTTTGTTTAAATTTAGATTGTTGTTTCTTTTGCAAAATATTTTCTTCTCATCCACAATGCTGCGTTAACCAACGCAATCATTACGGGTACTTCAACCAATGGACCAATTACTGCTGCAAATGCTGCTCCTGAATTTATTCCAAACACTCCAACTGCAACTGCAATTGCTAATTCAAAATTATTACTTCCAGCTGTAAAAGCTAAAGTTGTTGAAACACCATAACTTGCTCCCGACTTCTTCCCTAAGAAGAAAGAAACAAAGAACATAATGATGAAATAAATTAATAGAGGAATTGCGATACGAACAACATCTAAAGGTAGTGCTACAATTACTTCTCCCTTTAATGAGAACATCACAACAATTGTAAACAATAATGCAATCAACGTAATTGGACTAATTTTAGGAATAAATTCTTTTTCATACCATTCTCTGCCCTTTACTTTAACAAGGATTATTCTTGTTAATAGTCCTGATAAGAAAGGAATTCCTAAATAAATGAAAACTGATTTTGCCACTTCTGGCATTGTAATATCGATTGACATACCTTCTAAACCAAAAACTTTTGGTAAGACTGTTACGAAAAAATATGCGTAAACAGAGAAGAAAATCATTTGGAAAATGGAGTTAAAGGCTACTAATCCTGCCGCATACTCACGATCACCATCAGCTAAATCGTTCCATACGATAACCATCGCAATGCATCGTGCTAAACCGATCATGATTAAACCAACCATATACTCTGGATAATCTCTTAAAAAGACAATTGCTAATAAAAACATTAAAACTGGTCCAATCATCCAGTTTTGAATTAAGGATAGCAATAATACTTTTACGTCCTTAAATACTCTTCCGATCTCTTCATAACGAACTTTAGCCAGTGGCGGATACATCATTAAAATCAATCCGATAGCCAAAGGTATTGAAGTTGTTCCAATTTGTAATTTGTTTAGGCTATCAACAAATCCAGGTGTTGAAATGCCAAGAATTATCCCAATTGCCATTGCTATGAATATCCAAAGGGTTAAATATCTGTCTAAAAATGATAATCGTTTCATTCGCTTCTCCTTTTACTCACTAACAACAAGAATTAACTTTAGATTCAGTGGAAGTATTACAACAAGACGTATTTTCTATTTTTTGAACTTCACTATCTGCTTTGGTATAGAAGAATTCCCACTCATTTCCGTCTGGATCTGTTACCCAAAACTTATCTTGTACCGCATAACAACAAGTTGTATCCATTTCTTCTCGTGCGAAGAAACCTTCTTTTTCTAGTCTTTCCTTATGAAATAAGATTTCTTCAGATGTTTCAACTTGAAAACCAAAGTGATTTATTTGATTACCCTCAACTTGATCACGAACATTTAGAGTGAAATTAAGCCCTGGATTTTCTATTAGAAACTTCGCATATCCTTCTTTCACTTTAACAGGTGCTAAACCAAATACCTTTTGATAAAAAGCGATTGATGCCTCTAAATTTGTCACGTTAACCCCTACATGAACATATTTCATACAGAATTCCTCCCTTAATTTGTTAAATCAAAAAAATTTGATTTAATGATTAAAAAAATTTGATTTAATGATTAAAAAAAATTAACAACAATTACTGTTACGATTAGCGTTATCTGATTTTCGGAAAATACAACAAAGCTCTTCTGATAGTAAGCTGTTAACTTCTGTGTCATTCAAGTCGTAATAGCTCCATGTACCTCTGTTCTCTTTCACAATGAGCCCTGCATCGAGTAAGATTTTTAAATGGTAAGAAAGCTTTGATTGTGTCATATCGAACGCTTCTGTTAAATCACATACACATGTACTGCCTCTTTGGCACAGTTCATACATAATTTCTAGTCGCTTCCGATCAGCTAACGCTTTAAATTTCTGCTCATATTTCTGGAACTGTTGTTTCATCTCAGTCATGTGATTACTCCTTAATCAAATTTTCTTGATGAATTAAGTATATGTTAGTTTACCAAATAAATGCAATTTATTAATCAAAAAAAATTGATTTATTTTAAAATTTCTTATTCGACTAGTCTGCCATTTTTCTGTTCATGAACAAAATTTCGTACAAAATACAGTATTACTAACGAATTTGCGAGCAAATTTTTAATTGTTCCAGCTAATGGTTGACGATTGATTGAGTAACAAGTTCAATTACGTTAAATCAGATGCGTCAGTATCGGAACTTACGCGTCATACGTATCAGAGACTCATTTACATGTCTGGGTTCAAAGGAAAACCTGTTAGTATATGTAGTTTTTGATTTGAAATGTCGCTGTTTCATGCCCTGCAATCCAAGTACTTGAGGCATAAGTAGTAAGAAGAAGTGTAACAGAAATAAAAAAGCTGACTCAAAAAGTCATAGACCTTCTGAGTCAGCTTAATTTGATTATTATTCTAAACCTGCCATTTCTGAAGCTGGGATATAACCCATTTCAACTAACTTATTAGCGAAGTCATCGCCACTAATATATTCGATATATTCTTTTACTGGAGACTTAGCATCACCTTTTGTAATCATGTACTCATATGAATAGAATGGATATGCACCTGCAACGATATTGTCTGTAGAAGATTCTTTTCCGTCAATTTTAACTGTTTTTAATGCATCCTTTTTATCACCAATTAAATAGGAGTTAGC
>NZ_NULG01000128.1 GCF_002577195.1 Bacillus sp. AFS041924
TTAGTTTTCAAAGATCATCTATTGGTGGAGCCTAGCGGGATCGAACCGCTGACCTCCTGCGTGCAAGGCAGGCGCTCTCCCAGCTGAGCTAAGGCCCCTTATTGAAATGGTCGGGAAGACAGGATTTGAACCTGCGACCCCCTGGTCCCAAACCAGGTGCTCTACCAAGCTGAGCCACTTCCCGTAATATGGCGCGCCCGAAAGGACTCGAACCCATAACCTTTTGATCCGTAGTCAAACGCTCTATCCAATTGAGCTACGGGCGCATATTATAAATGGTACCGAGGGCCGGACTCGAACCGGCACGGGGTCAACCCCCGCAGGATTTTAAGTCCTGTGTGTCTGCCATTCCACCACCCCGGCAGCATATGTGGAGCGGAAGACGGGGCTCGAACCCGCGACCCCAACCTTGGCAAGGTTGTATTCTACCACTGAACTACTTCCGCGTATACTGCTTATAAATTATAAATGGTGCGGGTGAAGGGACTCGAACCCCCACACCGAAGTACTAGATCCTAAGTCTAGCGCGTCTGCCAATTCCGCCACACCCGCAAATATTTTCTTTTTAGAAAATGGTGAGCCATGAAGGATTCGAACCTTCGACCCTCTGATTAAAAGTCAGATGCTCTACCTACTGAGCTAATGGCTCATAAAGAGTGCCGACTAGAGGACTTGAACCCCCAACCTACTGATTACAAGTCAGTTGCTCTACCAATTGAGCTAAGTCGGCATATGGTGGAGGATGACGGGCTCGAACCGCCGACCCCCTGCTTGTAAGGCAGGTGCTCTCCCAGCTGAGCTAATCCTCCATCAAACCAAGCGACGTTCTACTCTCACAGGGGGAAACCCCCAACTACCATCGACGCTGAAGAGCTTAACTGCCGTGTTCGGTATGGGAACGGGTGTGACCTCTTCGCTATCATCACTTGATTCTTTTCTTTAGGACATTAATTATTATATCAAACTTTCTACTAAAGTCAATAACTTTTTTAGAAGTTTTTTATCATAATTTTTGTACCCTCAAAACTAGATAA
>NZ_NULG01000011.1:0-5471 GCF_002577195.1 Bacillus sp. AFS041924
GCATTATGAAATTAATTCAAATAGATGAAAATAAAAGAATTTTGATTGGAATGAAATGTTGAAAATAGCATCTCATATTGAGGAATGATTATATTTCTAAATAAAAACAAAATAAGTAACAATATTGAGATTAAAAAAAGAGGATAGCCCATGATTTTTCTTATATAGGCTCTATGTTGAATTTTTTTAGTTAGCATAAAGCTTCCTTCATTTAAAGCAAAGGACAAATCACCGTGCTTTTCTGCATAATGCAAATAAACAAGCACATCTTGATGAAGCCCTAGTATCTTAGCAAAGTCTATAAATGATTGACCATCTAATAAAGATAATTTAGCTTTATCTATTAATTCTTTTAGATCATATGGGAACTGAATTGTTAAAAATTCTATCGCTTGAATAAGGGGATAACCTTTATGCAAAAGCTCACTTAGTATTTTTAATAATTTTGCTTGTTCTGTATAAGTTAACTTTCTTTTTATAAAATATTTACCCATTTAACATACTTCTTTCTAATTGTTTATAATCAATAAAACCTAATGCATATCCTTTAATTAGTTGATGATTTAATGTAGTTAAATGAACTTCTTCATGTCCCCCTCTAAATTCGTTTATTACTGTATTTAATGCGTTTCCGTAAAGTAATTCGTACACCCCTAATCTTCGGTTACTACGATTAATAAAACAATTTGGGTCGCATTCTCCTTCACAAAAACGACATTTTACTGGCACCAATCTTTGAGATACGATTGCAACCATCGCCTGAAATAGTTCTTCTTTCGGAATTCCTAGTTCTAACATTCTATATAAGGCACCTTTTGTATTATTAGAATGAATCGTCGTTAATACCAAATGACCAGTTAAAGCTGCTCTAACAGCTATTTTAGCCGTCTCTTCATCTCTAATCTCTCCTACCATTACAATATCAGGATCTGATCGTAGAATTGCTTTTAATCCTGTTGCATATGTCAAACCAGCTTTTTCATTTACCTGAACTTGAAAATATTCATCTGATTTCCTTTCGATTGGATCTTCTAAGGTAATGATATTTCTTGCAATATCATTTTTTGCTGATTGTAATAAAGAATACAATGTAGTCGTTTTACCGCAGCCGGTCGGACCAGTAAACATCATTAGCCCATGTGAATGATGTAATAAAGACAAAAGTTTTCGTGTTGTGGATGGGAATAAGGAAAGACTTTCGATTGGTGCAATTTTTTGTTGAGGATGAATACGAATAACCATTGATTCGTCAATGATTGTTGGCAAGGTTGCCAGTCGAAGTGATAATAAAATTTCATTAATATGAACAATTAAAATTCCAGTCTGTGGTCTTCTAACTTCACCTATATCCATACTTCCTAAAAATTTCAAGTGCATGATGATCCTCTTGGATTTGTCTTTTTTTATTCGCTGAATCAACTTTAAGTCACCATCAACACGAAAATAAATTTCTACATCATCCTTTTTCGGTAATAAATGAATATCCGAGGCCCCAAAATGGCATGCTTTTTTTAGAAGTTCTTCAACCATTTTTTCAACTGATTCCATTTTTATTCCCCCTTTCGTATGAAGCAATTATATTTACGTTTCGCTTGTCTATCAAATCTATGAAATATAAAAAACTAATAAAAAAATCATTTTTGGTCAAAATATATATACAAACTAAAGTTAATTTATCGAAATAATGTACTTAAAATTCAAATAGATATAAAAAACAAAAGTATGTTTTTATAATCGATGTATAGAAAATAATAAATTAAGAAAAATAATATTGGATCTAGTTTAATTCATTATCTTTGAATCAATTTAGAATTGTAATAATACATTGTTTACAATTGTAACTTTCTTATTTTATAATAATGAATGGGTAGAAATTTTTTATGGGGGGATTTAGAATGGATCGAATGTTCCGCGTTCTAGGATTCTGGACAGCCATATTTACGGTAATGTTTTTAGTTGGACATATGTCAGCAGCTGCACTTATTTTCGCATGTCAAACAGCATTTTTCGTAGTATTAGGCTTTCTGAAGCTTTCTGAGCGTATGTACATCTATATCTTTGGCGCATACTTAACTGTGTTCTTTATAGGATTTACATATTATAGTACTTTCTTATTAGTACCTAGCTTTGGTGAATAATAGAAAAACCAGTCATATGACTGGTTTTTTTTATTTGTATTCATTAAGTGAAATTAACTCATTTAATTTAAATTGCTCGTTAGTTGACATACCTTTTGTTTGCAATAACATTTGAAATGAATCACTAATCCCACCAGGCATCATTAGAGATTGTACAGATCTATTTTGTTTATACTCACTAGAAAATGGATTAGACTGAGCATGTGGTATTAACCAATTTAATAGCCCAAAATCTAATAACGCTTCTCTTTGGCTAGAAAAGTATAGATTTTCAATATTGTACATCGTTCCGAATCTCTTTAATTCATCCCAATGTATATGAGTAGTTATGTCCATAGCACCTAAATTGTCTAATATATTTGTTTTCAATTCATGCTTGTAATAACCGCGTAAACTTCCCTTTATACGATGAGGAGCATCCCACTCTTCCCTAGTAAAACCATAATCAACCGTTAAGATGATTCCTTTACTAAGTTTCGATTGTAAAAGGTCATACATTTTTTCCATACCAACAGGAATTTCAACTCTTTGTCCTTTTTTTCCATCAAAATTGTTTCTGCATAGAAAGTCACTTATTTCAGAATCTTTTATCTTAACTAGATTTTCTTTGAGATTATTTTGTTCATCTAAAGTAATTACTACCTCATGCCACTCGTTTTGACTGTATTCAACTACTCGAACAGTCAAAGCATCAAACAATTCGTTTGAAAATACCATTCCGTTATTGATTTGCTCAAGCTCATATAAATGTGAGAAATAGTTAATATTCAAATGATTCGCTAATAATTCTTGTTGTAGATTGCGGTGATAGTCACTTGCATCAATTAAAAAGTAAGTTAGACGTTTATATATTTCAAACTCATTTTTTTCACAATAAGAAAGAAATGATGATGCGAATCTTCCATTTCCACCACCAACTTCAATAAAAATAGGTTCAATTAGTTTACACTTAACAAATCGACAGAAAGTAGCTGCAATTACTTCACCATATACTGTCCCCACAGAGCTTGAAGTATAAAAATCACCTTTTCGACCGATTTTTTCATCATTCATTTGATAATAACCTTTTTCAGATTCATAAAGCACTAACGATATAAATTGCTCGTATGTAATAAAATGTTCTTTGCTTTTATTTATCTCTTTAATAATTAAGTTTTTCATCATCTTACCTTATAGAAATGGATTATATCTTTTCTCATCGCCTATCGTTGTTGTTGGGCCATGACCACTACATACAACTACATCATCAGGTAAAGATAAAAGCTTACCTTTTATACTTCTAATCAACAAGTCGTGATCACCACCTGGTAAATCAGTTCGTCCAATACTTCCTTCAAATAATGCATCGCCAGAAAAAACTGTTTTTATTTCTTTACAGTAAAATGAAACACTTCCTGGTGAATGGCCTGGTGTTTCAAAAACAGAAAATAAGAAATGACCAATTTCCATCTTGCTTTCTTTTTCAATCAAGTGATCTGCTTCTCTTGCAAAAATTGATTGATTTCTCATAAATAATTCAGAGCCGTTTTTTTGTCCATCTGTTAACCAATCTGCTTCATATTTATGAATATAAACGGGTATATTATATTCATCACGCACATCATCAACAGCCCCAATATGATCAAAATGGGCATGTGTTAAAAGAATAGCTAATGGCTTTAATTTATTTTCTTCGATAATATTAAAGACTAATTCAGCTTCCTCGCCTGGATCAAAAATAACTGCTTCATTCATATCATTACTTAAGATATAGCAATTAGTTTGTAATGGACCTAATGGTAATTGAAAAACATTCATGTTCATACCCTGCTTTCTTTTTTAATCTATCTAATACTATATCATAATTTTGTTTTAGTACTTAATTTCAAATAGACAATTGTTCACAAAAGTTTTACAATAATAATGATGTGATAGCAAACAGGGGTTGCTTGAAGAATTTTATAGGGGGTTTACAATGGGTACAGTTATTATTTTTATATTAGTAGCTATTCTATGTGTTCCAGCTTTAATAGGATCACTTAAGAATAAGAACTTCTTAGCTGTTTTTTGGTCTGGTGTTACATTAGTTTTATTTGCTTGGTTTGCCATTATGACAATTATACATAGCGGTTATCCACCAGCACACTTATAAAATTTATTTCCTTTTGTAACGACTTATTTCTACATATAGAAAGCATGTTACTTAAATAAAAAAGCTGACAATTTTTTGTCAGCTTTTTTATTTTGTGAATGATTGGTTAGAATTGAAATTTTCTAAATTAAATAATGACGCTAACAATATTGGAAACGTCTCTGAAAAAATGGATTCAAACATAGAAAGTGGTAATGGATTAATTCCTTTGCCTAATTCAAGTGTAAATCCAGGTTTTTGAAATTCTTGTATATACCAATCTTTATAACCTGCATGGCTATCAATCGTTTTTACAGCTTTATACGGACTAACACTCGAAAAATAATTAGCGTAGACCTCCGATATAGGTGGCTCAAAATTGCCATAACCCCAATAAAATTCTTTACCTTGTGTATGCAAAGCTAAAATAAGATCAAACTGCCTTTCGATTGCTAAATTACTCATTGCAATTGTTTCTGGTTCACTTAAAGGCGTGTCTCCTGGGTAGTCTCTTGGAGCATAAGTTTTTTGCTTCTTTCTTTCTTTTTCAAGCTCCCAATTTGCCGGAAATTGATTGTTTAAATCGACACCTCTAATATTTGCTTTCCATCCAGTAAATCCATCATTTCCTTCGTTTATTTTATTTGCAAATTCCATAAATTCATTTTGTTCAACAACTTCATTAATAACCAAATTTACCCCATCAGGATTAACCATTGGGACAATCGACAAAGTATTTTCACTAAATAAGGCTAACAATTCTTTATGAAAGGGTAATTCTTCTGAGGTTAAAGTGTTACATACCCAACTAATCATCTTCATAATGACACAGGTTGTAATCCATTCATTTGCATGAAAAGAACCATTCCAATGTACTTTTCTTTGTCCATTTCCAATTTGAATTTCATATAGTGGCAGATCCAATACGCTACGTCCAATCGTGCTTAAACGGAGAAAAGGAAATTCTTGAACTAAAACCCTAATATCTTTTGAAAGTTCATTAAAATCGTATCTTCTTGGATGAAAAGAAAAAGGCTGATTGTTAATATTCAAGATTTTCACCTCATGAATTATTTTCTAATTAATTGTATGTGTTTATAATTAATAAAAGCACTTCCAATCAAGGAAGTGCTTCAGTGTGTCTAGACAAAGTCCCATAAGTTTGATTTTTTAGTCTGATTGCAACCGCTTGTCTTTCGAAGTGGAAGCCTGATGAGGAGCGG
>NZ_NULG01000011.1:5477-54688 GCF_002577195.1 Bacillus sp. AFS041924
AGGCGATGCAACGAAGAAAGCGAGCGTTGTCAAAGAACCACCCTCCTCGGCGCGTTTGCGGGGTTATTAACCTCCCCTCATTCCCATAGAAGTCGAGTACTCTTTTGGTACTTTATAATTTGGTCAGAAACGTTCTAAAATTTCTATTTTAACTCAATGACTAAAATAATCTTTTGTAAATTCGTCTACTCAAAAAAGCACTTCCGTTTAAGGAAGTGCTTTTTTTACTTATTCAAACTTTGTATTTGCTTTTTTGTATTTTACTTCATAGAAACGAAGTAAATCTTTATAAATAATTGAGTTTGAGTACTCAAGTGATTTATTTGCTTTTGCTAAGTCTTCTTTAGGTGGTTTTTGATCTTTTAGTTCTTCACTTGTATTAGCATCATACATCTTCTCACCAGTGTAAATATATTTATCAGTAACAATTGTACCATCTCTGAAAACTACAAAGTCTTTGTGTTTTGGAGAGAATATATCATTACCAAAGTTGATAGAAGTATTATTTGGATCTTCACCTAATAAGTTTAAAATTGTAGGTTTTACGTCAATTTGTCCTGCAACTTTATGAATTGTTTCACCTTTAGTTTGTTTAGGTAAGTGGATAAATAAAGGTACTTTTTGTAATTTAACATGCTCAGCTGGTGTAATTTCTTTACCTAAAACTTCGCTCATTGCACGGTTATGGTTTTCAGAAATACCATAGTGATCACCATACATGACAATAATTGTGTTATCATATAAACCTTTAGCTTTCATTTCTTCCATAAAGTTTTTAATTGATTCATCTAAATATCGAACTGTCGTTACATAATTATCAACAGTTTGGTCTCCAGTTTTTAAACGTGGAATCATTAAGTCTTCATCATTTAATTCGAATGGATAATGGTTCGTTAAAGTAAGCATACGATTGTAGAACGGTTTTGGCATAGTAACCATTTTGTCTACTGATTGCTGAACGAAATCTTTATCTTTTAGTCCCCAACCAATTGAATTTTCTGCATTTACTTTATAATCAACTTCATTATAATAACGATCGAAGCCAAGACTTGGATACATCAGATCTCGGTTCCAGAACGATTTATTATTTGAGTGCATTACTGAAGAATAATAATTTTGATTTTGTTTTAAAATCGCTGGTGTAGCAGTAAACGTATTTCCACTGTTAGTAAAGTATACCGCTCCACGGTCTAGTGGGAAAATACTATTATCAATTAGAAATTCTGCATCTGATGTTTTACCTTGTCCAGTTTGGTGGTAAAAATTATCAAAATAGTAACTTTCTTTCGTAAATTGATTTAAAAATGGAGTGATTTCTTGTCCATCAATTTTTCGACCAATAACGAAATTTTGTAATGATTCTAATGATATTACAACAACGTTTTTACCTTTATATTTACCGTGTAATTCTGCGTTTACACCAGTGTCATTTGCACGAATAAAATTTTCAATTCCAGCTAATTCACTATCATCAGCCATCGCTTTTTGAGCAGATGTTTTAGATTGAATAACCATATCATATATATGGTAGTTGTATAATCCTAAGAATTTAACAATGTACTCTCTATCGAATGAACGTGTTAATAATTGTGGACGTTCAGTTTCTGCTAATCCAAGGTTAATTAAGAAAATAGCGACTGCTGCTAAGAAATATGCAGTTCTTGCTTTTCCTTTAATATTTCCAGTTGTAAAGAATTTTTTACCCCAGAAGTAATTAACTGCAATTAGGATAAAAATATCAGAAAAAGCAAAGATTGTTTTATAGCTAATCATTGCTTTTACACTTGATCCTAAATCCGCAAAGTTTCGAGTCATAAATAAAACTGGAATCGTAACGAAATCGTCAAAGAATGAATAGTAGGCAGTATCGGCTATTAATATAAATGACATTATAATACTAATCCATATAATCGCCCTATTTCGCTTAGGTCCTTTGGCAAAAAGACCAATACCTAAAAATATTAATAATGAAGATATAGGCGCAATTATCAAGATAAATTTTTGCATAGAATTTTCAATTTCTAAATCAAAGTAATATTGGCTTAGTAAAGTTGCTTTAATCCATAAAAGGAATACAGCAAGTAACGGGAATCCAAAGTTTTTTGTAAACTTTTTCCACATAGTCTGTTCCTCCTCTTGTTAAGACTATTAATCTATTATAAAACAATGTTTGGCATTTCATATATCTATTTTATTGGTAATCAGTACCAAGAATTTTTGAAATGATACATATAATCGAATAAAGATTATTTGACGTAACTTTAGTTTTTTTGTTAACGTCATTCAATTTATCATAAACTAGTTCACTCGTCAAATAACTAACTTTTTTATTAATTCGATACAATAAACATAATAAGGTACTTCTATTAGAAGTACCTTAAATTTAAGTTAAATTTCGTTAGTAATGAATTTTTTTACTAAATAAGCTGCCCCAATCGCTCCAGCATCGTTTCCTAATCTGGCAATTGAAAGTTTTGTCGATTCGCGAACTGTCGTAAAGGCAAATTCATCAAAATATTTCTTTAGTGGTTTTAATAACAACTCACCTGCATTCGAAACCCCGCCACCAATTATGATATTTTCGGGATTTAATGTATTCCCAACTCCCGCTAAGACTAAAGCAAGATATTTCATTACATTATTAACGATTTCTTTTGCAACTTCATCACCTTTTGAGTACGCTTCGAAAACTTCCTTAGCGGTAATTGGTGAAGTATTCGACATTCCTTTTAAAATCGTTTCTTTTGTCGTATTTTGCAATTTCTCATTCGCTATTCTTGCAATTCCAGTAGCTGAAGAAATTGTTTCTAAACATCCCGTTTTTCCACAGTTACATATTACTCCATTTTCAAGTTGTACTGTTATATGGCCAATCTCCCCTGCAGCTCCACTAATTCCATGTGCTACATCTCCATTTACAATTACACCACCGCCAACTCCTGTTCCTAGTGTAACCATTACTACATCTTTCGCGCCGTTTCCAGCACCCTTCCACATCTCACCAACAGCTGCTATATTTGCATCATTATCTACTATTACTGGAATACCAGATTCTTTTTCTAAAATTTCTTTTAAAGGAAAATTAACCCATCCTAAATTTACTGCTGCAAATATAAGTCCATCTTCTAGTCGAACTGAACCAGGTGCCCCAATACCAATTCCAGCAATATCATCCTTTGTTTTATTCATCTGTTTAAGCTTCTCTTCAATTGCATTTGAGATTGTTTTTGGAATATGCTTCCCACTATCAGATTTATCAGTTGGTACTTCCCACTTATCAATGAATTCCCCGTTATTTGTTAATAATGCTAATTTAATGCTTGTACCACCTAAATCTACACCTACAATCATTTTAGCCATTAATGCCTTCTCCCTTCGCAGTGAAATCGTTTGCAATTTTTTCTAAAAAAAAAAGATTTCTTCAAACCGTTTTATTTTTTATTTCATCCATCTGTTTTTTTAATATCAAAGTAGCAACTTGCAAATCTTTACTATCTAGAATATTCGCTAGAAATAATTCTTTTAGTTCATCTTGCATTAGCATTAAGTCAGCTAATCGGTCACCAGTATAAATAATTGTGCCATAATTCTTAAGAAATTGTTGAATATCATATACGGATTTCATTCTTAACTCCTATTATTTAATCTTTCTAAATATGTAATTAGTATAAGTTGGAAACGGTTGCTCGTCAATGTGAAATACCAAACAAAGCATTTATTTCGTAGGTACTTTTAATTATTTTTTGGTTTCATTACTTCTTCTAATACTAGATCATTTTTATAAAGATAAGTAGCGTATTTTTTCCCAATATATCTTATATGCCACGGTTCATAATTATATTTAGTAAGTTCAACTTTATCCTCTGGATATCGAATAACAAATCCAAATTCATGTGCATGTGCGGCTAACCAAGTTCCTTCTTTTGTTTCTCCAAATTCTTGTTCGAGCTTGTTTCCAAAGCTCGGAGATGAAACATCTATAGACAATCCTGTTTGATGTTCACTTGTTCCTGGAACAGCACTAAAGGAATGTGTCCAGTCTTCACCATGGATTTGGATATAATAATTATATAAGCTTTGTTGTCTATCCAACGAGCGATATGCGGAAACTGGAGTAAGTTTTACTCCACTTGCCTCAGCTCTTTCAAATAAATTTTCTAATGCATGAGCTGCTTCTTTTCTCATTAATGTTTTTTCTTTATTTACGCCATGTAATGGAACAATCGGATAAATTAAATCAGGTGGTTCATACTCATCAGGTAGCTTTCTTTCCTTATTAACTAATACTAAATTTGATTTAGGATTCGTTACCTCTTGTAAGCCATCCTCAGCCTCGGTTACTGTATCATTGTAATTAGGAAATTTTACGAAAGAGTTGGCATCATTAATCCGTTTTAGCTGAAAGTTAATATAATTTTGGTTTCTAAAAAAAAGAGCTAGTCCAACAATTAATATTAATAATCCCCATACCAATTTATTTATCTTTCTCAAAGTAACCTCCCGATATCTTATTTGTTACTTTAACAATATTAAATGATAGCTTAATTTTCAAATTATTTACATACTTAAACCTCTTTCGATTTGAAAGAGGTCTAAGCTGTAGAGTTTATAAAATAGGTTCCATCGTTCTTCTTAATGTTTCAACTGATTTTTTAAACTGTCGTTGTTCTAATTCATTTAAATCTAGCTCAACGATTTCTCGAATTCCACCACGATTAATTACCGCTGGAACTCCTATATAAATATCATTTTCTCCATACTGTCCTTCTAAATAGGCAGAAACAGTTATAATACTATTTTCATTTTTAAGAATCGCTTTAGTTAATCTAACTAAACCCATTCCAATTCCATAGTATGTTGCACCTTTTTTCTTAATAATGTGATATGCAGCATCACGTGTATTTAAAAAGATTTCATCAAGCTCTCTTTGCGTATATCGTGGATTTTTCTTTAGTACATGGTGTACAGGTGAAGTACCAATCGTTGTTTGAGACCAAACAGGTAATTCACTATCTCCGTGTTCACCGATAATATATCCATGGATATTTCTTGCATCAACATTAAAATAATCTCCAAGCATATATCTAAAACGTGCAGTATCTAAACTTGTACCAGATCCGATTACTCTTTCTTTCGGTAACCCTGAATACTTCCAAGTTGCATAAGTTAAAATATCTACTGGGTTCGTGGCAATTAAAAAGATACCGTCAAATCCTGCAGCCATAATTTCTCCAACAATGCCTTTAAATATAGCACAATTTTTTGCTACTAAATCTAATCGTGTTTCTCCTGGTTTTTGGGCTGCTCCAGCTGTTATAACGACTAAACTTGCATCTTTACAATCACTGTAATCTCCCGCCCATATTTTTGTTCTAGAATCTACAAAAGGTAAACAATGACTTAAATCCATTGCGTCACCTTCCGCTTTATCCTTGTTTAAATCAATCATTACTAATTCTTCGGCAACACCTTTATTTAACATTCCAAAAGCATAGCTTGCTCCAACTGCGCCTGTTCCGATAAGTGCAACACGGTTAACTTCTTTGTGTAACATAATATCCACCTCATTTGTGTTATAAAAGTGTAAGTAATTGGGACTTCTATATTATATATGTATTTCCACTCAAAGTTTGTGAAACATTTTACAAATTTGTTACAATTTTTGTTGAGTTCAACTACATTGTGCACAAATTTATAAATTTGCCTAGTAATTACAATATGTCTTTTCGTAATTAAGTCTTACCTATTTTCAAACAAATCGTGTCACATTATGCACTTAGTAGATTGCTTCTATTTTTTTTGACTCAGTTAAAATCAATGGCATTTTAATATCATGTTTTTCTGTAGGTAGTTCATTCAATATTTGAAAGTCATATGCTAAAGCCATGAGTTGTTTTTTATAATCCTCTAAGTATCGATCATAATATCCGCCACCATAACCTAGTCTTTCACCA
This sequence comes from Bacillus sp. AFS041924, assembly GCF_002577195.1. Classification (GTDB taxonomy): domain Bacteria; phylum Bacillota; class Bacilli; order Bacillales; family Bacillaceae_G; genus Gottfriedia. The sequence continues at coordinate 11,432 of NZ_NULG01000011.1, forward strand.
TATTTTGTATATGCTACTCCAGGAACAATTATTAAATCAATAAACTCCTTTCCAATCTCCTCGCATTTTTCTTCTAATGGCTCCTGTATACCAAAATATCCTTTTTTTAAATCCTCAAAAGAATTGATCTTGTAAAAATGCATTTTTCTAGTGTCATGGTTACATTTTGGCACAACTACTGATTTATTCATTTTCCAACAAGCAGTTATTAAATACTTAGTATTGATTTCATGCTCCATTGGCATCGTAGTTGCTATAATATCTGCACACAAGAATTGATCTGAATTTAATAATTTTTCGACAATTTGTTTTGATTTTTCTTCTCTGTCTAGGCTTGAAATATTTTTTAATTTCTTCATCATAGAATTTCTAATTTCTTTTTTTTCCATCATAACGCCTCCTTAGGTCAGGTTCAAAGTTTCTTTAGTATAGGATTAATATAGTGCAACTGTATTCTAATTAAAATTATAAGTATGTATATACAAAAAAAACAGTAGGAAAATTCCTACTGTTTACTTTGTTTCGCGATGAACTGTAACTTTTTTAAGTCTTGGGCAATATTTTTTAAGCTCAAGACGGTCTGGGTTATTACGTTTATTTTTAGTAGTGATATAGTTACGATCTCCGCATTCTGTACATGCTAATGTAATATTTACGCGCATTTTATTTTCCCTCCTGACATAGTGACATAATCAGACTTGTATATAATAACATTCTTTCGCGATAATTTCCATAGTTTTTATTGATTCAATGCATTTCTTTTGATATTTTTTTTATTGAATTATGTACAAACTTATTTTCATAATTCAAAGTATATTTTTGGAAAACTGCTTGATGATGTAATACACTTCCTTGACCGATTTTAATATTAGAGCTAATTGACACATATGGACCAATCACACAGTTCTCTTCGATCGTAACATCATTCCCAATAATAACTGGAGAAACAATCTTCACATTGTTATTTATCGTAACATGTTCACCTAAAAAGATTCTCGGTAAAATTTGAACGGCTGGTATAGGTAAATTTAATCTTTCTTCAATCCAGTCTACATTTAACTTTGCAAACCGTCTAGGTGTCCCGTAATCAATCCAATAACCATCTAAATGATAAGCACTTAACGGAATATTATTTTTTAGCATTAGAGGTATTAAATCATTACTGATGTCAAAATAGCGATTTTCTGGAATTTGAAATAATAATTCCGGACTCATAATATAAATTCCAGTATTAACTAACTTACTAATTTCGCTACCTACATTAGGCTTTTCAATAAAATCGATTATTTGTCCATTTTTTACTTTTACATTTCCATATGATCCACACTTTTCGACTTGTTTTACAAACATAGAAAATTTACTTTTATTTTCAAAGTGAATTTTAATTGAATCCCTAATATCCCCGTCAAATAAAATATCACCATTCACTAATAGAAAGGGTTCATTAAGAAAATGTCTAGATAGCCTTAAGCAACCAGCTGAACCTAAACTTTTTTCTTCTATAATATAATCAATTGAAACATTTTTTAATTTCATTGCATTTATCGTCTCAATAATAGCTTGGGACATATAATGAAGCTGGATAATAAATTCTGTAAAACCTATTTTTGTTAAATGTAATATTAAATGTTCAATTGCCGCTCTATTTGCGATTGGTAATAGTGGCTTAGGAATGTTGTTAGTAATTGGTAAAAGCCTTTGACCATATCCTCCAGCTAAAATAACAACCTTCATTTATTACCACCTCAATATCTTATACTAGTTAAAGAAGTATGCTTAATATTACATAAATATGACAAAAGGGCGTTCAGGAAAAAATTGTCTAAACACCCTTTTGTCATTTTTTATTGATTTAATATATAATGCTTACCTTTAACTAAATAATAAATATTCTCTGCAATATTTGTTGCATAATCTGCAATTCTTTCAAGATATCTACAAATGAATGCCATTTGCAAGATATTTGCGACATGCTCAGGTGACTCAACAATACTTGACATTAAATTTCGAACAGTCGTTCCATATAACTCATCAACTAGATCGTCAATTTCACCAACCTCTTTTGCAACTTGTAAATCTTCAGTTCGGTATGCTTCTGCAGCTTTTGTTAACATTTCTAAGCCAAGTTCATGCATCTTTTCTATATTCTCTATAGGTAAGTTTTCTTGACGACTTCGAATACGGATTGTCGATTTAGCGATATTTACAGCATAATCAGCAACTCGTTCAAGATCATGAGCAATCTTTATAGCTGTTAAATTTCTTCTTAAATCTACAGCAACCGGTTGCTGTCTCGTAATAATAACTAAAATTAATTCATTAACTTCTTTTTCTAATTTATTAATACGCTCATCTTCATCAATTACTTCTAATGCTAATTCAATATTTTCGGTACGAAATGCTTCCATACTTTTAATAACAGCTTTTTTCGTTTTCTCTGCAAATTCGATGATCATTTCTTGTAATGATTTTAAGTCCGCTTCAAATTGATTTCTCATCTCTTCTCACCTATTCCCCTTCTATTAACCGAATCGTCCGGTAATATAGTCTTCAGTACGTTTATCTTTAGGTGTTGAGAACAGTTTATTTGTATCTGAGAACTCAACTACTTCACCGCTTAAAAAGAATGCAGTCTTATCAGAAACACGAGCTGCTTGTTGCATATTATGGGTAACAATAATAATACTAAATTCTTTCTTCAAATCATGAATTAGTTCTTCAACTTTTAAAGTTGAAATAGGGTCTAATGCCGAAGTTGGCTCATCCATTAAAATAACATCAGGCTCGATTGCCAGGCAGCGAGCAATACATAAACGTTGTTGTTGACCACCTGAAAGACCAAAAGCATTCTCATGTAAACGATCTTTTATCTCTTCCCAAATAGCTGCACCTTTTAAACTTTTTTCAACAATCTCATTTAATGTAGCTTTATCTTTAATGCCATGTATTTTTGGACCATATGCTACATTTTCCCAAATTGATTTAGGAAATACGTTTGGTTTTTGGAATACCATTCCAACATGAGTTCTTAATTCTTCTACAGGATAGTTTTTATCGAAAATATCTTGTTGGCGATAAAGGATTTTTCCTTCTGTTCTAACTGTAGGAACTAACTCAACCATGCGGTTTAATGTTTTTAAATAAGTCGATTTACCACAGCCACTTGGCCCAATAATCGCGGTTACTTCATTCTCATAAATACTTAAATTGATATTTTTTAGTGCTTTATCTTGTCCATACCATAAATTTAAATCTTGAGTATCATAAACAATTGATTTTTTTACATTTGTATTTGTCTCTTCAATATCATCATTTCTAATTATATTCTCTCTATTTAACGTAGCTGTCATAACTTTCTATCCCCTCTCATCCTAAAAGAAGCATTCTATTCGTTTTAAAATATTAACTAAATAATAGCTAAAATTTATAATCGTTTATTTTCAGTAACAGATTACATGAATAATCATATTCAAAAACTATTAAACCTGTTTTAACGGTATGTAAAGATTATGTAAATAAGTTCTGAAGCTCTTTTGGATTGGATAAAGGTTTTTTTAGAAATAAAAGAGAAAGGATTTCCCTTTCTCTTTTATTGATTCGTATTTTGTGTATCTGTGTTGTCTTGGTTATCAATTTTGTTTTTAGGCTCGTCATTATAAACTGATTGTCTATCTTTTTTCAATTTAAAGTATTCATCCATAATATCTCGACCAATGTATTTATTTACTGGAGCTTGGTCTGTTTGTAACCATGGTACTACTACTACAAAGGCAACTTCAGGATTGTCATACGGAGCATATCCCATTAATGTTTCATTATAAGTTTTCTGTGGCCCATTGTATTTTTTACGATCTGGACCGTCGTATACAGATTGAGCTGTACCTGTTTTACCAGCCACTTTATAGTCTACACCTTGGAAATATTTGTTAGCCGTACCTCCAGTTTCATTATATACTTTGATAAGACCTTGTTTTACATGATCGATATATGACTGTTTCATATCAATTCGATTTAATACTTTAGTCTTTATTTCTTGTTTAATAACACCAGTATCTTCGCCGATTGAAGGTTGTCTTAATTCTTTCGCAACATGTGGCTTAATTCTATAACCTCCATTTGCGATGGTCGAAACATATTGGGCTAATTGTAGTGGTGTATAAGTATCGTACTGCCCAATCGCTATATCAAGAAGGAAACCTGGGCTTGTATCTACACCTTTAAATCCAATTGCTTCATTTGGTAAATCAACTCCAGTTTTAACACCTAGTCCAAATTGACTGAAACTATTACGGAATGTATCAAACGCTTTTACATCGATATCTAAAGGTCTATTCTCCACGTAATTTGCATGTCCAATAGCCATAGCTGTTCGGAACATATAAACGTTAGATGAATACTTTAATGCATCTAAATCATTAATCCATCCAAAGTTTTTATAAGATGCTTTTACTGGTGTACTTTTAATTTTAATCGGTGTATCGAATTGCTTTTGCCCCGGGGTAATTTCACCTGTTTGATAACCAGTTAAAAGAGTCGCAGCTTTTACAGTTGAACCCATCTCATAAGATGATGTTAGATTTCCTGTTGCGTAATCTACAATTTTATTTTTTCCTGTCTTTTTGTCTTTAACAATTTGCTTTCCTGACATTGCTAAAATTTCACCCGTTTTCGGATTCATCATCGTAACAAATGCTCGGTCCAAATATCGACCATTTGAAGTTGCTTTTGCTCTTAAAAGTTCTCTCTTTACAATTTCATCAACCTTACCTTGAAGTTCAATATCAATTGAAAGGACTAAATCACTTCCTGGCTCACCTTCAGTAATTACTTTCGTATCTACTACGTTCCCATTTGAATCAATAACATTTTGTGCTTTACCTTTTGTACCACGTAAAACATCTTCATATTGTTTTTCTATATAACTTTTTCCTACACGATCATTACGATCATAACCACGTGCTAAATAATAATCTACATTCTGAGCTGGTAACCCTTCTTTTTCAGAAGTAATATTACCTAAAATTGTTCGGAACGTATCGTCATAAACGTATTTTCTTTCCCAATCTGTCGTTACATCTACACCTGGTAGCTCGTCCAAATGTTCGCTAACTCGTGCAAATTCTTTTTCACCTTCTTCTTTAGCTTTTTTAGCTTTTTTAGGATCTTTTTCGTTAACTTCTTCTCTTTTAATAGTCTGTGGAGTTAATGCATAACCAGCACTCATTTGCTTGTAAATCGCAAGTATTTCTAATGCATTTTCATCTTTTTCAAGAGATTTGAGATTATCTTCTGTAATTTTATCAAGCTGTAATTGATAATAAGCCTTATTGTAACCAGGATCATCATCTTTAAATTGTGCTTTTAGTTGTTTATCTTCTTTTTTTGATACTAGTTTTTTTGCATCTTTAGGATTTGTTAGTAACCAAAAATCTTTCTTATCTCTTTCAGTTATTTTATTAGTTGGCATTTTGATATAAGTTTTAAGCTTTTTAGCCATTTCTAATAACTCACCTGAAGTCGTACCTTTTTTTCTTGTATAAGTAATTGTACGTAAAGGCGTATTATCTACTACAACCTTACCGTTACGATCTAAAATTTTCCCTCTAGGTACAGATTGATCGACGGTCATATTTTCTGTTCGTTCTAATTCTAATTTGTAGTCTTCACCTTTAACAATTTGTACAACACCTAATCTTAGAATTAAAATAGAAAATAGGACAAACACAAGAAAAAATAGTGTATTCAGTCGTGTGGGTAATGTGATTTTATATTTCTTTGGTTTATTCATTTTTTCTCCTCTTTTTTCTACAATTACTTCTAATCTACATATTAATATTTTAATGATTAGGAAATGGAATCACTGCCCAAGTTTTTGACAATTTAATGAAAATACTTAAGCATGCTTAAATTCTAGCTTCCTCATGACGAAATAGACCAAAAAGTGTCCTGCTCCAAATAAACACAATAATATTGGGATAAATTGTTTTGGTGGAAATATTGTAGTACATACAATAAATACAGCAATCGAAAACATTCTACCACTATTTAAATACACTTCTCGTATCACTATGTATTCCACTCTATACTCCCTGGCCTTATACGATTTTCCTATTATATCATATGTTAAAGATAAGTAAGGTACTAAAATGATTGGATATGCCAAAGAAATTATTGCGCCGTATATGATCAATAATGGAAATGTAATTTTAAAAGCGATTACAAATACAGCGCAAAACAATAGAAAACCACCGATAAATATAGCTTTCATTCTAAAATTTTCTTTTATAATTCTTGTAACAATATAATAGGTAATAAAGCTGATTAAAGATGTAATTAATCCGTATTTCCCTAAAGCGAATTCACTACCAGTAGACAAGAAAATATAAATTGAAATGACAAACATAAAAATTCCTTCTCGAGTACCTTGAAAGAAGTTAGCATTGGTTATTTTTCGCCAGTTTTTATTTAATTTTCTTTCTTGAATGACACGCTTAATATTGAATTCACTATCAAGTTCTCTTCTTATCAAGAAACAACTTAAAACAACTGCACATACAAATAAAATGACTGCTATTATAAACACAAAATGGTAGCCTTTATTTCCAATCATTGAAGAAATAATTGCTCCAGCAATAAATGGACCAAGCATACCTGTAAATGAATTGATTAGCCCTAAAAAACCATTAAAGAATTGTCTAGTATCAGGTTCTGTTACCTCAAATGTCAGTAAATTAAATGCTAAATAGTAACAGCCATTGCCAATTCCTAATATCGCACCAATCAATATCGTTGCTAATAGCGTCTTCGTTTCAAATAGTAAAACAACTATATAGAATATCGCTAAAAAAGAAATACCGATTCTTAAAATAACAACTCGATCAATCGTTTTAGCTAATCTACCAGCAATTACGAATGTAAGCGCCTGAAAGAACGCAATCGAAAATTGGTACGAAGCAATTGGTAAGTAACTATTTGATTGTTTCCATAAATAAACATTTACAAATGTGCTAGATAAAGCCGTCGCTAAAGTAAATAATCCACCGACACTCAATAATAGAATTAAGTCTTTATTTAAATCTACATTACCTATTAAAAATTTCCACCTACTCATTCATAACTCTCCTTTGTCTCATGAACTAGTTTTCCGAGTAAATGAAAATTTATCCTTTTTAAAACAAATAAAAAAACACCACTTAATAAATTAAGTAGTGTTCTTGTTTTATAAATTATTTTGCAGCTTGATATAACTCTTCTACTTTTTCCCAGTTTACTACATTCCAGAATGCACCAACGTAGTCAGGACGTTTGTTTTGGTAGTTTAAGTAGTAAGCATGCTCCCAAACATCTAAACCTAAGATTGGAGTTTTACCTTCCATTAATGGTGAATCTTGGTTAGCTGTGCTTGTTACTTCTAACTCACCATTGTTTACTACTAACCAAGCCCAACCAGAACCGAAACGAGTTAATGCAGCTTGAGTGAAAGCAGCTTTAAGCTCATCTAAGCTACCAAATTTAGCGTTGATTGCTTCAGCAACTTCTCCAACTGGTGTGCCAGTTCCTTCTGGAGTTAATAAAGTCCAGAATAAGCTGTGGTTAGCATGACCACCACCATTGTTACGTACAGCAGTACGAATACCTTCTGGAAGTGCATCTAAGTTAGAAATTAATTCTTCAATTGAAGAAGCGGCTACTTCTTTACCTTCTAAAGCAGCGTTTAAGTTTGTTACATATGTATTGTGGTGACGAGTGTGGTGAATGTTCATCGTTTCTTTATCAAAGTGTGGTTCTAATGCATCATAAGCATAAGGTAATTGTGGTAATTCAAATTTTGACATTTTTAAATTCCTCCCAAGAATTGTAGTGAATTTCAATTTAAAGTTATCAAATATACTGAAAAATTTCAATAGTAATGCTCAGAAAAGAGTAAAATCAATGAATTAATATTCTTTGGTAAAAATTTAAATACAATTTTTTAACTTAAATAATGACCGTTAACCGTATTTAGCAGCCACTAAAAGACCACAAATAAAACATTTTTATTTAGTTAAAAAAGATGATGATCAATATGCTACTGACAAATGAAACATATTCTATCTGATTTAAGAATTGAGCATATTTATGTTGATAAAAAGCATCACAAAGCTGGTTCAATTGTAAGTTAACAAAAAAAGTCTTCAACGACAACGTTGAAGACTTTTTCACTGTTTAAGGAGTAAGAGGGATTCGAACCCCCGCGGGCTGTTACACCCCTGTCGGTTTTCAAGACCGTATTGTACCGTCCATCCCTCGCAAACCTCTGATATATCTAGCGTCCCAATCGGACTTTTTCGAAATCCCCATGCGGATTCCTGTCGATTTCCTGTCGGTTTAAATTTTACTACATATAGTAGGAACGTACAAGTACGGAGACAAAAAAAGTGACGTCAAATTACCGCTATTCTTAGATAAATTAATAACGTAGGTCTAAGAAAGAATAATGTTGCTCGTTTGTGAAAAAATACAAAAAAGATTCCGTAATTATTGGAGGTTTTTTTGTGGTTGCAAAGTTTTTCTATTACTTAGGATGGATAACCATAGTATTAGGTGCGTTAGGATCCGGAGTTATACTAGCGTTGGCTAAAAGTTTTGAAAACGACATGATGTATAATGTAGCAATACCGAAGACAATGTTAGTAATAAGTACTCTTCTTTCGGCAATTATTACCGCTATGATATTTTTCGCAATTAGTTTGATATTGAAATACCTACAAAGAACTGCCGAAGCTACTGAAGAATTAGTAAGATTAAATGGCGGAAAATTAATCGATGAAAACGATAAATAAAAAAAAATCGGCGCCCCTCGTTAGAAGGACGCCTTTTTCGTTACTCTCCGATTGATTTCGTTAACTTTTCTAATTCCGCCTGGATTTCATCGTCGCTCATATACGTAGATGTTTGACGGACTTCAGTCGTTTCTGTCTTCGTTACCTTTCGGCCTAACAAGGTGTAATATAAGTCGAGCGCTTTAATAAAGCCTTTTTCTACTTGATCTATCAGAACTTTATCCGCCTTACTACGAAATGCTTGGAGATGTTGGTCCGATAATGCGCCTTGATACGCAATAAACTCCGGCTTTCTACGCCATTCAAGTAGTGTTCTTCGACTAACGCCTACTTCCTGCGCAATTTCTTCTTGCGTTTGATTACCGCCCTCGAAATCGTTTAATACTAAAAGATACGCAGCCTTCGCTTGCTGATCCGTTAGCCTTTTCTTTAAATCACTTGCTTTCATATTATCGCTCCCCTAAATTAAATGTTTTATTTTTTCGTAATGTGCTATCGCTTGTTCTTCATCGTCAATAACCTCGGCTACATTATCGAAAACTAGATCGTAAATAGCTGGTCGATCCATAAATAACGAAATATTAACGTATAATCCACGTACTAAATCGAACACTTCTGTCTCGTCCGAATTAATTGCTTCTTCAATCTTGTTTAACGAGTCGATCATCGCATGGCCCGTCAGACTACTAAATACTCCTACGGATTCATTAAGCAACGTTAAATCCTGCGTATATTTGTCGCGAAGCTTTTTAACGTCTAATGGCAGCACTCTTCCGGCCGTCCCAATTAAAGAGGCGTATTTAATGATAGCGTTACGTAACGGACAAACTCTTTCGAATAATTCATGCGTTAATTTTAACGAAACAAAACTTGGCGGTCTTTCTGCGGGCAACCCTTTCGCTACACGTTCGCGCTTCAGTTCCTCTAACTCTTCGTCGAATCTGCGGATGTCTTCGTCAAGCTTTTTTAAGTCTAACTCCATTTCGTCCCCTCCAATTTAAATAAGCGCCACTTGTAGCATGGCGCCTTAAGTTTCTACGTAATAACTTACAATTCGGTCCATTACGAAGTATCGCTGGTCATTGTTATACGAAAGTACGATTACTCGGTCCCCTACTTTTAGTTCATCTTGAAATGCGAGCGATTGCGTAGCCCCGCCGGCTATTTTTACCTGGCGAGTATGCTTCGTTAAATGTTCCGCAACTTCGAAGTCGTCTGATTCAAGTTCGAATTTATCTCCGTCAACTTTAAGTTTGATTGATGGAGGAGCTGCGGTAATTGTTGCTAAACATATAGAAATTGAATCGTTTTTACCGTGCATTTGTATTAACTTAACTAACCTTGATGCTCCTGAACCTTCTAAACGCGCCATTATGCCATCTGCACCCCTTCTTTTTCGATTAATCTAGCTAATTCATAAGCGACCTTCTTAATATCGGAGTCATTACGTACGTTCATCGTCCCAACATTAACCGTGACGCCGCCCTTACCGCTTTTGTTTTTCTTGTATTCCTCGTTCTCAACTGCCGTCAAAACGCGCTCACCGCGATGTAAATTTGCCGGATATTGGTCATAGGGAACGTTTGAAAGCCCGGCGTGATGCGATTTTCTAGTAATATGCGAACTACTTTGAATTCCACCACTTACATAACTCGCAGCTTTTGCTACGTCTCCCCAGTGCACTTTCGGTATTATCGGAATTTTTACGCCAGGAATTAGATTGATTTTCTCAATTAACGCATTGATTTTTCCGATAACGCTATTTACTGCGTCTGCTGCACCTTGCTTTATCGTCGCCCAAGTATTGCTCCAATTTAGCGCTAATCTAACACCTGCTTCAATTAAGGTACCTATCGGGCCTAGAAAACCTCTTAGGACAGCCCACACTTCAAGTGCTTTAGCCTTTACGGAATCCCAGTTTCGAATAAGATAAACCCATGCTGCTGTGCAAAGATATACCGCTGCGATTATTAGTCCTATCGGGTTGGCCATCATTGCTATATCTAATCCAATCATCGCAACTTTTGCAGCTACTATACCTACAGAAAGAGCAATAAACGCTTCTTTTATCGGTTGCCAATTGTCGTAAACGAATTTAGCAAAATTTGATAATTTCTCTCCTGCGGATTTGATATTATCTCCCCATTTTTGGATTGTTTCAGGTTTTATATTAGCTACAAACTCTGTTATTTTCGAGACTGCGCCCGCCAGGAAGTCGGATCCCTTCTCTTTTATCCAATTAAGTCCACCGCCTTGTATCCAGTTATTAATATCGGTCAACGGTTTTTTTAGCTTATCTAATGCTGCCGTTCCCATATTAGCAAGTGCGGTTGTTACATTCGATTTTAACGTTTGCCATTGCGCCGAAGCTGACTTATTTACATCGTTAACGAATTTTTGCGTGAATCCGAGATTATTTAATACCTTATCTAACGCTGCAATTTTTTCTGTTGCAGTATCCGCGCCTTTAAACGTTTCCTTTAGCATTGATCTCGGGATATTAAAGCGTTCCTGTAATGATACGAGATCACCACTCAATGCTTCCCTGATTGCGAAGCTAGCCCCAGTCATACCTTCAAGAGTGTTAGAACTCGCTAATCGTTCGGTGATGCCAAGCAGTTTGTTAATTTGTTTCAAATCTTTTGTAACTGGCAGAAAAGCTTTCCCAGAATTCATGAAATCGCTATCTGAAAACACCGATTTGAGTCCTTTTTGCTGGAGCATATCGAAAAGTTTATTCGCTTTTTCCGTATCGTTAACCAATGCAGAAAGTGTTAATTTATTTGTCTCGATCTCCATTGCGCCCTGCATCGCGGTCTTTAACGTATCAACTGCGAGAGTTGTAGCCTTATATGTTAGTCCAAGTTTAACGATTTGACTTGTTAAGCTGCTCGAACTCGAAGACATCCTTGTTACTGCTTGACTAGCGCGACGAAGACCTGAAGCGAACCCGCCATCGCGTAAAGAAAGGTGGGCGACGAGGTTATACGACATTTGCGCTCACCTCTATCTCGTCCACTAAAGCGTTAATAAGGCCGTCGCTCTTTTCGTGTAAATCAACGGAATTCCGTAAATGATCCTCGGCTATCTCTTTGTTTCCTGCGTTAATTGCTTTCGCAAATGAAACAACCTCGTTAACAAACTCGATATTTAGTTGAGCAATACTTTTATATCTCGGGTCGTCTCGCATAGCGTCTAAGGATAGCTTAAAATCTTCCAACCCACGGACTAAGTTTGTCGGAACTCTTCCGGATTTACTACGACCTTTTTCAACGATATGATTCGCAGCAATGCCGAGCTCAAGTAATCGATGACTGCGTGCTCTAAATTTAGCATTTAATTCTTCCATTTAATTCCCTCCATTTCTATAAATAAAAAAGGAGCGCAATTAAGCGCCCCAAGATACTACTTTTTCGGTTTAACAGGTTTTGTTACTAGCGTCGGGACCGTTAATATCTCCTTGCCAGGACGCGATACTTCCCTGAGTGTGATTTTTTTAGCCATGGTTATTCACCTCCGTTCATTGATAAACAAGCGCCATAAGGCGTCCTATTCTATCATTGCGTCTCTTTCTTCATTTATCTCTTCCATCGTTTTTAATCCGTTTGGATTATACTTTGCATCTTCCGGGAATAGTTCGAAATACTGCTCGGGCTTATTAACGAATTTACTCGCTAACTCACCTAGGTTCTCGCCGGATTTCTCTACTACGATCGGAAGGAAGAAATCATTTCCGATAGCAGCTCCCGCATACTCAGCGATTCTCATAGCTTCCAACGCTTCCGGACTCATTGAACGAACTTTTACTTCCTCGAACATCTTCGAAAGGTCTATACGATATTCCCTCGCATCTTGGCCAGCGTCAGCGAGTATCGGTCCAACAAGCGCAGAAAACTCGTTTTTGATCTCAGATGCGAATGCTTGCTCATCGACTGTCTTAAGAAAATCCGAAAGAATCTGCTTGCCTTTTTTAGCGTCTGATAATAATACCTCCGTCTTAACTTCGGCTAGACGCTGCTTAAATCGTTCTTCTTTTACCGGATCTACTTTAGGACTTTTTGAATGGACGATGTTCTCCGCTTCTTTCTTCGCTTCGTTTAACAATTCCTTAAACATTTTGCTTTGATTACGGGATAATTGCATTAATTCGATCGTTTTTTTACTGCGTAAAGAGTCAGTTAGCTTCTTCTTACCCTCTAATGTATAGTCTCTATTAAGTTGAATTTCAGACTTTTTAAGGTTAAACGCGTCCTGTAAAACACGATATTCTTTCGTTGAGTTGTGTTGCAGGTCTTGCGCTTTAGTAACTAATTCCTTAATTTGTTCGATTGTTTTCATAAATTTAAATCCCCCTTATTTGTTAGCGCCAAGCTTTACGCCTAGCCTTTCGATTTTATTTCTTAATTCCTCCGATATAATATCGCCTATCCCAACAGTCATGCGCTTATATGCCGGCAATGGCTTTCGCTTTGAATTTCGTGGTTTTTTATTTTCCATTATTGCGTCTTCCTTTCTTTTTCATCTACCTAATGTCACGGAATAGGGCAACCGTAGCCCTTGATACATCAACGTTTGTAAGTGCAAAAAAAGGCTATTAGCTATGTATACATTACAAGCTAAAAATTTCGATTTAATCCCGTGACAATTTGCGTCTTTCTTTTTGTTTCCTTGCCCTTGCTTTATCACGATCATTTAATGCTCTACAATAATCGCAATACTTTGCTGCGTTACTCCGGCTCTGAAATTGCTCGTTACATCGATGGCACGTAGATAATCTCTTTTTCGTTTTTTTAAGTGGATACCCTTGCGGAAAATACTCGAGATAATCGTTCATTAATGTCGTTTCAGCCGGTAAAACGTGCTTCATAAAATACGGGCAAACATTGCCTGGCAAGCTATCCGTTTTAATCGTTACGATACATAGGCCGCATTGTTGGATATCGCATTCTCCGTCTTTCTTATAAAGCGCGCATTCATTCCGAGCAAGTCGCGCTAATTTACTGCGTATTGAATCGACCTTACGCTGATTCATCTTTCTCCGTCCCTTCTTCTCAAATTAAATAAGCCAGCGATTAGCCGGCTTTCATTCTATACCTTCTTGACATTTATTTGATATTGACATATAATTATGATGGATAATTTTTTGCTATTTTCTCATAAGCATCAAAAAAAGATATAAGCTCATCGTTAACTGAGATTCTTTCCGCCAATTTACCTCGCACAACGTCCGAAATTCTTCGTCTGTTATTTTCGATCGCTGCAACCGTTGACTCCGAAACACCTAAAAACTCTCCAAATTCTGCCTGAGTCATCCCGAGTTTTAGACGCGTTGCTTTAAAAGCTTCTGTTCTCATACACTTTCCTCCTCTTCCGTACAAGTTAGTTATAAATAATTGGGCATAATGCCCTTCTATAATAATTGGTTTGTTTAGGGCGGCTTTTGTCCTGTTTTATCAAATATTTTCAAATATTTTTTCTGGACTTATTACGATATGATTCTTCTCTTTTCTTTCTATTGTCTCTTCTAAAACGTACTCATACGCATATTCTGGTAAATATGTCCCAGTCTTTTCGTAACGGACTTTAGCGTTCTCTTGCGACTTCTTACATTCATCGCAGCAATACTCGGCGTCAATTCTTCGAGCTTTAATATGTGGTCGTATAATACGCTCGTTTGCTATAGGAAAGTAGTTATCGCAAGCGTAGTATTTACAACGTTTCCACTTTCTACGTTCCTCTCGATATTCCTCGAACGTTATAAAATTTTCCGAGGCATCCAGTCGTTCCATTAAATCGTCATATAAATCTCGCAAATTATAATCATTTCGTTCTACGTATTCGTATTCTAGTCGCGCCCATTCTTTACGTGTCCTATTCGCGATTGCTGCGTTATGAGCCGCTTTGATCAAGTAATCTGCGTTAAAATCCAATAAGTTACCCGCAGCTTCTACCGTGTATAGTGGCGCTTTTTTCAAACGATTATCAGGAACATTTGCGTACGCCTCTAATTTTACATAACCGAGATTGCGCATACGCTCCGGTAGCTTCCCAGTACTTTCTACGTATAGCTCCATCGCGATGTCTATTGCTTTTGTTAACTCGCTACATCGCTGCTTCATTTCGGGATAGCTTACGTCTTTAGGCGGGGCGTAACCGTATTCCGTGCGAAGTTTTAGCATAGTGCGATTAAGCTCCGTTCGTGCCTGCGCCAAATTTATAGCGTTATTTACTGTTAAGATTGTCGCCTCAATTTTCATTCTTTTTTCCTCCCTTGTTATCTTTTTTTCTTTTTATATAAAACCTTCCGATTATTACCTTATTTATCGATAATCTTTTATTAAGTAATTTTTCGATAATAATAGACTGCAATTCTTTCGATAAGAAAGATTGCCATCTTTTGTTGGTATGTTTAAGATTGGTATGTTTAACTTGGTATGTTTAGATAGACATCTAAGGTAACAATGGAAAGAGGTATCTAATGCCATAATCGAAACGGACATCTAATGACCATCTCACTTATATACCGAAATATCCGGCACTATCTTTTCGCCGTCCTGATTTACTAAATAACCATCGTCAGACACTCGCGGGCAAAATGACGGATAATACCACTTACCGTTCCATACGATTTTTTGGCGAATAAGTCCGTTAGCTTCTAAAATATCGGCAAGTGGCTTAATTCGTTTTGTTGCGATTCCTAGATCGGTCGTAATTTTTTCAATCGACGGAAAACTTGCGCCGAACCTATCACTCTTTGATCCGTCTGATCGCGTATGCTTACCGTCAACATACGAAAGTAAATAAAAGTAAAGCGTAATAACATCTCGAATCTGAGGCTTCCTTTGTTTTCGCTGAAACTGTGCGTCATGTTCCGCAATAATCCTCGGAAATACCTTTCGTAATAAATCGAGATTGTACATTTCGTAATTGTTAGCAGACAATAACGCTGCCTTGTCGTTTGGCAAAACTTTTTTTTCGTCCATTTGGACTCCTCCTTTTAATTGGTAATCAAAAGCCCGACATAAGCCGGGCATTGTGTTAGAATTTAATTAACTGTTTTTTAAACTTACGTACAGCAGCTGTAATTTCGGATATAACTTCAGGTGATTCTCCTTCTATTCGATATCGTAATGACATTAATCCGTTAGGTTGAAAATAATCATCTTCATCTATATATCCATCTTCTTCAAAGCTCATATTCCCACTAACTCTTTCTTCGCTTCCAATTTCAGCAATAATAAACGCTATTAATAAATTAGCAGTGTAATAATCGTGATCTATCGCGTAGAAGTCAACATATGTAATCGGACAGTGATTTCCCTTTCCACCTCTATCTTTAACCTCTTGCTCTGTATACGGCTCACTACCCCCTTGACAACTATTCATAGTCACCAAGTTTTCAATTCCATTAATTTCGTCAACTAATTCCTTTATTCGTTCGTCTACAACTCCTGCTATCATTGTTTGACTAACCAAAAATTCTTTGTCCTCTTTATCAAAGTAAGTAATGTTTCCAATTTGTACCACGTTAAATTTCCCCTTTCACTTTTCCATTATTTTTTAATTACACATAACTATATCCGTAAGAATTGTTTTTCGGACATTTACCTCTTACTCCATATGACGCATGAGATTTCAAAGTCGCGCACATTTTTCTGGGTGACTTTATGCTCTTACTATATATGTCGCATGACTTTTCATTTTCGGACACAAATTCCGGAAAATGACTTCATAGGACTATATCCCTTTAGGATCACTTTCGCGCAGCTTTTACGAAGATTTAGCGCTCTTACTATGTATGCCGTCCTTAGGAGGGAACCCGCGCACATTTTCCATCTGATTTTCACCTTCATGAGATAATACAAACGGAAATAACTTTTCGGACACATTTTCAAAAGAAAATTTATCTCCCTACTTTATATACCCCGACAAACCCCAATTCCACGCATAAAACAAACATACGTTCGGTTTCAAGGTAAATGAAAAGCCGACCCGGGCCCGCCTAATTGCCCTGTCAGCTATCATCTTTATTGTAAATCGTTCCGTCCAATGTTTTCACCACCTCGGTTGCCGCCGTGTGATGCTACTTTCTTAGTTGTTTGCCGACAACCATTTTATTATAACGGGTTATTGCCGTAACCCTTTAGCCTATGAGACGATTAAATTAATAAGGAAGTCTTCGTCACCTTCTCGGTAATAATCGTTATATCCTTCGTCCAAATTAACGACTACTACATTCGGATCATTTGTCGGAGTATAATCGAAAATAGATAAGCTCTCACCCGTAACAAATACTCGACTATTCGGAAGTAAAACGCCTGGCTCGTTCTCGTGATCGAATTGCTTACCTTCGTAGATATACTTTACCGTTACTAAATATCGCTCCATTATTTCATACCTCCCGATAAGATTAAATCGACTACATATTCCGGATTATCCGAGTTCAAGTTTTCTTCTTGCGGATCGATAGCGACGTAGCCTTCGCCTTTAGTCGGATGCTGATGTGCGGTATAAATTTCGATTAGTCCGTATGGATCAACGACAAGTACAATACCTTGCTCCTCGTATAATACTCCAACATCCGGAAACTCTCCGTCTACTCCGCCTTGAAATAAGTGCTCAACCGTTACTTTTCTCATTCCCGTTTCCCCCTATTAGTTTTTATTTGCTAAACTTTCGATAGCTTTTATAAAAGGTTTACTTACCAACAATTCTTGATTTTCTTCAATAAAGTCAATTGTAATTCCGTCAATAATTCCGCCTACAGTCTTAATATGTAGATCAAAGGATTCTTCATCGATAACTATCTCGTCTTGATTGCGTGCAAGTTCTTCGTCTAATATTCGGAAGACAAATTCGCTGCTCTCTTCAAACAATTCAAGAAGTATGTGAGGTGCTATACGATATACGTCTTTTGTTTCGAACCAGGTTTCGCCAGTATTAAATTCCTTACCTTTGCGAGTAAATTTCGTTGTTGGGAGTGTCATAGCGTAACCCCCTTCATTTTCGTAACTAATCCAACAAAACATTTTATTACCTCCTCGACTGTAGTTTAACGACTGAAGTATAACTTCTAACTTTATAATATATCTACAGGAGTCATACGTCAACACTTTTTTAAAAAAAAAATAAAAAATAAAAGTATGACTATAGAAGTATGACGTTATATAATAGAATTAACGATAAAGAAAGAGGGCTGTTACTATGAGATTTAATTTTAAGTTAGCTGGTATTCTAGAAGATTTAGAACAAACTAAGAATAGTATTGCAGTTGAATCTAAGGTTAGGCCTGCTACAATACATGATCTAGTCGAAGGAAATACTAAAAGAATAGAACTTCCTACAATAGAAAGAGTGTTAGATACGATTAATAAAGTTGCAAAAGAAAAAGGTAAAAATAAGACATATACCTTAGATGATTTAATTGAGTACACAAAAGAAGACGCCGATTAATCGGACGTCTTTTCTTTTTTGCTATATATCCTCGATTACATAAACTTCACAAACTACTTGAAACTCTTCGGCTAACTTCTCAATTAACTTCTTTCGTGATTTTAATGTGGTAAAAAACTTAATAATAATCTTTTTTCCCTTCTGTGCTTGATATATAAAATTTAATTTTCCATACGTTTCAAATTTCTTTCTGTTTTTAATCATATTTTGTTTACGGTCAATCTCGATACAATATAAAGTATCTGTAATCATTAATGCGTCTGGAATAATATTGTGTTCTTTGCCTTCTAATGCAAATTTAATAGGACTTTCAACTTTCCAATTAGGCATACCTAACATTAACCATGCTTCGTTTCTTAATAAATGATGATCGATTTGAATACTCTTTTTTATCGGCTTAACTCCAATTCGTTCTGCACCGCTTTTTGAAAGGTAGTAGATATTTTCATTTGAGAACCTCGTCACCAATAATAATTCGTCCGTTGCCATTGTTTTTAGTATTCTCTGTGCGTTTCTTATCCCTTGTAGGCTGTGAACCCCTTGTAACTGTCTTCTCGTTGCGAATTTCAGTGTTTTCATACTTTGTAGTATTTCCTCTATTCGGTTTTCGTTTTTTCTCCTCATAACCCTTTAGAACCTCCCAAACGGTACTGTCTTTTATGTTTGGTATTTGTAGTTCAGTTTTTTTGTCTGTTTTCATGATTGCTCTACCTGCTAATTTGTAAGGTAATTTTTCTAGTCCTTTTTCATCTATAACAACTTCACTACCTGTATAAGTTGGTAATCTCAAACCGATCCGACAGTCTGCGTTTTGTTTAATTTGTCTTGGTAATGTATCGCTAGTTGGATATTGAGTTGCAAAGATTAATCTGTAGCCAACAGCACGACCTAACCTAGCAATTTCACTTAACATAAATTGACATTCATATAAAAGCTTTTTCATTTTTGGTTCGCCATGTGGAGCGAGTTCAGCAGCTTCATCCACAATAACAAATTTTCTTTTTCTGCTTACATTTTTAATATTTGTTTCGAATCCACCTGTTTTTAGTTCTTCGATCGTTGTGAACATATCAGCAACTAATTTAGTTAATAACTGGAACGCTTCTAATGGATTACCTGCAACTTCTTTAACTTGTTTAAGGTTTTTATATCTAAAGAATTCTAATTCCTCTTTTAGATCAATGATGTAAAATTCAACATCATCAGGATTTTGTAAAATCAACTCAGTGAAAATTAATTTAAGTAATACCGTTTTCCCATATCCAGTACCACCACCAATAACAATGTGAGGACTTGAATCGAAATCATGAAAAATATCTTCAGTTAATGATTTACCTATAAACACTTCATAAGAGTTAGGTTTTAATACATTTTTGTTCCATTGGTACTTTTTGATTAATTCATTATGAAATACTTTGATTTCTAATTGGTAATTTGAAAAGTCAATAACAACTGGTTTGTTTAATCCTTCTGATAACACTTCCTGGAATTGAATAATTAATTTAGATGGAATCCCCAGAGGTAGTCTGTAGAAGTAAGAAATATGGTTATCATTTGGTACAGACTTTTTGAAACTTGGGTACTTTATGATGTCTTTTTCTTTAACGCACATATTCGCTATTTCAAATAAACGCTTAATCGTTTTCTTATCATTCGATTTAGGTTTTATTAACCCAACAGAAGCACCCACACCGACAACAACACTAGATGAAAGTAAGGTAGTAATAAAAATAGTAATCAGCTCCTTAATATCCTATATAGGATAGTTGCTCTAAAAACGCATAGTTAAATATCGAAATAAACACTTATATAATAAGGAATTAAATATTCGCAATAACTATTCACCAGGCGAAATTTAAAACGGATAGATAAAACGAATAGATCATAAAAGGATGTGTACGATTTTAACGAATACATAAACGCCAGTAGCTGCGACACAACCTGGAAAAGCGTATTTAATGTATCTTGATCGGAAGACACGAACTTTTTCAGCGTAATCTGTATCTTGCAAACAACGTTCCACTATTAAGACAACTAGACCTATGCCAAGCATTGTGACTAGAAATGTAGTTGGTTCATTTGGTACAAATGCCACTGCAGGAAGTAAGGTAGCAACTTGTTTCGGCTTCTTCCACGATCCATCCATAAAATCACGAAATGGAATTGTTTCAGTTTTCATTAAAACTCCTCGCTTTCGATTAGAGCATTTTTACCTATATGTCGATTCGGTCTTAATCGAATTGTTCCATCATACTGAACAAATGGTTTAAACATTTCTTCTAATGAATCCCAATCAGTTTCATATTCCTCAAATTGATCTTTCTGGATTAATTTAGTTACTTTCATAAATCCCTCATAAGATGGATCATCGTATACCTCATGTCGTTGCATATGATGTTGAATTGCCTTGACCTCATCATCATCTTTCGCATGATTAAAGTACCTTTCTAATGCCGTAGAACTGTATAAATAAGGTGTTTGATATAATGCTCCATAATACATTCTCATACCTTCACTCCTCTCGTTTTATAAAGACGTTTGCGAAATCTCGAGTGAATTCGTTTTGTTTGTCGTTTAATTAATCGTATGTAGGTATTTACCTAATATTGCAAGTACCTGAAAATATATCTTCATTTTTATGAAAATCAATCTTCAAAGGATTTAACTAAATGTTATTGAATTATTTTAATAAGGTGATGACAATGAAAAATAACTTAGACGAACTAATAAATAAAAGTGGACTTAAAAAAGGGTTTTTAGCAAGTAAACTGGATGTAACACCTCAACAATTTAGTAAATGGCTTAAAGGTGAGCACTATCCCCCAGCTAATAAATTATTTAAATTAGCTTATATATTGAATTGTAAAGTAGATGAATTGTATACATACGAAGAGGAATAAAGGGGCATACTATCGTAGAGGTGAATAATATGCCGATGTCTGCTGTATTAACAATTTTGGGATTTTTATTATTCGGTATGATCGTAGTTCAAATTAATAATGGCTACGCAGTTAAAATAAAGAAAAAAGAATGGAATCAACTTAAGGTATACAAAGAAAAACAGCATTTATATAACATGAACCATCGAGATTTTGAATATTACGTAGCTGCTTTCTTGCAAATCACTAGAGATTTTAAAACGCACGTTACAAAAGCCGGTAGAGACGGCGGAAAAGATATCGTAGCTTATGACGAAGACAATGAACCGATATACGTAGAGGTTAAGCATTGGAAGGGTAACGTCGGTAGGCCAGATGTACAGAAGCTAGAAGGCGCAATGAGTGCGGATAGAGTACGACGTGGATATTTCATTACTTCCTCAGGATTTACGAAGGACGCGCTTGAATACGCAACTAAAACTAATATTACTTTAATTGACGGAAATGAATTGATCAGACAAATGCACACTTAAGGAGCGTCCAATGCGGCGCTTTTTTGCGTTTAAAGGATAATTAACGGACTAGTCGAATAGTATCATATAGATGGAAAATATTAGGAGGAATTTAATGGGATTTTATAAACGGTTTATAGTAATTTTAATGTTATTATCAGCCTTACTAAGCGCTTGCAGTAACGGAGAAAAGACAGCAACGACTGAACCGAAGTACACACCAATCCCGCAGACAGCGATTCAATCAACAATTGACGATATAAAAAACCGTAAAAATATCAAGGACGCTTCGTTTGAGGTTAACGGAGATAAAATCGAAATGAAATTAGTAGTAGACGGAGTAAGTTTCACGGATAAGAATACGGCAAGAGATTACGCAGATTCATACTTGCGAACAATTTCTAATTACGTAGATGGTAGCAAGCCGACGAAATATTATTACGGAGAAGTTTACGATGGCTATTACGTGCATATCGTTGTAGAAGATCCACAAGGAATGCAAGCCGTAGAAGGAAATTTGTATCCAGGCTTCGAAAATATTACGTGGCAATAAGGCGCTGACAATGGCGTCTTTTTTATTGTGTAAAGCTATGTAAAGCGAGGTGTTGAACGGTGCTCAGATTGATTATTCACAAGAAAACCGCTTTTGAACGTGGTGCTCTGGGGATTCCGAAAAAAGGCCGACCCTTATCGAGTCAACCCTCTTTCTTTTATATGGCGATACAGTACCGACTTACTCACGCCTGTACTCGCTTCTATCTCGCCTATCGTATCCTTACCTTCCGTCCATAACTTTATCGCGTGATCGATACGCTTCTTACTCATACCCGGACGTCCGAACTTAACGCCGTTATTCTTCGCTAGCTCTCGGCCGGCTGCCGTACGTTCTAGGATAAATGTCCGCTCCATTTCGCCAAATAATCCGAGCATTGTTATTAGGGCTTTCGTCATAATATCGTTGCTTCTGCGCGTATCTATTCCTTCCGATAATGATACGAAATGAACTCCGTTAGAAAGTAGTTCTTCGTAAATACGGACTACATCGGAAATACTCCGTCCTAAACGATCGAGCTTATAAACGATGATTACGTCACCTTCTTTAACTGTCGCAAGTAATTCCGTTAACTGTGGCCTAGTTTTCGCTGACTTCCCGCTTAGTTTCTCGCTAAATAATACCTCAATACCTGCCGTCTCTAACGCGTTAATTTGCACGGTTAAATCCTGCTCTAGCGTACTTACTCTAGCGTATCCATACACCGCCATAATATCGCCCCCATTAGAATCAGTATATCATACTTTAGGGAATAATATTAGGGAATCGTTCGACATTGATTTTACGGTCCGACTCCGTTCATTTTATACCTTCCCATTAATCGAGAGTTTAGGGAAAGTAACACGTTCGGCTAAAACCCGCGTCGTTACTGGCCTTAAGCTTATCTAAATTCGCTAAAACATTACGTATTATTACCTTCAGACCCCCCGAGTTTCAGGGCATGGACGTCCGCCAGGAGCTTCGTGCTAGTAATATGACAAGCGAAGTAGCCCCCGAAGTTGTTAAATTTGGGAATAATTGCGCATAAAAAAGACGCCCCGTTAAGAGCGCCATACTACTTATAATCCTAATAATAACGTTAATGCTCCGACAACTGCTCCGCCGATTAATCCTAATACTACGTGCATACTTCACACCCCTTTACGGTTAGTGTGCCGTAATATTTGACATATATACCTTTATAAACTACTTAACGGACTATATCGGTTATGCTGCGCCTTTACGTCTTTATTCGTCATTTGAACGTACCTTCTCGTCATTGTCATATCAGAGTGTCCAAGTATTTTCTGTAAACTAAACGGATCCCCACCGTTCATAATATACATCAGTGCGCCAGTATGACGGAATGTGTGCGGTGATACTCGTTTATGAATACCTGCTACTCTTCCGATATAGGCGATTCTTTCTCGCAAAGTATCCGCGTTAACTTGTTCACCTTCATAAGTAAGTAATAAATACTCGTTTTCAAAATCTTCCGTTTCGAAATAGTATTCTTTAATTAATTTTATCGTCTTATCGCTTAACGGCACATAACGAGTTTTACGAGTCTTTGTAGCCTTAGATTCAAGTTTGATTACTTTACCTTTTAAATCGATGTTCTCCCGTTTAATCGAGACTAGTTCGGAAATTCTAACCATCGTATCTAATAACATCGTAAGAACCAACTGATCCCTAAATCCCGTATAAGTATCCGTATCAATAACACGAAACATTGCTCGAACTTCTTCAACCGTAAATGATTCGATTGTATCTTGCGGTGTCCTTAACGGCTTAAAACTTAAATGTAAAGCGTCTCTTATATACGATTGATTGTATAGCCATCGTAAGAACGCCCTAGTTGTCCTTATACGTACGTTTGCCGTAACTGGACTTAGTCCTTGATGTTCTATCATATCGATTGTGTAATGCGTAAATACGTCGACTGTAAGCGACTTTAAATTATATTCGTAGCCTTCCCGTTTCAAATAGCGAAGTAAGTACTGAAAATGTAATTCGTAGTCCTTTCGTGTCCTCGGCGCTATAAGTTCCGCCTTCTTTGCGACCATAAAGCGGTCAAATAACGACAGTAAGCTTAACTTCTCGTCAGCATCTAGCGGTTTAATTGCTCCGGCTCTCTTACGAATCGGACGTTTTAATTTCTTCGTTTCATTTTGCGATGTCATCCCCCGTAAACCCTCCTTAAAT
Organism: Bacillus sp. AFS041924; assembly: GCF_002577195.1. Taxonomy (GTDB): domain Bacteria; phylum Bacillota; class Bacilli; order Bacillales; family Bacillaceae_G; genus Gottfriedia. The sequence continues at coordinate 35,835 of NZ_NULG01000011.1, forward strand.
AGTTCCGGAAACGACAAAAATCCCCATCGGACTCGCTAATCGGACCCTGAACGGTTTGTTCAAAATCGCGATTAATCCGATGGGGACATTCGCTTAAATCAGTAAGGAGTAAGAGGGATTCGAACCCCCGCGGGCTGTTACACCCCTGTCGGTTTTCAAGACCGATCCCTTCAGCCGGACTTGGGTATTACTCCATAATAAATTATTGGTAGCGGCGGAGGGAGTCGAACCCACGACCTCACGGGTATGAACCGTACGCTCTAGCCAGCTGAGCTACACCGCCAAACTATATAAATGGCTCCGCAGGTAGGGTTCGAACCTACGACCACTCGGTTAACAGCCGAGTGCTCTACCACTGAGCTACTGCGGAATAATTTGTGTTGTCCTTAAGACAATATTTAATATATCATGCCTAAAATTAAACGTCAATGTATTTTTTACTTTTTTTTAGATATTAATTTATATTAATAAATTTTTAGTGAAAATAAACTGTTTTATGTATTGATAAACACATCTAAAAGCTCATGTTCCCCACTAGACTTTACTCCTTTAATTCTACTCTTAAACCAAAAATACAAATCTTCCAATTGTCTTTCATTAAACTTCTCCGCCCCGTAATCATACGCTTTTCATTTTATTTAAAGTTTAATATTCAATTACCAAAAAAAGATTATAATATACAAAATAGCCCGAAAGTTACATAATAAATTTCGGGAAGTGAAATAACATTAAAATAAGAAAGGATGAGTTTATGAATATATTTAAACAATTTTGGTTTAGTTTATACTCTCCAAAAACAATATCTAGATATAGACTCCAAAAAATCGGTAAAACAATCTTTTTTCTTTTCCTACTAGCAATTTTATATACTCTTCCAGGTTTCTTTTCATTTGAAAAAGATGTAAAGCTTCAGGTGAATAATGTATCTGATTTGCTAAAAGAAAATATTCAATCGATTTCTTTAAACAAAGGATCATTAACTATTAACGATAATTCTCCATTTGAACGAAAAATCGGTGAATATAAATATGCTTTCTATCCAAAAGAAACTCTCATACCAGCAAAATTAAAAAATGAACAGTTTGTAGTTGTTGTATTAAAAAATAGAGTAGTCATAAAAAATGATAAAGGCGAGCAAGATTATCCTTACCCTTCATTAAAATCTACAGAAATAAATAAAGCGGATGTTTCAACATTTATTAATAATATAAAAGAAGCTCTTCCTGTATTTTTAATCGCGCTATTTTTCCTATTTTATTTAGGGTCATGTATCTTCATCTTTATTGTTGCTACTTTATTAGCGTTTTTAACGGCTTTATTTAAGTCAACTAAGCATCTACCATTCAGACAACGATTTGCAATGGTTACGTATAGTTTAACATTACCTACTGTTATCTATTTACTACTTGGATTATTAAGAATAAATATTCCATTCCAAACTTTAATCTTTATATTGATTACAGTTGGTATGTATACATTGACAATAAAAAATTTACCAAGCAAAAAATAATCTTTACTGAAGTGTGCTTTCACACTTCTTTTTTTTGTCTAAAAATTTATAAATTCACTCTCCTAATATGGAATATTCGTTGTGGACAAGCATATAGTCTACAAAAGGAGTGATTATCAATGAAAAAAATAGCTTTTTTATTCGGATCTTTATTAATCGCATATATAATATTTTTTGATCTTCAAGTAGGGACAATTCCTACTAAAAATATCGCTACGGTTGCAAAAGCTTCAAAATCAGAAACGAAAAAAACGACACTTCCAAAATATGAAAAAATTCAAGTGAAGAATGGAGACACCGTTTTGGGCATTATTGAAAACCTTAATCCCGATTTCAATCAACCAATCAGCCAAATTACAAAAGACTTTTCAGCCTTAAACGATGGACTTTTACCAACAAAAATTCAAAGTGGAAAATCATATAAATTCCCAATTTACTCTTCACAAAAGTAAATTTTGTGTTATATTTCTTTAGAACCAGTTGATAAAATGAGTAATCATGAAGAAAATATGATAATGTAGATATATATAAAATAGAAATAAGTTATTTTTGAAGGAGCGAGTTACTCGTGAACGAAATTACACATAGAAGTAAAACACGTGCAGTTAAAGTAGGAAATGTAGTTGTTGGTGGAGCAAATGAAATTTCAATCCAAAGTATGACAACAACAAAAACACACGATGTTGAAGCAACAGTTGCAGAAATTAAACGACTTGAAGAAGCTGGATGTCAGATTGTTCGAGTGGCAGTACCAGACGAAAGAGCTGCAAATGCAATCGCTGATATAAAAAAACAAATCAACATTCCACTTGTTGCAGATATTCACTTTGATTATAAATTAGCCTTAAAAGCAATTGAAGGCGGAGTAGACAAAATTAGAATTAATCCAGGTAATATTGGTCGAAAAGAAAAAGTTGAAGCAGTAGTAAATGCAGCTAAAGCAAAAGGTATTCCAATTCGTATCGGTGTTAATGCTGGTTCTTTAGAAAAGCGTATCTTAGAGAAATACGGATATCCAACTGCTGATGGTATGGTTGAAAGTGCATTACATCACATTAAAATTCTTGAAGACTTAGATTTCCATGATATTATCGTTTCAATGAAAGCATCTGATGTAAACCTTGCAATCGAAGCTTATGAAAAAGCATCAAAAGCATTCGATTATCCTTTACATTTAGGTATCACTGAATCAGGTACACTTTTTGCTGGTACAGTTAAGAGTGCCGCTGGTTTAGGTGCCATCATAAGTAAAGGGATCGGTAACACAATGCGTATCTCATTAAGTGCAGATCCAGTTGAAGAAGTAAAAGTTGCAAGAGAATTACTAAAATCGTTCGGTTTATCTTCAAATGCTGCGACATTAATTTCGTGCCCTACATGTGGCCGAATTGAAATTGACTTAATTAGTATTGCAAATGATGTTGAAGAATACATTTCAACACTAAAAGTACCAATTAAAGTTGCCGTACTAGGATGTGCAGTAAACGGTCCTGGTGAAGCACGTGAAGCAGACATCGGTATTGCTGGAGCACGAGGTGAAGGATTACTATTCCGCCACGGAGAAATCGTTCGTAAAGTACCAGAAGCAACAATGGTAGAAGAACTAAAACGTGAAATCGACATAATCGCTAAAGAAAAACTAGCTGAACTAGAAGCAGCAAAAGGTTAAACTTTTCTTTTTACAAATTAAAAATGGTTAAGGATTTTAATCCTTAACCATTTTTTTATGCTTTCCTCATATCACTACTATATAGAAAAATCTTGAGGAATAAATACCTTTAATTCATTAGGGCGTACAAATACTCGTTCTCCTAGTTGGATATTTAGTTCGTAAAATAATTCGTTCATGAGTTCGATTTCAACATAATCTTTTGTATCCTCACGTAAAACCTCTACATAAACAATAGGTCCTACTGCATGAATATGAGTTACGATTGCACTAATTGATGTTTGATTTGTTTCAAATTTTTCAATGGTAATTTGATGAGGACGCACATAGCCAGTAACCTCTTTATGCTCCTTATGTTCTTGTTCTTCTAATTCTGGTAATGGGATTTCTAATCCTCCGCTTACTAAGTTTCCTTGTTTGATTCGACCATGAAATAAGTTTACTTTTCCAAGAAAATCATAAACAAACGGACTTGCAGGTGTATGATAAACTTCTTCAGGTGTTCCGATTTGTTCAATTGTACCACCATTCATAATGACAACTCGATCGGCAACTTCAAGTGCTTCCTCTTGATCATGTGTTACAAATATACTTGTAATATGAATTTCGTCATGGAGTTTGCGTAGCCATCTTCTTAAATCTTTTCGAACTTTTGCATCTAATGCCCCAAATGGTTCATCTAATAATAATACACTTGGTTCAACAGCCAATGCTCTAGCTAATGCAACACGTTGTCTTTGTCCACCGGATAATTGAGATGGAAATCGATTAGCAAAGCTTTCTAATTTTACTAAAGTTAATAACTCCATCACTTTCTCATCAATTTTTCTTTTTGATGGACGTGTTGATCTTGGTCTAACCTTTAAACCAAATGCTATATTCTCAAAAACAGTCATGTGCTGGAATAATGCATAATGCTGGAATACAAAGCCGACATTTCTTTCTTTAACTTGTAAATTCGCTACATCTTGATCTTCAAAAAATATATCACCTATATCAGGATTTTCTAAACCAGCAATGATACGTAATAATGTTGTTTTCCCTGAACCAGAGGGACCTAATAAAGCAACCAATTCCCCTTTTTTTATATTTAAATCAATTCCCTTTAAGGCAGACTCATTATCATAGCTTTTTATGACATTCGAAACTTTAATTGACATACAATCCACTCCTATTGTTTCTCTTCCTTTAGAACTTTCCATTCAATGACATTTTTTATAATTAACGTTAGAATCGCAAAAATGGACATAAGTGACGCAACTGTATACGCTTGTGAAAAATGATATTCATTATATAAGTTTTCGATATGAAGTGGCATTGTAATTGTTTCTCCACGAATATGACCGGAAACGACTGAGACTGCCCCAAATTCTCCTACCGCTCTTGCATTACATAAAATAACTCCATACAAAAGTCCCCATTTAATTTTTGGTAGTGTCACCTTCCAAAAAATATGCCATCCGTTTGCACCTAATGTTAGCGCCGCCTCTTCTTCAGCACTTCCTGTCGCCTGCATAACCGCAATTAATTCTTTCGCTACAAAAGGGAGTGTGACAAAGATTGTTGCTAAAACAATTCCTGGGGTTGAAAAAATAATTTTTAAATTATGCTCTTTTAACCAACCACCAAATATCCCATTATTAGGACTAAATAAAAGCACAAATAAAAATCCTGCTACAACTGGAGAAACGGCAAAGGGTAGTTCAATTAAAGTTAATAATAAGTTTTTCCCTTTAAAATCAAATTTCGTTGTAGCCCATGCAATTGAAATTCCAAAAATCGCGTTAAGTGGTAAAGTCAGAATAGTTACCACAAAAGTCAATTTAATTGCAGCTAAAGTTTCTTCGTCTAAGATTGCTTCTTTATATACACCAAAACCATCATGTAAAGCCTTAATAAAAATAGAAACTAATGGAAGAAATAAAAATAACGCTAAAAATAGGATGACTATAGTGATTAATATAATCGGAATTGTATTAACGCCTAATTTCGATTTTTTCTTCCCAATAGCATTCACTTCTATTGTTCGATCAATCTGTAATTCTCTTTCCATTTTTAACTCTTACCTCCTTGAACAAATGCACGATTTGCGTATCTTTGAAAAATACTAATGATAAATAGGAGTAGGAAAGAAATGACTAATAAAACAACGGCAAGTGCAGTGGCACCTGCATAATCATATTGCTCTAATTTTGTCATGATTAATAAAGGTGTGATCTCAGTCTTCATTGGCATATTTCCTGAAATAAATACGACAGACCCATATTCTCCTAAAGACCTTGCGAAGGCTAGAGAAAATCCAGTTAATAATGCCGGTAAAATCCCTGGAAAAATTACCTTCCAAAAAATTTGAAAACGATTTGCGCCTAAACTTGCCGCTGCTTCTTCAACATCTTTTTGGAAATTTTCCAGAACTGGTTGCACCATTCTTACAACAAAAGGTAACCCAATAAAAGTAAGAGCTATAATGATCCCAAGGGGTGTATAAGCAATTTTGAATGAGAAAAATTTACCAATCCAACCATCTTGAGAATACAATGTTGTTAACGTAATCCCTGCAACTGCAGTCGGTAAAGCAAAAGGCAAATCTATGAAAGCATCTACAATTCGTTTTCCAGGAAAACGATATCTTACAAGTACCCAGGCTACTAATAACCCGAATATAGCATTAATAATTGCTGCAATAAAAGCAGTTCCAAAACTTACTTTATAAGACATTAGTACTCTATCTTGAGTAACAATTTTTATAAATTTAGACCACCCTATATCTAAAGAGTGTAGAAATAGCATCGAAACTGGTAGAAAAATAAAAAAACTAATATATAAAATTGAAAATCCAAACGTTAATCCAAATCCAGGTAGGATTCTCTTTCGCTTCTTAAACACCTTATGTCAATCCTCCTTAAAATGAAAAATCAAATAAAGAAGACTTGGACAGGCTAATGAAGACAAGCCATAAATAATCCAATGTCCTCCTTATTTTCATTACTGTTTCTTAATTGCTTAATTATTGATAAATTTGGTCAAATACTCCTCCATCGTCAAAATGCTTCGATTGAGCTTTACTCCATCCTTCAAAATCTTTATCAATTGTTAACAAAGGTAGACTAGGATATTGTTTGTTATATTTTGAGAGAATTTCTTTATCTCTAGGTCGATAGTAATTTTCTGCTATGATATTTTGACCTTCTTTACTATAAAGATATGATAAGTAAGCCTTAGCCACATCTTCAGTTTTCTTTCGTTTAACATTTTGATCTACAACCGCAACTGGTGGTTCAGCTAAAACACTAATCGATGGATAAACAATTTGATATTTTCCTTCGCCGAATTCCTTCACAGAAAGTAACGCTTCATTTTCCCATGCGATTAATACATCTCCAATTCCTTTTTCAACAAAGGTAGTTGTTGAACCACGTGCTCCAGTATCTAATACAGGAACATTTTTATATAACTTTTTCATAAAAGCTTTATCTTTTTTCTCATCACCATATTTTTTGTCTGCATAGCCCCATGCAGCTAAATAATTCCATCTCGCTCCACCAGAAGTTTTAGGATTCGGAGTAATTACTTCAACTCCTTTTTTCGTTAGATCATCCCAATCCTTAATATTTTTCGGATTTCCTTTTCTTACTAAAAAAACAATCGTTGAAGTATATGGTGTTGAATTGTATTCAAATTCTTTTTGCCAATTAGGGGATATTAGTTGTGCCTTTTCATTGATCGAATCAATATCATATCCAAGAGCTAGTGTAACAACATCGGCATCTAAACCGTCTATTACCGCTCTAGCCTGTTTCCCTGATCCACCATGTGACTGTTTAATCGTTACTGTTTGGTTATTCTCTTTTTCCCAATATTTACTGAAAGCTTTATTGTAGTTTTCATATAATTCACGAGTTGGATCATACGAAACATTTAACAATTCTACTTCTTTATTTCCTGCTTCTATATTAGTAGCCGCAGTTTTATCGTCCTTCAAGGTAGCATATAGTACACCTGAAACAGCCAAAACAACAACTACCGAGCTAATAATCCAATTTTTTGCCCCCACAATGATCTGCCCCTCTCAAATTCAATTTTCCGATTTTTATTTGTACCCATCCCGACAATTCAACACATTAATATCTCCCCTTTAAGGCACAAAACTAAAGAAAACTCGTCAATTGCCTAGCCTTTTATGTGAAGGCAGAGACGTATTTGCACTTATTCCTAAAATTGACAGTTACGTCGAGTACTCATCACCCGCTGCCAATTTATACTTTCTTAAAGTGCAAAAAGACCCTTAACTAATGAAAATAGTTAAGGGCCTTTGGTCTTCCAATCAGCCATTTTGATTTTTTATATAAGCTTAATAATAAACACACTATTCCTATGTGTCAACTATGAATTTAGAAAATTTTAAATTTTTTTCGTATTATTTACTTTTTATTTAAGACTCATTGTATACTCATTATATTTACTATTAAAATAACACTTTACGGAGGACCCCATGCTGATCGAAACATATTTTAAACACATCCGTTTAAAGAAACCCAATACAATCTCATATTCCTCATTAAAAGAAATCCATAAGCATCACTTACTTTCCATTCCTTTTGAAAATATTGATATTATTTCTCAAATTCAACTAACAATGAATCCTTCTAAAATAATGGAAAAAATAGCTTCAGGAAAGCGTGGCGGAATTTGTTTTGAAACGAATTCATTACTTTTATCAGTCTTAAAGGAATTAGGTTATAATGTCTCCTTTATTTCAACCAAATTTTGGAACGAAGAAAAACAGTGCTGGAATCCTGAATTCTCACACTTATCTATATTAGTAAAAATAGATGATCAAAATTATCTAGCAGACGTAGGAATTGGTGGCGGTTTTTTAGAGCCCCTTCTCTTACAGGATCAATATGAATACTCCGATTCAAATGGATCCTATCGTATAAAAGAACAAGATAATTCGTCCTTCATCCTTCAAAATTTCAATGAATCTTGGAAAGACTTATTATTTATTTCAATCATTCCGAAACAGCTTCATCAATTTGAAGAACAATTTAAATACTTCCAAACTAGCAACGAAACAATCTTTACCCAATATAAAATTGTCAATTTACTAACAAAGGAAGGAAGAATCTCTTTATCAGATCATCAATTAAAAATAACTAAAAACCATCGAATCTGTATAACTGAAATAAAAAATCAAGACGAATGGCAATCAATTTTCAACCGGCTATTTAATCAAATAGCTGAAATAAAGGGATAAGAGATAGACAAAGTCCAATCATCTCTTTCCAACACTCTACTTTCTAAACTTCTAATAATTAAATCAGTTTTTGAACAAATTACAAGTAAACAAAGTAAAGGAGATGTTTCAATTGAAAGATCGCAAAAAGCAAAACAGCTTAATAAGAGAAAGAAGAGAAGATGAAATAAATAATGTTAATGAGCGTCAAAATAATAATCAACCACTTCCTCAACCAAAGGATATTGAAGAAATAGAATATTAATCGCTAAAATGATAAAAATCCACAAGAGAATTAACATTCTTGTGGATTTTTTGCGAATATGTAAAATTTTGTTCAAAACTATACCCATTTTAAAGATTTATGATTGGTTATCTATAAACATAACTCTCATTCTGGCATTTATTAAGCTAGATCAAAGGTATATTACAATCTATCAACGAGTCTCAAAGAAATGTTAACGACGTTCACAACTTTATCAATATTGTTCAATTAATACTCGTTTCTGAGGACCAGGTACATCGATTAGCTTCTATTCATTTTACTAACCATATGAATCACTTCTTCTACTATAAAAGGTACTTCTTCAAATGCGTTTCTCATATGTAATCGCTCAGTTAGCTTATGGGCATCCTTTCCGAATGGGCCAATATTTAATACAGGAGCATTTAGTTTTTCCATTAAACTAAAAGGCAAAGTATAACAATCTCCCCATACTGGTGTGTTTTTCTCAAATGCTGTCCATCCGCTCGATGAGTCACTATAATTAACATAGCTTAAATCACTAATTCCATTAAAATAGTGAATTCGTTTTACAGGTAAATTAAATTGATTACTAGCAAGTTCAGAAGAAAACTTAATACATTGCTCAACTAATTCATTTCCAGTGGAATTTATTGCAGGATAATACGGTGGTGCAAACAAAATGATAATTGCTGGTGCAAGATCCTGACATTGAATCATTAAATAATCTGCAAGCCTAAATGATTTCTCTCGATCATCCCACTCGCTATGAGAATATATTTCTTTTTTAAGATTCAGTATACAATCCTCACCTAGTTTATCAATTGCATACTTATATAATTCTTTATACTGAATAACCTTTACTTTTCCGATCGTATTCACGTTATGCTTTTTACATATATTTGCATATTCAATATTGCATTCTTCAGCAGCTTTTAGTGCTATTTTTTCAAATAGATTAAAAACTTCAGAAGCATTTCTTTTCATTAAAAATACATTGTACAGCGCGCCTGAACGAAATGGAGTTTGTGTGGAATACTCTAACCTCAAATCCTTTTGCTGCAACGTAACTGGTAAAGGCGTTATTTCATCAAAATCAGTTTCTTGAAATTCGTCATTCCATTCCATTTTTCTTGTTAAAAATGAGGCAATATATGGTGATGTTATTCCACTTAACGGTTCCCCTGCATGAGTTTCTTTTCCATAAAATAATGCTGCTGGCATAATTTTACCAATTGTACCAGAGTAAATATAATACTTTGGATCTCCTGGTTCTTGTGTAAATACAGGCTCACCATTTAAAAATAATTTATAATTTAAATCATATTCTTCCTGAAGATTTACTAGTGTTGATACTGCGTCGCGCATTCCAGCTGAATTTACTTCTTCATCAGGTACTGTTAATAATAGAAGATTAATCGGCCATTTCTCAGTACTAGCTTTCTCAATTATACTCATGTGCATCGCAAGTCCCATTTTCATATCCATTGTGCCACGACCAAATAAATACTCACCAGATTTCACATCAGTTTGTACTTCTTTGGATAATTGATCAAGTCTTTCTTGAAAAGCCTTTGTTAATTCATCCGTTTTTGTAGATAGATGTTCAAGTTCACCATATTCTTCTGTATTAACGGTGTCAAAGTGACTTATAAGACAAATCGTTTCTTTTACTTCTGGGTGTTTATACAATGCGGTTAAAAATTTCCTGCCTTTATCAGAATCTTGTAGCTTCAATTGATTAGGTAAGTCTCGAAAATAATGTAATTCAGCTAGTTTTTTATATAACTTAATTGGGAATTGAAGTTCACCCTCTGTTAACGTAATACTTTTCCAGCTAACTAGCTCCGTAAGTAATGATTTCAAGCTCTCAGGTGTATTCCAAAGCATTTTATTCATTTTTTACCCCCATAATCAGTTTGTAGTTCGCTTTTAATCTATCTAATATCTCACCTATTCTAGAAAAATAACTTAATACCTTTTTAAATTATTTCACTGTTGAAAAATAAAAAACCATCTATTTCTAGATGGAAAAATTGACAAAAACTATTCTATAATTGTGCACCATTAATATTCCACACAATAAATGTACACATAAAGATTAATCCGAATAAGAGCATTAATATAAAGCCCGATAATTTTGCTAATCCTTTTTCTTCTTTTATAATTGCTATTACACCCGTAATTAAGCTCGCTAAAAGACAAATATAATAAATATAATAAGATATAACCTTTATGCTATTTAAAGTTTCGATTGTAAATGCAAAAACTGCACTAACTAAACTTCCTAAAACAAAAAAATATGCTAACTTACCAATTTTTTGGCTAAATTTTATTACTCCATTTGTTATAATTCCAAAGCAACCTGTAAGTGAAAGCCAAAAAATTCCTTCTAAAATTCTTCTACTAACAATTGGCAAAGGCTTAGCAAAGTGGCCTATATAAGAAATAACTATTACAAATAATAATAGGAAGACATTTCTTCTATATTTTTTGAGCTCCTGCAAACTACTCAGCCTCCTAGGCTATAAGTTTAGTAAAACATCTTGCCCTATTGCATACTATTCAACAATAGATGGAATTCCCCTCTATTTAACGAATAAATTAACAATCAAAAAGAACAAAAGTTCTCGTTTCATGTCGAAACAATTAAAATAAATCATTATTGCAAACATATGTTCTTTATCTTATAATTTATATATAGATAGAATAGAATATGGCAATGGTCAGACAAGCGTTCATGAATACCTAGTTTAAGTTCTTTCAAATCAATAAAAACTAATTTTAATCAAGGAGTGACGTGAATGTCAGTAGAATTAATCCCTTATTTAATCATGGATGGAAATGCACAAGAAGCAATAAGTTTTTATGAAAAAGCGCTTGATGCAAAAGTATTATTTAGTCAAACCTACGGAGAAGTTAGTGGAGATTCAGAAGGAAAAGTCCCTTCAGATGCTAAGAATTTAATCATGCATGCTACCATCCAAATCGGTGAATCAGTATTAATGCTTTCAGATACTTATCCCGGTTACCCATTCCAAAGTGGAAACCAAGTAACAATTTGTATTTCTACAAATGAGATTGAAATTTCAACACGATTTTTTGAAGGACTTTCAGATGGTGGTGTAGTAGAATTACCATTACAAGACACTGGATTTAGTCCATGTTATGGTAAGGTAGTTGACAAATTTGGCGTATTATTCCAAGTATTTACACACCCTGCTGGACAACAATAATATAATTTATTAATTCCTCAACTATTCATGAATATATTGCCTTGTTTCATTTTACATAGATCTATACTACCAAAATGCTTGTCGGAATTCGTACATAATTTAGTAGAACGAAAAACGACTCAATCGCATATGATTGAGTCGTTTTTTATTATATTCTTCTTTGGATATGTCTTACGACGTTCGTAACTAATTTTCTTGGCATGAATCGAACAGAATTTGCTAGTATTTTATTCGTTGTTCCAGGAATTACAATCGTCTTTCCGTCTTTAAATCCTTTATAAGCTACTTTAGCAACATCTTTTACATTTCCTACTCCACTTTGGAATAAATTTGATTCATGCATATTAGCGCGATTTCCAAAATTCGTTTCAGTTGCTCCAGGACACACAGCAGTTATCATAACATTCGTTCCTTTCATTTCATTCGAAAGTGCTTCTGAAAAAGAAAGTACATACGACTTTGTAGCATAATAAACTGCCATTAATGGTCCCGGTTGAAATGCTGCAGTAGACGCAATATTCATCACGCCACCTTTATTTCGTTCAACCATACCAGTTAAAAACAGTTTTGTAAGATGTGTAACAGTACGTATATTTAAATCAATCATGTTTAACTCTTCATCTAAATTTGTATTTACAAACTCTCCAAATGTCCCAAACCCTGCATTATTCACTAAATAGTCGACTTGAATATTTACTTTATTTAAATCCTTTTGTAAAGAAATAATTTCATCCTCTTTTGATAAATCCTTTGAGAATATATGAATCTTTACTATTGACTTTGATTCAATTTCATTTTTGACTTTCATTAAATTATCAATTGATCTTGCTACTAAAACTAAATTGAATCCATCCTTTGCAAATAAAAAAGCTAATTCCTTTCCAATACCACCGGATGCACCTGTAATTAATACTGTTTCATTTAATTTCATCGTTTTTCTCCTACTTTGAACATTTATAATAGTTAATTAACTCCATTAAGATTATACGTTTAAACATTTAAACATATATGTTGAAATTTACTATACCTTATAAATCGAAAAAAGACAATAATATTTATTGTCGCAGTGTGTAAACATAGTCCAAAAATTTGATTTTCAGACTGGATGTAAGCGCTTGTCTTTCGAGGCGCGNNAACGGTAATGAGCACCGCTTTAGCAGGCGAAGCAACGAAGAAAGCGAGCGGTTGGCGGGCATTTTGATATTTCAACACTTTTAAGTCAAATTGTCTCTTGTCTACTTTCCATTTTTTAAATTTTCATTTATTTTATCAAGTTTTGCCTCAAGTCTCTGCATTTGAAGCATGTATTTTTTAAGAAATCGAAAAATAAATACCGCAAAAATAATAATAACAATTGGTATTAAGATGACAAACAACTGAAATATTATATCTCCTATAGCCATATATTCTCTCCTTTGTTTTTCATTTGAACAATTTACCTCTAATTAAAGTATAAACTAAATTGGAAAATTATGTATTGAATTTCAATCCAACTACTTCAGGTTACTAATTCTACAAAATAAAAACGAGAGTACAATTTGTACTCTCTTACGTATGCACACTAATTTTCACTCTGATTGTAGTATGTATTAGCTTCAACTACAATCTGGACAAAGACCGTAAATTTCAAATTTATGACTTTGTACCGTATAGCCAGGTAAATCAACCGATAAATTGTCCATTGGACATCTATAAATACTTTTTGTATTTCCACAATCTAAACAAATAAAATGATGGTGATGTTCTGATGAAGAACACTTTGAACGAAAACGTTTTTCTCCTTCTAGTTCTGTTACTTCAACTACATCCACCTCGATAAACGTGGATAAATTACGATAAATTGTATCGAAGCTAAGCCCTTTGTATTTATCTTTTAAAGCTTGTTGAATATCTCTTGCAGTTACATATTTATTTTGCCTAAAAATATACTCGAGCATATCATAACGTTTAGGCGTATTTTTGAAACCTCTTTCTTTTAATAATTTTGATGCATCTGCTAATTTCATTTAATCACTACCTTTGACTTGTTCTTAATTTCTTCAAACTTAAAGTAAAAATAAGAATAAGGATTTGCAGGATTACAATCGTACCACCAGGCGCTAGATTTAAATTATAAGAAAGTAAAATACCTGCAACAACTGAAAGCTCTCCAAAAATAATTGAAAAGAAAATAGTTTGCTTAAAACCTTTTGAAATACGTATGCTTGCTGCTACTGGTAGAGTCATAAGTGAAGAAACTAATAATACGCCTACAACTCTCATAGAAATGGATACTACTAAAGCAACTAATAATATAAACAAATAATGTATCCATTTTGCATTTATTCCTGAAGCAACTGCATATTCTTCATCAAATGATAATAGGAACAATTCTTTGTAAAGTACTATGATAGATATTACTACTAATACTGCTATAATTATGACAGTTATTAAATCTTCACCTGAAACAGCACTTACACTACCGAATAAATAACTAAAAAGATCTGTATTAAATCCATTAGCTAATGAAATTAATATAACACCTAATCCCATTCCACCTGAAAGTATAATTGGAATTGCTAACTCTTGATAATGTCTATATACACTTCTTAATTTTTCAATTAAAAATGCTCCAGCTACCGAAAATGTCATCCCCATAAATAAAGGACTAATAAAACCAGAAGTAAAGAAAAACTTTTCAAGTAAAAGACTTGCTGCAACTCCTGACAAAGTTACATGACTTAAAGCATCAGATATTAGTGATAATCTTCTAAATACAACGAATACACCTAATAATGGAGCCATCACTCCAATAATCATTCCAGTGATTAAAGTATTTCTTAGAAAATCATAATGAAAAAAATCCATCATATTCTATCTCCTCCATCTTCGTGTTCGTGATTGTGAGATAGTACATGTACAGTGTGGCCATATAGAAGAGATAAATCCTTCTCAGTTGCATCTTTAAACTTATCTCGACTACCATGGAAATGGAGTCTTTTATTTAAGCATGCAACATGTGATACTTTATCAGTAATAATGCCTATGTCATGTGATACTAATAATAAAGTGATACCGAGCTTGATATTTAAATCGCTAAGTAATTGATAAAAGCTTTCTACATTTTCAGCATCTACCCCAACAGTTGGTTCATCAAGTATTAATAGTTCTGGATCGCTTACAAGTGCGCGGGCAATGAAGACACGTTGTTGTTGGCCACCTGAAAGTTCACCAATATTACGATTTGCAAACTCATACATTCCAACTGATCTTAAGGCATCTGCAACTTTTTGTTTATGAGATTTTTTAAAACCGTTAAATAAGCCAATTTTTGAAACAAGCCCTAAAGATACTACTTCAAATACTGATGCTGGAAATCCAGAGTTAAAACTATTTGCTTTTTGAGATACATAACCAATTTTTTCCCAGCTTTTCATTTTTCGAATATCTGTACCAAATAACTCTATTTTTCCTTCATCTGGTTGTTGAATCCCTAATATACATTTTAGTAGAGTTGATTTACCGCTACCGTTTGGTCCAACTAAACCTAAAAAGTCTCCTTTTTTAACTTGAAGATTAATGTCTTTTAAAACCTTTTGCCGTTCATAGCTATAAGACAAATCTTCAATTTTTATGATATTTTGACTCATTTATTTAAACACCTTCATCTATTTAGGAATAATTACGTTTTACTTCAAGCTCTTAGTATAAGAGAATACTTCATATTTGTAAACAAAGAAAACTCGGTAAAGGTTTTATTATTTATCGATTAATTTCATCATTTTCCATACTTTAAAAGGCTTAATTTTAGTAGTTAAATTGTAATACAATTTTAATAAATAAGCTTTTTTACTTTGTGACGAAATATACAATATGTTACAATTAACATATAAATATAGATAAAGAGGTGGTTTTTTGAACACAATTACACATCGTAAGCTTTCAAATTTCAAGATTATTAGACGGGGGTTTTTTATTACTTTAGGAGCTGTGTTAATGGCAGTTTGCTTAAAATCTTTCTTTATTCCAACTGATATAATTGACGGTGGAATCGTAGGTATCTCTTTGATCCTCTCCCATATTACTTCGATTAATCTAGGTATTTTCCTATTCTTATTAAACTTACCTTTTGTAATAGTAGGTTATAAGCAAATTGGTAAAACATTCGCTATTTCAACATTATATGGTATAACTGTACTTTCAGTATTTACCTCCCTTTTTAAGGACATTCCACATTTAACAAATGACCCATTATTAGCTGCATTATTTGGTGGTTTAGGTTTAGGAATAGGAGTAGGCTTAGTCATTCGTAATGGAGGCTCACTCGATGGCACAGAAATTATCGGAATACTATTAACAAAATCATCACCTTTTTCAATTGGTGAGGTTGTTATGGCATTTAATGTATTTATTCTAGGAAGTGCAGGCTTTGTATTTGGATGGGATAATGCTATGTATTCATTAATTGCCTATTATGTAGCTTTTAAAACAATTGATCTAACGATCGAAGGATTCCAGGATACTAAATCTGTATGGATCATTAGTGATAATGATAAAGAAATTGGGGATGCACTAAATGCTCGATTAGGTCGAGGTGTTACGTATTTTCATGGCGAAGGTGGCTTTATGGGTGAAGATAAAAAAATCATCTTCACAGTTATTTCTCGACTTGAAGAAGCAAAATTAAAGTCAATTGTTGAAGACTATGATGAAAATGCTTTCGTAGCAATCGGAAATATCGCTGATGTAAAAGGTGGAAAATTTAAAAAGAATGCAATCCATTAATTTTAAACAAAAGCTTGAATTCTATTATGAATTCAAGCTTTTATAGTTTAATAGTTTAATTGATTAGTTACTTATTTTGCCTTCACGATCTCATCATTCATATACTTTAACGCCTTAGTAATTAAGTTCCTGGATTCATAGTTGCAATCTCTCCCTTAACGTTAATCTCTTTATAACAACTGCTATTTCCTGCTTTTTATCGCAATTTCCTCTTCTTCAAAAAGCTTTTTTACCCATTATTTCTGAAAAATTAATTGGAATTAGTGTCCTATGCTCATTATTTTTAATGACCTTTCATAAAATTTATTGATGTAATATTTCATCTAAGAGGAGGTCCAGAATGAATATTATCCAAACTCTCGTAAATAAAAAGGTCAATAATATAACACCAAAAGACCTTTTAAAATTAAGCCAGCAATATCAAGTGTATATTACGCCAGATCAAGCCAATAAGGTGGCTGCAATATTAAACGGAAAAAATTACAATATTTATGATGCAGAGCATAAAAAACAAATTCTTGCCCAAATTGAAAATGTTACTTCTAAAGCTACAGCTCAACAAATCGACACTATTTTTCAAAAATTAACTTAACTTAAGCCTGGTTTAAATGTTCATTAAAAAGCGTTAATTAATAACTCTACTCATTTCACATATCATATAATGCTCATACAACGTATTGCCACTAAATCTAAAACGAAATGAGAGGGATTAATATGGATTTACATGAGCTACATTATGAAATTGTATATTTAGACAAAGAAACAGAGCACGAACTTAAGTTTAATCATTTGTTTCATTTGGATGATTTAAGCCATAACCTAGCTCTTAATATCGCAAGTAGTTTAATCGAACGTGATAAGGCAAATGTGGTCTATATTAAATTATTACATTTAGATGAACACGATCACGAACAAATTAATAATGTTGTCACTGTAAAGCGAATAAAAGATGGGAAAATAATCGCTTCATATATGGATAGTAAGTTAAAGAAAGTTGTAGAGATGGTTTTATAGAGAAGATAGAATTACCCCTAACTATTTTGTTAGGGGATTTTTTTTTGTTTAACTTAAGGTTCAAAAGATTTTCATAGCTAATTGGAAAAAAGAAGATAAAACAAACTTAAATTGGGCTGGTTTTCATTAAATTAAGCTTTCAATAATTCCTGAATGAAGCTTTCATTGAATTCTTGATTGCGTAACATTTCAATTTCTAATTTATATGGTGCGACTTTATTATTTTTATCCTCACCAACGTATGGAGTTTCTAGTATTTTAGGGATGTCCATTAATTGTGGATGATGAACAATATAGTTTAATGCCTTGAATCCAATTGTTCCAAAGCCAATGTTCTCATGTCGGTCTTTTCGGCTTCCCATTGGGTTCTTACTATCGTTAATATGAAGTACTTTTATTTTATCAATACCAATTAAGTGATCGAATTGGGCTAAAACACCATCAAAGTCATTCACGATATCATAGCCAGCATCATTAATATGGCATGTATCCAAACAAACTGATAATTTATCGTTGTATTGAACACCTTCCATAATTCTCGCTATTTCTTCGAATGATTTACCACATTCAGAGCCTTTTCCTGCCATAGTTTCAAGCGCAATTTGTATAGGAGTATCAGCAGTTAGTACTTCATTTAAACCTTGAATAATGCGATCTATACCAGCATCTTCACCTGCGCCAACATGAGCTCCCGGATGTAATACGATTTGTTTTGCTCCTAGAGCAGCTGTACGGTCTATTTCTTTTTGTAAAAACTCAACTCCTAGTTCATAGGTAGCTGGGTTTGTTGTATTTCCAATATTAATGATATAAGGCGCATGGACAATAATATCTGCAATTCCATTTTCAGCCATATGTTTTAAACCTGCTTCAATATTTAAATCTTCTAGTGCTTTACGACGTGTATTTTGAGGTGCACCTGTATACACCATAAAAGTATTTGCACCATAGCTTGCTGCTTCTTCACTAGCGGCTAAAAACATCTTTTTTCCGCTCATAGAAACATGAGATCCAATTCGTAACATTCTTTCAACTCCTAGCTTAATTAATCATAGTTATCATTTTAACATGAAAATCATACATGGTTAAATGGAATGGTTTGATAAAAAAAGTAAAAGAAAGGAATATTCTTCCTTTCTTTCAGTGTGTAGACAAAGTCCTAAAAATTTGATTTTCAGACT